>DASZER010000075.1:0-50199 GCA_035940575.1 Frankiaceae bacterium | reverse complement strand
GGTCGTGCCTGTCGTGCAGCTCGCGATCAACGCCATGCAGCCGCTCGACTACCACCTCGATGTCGGCAGGCGGCTCGCGCCGCTGCGCGAGCGCGGCGTGCTCGTGGCCGGCAGCGGCAACGTCGTGCACAACCTCGCCCGCGCCGACTTCGCCCACCCCGACGACGGCTACGACTGGGCGCGGCGCTTCGACGAGGCGGCGCGCGAGGCGATGACGACGGACCCGGCGGCGGTGGCGCGGCTGTTCGTGCACGCGGACTGGGACGTCGCGGTGCCGACGCCGGACCACTTCCTCCCGCTGCTCTACGTCGCGGGCCTCGCCGACGCGGCGGGCGTCACGCCGGAGGTGCTGGTCGACGGCTACGCGTACGGGTCGCTGTCGATGACGTCGTACACCGTCGGCGCCGTCGCGGCGGCGGGCACGGCCGGCGGCGGCGCGGCACCGCTGCCCGGCGACGTGCCGCCCGAGGACACCAACACCTAGGCGGACGGCCAGTCGCGCCTTCGCGGTCGCCGGCGACCGTGCCACGTTTCTCCGGCAGGCCGCGAGGAACGACGTGGGCAGCCAAGCACCCACGGACGGGGGTCGACCGTGCGCCGTACCGCTGCGCTCGCGCTGCTCCTGCTCGCCGCCTGCGGCGGCGACGCGACGCCCGAGCGCGCCGGCACGGTCACGACCTCGGCGCCGGCGACGCCGGGGGCCCCTGTCGCGACGGCGGCGCGGCTGCGTTCGGCGCTGCTCGCCGTGAAGGACCTGCCCACGGGGTGGAGCCTCGTGCGGGACGACGACGAGGACGTCGACTCGTTCGCGAGGGGCTGCGGGCCGCTCGCGGCGCTGGACGAGGCGTTCGCCGGCGGCGCCGACGGCGCCGAGGCCCGCTTCGGGCAGCAGGACGAGCTCGGGCCGTTCGTCACGGAGTCCCTCGCGTCGCTGCCTTCGGCCGCCGACGTCACGGCGCGGATCGCCGCGCTGCGGACGGCGCTGTCGCGCTGCCCGTCGTTCCGGTACGAGGACGCGGGCATCGCCCGGGAGGTGCGGGTCTCGGCGGTGCCGTTCCCCCGGCTCGGCGACGAGACGCTCGCGTCGCGCGTCACCACGGAGTTCGAGATCTGGCGGCTGTCGATGACGGTGCTCGTCGTCCGCATCCGCAACCACACGCTGCTCCTGGTGGGCAGCACCGTCACGGCGCTGAACGGGCGCGGGCCGCGGCTCGCGCCCGCCGACCTCGAACGCATCGCGCGCGCGGCCGTCACGAAGGCGGGCCGCGGGCTCCCCTGACGGAACGCCGCGGCCTCCGGCGGCGTCGTAGCCGCATGACGCGCCTGCTCACGCTGTTCGGCCTCCTCGCGATGGCACTGCTCCCCGCCCCGCGCGCGTACGCGTGCTCGTGCGTGCTGGCACCGGCGGACGAGCGTCCGCTGGCGGGCACGGTCTTCTACGGCGACGTGCTGCGCCGCGAGGTGGCAGGGACTCGGGCGACGTACGTCGTCGCCGTCGAGCGCGTGTACTCCGGCACCGTGGGGCCCGTCGCCGAGGTGCACACGGACAGCTCCGGAGCGTCGTGCGGCCTCGAGATCCCGGCGAGCGGCCGCGCCGTGGTGTGGGCGGTCGAGCGGGACGGGCGCCTGCGGGCCGACCTGTGCGGCGGCACCCACTCGGTCACGGAGCCGCCCGCCTCGCTCGGCGAGGGCCGCCCGCCCTCCGCCGCGACGCCGCCAGCGTCCACGCCGGCACCGTCCACGCCCCCACCCTCGCCCGCCGCGCAGGCGCCGACGGCGGGCACGGGCGCGTTGCCGGTCGCGGCGACGTTCGCCGTCGTCGGCCTGGGGCTGCTCGTCACCCGCCGCAGGCGGTAGACAGGGGGGCGTGCCCGCCGACCCGCGCCGCCTGACCTCGCAGCTGCTCTCGGGACGCCGCGCGACGAGCGTCGCCGGCGTCGTCGAACGGCTCCTCGCCGTGCAGGCGCAGGACCCGCGCGGGTTCCGCCTCGCGATCCGCGCGCGCAGCCGCGGGCTCACCGCGCGCGACGTCGACGCGGCGCTGGACGACGGCACGTGCGTCGTGACGTGGCTCAACCGGGGGACGTTGCACCTCATCCTCGCCGAGGACTACCCGTGGCTGCACGCGCTGACCGCGCCGACGCTGAGGGCCGGCAACGCCCGCCGCCTCGCGCAGGAGGGCGTGCCTCCCGAGGACGCCGAGCGCGGCGTCCGCGCGGTCGTCGCGGCGCTCGCCGAGGGGCCGCGCACCCGGGGCGAGCTGCGCGAGGCGATCGCGGCGGAGGGCGTACGGACGCAGGGCCAGGCGCTCGTCCACGTGGTGGCCCTCGCGAGCCTGCGCGGGCACTGCGTACGCGGCCCGATGCGCGGCGGCGAGCAGGCGTTCGTCCGCATGGAGCCGTACCCGCCCGTCGACCGCGACGAGGCGCTGCGCAGGCTCGGGCAGCGCTACCTCGCCGGCCACGGCCCCGCGAACGACCGCGACCTCGCGAAGTGGAGCGGGCTCCCGCTGCGCGACACGAGGGCCGCGCTGCGCGACGCGCGGCCGCCGGGCGCGCGCGGGGCGGAGGCGCCGCCGACCCTGCTCGGCGCGTTCGACCCGCTGCTGCTCGGGTGGGAGCGCCGCGACGACGTCGTCGGCGCCGACGCGGGGCGGCTCGTGACCGACAACGGCATCTTCCGGCCGTTCGCGCTCGTCAGCGGCGAGGCCGTGGCGACGTGGACGTACGAGCGCGGGCGGGTCGCGCTGGCGCCGTTCCGCGAGGTGGACGAGCGGGCGCTCGACGCGGAGGCGGCGGACGTGCGGCGGTTCCTCTCTAAAACCTAGAGTCATTGACGTAACGCTCCGCACGTCTCTATCGTCAGTGCCCTTCACCGCAAGAAGGAGCACCGGATGACGCTCGCGCTCGTGGAGAGCAGGGGCACGGTCGACCTCGACGCCGCCGAACGCGCCGTCGCCGACCTGCTCGTCGCCCTCGGCCAGGACCTCGACGACGACCACACGAAGGAGACGCCGCGACGGGTCGCGGCCGCCTACCTCGAGCTGCTGACGCCGCGGGAGTTCACGCCGACGACGTTCCCCAACGAGGAGGGGTACGACGAGCTCGTCATCGCGCGCGACATCCCCTTCCACTCCCTGTGCCGCCACCACCTGCTGCCGTTCACCGGCGTCGCGCACGTGGCGTACCTGCCGGGCGAGCGCATCCTCGGCCTGTCGAAGCTGGCGCGCATCGTGGAGACGTTCGCGCGCGGGCTCCAGGTGCAGGAGGCGCTGACCAAGCAGGTCGCCGACTGGCTCCAGGAGAACCTCGCCCCCAAGGGCGTCGGCGTCGTCCTGGAGGCCGAGCACCTCTGCATGTCGCTGCGCGGCGTCCGCGCGACCGGCTCGCGCACCGTCACGTCCGCCCTCCACGGGCTGCTGCGCGACGACCCGCGCTCGCGCGCGGAGTTCTTCGCGCTCGCCAGGCCGTCCTCGTGAGCCGCCTCGTCGTCGTCGGCGGCGGGCTCGCCGGCGCGAAGGCGGCCGAGGCCGCGGCGGGCGAGGGGTGGGACGTCGTCGTCGTCGGCGACGAGCCGCACGCGCCGTACGAGCGGCCGCCGCTGTCCAAGGACGTGCTGCGCGGCGAAAAGGAGTCCGAGCCGGTACACGCCGAGCCGCCGTACGACCTCGTCACCGGCACGCGCGTCGTCGGCCTCGACCCCGCCGCGCGGCGCGTGCACCTCGACGACGGCCGGGAGCTGGCGTACGACGCCGCCGTCCTCGCGACGGGCACGTCGCCCCGCCGCCTCGGCATCCCCGGCGGCGAGCGGCTGCGCTACTTCCGCACGGTGGACGACGCCCGGACGCTGCGCGAGGCCGCTAGCCCGGGGACGCGCGTCGCGATCGTCGGCGCGGGCTGGATCGGCTGCGAGGTCGCGGCGTCACTGCGGCAGGCGGGCGCGGAGGTCGTGCTCGTCGACCCGATGCCGGGTCCGTTGCACCGCGTCCTCGGCGCGGAGGTGAGCGGCGTGTTCGCGCGGCTGCACGAACGCCACGGCGTCACCCTGCGCATGGGCAGCGGCGTCGAGGCCGTGACCGAGCAGGGCGTCGTGCTGGCGGGCGGGGACGTCGTTCCCGCCGACCTCGTCGTCGCGGGCGTCGGCGTCGTGCCGAACGTCGAGGTCGCGACGGGCGCGGGGCTCGACGTCGACGACGGCGTCCTCACCGACGAGCTCCTGCGCACCAGCGCGATCGGCGTCTACGCCGCCGGCGACGTCGCCAACGCGTGGCACCCGCGCTACCGCGCGCGGCTGCGCGTCGAGCACTGGGCGAACGCGCTCAACCAGGGCACCGCCGCGGGCCGCAATGCCACCGGGAGGGCCGAGCCGTACGAGCGCCTGCCGTACTTCTTCTCCGACCAGTACGACCTCGGCATGGAGTACGTCGGCCACGGCGCGCCCACCGACGAGGTGACGATCGAGGGCGACGACAGCGCGTTCGTCGCGTGGTGGAAGCGCGACGGGCGCGTCACGGCGGCCATGCACGTCAACACGTGGGACATCGCCGACGACCTCAGGAAGGCGGTCGACGCGGACCTCTAGCGAGGCCGTACGCGCAGCTCCAGGTGCGCGGCGAGGCGCCACGCCGGGTCGCGCAGGCACAGCCCCGACAGCGCCTCGATGCGGCGCAGCCGGTAGCGGAACGTCCGCACGTGCACGTACGCCCGCGTCGCCGCCTCGCCGACGTCGCCGAAGCACTCGAGGTACGTGCGCAGCGTCGCGACGTAGCGCGTGCCGTGCGCCGCGTCGTGTGCCGCGAGCCGCGCGACCGCGCCGCCGTCGAGGTCGGGCCACTCGGACGCGGCGGCGGCGAACGCGCGCAGCACGACCTCGGTCCGTACGTCCTCCAGCGTCGCGACGCGCTCGCCGCCCCGGCTCGCGAGGGCGCGCAGCACGTCGTCGGCGAGGCGGCGCGAGACCTCGACCTCGCACGTGCCGGCGACCGCGGGGCCGATGCCCGCGAGCACCGGCAGCGAGAGCGCGTTCTCCGCCTCGCGAACGGCGCGGCGCACGGTCGCGGTCACGACCGCCGCGCTCGACGCGGAGCCGAGCGAGACGACGGAGTAGACGACGTGTCCCGCGACGTCGCACCCGGCCGACGTGCGCAGCGCGTCCCACGACAGCGCGACCATCCGCGCGAGCCTGCACGGCGCGTCGTCGTCGCCGCCGAGGACGCGCAGCGCCACCACCGCGACGGGCGCCTCGCCGGAGGAGGGTGGCCACGGGTCGGGCGGCGGCGCGGCCAGCTCGAGGCCGAGCACCAGCCGCGTGTCCGGGTCGTCGAGGTCGATGCCGCCGACCTCGGCGAGGCGCCGGAGGCGGTAGCGGAACGTGTTGACGTGCACGCCGAGCCGCTCGGCCGACGCGGCGGCGTTGCCGAGCGAGTCGAGGCACGTGGCCAGCGTGGCGACGTAGCCGGAGCCGCGCGCCTCGTCGTGCGCGCGCAGCGCGGCGAGCTGCGGCATCCGCAGGTACGGCTTCGCGAACACCGACCGGCAGAGCTCCTCGACGGCGGCGCGCCCGCCGTCGTACGGGTCCGCGTGCCGTGGCGCCTCGGGCAGCGCGTAGATCGTCATTCGACACCCCCTGCGCGTCCTCGGGCCGGACGCACTGTCGATACGCGCGGGGGCGCGCGATCCTTCGGTCAGTACTGCACGCGCGTCGCGAGCAGCCCCTCTCCCGTGGCGCGGCCGCTGTTGACCCGCGTCCACTCGACGGCGTCGCACGTCAGGACCGGGCCGCCGCTGCCGCGCTGCCACGTGCCGCCCGCTGGACCCGTCAACGTCAGCGTGTACGGCTGCCCGTGCCGGTCCGCCCACTCCTCGACCATGTCCTCGACGATGCGCCCCTCGACCTCGTCCACGACGAGCTCGCGGCCGGTCGCGCGGGCGACGTCGACGCGGTGCATGTACGTGTCGCGCGTGTAGATCGTGTCGAGGACGAACGACATCGACACCCGCCCCGCGACGTCGAGGCGCGGGCGGATCGCCTGGCGCAGGACCCACGGCGTGCGGGCGCGGTGGCGCAGCGCCCCGTCGGCGATGCCGGCGATCCGTTGCACGAGCTCGGGGCCCGACAGGGACGCGTGCTTGCGCACCTGGTAGGCGTTGAGGCCGTCGTACGGGTTCTCGGGGTCGAGCCGCTTGCCCTCGCGCGCCTGGCGCACGAACTCCCGCGGCGCGGCGACGCACTCGAGGTTGCCGTACACGTGCGCGGCGACGTCCTTGACCGTCCAGCCCGTGCAGTCGGTCGGCGCCTCCCACTCCTCGTCGGAGAGCGTCCGCAGCGTCTCGACCAGCCGCGCGTACTGCACGCGCGAGAGGATCGTGCCCTCGCCGCGCCCGATCACAGCACCGTCGCCTCGGCCCCGGTGTCGGTGACCAGCGGGCGGCCCGCCTCCACCCACGCGACGACGCCGCCGTCGAGGTTCGTGACGTTGTCCCAGCCCCGCTGCCGCAGGAACGCCGTCACCTGCGCCGAGCGCCCGCCGACCTTGCACAGGACCACGACCTCGCGGTCCTTCGGGACCTCGTCCACCCGTCCCATCAGGCCGCTCATCGGGATGTGGGTGGCGCCCTCGATGTGGCCCGCCTGCCACTCGTCGTCCTCGCGGACGTCCAGGAGGTACGCGTCTTGCGGCACGTCGTTCACGCGGAAAGTCGGGATGCTCATGCCGCGAATGGTGGCAGAGTCGGCGGGCATGAGCCTGCGCATCCAGTCCGTCGTGGTGGACTCACGTGACCCCGGCGCCCTCGCGGCGTTCTGGGAGAGCGTCCTCGGGTGGCGGCGGACGTTCGACGACGCCGTCGAGGTCGTCCTCGAGCCGCCCGCCGGCAGCCGCGAGGACGGCGTCGTACCCGACCTGCTGTTCCTCAAGACGCCCGACGCGAAGGCGGTCAAGAACCGCCTCCACCTCGACCTGCGCCCGGTCGACCAGGCCGCCGAGGTCGCGCGGATCGAGGCGCTCGGCGGGACGCGCGTGGACGTCGGGCAGGGCGAGGACGTCTCGTGGGTCGTGCTCGCCGACCCCGACGGCAACGAGTTCTGCGTGCTCCGCCCGCTGACGCCGGAGGAGCTACTTCAGCAGCCGTGACAGGCGGCGGTCGGCGAGCGGCTTGCCGCCGGTCTGGCACGTCGCGCAGTACTGCAGCGACTTGTCGGCGAACGACACCTCGCGCACCGTGTCCCCGCAGACCGGGCACTTCTCGCCGGTGCGCCCGTGCACCGCGAGGCCGCTCTTCTTCTCGGCCTTGAGCTCGCCCGCGGGCAGGTCCTTGGACCGCTCGACGGCGTCGCTGACGACGCGCACGAGCCCCTCGTGCAGCCGCGCGACCTCGTCGGGGGTGAGCGTCGCCGCCGTCTTGAACGGCGACAGCCGCGCGGCGTGCAGCGCCTCGTCGGAGTACGCGTTGCCGACGCCCGCGATGAGCGACTGGTCGGTGAGCGCGCCCTTGACCTGCTGCCGCTTGTCGGCGAGCAGCGCGGCGAGCCGCTCGACCGTGAACTCCGGCGACAGCACGTCGATGCCGAGGCGCTCGACGCCGGGCACGTCCTCAGGCCTGCGGACGACGTAGACCGCGAGGCCCTTCTTCGTGCCTGCCTCCGTGAGGTCGAAGCCGCTGCCGTCGTCGAGCACGACGCGGAACGCGAGCGGGTTCTTGCCTCCCGGCCGCGCGAGCGTGTCCGGCTGGCTGTCCTTCCAGCGCAGCCACCCGGCGCGGGCGAGGTGGATCACGAGGTGCAGGCCGTCGACGTCGAGGTCGAGGAACTTCCCGTGCCGCGCGACGCCCGTCACCTCGAGTCCCTGGATCGACTGCACCGGCGGGTCGAACGTCTTCAGCGCGCTGATCGCGACGGGCTCGACGCGCGCGACCACGCGGCCCACCGCGCGGGAGGTGAGATATCTCACGAGCGACTCGACCTCAGGCAGCTCCGGCACGCGACTAGTCTCCCGCCGTGATCCTCGACGAGCCACACAGGGGCGGGTTCTTCGTTCCGGAGATGCTCGGGCTCTCCGGCAAGGAGCAGATGGAGTGGGGCATCCAGGGGCGGGCCGTCCCGCCGCCGATGCACCACCTCACCGGAACGCTCCCGACCGCGATCGGCGACGGGACGAGCGAGTTCACGATGCCGGCGACCGGCTGGCTCGCGTCGCACTCGGGCGTCATCCCCGGCGGCTTCCTCGCCGTCCTCGCGGACGGCCCGCTCGGCTGCTCGATCCAGTCGACGCTCCCGGCGGGGACGATCTACACGACGTCGGAGCTGTCGATGTCGTACCTGCGGCCCGCGTACCCCGACGGCGGCCTCCTCACCGCGCGCGGGCGCGTCATCCACACCGGCCGCTCGCTCGCCCTGTCCGAGGCCGTCGTGACCGACGCCGAGGGCCGCGAGGTCGCGCACGCGACGAGCCGCTGCTTCATCTTCCCGCCGCTGGACTCGCCCCCGCCGCCTCCCGTGACGGAGCACGAGCGGCAGGCGTACGACACGCCCGACCCGTACCAGCGGCCGGTCCAGGGCTGGATCGCCGGCGCCGAGCTGGACGACCTGTCGGGCTACGAGGTGTGGCGGCGTTGCGCGGCAGGCGAGGTCGAGCCGCCGCCGCTGGCGTACCTCACCGGCGCGAAGCCCGTCTCCGTCGAGGAGGGGGCGATGACCTGGACGATGCCCGCGAGCCCGTGGCTGTGCAGCCCGACGGGGTTCGTGGAGGGCGGGTTCCTCGTCTACCTCGCCGACTCCGCCGTCACGACCGCGTCGCACACACTCGTGCCCGCGGGCGTCGCGTGCGCGGCGATCGACGTGACCGTGAAGTTCATCCGCCCCGTGCCGCCCGACGGGCGGCTGCTCACCGCCGTCGGCCGCGTCGTCAACCACGGCAAGTCGCTGTCGGTCGCCACGGCCGAGATCCACAACGCCGACGGCAAGCTCGTCGCCACGGCCCTCGGCTCGTCGATGCTGCTGCCGGGGCGTTCGCTCTCGCGGGTCGTGGTGGAGGACGCCTAGTAGCCGCCGGTCGCCACCTGGGCCCGCGCGGCAGGGCCGCGTCTCGCCAAGCCCTACTGGAGCGACCTGAGGCTCGCCGCGACGGTGCGCAGCGTCGCGGTCAGGTCGTCGACCCGCACGTTCGCGCGGTCCTCGATCGGCACCCACCCGGCGCCGTCCTTGCGGAGCCTGACGTGCCCTTCGGTGTCGACCCACGCCTCCCACGTCTCGCGGATCCACTCGGAGTCGTGCTTGGGGTGGGTCTTGCCGAAGCGCTCGACCTCGACCGCGCACGCCCGCCAGGCGCGAATCCCGGTCGGCCGCTCGACGTGGCGCCACCTGCCGCGGCCGAGGAGGTTCCTGCCCCAGACCGGCTCGCGGTGGACGATCTCCTCCGCGGGGACGCCGCGCTCGGCCAGCGCCCTCGCGGCCCGAGCGACGTCGGCGAACGCGTCCGCCCTGTCCGCCTCGCGCTGCGCGCCCTCGGCCGCCGTCGCCGCCAGCCGCGCCCGGCGGCACGGCTCGCACCAGTCCGCGAAGCTCAGCGCCCTGTGGGAGCCGCAGAACGCGCGCCCGCAGGTCGAGCAACGGCCCACCGCGAGGACGCCGCAGGGCCCGGAAGCGGTCTCCACGTCGCACTCGGCCGGCACGGGGCCACCGTACCTAGACGACCCGGACCGTGCCCTTCATGCCGTACGCGTAGTGGCCCGGCACGTGGCAGGCGAAGTACACCTCGCCGGGCTGGTCGAACGTCAGCGTCGTCGTGACGGTCGAACCCGACGGCACCTCGGTCTCGTTCGGGCGCGCGCCGTGGTGGGTCTCCGCGCCGGTCTCGTGGCGCTGGTGGAACGCCTCGTCGCCGACGAGCACCTCGTGCGCGATCGGGTCGTCATTGACGTAGACGAACCGGACGGGAACGCCGCGCGGCACCTCGACCACGGCCTTGTCGAACCGCGACCAGTGCATCGTCAGCGTGACCTCGCGGGCGTCGGCGCCCGCGGTGGTGGAGCAGGCGGCCGCCAGGGCAAGGACGGCCGCGCTCCCCCTCTCCCACCTCATCGGCGTACGGCCGCCACGACGAGGCCGCCGAGCACGGCGACCCCGACGGAGAGCAGCAGCAGCACGCGGACGGGCGAGCCCTCCTCGGGCCACGTCGCCTCGGCCGGCGTCGCGAGCCCCGCCTTGACGAACGACGGCGGCCGCTCGCCCAGCGAGTCGATCGCGAGGTCGCCGGTCACGGTGCTCGCGGGGCCCGACACGCGGACCTTCGTGAGCCAGCCGGACGACGGCACCCAGGAGCCCGAACGGTCGTCGTGCAGGTCCTTGAGGAGCTCGGCGCTCGCCTTTCCGTCGTAGACGACGGACAGGGTCTCGGGGCTCTGGAAGTCGTTGCCGATCGGCGTGGTCGACAGCAGGCGCGGGCGCTTCTCGGTGAGCAGGTAGACGTCGGCGTCGACGGGCTCGGCCGCCTGCTTGCCGAGGGCGAGGATGCGCAACGGCACCCACGGGTTCTCGGTCGGAATCTCGATGTGGACGGGCGTGCCGTCGCCGATGCTCTGGCCCTTGCGGCGCGCGGCGTCCGCGTCGAACACCGCCGCCAGGAAGATCGGGCTGCGGGCGGCGTAGAAGTCGAGGACCTCGGGCGCGTCCGGCGGGAGGCGGAAGCCGTTCTTCTCGGCCCACTCGCCGACCGCGTCGCCACCGCCCTTGAGGACCGTGATGTCGAGGGCGTCGACCTTCACCTGGAGGAGGACCTGCGCCGTGGGAGACGGCGCGCTCGCGGCGCCTGCCGCGGCGCGGAACGACTCCTCGAGCCGCGTCTCGCGGACGAGGCGCTGGAGCGTCCAGTCGCCGCCGCGCTCGACCTTGGTCGGTACGCCGGGCAGCGGCGTGAGCGACCCGAACTGCCCGCCGCCGCCCGCGTAGGCGAACGACGTGACGTAGTGCTCGACGCCGTTCGCGTACCCGGCGAACGTCGTCGTGCGCGTGAGGTTGACGGCGCCGTTGGGGCCGATGAGTCCCCCGCAGGCGAGGGCGGGCCCCGCCGCGACAACCGTCAGTGCGATCGTTCCCGCTGCAACTGCCAGTGCTCGTCTCATGCGGGTCCGACGGCGCGCGGCGCGCCACGGTTCCGGGGGAGGATGCGAGCCATGGTCACCGTCGTCACCGGAGGCTCGCGCGGCATCGGCGCGGCGACCGTGCTGCGCCTCGCGGCGGAGGGGCACGACCTCGTCGTCGGCTACCGGACGGACGCCGGGGCCGCGGCTTCGGTCGTGCAGGGTGCCGTGACGTACGGCGTCCGCGCCGTCGCCGTGCAGGTGGACGTGACGCGCGAGGAGGACGTGGCGCGGCTGTTCGACGCGCTCGGACCCGTCACCGGGCTCGTGAACAACGCCGGCCTCACCGCCCACCTCGGCGACCTCGCCGACACCCCCGTCGACGTCATCAGGCACGTCCTCGACGTGAACCTCCTCGGCGCCGTCCTCTGCGCCCGCCGCGCCGCGCAGGTCATGGGCGAAGGCGGCGCGATCGTCAACGTCTCCTCCGCCGCCGCGACGCTCGGCTCGCCGCACGAGTACGTCCACTACGCCGCCGCCAAGGCCGGCGTCGACGCCCTGACGGTAGGACTGGCGAAGGAGCTGGCGCCGCGCGGCATCCGCGTCAACGCCGTCGCGCCCGGCCTCGTCCGCACCCGCATCCACGCCGACGCGGGCGACGCGGACCGCGTGGAGCGCGTGGCGGGGCGGGTGCCGTTCGGTCGCGCGGGGGAGCCGGACGAGATCGCGCCCGCGATCGCGTGGCTGCTCGGCCCGCAGGCGTCGTACGTCACCGGCGCCGTCCTGCGCGTGTCGGGAGGGCTGTAGGTGATCGAGGTACGCCGCGCCGCCGACCGCTTCGCGACGCGCACCGGCTGGCTCGAGTCGAGGCACTGCTTCTCGTTCGGGCAGCACTACGACCCGGCGAACGTCGGCCACGGCCTGCTCGTCGTGAGCAACGACGACGTCGTGCGCGCGGGGAGCGGGTTCCGTACGCACCCGCACCGCGACATGGAGATCGTGACGTGGGTGCTCGACGGCGAGCTGGCGCACGAGGACACGCTCGGCAACGCCGGCGTGATCCATCCGGGCCTCGCGCAGCGGATGAGCGCGGGCACCGGCATCTGGCACAGCGAGCTGTGCCCCGGCGGCGGGCGGGACGTGCGCTTCGTCCAGATGTGGGTGCTGCCCGACACGCCGTCGGCGGACCCGTCGTACGAGCAGCTCGACGTCTCCGCGGAGCTGGACGGGGGCGGGCTCGTCGCGATCGCGTCGGGGCGCGGCCACGACGCGGCCATCTCGATCCGCCAGCGCGGGGCAACGCTGTGGGGCGGGCGGCTGCGGCCCGGCGAGACCGTCGCCGTGCCCGACAGCGCGCACGCCCACGTCTACGTCGCGCGCGGCTCCGCGGCGCTGGAGGGGGCGGGCGCGCTGGCCGAGGGCGACTCCGTACGGCTGACCGGCGCGGGCTCCCCCGCGCTCACCGCGGGCGAGGGCGGCGCCGAGGTGCTCGTGTGGGAGACGACCTAAGGACGGGCCGTTCGGCCGTAGCCAACACGGCGTTCGAGGGGGATCGTGGCCCCAGGGGGGCTCAAGCAGTCGGGCCCGTTCCACGAGGAGGGGCGCGCCCGCCGGCGCGTCCCTCCTTCGTGCTCAGCGGAGCAGGCCCTCGGCGTTCAGCGTGTCGCGCAGCCCGTCCTCGAGCCCGCGCGGGGCGTAGCCGAGCTCCTCGCGCGCCTTCGCGTCCGTGGCCCAGAACGTCACGCCGTTGCTGGTCGACACGAGCTCGCGCATGTTCGGCGGGTAGCCCATGAGCGGCCCGACGACCCGCCCGAACGGCGCCACCGCCTTCACCAGCGCCACCGGCATGGTCAGGCGCGGCGGCTTGCGGCCCGCCAGCCGCGCGGCCGTGGAGACGACCTCGCCGAGGCGCGTGACGTCACCGCCGAGGACGTACGCCTCGCCGGTCCTGCCCGCGTCGAGCGCGAGCAGGATGCCGATCGCGACGTCGTCGCGGTGCACGGCGTTGACCCCGAACCCGGGGAACGCCATCGCGGGCAGCCTGCCCTTCGCGACCTTGCGGACCATGTCGCCGATGACGCTGTGGTCGCGCGGGCCGTAGACCGCGCCCGGCTGCACGATCACGCACGGCAGGCCGGCCGCGATCAGCCGCTTCGCCTCCAGGTGCGCGAGGTGCTTGGTCTCGTCGTAGTACGACGTGTAGCGGCCCGGGTGCTCGTACGTCTCGTCGACGACCTCGCCGCGCGTGTCGCCGAACGCCGCGACGGTGGAGACGTAGACCACCTTGTTCGTGCCGGCGTCGAGGGCGGCGGTGAGGACGTTGCGGGTGCCGGTGACGTTCGTCTCGAACATCGCGGGGCGGTCCTTCGGCAGGATGCCGACCTCATAGACGGCCGCCGAGTGGATCGCCGCGTCCGCGCCGTCGAGCCCGCGCGCGATCGCGTCGGTGTCGGACAGCGACCCCGCCACGAGCGTGCAGCCGATCGCCGACAGCGCCTCCGCGCGGCCCGGCGCGCGCACCAGGGCCACGACGTCGTCGCCGCGCTCGCGCAGCCGGCGGGCGACCTCGCCGCCGATGAACCCCGTCCCGCCGGTCAGGAACACCTTCATGCGGAGCGAGGGTAGACCGCCCGCTGTCCGGGAAGGCTCCTGCCCATGGCGGACGAACGCGTCGTCGCCGACCGGTACCTGTTGCACGAGCCGGTCGGCCGTGGCGGCATGGGGGTCGTCTGGCGTGGCGAGGACCAGCGGCTCGGGCGTTCGGTCGCGGTGAAGGAGGTCCACCTCCAGCCGGGGCTCGACGGCGAGGAGCGCGAGGCGGTGCAGCAGCGCGTCATGCGCGAGGCGCGCGCGGCCGCGATGCTCAACCACTCCGGCGCGGTCACCGTCTACGACGTGGCCGAGGACGACGGCCAGGCGTACATCGTCATGGAGCTCGTGGACGCGCCGACGCTCGCGGACTGCGTTCGCACCAGCGGCCCGCTCCCGCCAGCCGACGCCGCGCGCGTCGGCCTCGCCGTGCTCGACGTGCTCGCGGCCGCGCACGCGGCGGGCATCGTCCACCGCGACCTCAAGCCCGCGAACATCCTGCTGTCGGGCCCGGACGTGAAGCTCACCGACTTCGGCATCGCGCAGATGAAGGACGACCCGCGCCTGACGTCGACGGGGATCGTGCTCGGCTCGCCGTCGTACATCGCGCCCGAGCAGGCCCTCGGTCAGGACGTGACCGCGGCGACGGACATCTGGGGGCTCGGGGCGACGCTGTACTTCGCCGCGACGGGCAAGCCGCCGTTCGACAAGGGCGACGCGATCGCGACGCTTGGCGCGGTGACGCATGACGAGCTCGTGCTCGACCCGGGCTGCGGCGCGCTCGGCCCCGTGCTCCAGGCGATGCTCGCCAAGGACCCGGCGGAGCGGCCCCCGCTGGCGGACCTGCGCTCGCGTCTCGCGCAGGTCGCCGAGTCGGCGGCGTCGACGCTCGCGATGTACGTCGGCACCGACCCCGAGAGCACGCTCGCCGCGCCCGCGCCGGAGGAGACCGCCCCCGTCCCCGCGGTCACCGAGCCGGCCGTGGCGGGGGCCGCCGTGACGGAGGCGGCGCCGGTGGAGCCGGCGTACACGCCGCCGTACGAGCGCCCCGCGCCGTCGCCCACGCCTCCCCCGCCGGTCGTGCGGCAGCGCCGCCGCTGGGCGATCGTGCTGCTGATCCTGCTGCTGGCAGCGGGCGCGGGCGCGTTCGTGGCGTTCCAGCTCGGCGAGCTGCCGGGCATCACCGCCGACGACGCGAACCGCGACGGCGGCCGCGCGAGCGGGGACGACGCCGTACGGGTGCCTGCCGGGTGGGAGACGTACACCCACCCGACCCAGGGCTGGACGGTCGCGTACCCGCCGGGGTGGCGGGTCGTCCCGCGCCCCGACCGCGCGGACTCGACCGACTTCCGCGAGCCCGGCAACACCGGCCGGTACCTCCGCGTCGGCATGACGACCACCCCTGGCGACGACGTCGCGGGCCGGTGGAAGGAGTCGTCGGACGCGTTCGGCGCGACCCACACCGGCTACGAGGAGCTGCGGGTCGAGGAGGTCGACTACCGCGACTACGACGCCGCCCTGTGGGAGTACACGTACCGCGACGGCAACGTCCTGCACGCGTACAACCTCGGCTTCGTCACCGGCGGCAAGGGCTACGCGCTGAACTTCCAGACCCGCGAGGGCGACTGGGAGCGTTCGCTGCCGCTGTTCGAGCAGCTCAAGCAGGCGTTCAAGCCGTAGCGCCGAAAGTTGCGGCGTGTCCCGACGCGCCCTCCTCGCCTGCTTCGTCGCCGTCTCGCTCGCGGTGCCGTTCGCGCCGTCCTCGGCCGCCCCGCCGCCTGGCGCCGTGTCGTCGAACGTCGAGTACGTCACGACCCTTCCCGAGATGGCGAAGGCCATCTCGCTCAACTTCATCGGCGACACGATGTTCGTCTCGACGCAGGCCGGGCTGTTCGCGTACGACGCCTCGAACCCGCGCAAGCCCGAGCTCGTCGGCGCGCTGCCCCAGGAGATCTGGGAGAACGAGGACGTCGACGTCGACCCCGCGCGCAAGCTCGTGTTCATCAGCCGCGACCCGCGCCCGGCGCCGGGGCTCGTCGCGCAGGTGGTCCCCAAGGGCTCGATCACCGTCGTCGACGTGAGCAACCCGGCCGCGATGCTCGTCAAGAGCGTGATCGTCGTGGACGGCTCGCACACCACGTCGTGCGTCAGCCGGTGCCAGTGGCTGTGGAGCGGCGGGCCCTCGGCGTTCGCCGCGCCGGTGCCGCCGCACGAGGCGGGGTGGAAGGGGCGGCCGATCTTCGGCACCGACCTGCGCGACCCCGCCAACCCGAAGCCGTGCCCCGCGCCCATCGACCTCGGCCGCAACGACGGCACCACCGACTACTCGCACGACGTCCAGGTCGACAGGCTCGGCATCGCGTGGGTCAGCGGCAGGGGCGGCATCCGCGGCTACTGGACCGAGGGGCGCCACCGCAACCCCCTCACCGGCCGCGTCGAGGTCGCCGACGGCTGCAGGCCGATCCCGTACGCGGGCGGCGGCACCGAGCTCGGCAGCAGCGGGCCGCTCATGCACAACGCGTGGCGCAACCCGTCGTACGCCGTCGACGGCCGCCGCGGCGACGTGCTGATCGGCACCGAGGAGAACATCACGTCGAGCTGCGAGACCTCGGGAGGCGCGGCGACGTTCGACCTGCGGGGCAGCTACACGGGGGCGGGGTGGCGCAAGGGCTCCCGGCTGCGGCAGCTCGGCACGTGGACGCCCGAGGACGCGGACGGCGCCACCGGCTGCGCGTCGGCGCACTACTTCGCCGACCGTGGGGACGGCATCCTCGCGTGGGCGTTCTACGGGCAGGGCACGCGCTTCCTCGACGTCTCCGACCCGCGCCGCATCGGCCAGGTCGGCTACTTCCGCCCCGACGACGCGTCGACGTGGGGGGCGTACTTCCACAAGGGCTACGTGTTCGTCGCCGACAACGCGCGCGGCATCGACGTCATCCGCTTCAACGGCAAGGGGTCGGGCCGCGCGAAGACGCTCGTCGCGCCGCCGTCGAAGCGCACGACGTTCCCCCTGCGCTTCGAGCCCTCGCCGGCGTTCGGCTGGCTCTGCCCCGTCGAGCGCTGATGGCCGACAACGGGGGAGCGAAGACGTGTTTCGTGACCATGCCGATCACGGTGCCGCCGACTCTCCAACCTTGAAGATCACCACGCGAGAGCGCGCGCAGCGGACTTCAATGTTCGACCGTTTGCCGCGGAGCGCGGCGGGGGCGGGTAGGGGTGCGCGGCGCGCCCGCTAGGGTCGGGCGATGGGCGGTGACGCGACCACCACGGCGCTGCTCGCGGGCGCGCTCGTGCTCGTCGCGGCCGTCACGGCGGTACGCCTCTCGACGCGGCTCGGGCTGCCGACGCTGCTCGTCTACCTCGGCCTCGGCGTGCTGCTCGGGGAGTCGGGGCTCGGGGTGCGCTTCGACGACGCGCGGCTGGCGCACGACCTCGGCTTCGTCGCGCTGGTCGTGATCCTGGTCGAGGGCGGCCTGACGACGCGCTGGGCGGACCTGCGCAGGGCTCTGCCGCGCGCGGCGTCGCTGAGCACGGTCGGCATCGGCGTGTCGGTGGGGATCGTGGCGTTCGCGGCGCGGGCGATCCTCGGCTGGGACTGGACGCTCGCGCTGCTGCTCGGCGCGGTGCTCGCGCCGACGGACGCGGCGGCGGTGTTCGCGACGCTGCGCGGGCTGCCGGTACGCGAGCGGATCGTGCAGACGCTCGAGGCCGAGTCGGGCACGAACGACCCGCTGTCGGTGATCCTCGTCGTCGGCCTGTCGACCGGCTGGCACGGCGGCGGACCGGTCGCGGTGGTGGCCGACATCGGCTACGAGATCGCGATCGGGGCGCTGCTCGGCGTCGCCGTGGGCTGGGCGGGCCGCGCGTACCTCGACCGGGTCGCGCTGCCGGCGAGCGGGCTCTACCCGCTGACCGTGATCGCGTTCGCGATGGTGGCGTACGCGGGCACGGCGTACGTCGGTGGCAGCGGGTTCGTCGCCGTCTACGTCGCCGCCGTCGTCCTCGGCAACAGCCCGCTACGCCACCGCGCCGCGACGCTCGGGTTCGCCGAGGGGCTGGCGTGGCTGGCCCAGATCGGGCTGTTCGTGATGCTCGGGCTGCTCGCCTCGCCGGGCCGGCTCGGCGGCGCGGTGCTGCCCGCGCTCGCGATCGGGCTCGTGCTGACGCTCGTGGCGCGGCCGCTGTCGGTGCTGCTCGCGCTGGCGCCGTTCCGCGGCGGGTGGGCGGAGAAGTCGTTCGTCGCGTGGGCGGGGCTGCGCGGCGCGGTGCCGATCGTGCTGACGACGGTGCCGCTCACGGAGGGGGTGCCGCGGGCCGACGACCTGTTCGACGTGGTGTTCGTGCTGGTCGCGGTGTTCACGCTGCTGCACTCGCCGACGCTCGGCGTCGTGGGGCGGCGGCTGCGCGTGACGACCGAGCCGCGCCCGCGCGACCTGACGCTCGAGGCCGCGCCGCTCGGCGCGCTCGACGCGGACATGCTGCACCTCGCGATCGGGCCGCGTTCGGGCCTCAACGGCGCCGAGGTGTGGGAGCTGCGCCTGCCGCCCAAGACGGCGGTCACGCTGGTCGTGCGGGACGGCGAGTCGTTCGTGCCCGACCGCTGGACGCGGCTACGCCACGGCGACGAGCTGCTCGTGATCGTCCCGCACGCGCAGCGCGGCGCGGTCGAACGCCGCCTCCGCCGCGTGAGCAGGGACGGCCCGCTGGAGGGGTGGCGGCGTCGCTAGAAGAGCCGGCGGGGGTCGACGCGGCCGACGACGGGGAGCGTGACCGAGGTGCGGCCCGTGGTGTCGACCGTGACGGTCGCGCTGCCGGGCGCGCCGTCGTACGCCTTCGCGGTCACCCAGTCGAGCTGCTCGGCCATGACCAGCAGGCCGACGCGGTGGCCCTTGCGGAAGACGTAGTCGGTCGGCTTGGCGACGACGGTGAGGCCGTTGAGCCCGGGCTTCCACGTCTCGCGCTTCGCGAGCGTGTTGCGGTAGCGCGAGTCGAGCCAGCCGCGGGTGACGGCGACGTTGGCGTCGGGCGCGACGTCCACGACGGACACGGCGTACGTCAGCCACGTGCGCTGCGCCTCGGACCACACCTGGACGGTCGGCGCGCCGAAGGTGCGGACGTCCTGCTTGAGCGAGGGCGACTCGAACCACGCCCACTGCTGCCCCGGCGCGCGCGGGTTCTCCAGCGCGGCGAGCTCGGTGGCGGTGCCGGTGGGGACGTAGGAGACGCCGTCGCTCTCGTTGCGCGGCTTCGACGGCAGCAGCGCCTGGCCGAAGTCACCGGCGACGCCCTCCTGCGCGTAGAGCCGCACCGGCGTCGTCCGCGGGACCGGCCCCGCGAGGAACTCGATCGCGCCCGCCGAGTCCGACGTCTGCGACGTGACGGCGGGCATCTTCTCGACGCCGTTGCGCGCGCCGCGCAGGAAGTGGTCCATCCACGCGATCCGCACGTCGGTGGTCACGGGCGAGCCGTGGCCCTTCCAGCGGGTGCCCGCGTAGAGGCGCTTGAACGGCGAGCGGGTGAGCGCGCGCCAGTACTCGTAGCCGGTCTCCTGCTTGACGTTCCAGTCGCCCCAGTTGAGGCCGACGAGCACGGGGATCGTGACCTGCGCGGCGTTGCGCCGGTAGTCGCGGTCGACCCAGAACGCGTCGTAGTCGGGGTTGACCGCGTAGCCCTTCTCCATGTGCTCGGTCTCGTCGCACGGCGTCATCGCCGAGACGAGGCGCTCGGCGTAGTACGGCTGGTCGGGGTCGGTGGGCGGCGGCTGCGAGAGGCCGTACGAGAACGCGGCCGGGGTGTCGAAGCCCTCGTCGGACGGGTCCTCGTTGTTCGCGGTGTAGCGGATGCCGCCGGAGTACGCGTAGTCGTACCAGCGGCTGATCGCCGCCATCGGGATGATCGTCGTGAGGTGAGGCGGGCGCAGGCTCGCGGTCTGGATCGCGGTCGTGCCGTCGTACGAGCCGCCGAGCATGCCGACCTTGCCGGTCGACCACGGCTGCTTCGCGATCCACTCGACGAGGTCGTAGCCGCTCTCGCGCTCGCGCTTGCCGCCGTAGTCGTAGCAGCCGCCGGACTTGCCGGTGCCGATGAGGTCGGCGGACACGCGCGCGAAGCCCGCCCGCGTCCACGCCGCCTGGTCGGACAGCCGCGTCGAGAGCGTGCCGTAGTACGGCGAGTACGTCACCACGCCGGCCGCGCGCACGACCTTGCCGCCGACCGTCGGGTGGGCGACCTCGACGTGGAGGTACGCGTGCCGGGTCGGGACGACGTAGACCTGGGTCAGGGAGCCGTACTCGACGGCCGGGGCGGGCGCGGCGAGCGCGGTGGCGGCGACGAGCGCGGCGAGGGGCAGGGCGAGACGCGGGCGCATGCGTACGGAGGTTCGCCGCCGGCCCGGAGCGTCCTGCACCGGGCCGGTGGCGTACCGGTCAGCCCATCGGCGGGCAGTCGGGGAGCTTCGGGTTGGCCGCGAGCATCCGGCACGGGATGCCTGCGGTCGAGCAGACCTCCTGGAGGGCGGGGTTGCACACCGCGGCCGACGCGGGCTGGACGAACGGCGCGGCCGACGCGGCGACGGCCGCGGCGGTGGCGAGCAGGAGACGGAGCTTCATGGGGCGTCCTTTCAGGTGAGGGGGGCGCACTCGACGCCGAGCGCCGGGTGGTCGTGCAGGGTGCGGCAGACGTAGCCGACCGTCGCGCAGGCCGGCTGGACGACGTCGGAGCAGACGAACGCCGACGCGGACGGCGTGGCGAACGCCGCCCCCGCCAGCAGCGCGGCGAACGCCACGCGTGCCCGGTTCACGCCAGCTCGCACGCGACGAGGTCGCCGAGCGGCGACGTGCCGATCACGTGGCAGGCGAGGGCGACGGCGTCGCAGGCGAGCTGGACGCTCGGGTGGCAGACCGACGCGGAGGCCGGGGCGGCCGGCGCCAGCGCGACGGCGGCCGCGGCGAGCGCGACGAGGGAGATGCGGAGGGGACGCATGGCTGCTCCAGGACGAGGGGTCAGGGCAGGTCGCAGACCGGCAGGTGCCGGGGGACGTCCGCGAGAACGCCGCACGCCGTGGCCACCACGACGCACGCGGCGTCCAGGGGGCACGGCGTCGCGCTCGCGCCGGGCGTGAGGGGCCCGGCGAGAGCGGCGGCGACGACCGCGGCGAACGGAAGCGCGGGGCGCCTCACGTCAGCCGAGCTGGCAGATCTCGCCGCGGCCGGTGGCGAGGTCGACGACGCGGCAGGACGTCCCGACGACGAAGCAGAGGGTGCGGGTGACGTCGTCCAGACACGCCCAGGCGTGGGCGGTCGTGGGGGCGGAGACCGCGACGGCGAGCGAGCCGACGAGGCCGAGACGGACGAGGCGCTTCTTCATGAGGGGCTCCTTCTAGAGGATGGTGCAGAGGCGGTACACGGTGGGGTTCGGGACGCGGCACAGGACGGCGCAGGCGACCTCGACGACCGGGCCGCAGGACGCGGACGCGGGGGCGGCGAGGGGGGCGGTCGCGAGGGCGAGCGCGCCGGCGGCGACGGCGTAGCGGATCTTCACGGGCGTTCCTCTCGGGGGTGGGGGGCCTCCCGGGCGGGTGGGACGCCCCTTCGCCACCGGGCGGCGTTCTCCTGCCGGTAGCCTCGTGCGCATGACGAAGGTCGCGGAGATCCTCGCGCGGGGCCGGTCGTTCTCGTTCGAGTTCTTCCCGCCGAAGAACGACCTCGAGCACGCCGCGCTCGTCCGTACGCTGCGCGACCTCGAGCCGTTGGAGCCGTCGTTCGTCTCGGTGACCTACCGCGGCGGCCGCGAGTCGCGCGAGCGCACCCACGACCTCGTCGCCGGGATGCTCAAGACGACGGCGCTCAACCCGATGGCGCACCTGATCTGCGTCGCGCACACGCGCCTCGAGCTGGCCGAGATCCTCGTCAACCTCCGCAAGGCCGGGATCGAGAACGTCCTCGCGCTCGGCGGCGACCCGCCCAAGGACGCGAGCGCCGAGCCAGGCGAGCTGCGGCACGCGATCGAGCTGGTCGAGCTGGCGCGGGCGATCGGCGGGTTCTCGATCGGCGTGGCCGCGCACCCGATCGGCCACCCGCGCTCGGCGTCGCTGGAGGAGGACCGCGAACGCCTCGCCGACAAGCTGCGCGCGGCGGACTTCGCGATCACGCAGTTCTTCTTCAAGCCGGAGGAGTACTTCGACCTCGTCGACGACCTGGCCCGCCGCGGCGTCGACAAGCCGGTGCTGCCGGGGATCATGCCGGTCACCGCGCTGTCGTCGGTGCCCGCCATGGCGCGCATGGGCGCCGCCGTGCCGCCGGAGTGGGTCGAGCGGCTGGAGGCGGCGGGCGACGACGAGTCCGTACGCCGCACCGGCATCGAGCTGGCGACGGAGCTGTGCGAACGGCTGCTGGCCGAGGGCGCACCGGGCCTGCACTTCTACACGCTGAACCGCTCCACGGCGACACGCGAGATCCACGAAGCCCTGGGCCTCGGCGCGGCGGCGCAGTAGGCTCTCCCTCAGATCACGGAGCGGGCGAAAGCAGCCTCGCCGCTCCGCTTGTTCACCGGGGAAGGCTGCGTTGTCCGCCGCCGAACAGATCCCTCCGGCCGTCCTCCAGGACGCGCCGGCGGAGATGCTCGTCCGTGACCACCTCGCGCTCGCGGACCGGCTCGCGCTGCGCTACGCGGGCCGCGGGCAGGCGTACGAGGACCTCCAGCAGGTCGCCTACCTCGGCCTCGTGCTCGCCGCGCGGCGCTTCGACCCGGCGCGCGGGGTGGCGTTCGCGACGTTCGCGCAGGCCACGGTCCTCGGCGAGCTCAAGCGGCACTTCCGCGACTTCGCGTGGCAGCTCCGCGTCGCGCGGCCCGTGCAGGAGACCTACCTCGCGGTGCGCGCGGCCGCCGAGGAGATCACCCGCTCGACCGGCCGCTCCCCGACGCCCGCCGAGCTCGCGGCGAAGGTCGGCGCGACCGTCGAGCAGGTGCTCGAGTCGCTGGAGGCGGGCGGCGCGCTGCACCTCGACTCGCTCGACGCGCCCGCCGCCGACAACGGGGACGGTCCCGTCTCGCGCGACGTGGCGTTCGAGGAGGAGGGCTTCGACCGCGCGGAGGAGCGCGCGTGGCTCGTGCCCGCGCTGCAGCGGCTGCCCGAGCGCGAGCGGACGATCCTCAAGCTGCGGTTCTTCGACGGGCTGCCGCAGAGCGCGATCGCGGCGAGGGTGGGCGTGAGCCAGATGCACGTGTCCCGGCTGCTGACCCGGTCCCTCGCCGCGCTGCGCGCCGCGGCTCCGTACGACTGAGCCGTCTACACGTAGAAGCAGGACGTCTCGGTCGACTTGATCGCGCTCGACTCGCCCTGCGGGATCGTGCGGAGCACGGCGTACGCCTTGGTGCAGACGTAGCCGCCGCGGGCGTCGTACGACGTCCGCTGCGCGGTGGCGACCGACACGGAGCCGGGCGCGTACATCGCTCCGGTCGGGATCGTCATGTCCGGCTTGTAGAGCGTGCACTCGACGCCGGTGGCCACGATCTCGACGCCCTTGTACGTGCCGTACGCCGTGGCCTCGGCGAACACCGTGAAGTCGACGCCGGCGCCGCCGACGCCCACGCCGGAGCGCGCGTACGTGCAGTAGCTCGTGATCGAGCTGTTGTTGTCGAGCACGTGCTTGACCGCGAGGCTGGGCCTCGTGATGTAGACGGTCGCGGCGAGGATGCGCTGGACCCCGCTCGTGTCGATCGCGACCGCGCCGACGGAGGCGAGGTAGTCGGCGTCGACGTCGCTGTAGAGCAGCGGGCGGATCGAGCGGAGCGGGTCAAGCACCGGCGTCGAGACGTCGATCGAGTCGGTGATCGGCGCGACCGAGACGACCGGCGCGACGTACGGCGTCGGCGTGATGTCGGCGTCGTTCGCCGAGGCGGGCGCGGCGAGCACCGCGGTCGCGGTGGCGGCCAGGGCGACCACCGTGAACAGGCGGGTGAGGCGCATGCGGAGGCTCCCTTGGGTCAGGCCGACTTGCACTGCGAGTAGCTGATGAGGTTGTCGGACTCGCCGACGGGGACGTTGCGCAGGGTCGCGGCGACGGTGACGCAGACCGCGGTGAAGGTGGCGTCCTCCGACGAGCCGTTCGCCGTCGCGACGGCCGCCTGGCCGGGGTACCACTGCTCGCCGGTGCGCAGGACCATGTCGGGCTTGTAGACGTTGCACGACACGGCGGTCGCGACGATCTCGACGCTCTTGTACGTGCCGATCGCGGTGGCCTCGGCGGCGACGGTGAACGTCATGTCGGTGCCGGCGCCACCGGCGCCCGCGGACGTGCGGGTGTAGTTGCAGCTCGCGGAGAGCTGGGAGGACGTCGAGGGGAAGTCGGCGACGACGATCGAGCCGAGGACGTCGGTCACGACGCCGTCGCCGGAGGCGGACACGGGAGAGACGAGCGCGCACACCGTCGTGAGGGCGACGGCGGGCACGGAAAGAAGGCGTGCGAGACGCATGGAGTTGTCTCCGTACGGGTGAGGGGGAACGAGGGCCCGGCGGGCTAGGAGGGGAAGCCGGCGCCGAGGTCGAGGAAGTAGATCGCGTTGCCCGCGTCGGTGAGGTGGCCGGCGAGGGCGTAGTAGGACTTGTTGAGCCAGTTGCCCGCGCCGACGTACGCGTACCCGATCGCCATGCCGCCGGTCGGCGTCGCGACGTTGAGCCCGACGAGGTTGACGCCGCCGCCGGGGCACGTCGGCGCCATCGGCGCCGGGTCCGGCGCCTCCATCTTGCAGCCGCCGAACATCTCCACCGCGCTGACCGAGCCGGTGAACCACGTGAAGCCGACCAGCAGCGACCTGCGGGCCATCGGGTGCCTGGCCGACAGGCCGTACGCCGACGCGACGGCCACGCCGGGCACGCCCGGCGCCTTCTCCTGCGCGTCGTACGACACGGTGCTGTTGCCGGGGCGCAGCGTCGAGGAACGCCCGCCCGGCAGCGGCCACGTCACCGTGGCGGTGACCGGGCCGCTGGCCATCAGGTAGAGCCGGTACGTCCCGGCGGGCAGCACGCGGCGCGCGTAGACGGGGAAGTCCTTGGTGCCGCCGAACTCCGTCTGCCCCGCCCAGCCGTAGCGGTACACGGTGCCCGTGCCCGTCTCGTGCCTGACGACGTACGCGGACTCGGGGTTGTACGACTTCTCGCGCACGAGCACCACGCCGGCGAACGCCGCTGGGTTGCTCACCGAGATCGTGGGCGTGCCGTCGACCGCCATCGCGCGGGGCAGCGTGACCCGCGTCCAGCCGGTACGGCTGCCGGAGATCGTGGTGCGGGTGGTGAGCGCCGGAGCCGGAGCGGCCGAGGCGGATGGGACGACGAGCAGGCCCGCGAGCGCGGCCAGCAGCGCGACGGCGCGCGGGAGCCGCCCCGCCGCCGGGGTGGACCCGGCGGCGGGAGCGGCGAGAGCCCGTACTAGGAGGAGCAAATCTGCCCCGACGAGATGAACTCGTCCTCACCGGGAGGGGCCTGGCGAAGGACGCCGAGGACCTCGACGCAGACGGTGCCGCCGAGCGCGCTCGAGTCGTCCCACGAGCGGTTGGTCACGGAGACCGCGCCCGGCAGGTACTCGGGGCCGGACTCGACCGAGAAGCCGTTCGAGCGGTAGAAGCGGCACTTCACGCCGGTCGCGACGATCGGGATGCCCTTGTAGACGCCGCCGGAGTTGCCGACGCCCGCGAGGGTGAACGTGATGCCGCTGCCGCCGACGCCGACCGCGTGGCGGGTGTAGACGCACTGGCCCGTGAGGTTGACGGTGCCGGCGTTGGAGTTGACGCCGTCAGAGGCGATCGAGCGGCTGACGACAGCCGTGCCGATCAGGTCGGTGCTGAGACCCGTGCCGGCCGCGCCGAACGCGGCGGGGGCGGCCACCGCCGTGGAGGCGATGCCCGCGAGAACGAGGAGACGAACGGAACGCATTACTGGACTCCCATGAGGGTGGGATACGACACGCCAATTCAAACTCCTGCCCAAAGCGTGTCAGGCTGGGTGGGGGCAGCGGAGGGGGTCCCCGTGAATCGGCGCGAACCGTAGCGAATCCGGCGGGTGGCGTAAAGGGGGGTTCACCCGATCGGACGAACGCGGGACGGGACCTTGGTCCCGCCCCGCGTCTCCTGAGCGTTTACGTGCCCGCTCTCACTCCGAGGGCGACAACGGCTTCGCGAGGCACGGCAGCCCGCCGCACACGTCGACGAACGCGCCGTCGACCGCGAGGAACGCCGCCTTCTGGTCGCGGGCCAGCCGCGTGTCGCGCGGGTCGCCGTGCGGGTCGCCGTGGACGGTGGAGGCGGTCGGCGGGACGTTGCCGTTCGGCGGGGTGTCGGAGCCGGAGTCCCAGTACACGAACGCCGAGCCGCTCCACGGGTAGTCGGCCACGCGCGGGATCGCCCACCCGGGCTCGACGCCCCAGTGGCGCCCGTCGCGGAGGAAGCCCGCGTTGGTGGCGGCGCCGATCGTGCGGGCCTCGACCTCGGCCGCGACGTTGGCGACCTGGTGGTCGCCGAACGCCACGTGCATCAGCACCTGGTGGGCCGGCGTGCCGTCGAGCGGGTCGTCGGTCATGTGGTGGGCGTAGCCGTTCGCCTCGCCCCTGTCCCACAGCATCTGGATGAGGCCGAACACGATCTCGCGGTCGAGCTCGCTCGGGTACGCGACGTTGAACACCGACTCGTACGTCGCGAAGTCGACCGAGCGGTCGAGCAGCGTCGAGTAGTTCATCGCCGGAACGCCGAGGACGCCGCGCGTGATGTCCTGTGCGACCGCCATCAGCGCGCCGCCGATGATGCCGCCCTGGCTGTTGCCGTCGTAGAACACCGCGCGCGTGTCGAGCACCGGCGTGGCGCCGGGGCCCTGGAACGCCGGGTCGGCGACGAAGCCGTTCGCGTGCTTCATCAGCCGGGCGAGGAAGAGGAAGTTCAGCATTCCCTGCTGGACGCGGTCGGGCAGCGTCGGGAAGTTGCTCATGTCGGCGAGGATCGTGGCGACGTTGGGAACGTCCTCGGTCGCCATGCCGATCCAGTCGGTCGCGCAGAAGACGAAGTTGTTCTCGTTCGCCATCTTGCCGACGTTGCCGGCGCCGACCTCGCTCTGGCCGCCGAGCAGGCCGTGGCCGTAGAGCGACAGGCGCGCCGGCCTCACCGCCGCGGGGTCAGTGCCCGCGACGCCGGTCGAGCGCGGGATCTTGCAGGTGAACGTCGCGTCCTGCGTCGCGACGCCGCCGAGGCGGGTGGGCAGGCCGTCGGTGGAGCCGACGTAGTTGAACCGCGAGCCGGGCGTGCCGCCGTTGGTGAGGTAGCTCGGGACGGTGAACGTCCCCTGCACCGTCCGCGCGATGCGGTCGGTGGCGGCGTGGTCGGTGACCGTGTCGACGGTGAACGCCGGCGCCGCGTCGCCGAGGGAGGCGAACGCGTCGTCGCGGATGTGGAGCATGCGCTCGGTGAGGTTGCGCTCGCTCGCGATCGTGAACGTCCACGCGAGGTACAGGTCCGACAGCTCGTAGCCGTGGCGCGCCAGCGGCCCGAAGACCGGGTCGGCGAGCACCTGCGCGCGCGCCTCCTTGTCGACGCCCTCGCCCTTCGTCGGGTGCCACTTGGCGGCGGCCGCGTCGCGGCGCGCGGCGAACGTCGCGTTGGGCGCGATCGCCTTGCCCGCGGCGTCCTTCATGCCGCGCAGGGCGACGACGTAGCGCGTGGCCTCGTCGAAGTTCACGGCAGGGCGCACGATCAGGACGGGCTGCTCTCCGGCGGTGGGGTTGGCGTCGAGCTCGGCCCAGTACGGGTGGCGCTCGCCGGTCGCGGCGTCGAGCAGCACGATCGGCGCGTCGGCGTCGAGCGAGCGGGCGGGGTCGGTGATCGTCGCGACGCCGCTCGCGGCGAGGTCGACGCCGGGCACGACGGTGAGGACCGGCGAGCCGGGCGAGAAGCCGTCGTTGCGGTTCAGCTCGGTCGGGTCGATCGGCTTGCCGGCGGCGTTGCGCGGCATCGCGAGGACGTTGAGGGCCACGCGTCGGCCGGTGGCGGTGGACGCGTCGGCGACGGTGAAGAAGTCGTTGGGGAACGGCAGCAGGCAGGCCGCCGTGTCCGCCGGGTCGCACAGGCCCGCCTGGGTCAGCGCGGTGTCGACGACGGCGCGGGCGGCGTTGCGCGGCCCGACGGTGGGCTCGCCGACGGTCTGGGCGAGGTTGCCGGTGCCGGTGAGGACGCAGAGCGCGAAGTCCGGGTCCGGCTCGGGCGTGCACTGCGTGGGGTCCTGGGCGGCGAGGACCGACGCGGGCAGCGCGGCGATCACGAGCGTGGCGGCGAGCAGAGCGCGACGTGCACGGTGCAACGGGAGCTCCTTGCGGGAATCGGGGGGTACTCGCTCGGTTCGGCGCCGCGAGGGGGCGTACCTGCCTGACGCCGGCGCGGCGCGGACCTCGCGCCGGCGCGCTCCGTCGCCCGCACAGGGACGCACGAGTTTTGTTGTGACGGCTCACCACAGGGCCGCCCGCGGGCGGCGCCGAAACCCTCCCTCGCGCCGCCAACGGTGCCCTCCACGACCCAGGAAAGGGTCGTGGCTCGCGTTGGCGGGCGCCCTCGTGCCCCCTCGTAGGAAAGGCCCTCGAATGCTCAAGCGACTCAGCACCGTCGCCGCCGCGACCGCGGCAGGCGTCGTCCTCTTCGGCGCGCCCGCGCACGCCACGACGCCCACCACGGACTGCCACGGCACCACGCTCACCGACCCGGCGGGCGACCAGTACATCGGCCTCACGACGCCCGGCCCGCGCCTCGCGCCGACCGCCGCCATCGACATCACGTCGATCTTCCTGACCGGCGCGCCCGGCACGGAGAAGCTCAACATCCAGGTCTCCGACCTCAGCGCGCCGTCGACCAACACGTCGTACACGTTCCGCTGGAACGACGCCTCGTCGCCGCTCGGCGGCGTCTACTGGGAGCTGCAGGCGTCGTTCGACGGCACCGACGCGGCGGGCAACGGCACGTACACGCTGTGGCGCAACACGTCGTCCGGGTTCACCCTCTGGGGGACCACGGGCCGCACGTTCCTCGGTGTCAACGGCGTCGTCCAGATCGACCTGCGCTTCGACGTCACGTCGTGGCCGACCACGCTGCGCGGCATCCAGGCCACGGCCGGCCAGTCCGAGGGCTACTTCTGGGAGCCCGGCCTCCCGCCCGTGAGCCTGCCGACCATCCGCTCCGACGAGGCGTCGGCGCCGGACTGGACGCAGCCCTGCTAGGTCTGTAGACCCCTCACGACGCGGCCCCGGGCTCTCTGCCCGGGGCCGTCGTCGTGCGCGCTACCGCTTGGCGTACGGGTTCAGCGCGACGGCGATCGCGCGGGCGACGGTCGTGCGGTGCCAGCGGTTGCCGCGCGGGGTCTTGAACTCCTCGGCGTTGAGCGCCGCGGCGATCGTCGTCGGCGACGCGCCCTCGCGGTGCAGCGCGAGCAGCCGCGTGAACCCGTGCATCGCCGAGAGCCCGGCCAGCTCGTCGTCGCCGCGCCGCTCGCCCTTGGGCGGCGTAGCCCCGACGACGGGGAAGCGGCCGCGCGCCTGCTGCGCCACGAGCTCCGCGACCTCGGCCGGCGCGACCGCGGGCGACCACAGGAAGCCCTGGCCCGCGTCGCAGCCGAGGCGGCGCAGCAGCCGCGCCTGCTCGTCGTTCTCGATGCCCTCGGCGACCGTGCGCACGCCGACCGCGCGTGCCAGGTCGGTGATGGCCGCGACGATCGCGAGGTCGTCGTTGCCGTCGAGCATCCGCTCGATGAACGACCTGTCGATCTTCAACGTCGCCACGGAGAACCTGCCGAGGTACGCCAGCGACGAGTAGCCGGTGCCGAAGTCGTCGATCGCGACGCCGACGCCGGACTCGCGCAGCCGCAGCAGCAGCGCGTTCGCCTCGACGGGGTCGTCCATCAGGCCTGTCTCGGTGAGCTCCAGCAGCAGCGCGCCGTGCGGCAGCCCGCCGGCCGCGACCGCGTCGCGCACGACGGCCTCGAGGCCGTTGTCGCGCAGGCTGCGCGCGGAGATGTTCACGGAGACGTAGCAGTCGTGCGGCACGGCACCCGAGGCGCGCAGCGCGGCGAACTCCCGCGTCGCCCGCCGCAGCGCCCAGCGGTCGAGCACGCCCGCGATGCCGAGGTCGTCGGCGAGCCCGACGAACTGGTCCGGGCTCAGCGGCCCGCGACGCGGGTGGTCCCAGCGCGCCAGCGCCTCCAGGCCGACGAGCGCGCCCGTCGCGAGGTCGACGATCGGCTGGTAGTGCAGCGAGAGCAGGTCCTGGTCGAGCGCGTCGCGCAGGTCGGTCGACAACTCGAGCCGCTCGGCCGCCTCCTCCGCGAGCGCCGCGTCGAACACCCGCACCCGCCCGCGGCCGCGCGCCTTGGCGTCGTACATCGCGGCGTCCGCCGACGACAGCAGCGTCTCCACGTCTCCTGGCGGCGCGGTCGCGATCCCGATGCTCGCGCTGACGTGCAGGCGGTGGCCCGCGACCTCGACGGCGGGGCGCAACGCCGCGAGCACGCGGTCCGCGGTGGCCGTCGCGCCGGCGATGGTGCCCGCGGCCGACATGACGACGAACTCGTCGCCGCCGAACCGCGCGACCGTGTCCTCCTCCCGCACCGCCGCGCTGATGCGCGAGGCGACCTCGACGAGGACGGCGTCGCCCACCGCATGCCCGGCGGCGTCGTTGACCAGCTTGAAGTCGTCGATGTCCACGAACAGCACGGCGATGCTGCCGCCGTGGCGGCGGGCGCGGGCGCCTGCCTGGGCGAGGCGGTCGGTGAGCAGCGACCTGTTGGGCAGCCCGGTGAGCGTGTCGTGGAGCGCGGAGTAGCGCAGCTCGCCGAGCGTGCGGTCGACGGTGCTCACGTCGTGCGCGACGGTCGACACCGCGACGACGGCGCCGGTGGCGTCGAGCATCCGCGTCGCGGTCAGCCGCACGGCCGTGCGCGTGCCGTCCTTGCGCGTCGCGACGACGTCGCCGACGTCGTCGGTCGTGGCGAGCAGGTGCCGCAGCGGCCTGCCCACGGCGTCCTCGGCGGCGTAGCCGAACAGCGCGAACGCCGCGTCGTTCCACGCGGTCACGACGCCGTCGGGTGCCGTCGTGACGACGGCGTCCGTGGGCGACGCGACGGCCGCGGCGATCCGCTGCGCCTCGCGCACCGCGACGACCCTGTCGGTCACGTCGGTGCACGACAGGACGGTCGCGACGCGGCTGCCCTGGGTGTCGGCCAGCGCGGTCGCGGTGCACGCGACGTAGCCGTCGCCGAGCGCCGCCTCGCCGATCCACGTGCCGCCGTGGGCGAGCGCGGCCCTGCGGTCGCGCCGCTGCGGGGCGGTCCACCCGAGGCCCATCGCGGCGTCGGCGTCGTTGCCGCGCGGGTCCTCCCGCTCCCACCCGAACAGCGCGGTGGCGGCGGGGTTCCAGTAGACGACGAGGCCGTCGGCGTCGGTCACGACGACCGCCTGGCCCGTCGCGTCCAGCAGCGCGGAGTGGAGGCGCCCGGTGCGCTCGACCTCGACGCGCTCGGTGACGTCGCGGCACGACGTGACGCAGCCGTACGCCGCGGACCCGTCCGTCAGCGGCTGCGCGGAGACCTCGACCCAGGACGTCCGGCCGTCGGGGCGGAGGACGCCGATGGTGACGCCGGTGACGGGCGCTCCCGAACGCAGTGCCCGCGCCGTAGGCAGCTCGTCCCTCGGCACGAGGCTGCCGTCGAGGCGGACGATGCCCCAGCCGTGGCGCGCGGCGCCGCCGGACGGGTCGTCGTACGCCGGGCCGAGGAGGTCGTACGCCGCGGAGTTGCCGCGGACGAGGCGGCACTCGAGGTCGTGGACGAGGATGCCCTCGCCGAGCGAGGCGAGGACGTGGCCGCCGTAGGACTCGCTCTGCCGCAACGCCGCCAGCGCGCGACGGCGCTGGACCGCGAGCTCGACGACCTGGCGCAGCATCGGGGGCTTCATGCCGGGGCCGAGGGACACGACGGGCAGGACCGGTGCGGTCGCGCGCAGCGCGTCGAGGACGGCGGCGCCGCTGGCGTCGGGCTCGCCGTCGATGAGCAGGCAGTCGTACGCGGACGCCGCGACGTGCCGCGCGGCCTCCGGCAGCGACTCGACGGACACGAGGTCGACGTCGGTGAGCGCCGTGCGGACGAGAGCGACGTCGTCGGGCCTGTCGCCGACGAACAGCACCCGCGTGACCGGCCCCTGCTCGGGGACGCGCGGAGCCATGGGCGTGGTCATTGGTCGGTACCCCCGTGTCGCGGTAGCGGCCGCTGATCGCACCGCTGGCACGCCACAGTCTTCGGCGCGCGAAGGGGCGCGGACCATGGCTCATGGTGGTCAAAACGCCTCAACGACGCATGTCCACCCAGACCGCCCGCGCTTGCCAGGGACGCCCCCCGTTCGGGCCATGCGCGACCAGGGCCGAACGGCCCGCCCCCGCCTACAGCACGCTCCACCGCTCCTTCGGGCCGCCGAGCTCCGGCGCGGTCGCGATGGCCTGGGCCACGGCGGTCGGGTGCCAGCGCCGTTCCTTCGGGTGGGCGAGGTGCTCCGCGTTGAGCGCTGCGGCGATCGTGTGCAACGACGCGCCCTCCCGCATCAGCGACCGGATGCGCGCGACGACGACGGGCCCGAGCGACGGCCCGCCGCGCCTGCGCCTGGTCGCGTCGGGGCGCACCGCGGGCACCGGGCGCGGGGCCGGGCCGGCCGAGCAGGAAGCCCTGCGCCACCTCGCAGCCCAGCGACGCGAGCTGCGCGCGCTGGTCCTCGGTCTCCACGCCGACCGCGGTCACCTCGACGCCGACGGCGGCGGCGAGGTTCAGCACGCTCGCGACGATCGCCTCGTCCTCGTCGTCGACGCAGAGCCCGCCGACGAGCTCGCGCGAGACCTTCACCATCGAGACGGGCAGCCTGCGCAGGTACAGCAGCGAGCCGTGGCCCGTCCCGAAGCGGTCCAGCGCGATCCGCGCGCCGAGACGCGCGACCTCGGCCGCGACGTCGTACGGCTCGCGCAGCCCGCGCGGGTCGGCGACCTCGAGCACCAGCCTGCGCGGGTCGAGGCCCGTCGTGTCCAGCGCGTCGGCGAGCGTGCGGGCGAACGCCGGCGACTCCAGCTCGCGCGCGGAGACGTTGACCGAGACGTACGTCCCCTCGGGCCACGTCGCCGCCGCGGCGCACGCCGTTCGCAGCACCCACGAGCCGACCGCGGGCATGAGCCCGGTGGCGGTGGCCGCCGACAGGAACGTCGCCGGGTCGTCCTCCTCCTGCCAGCGCAGCAGCGCCTCGGCTCCGGCGACCGTGCCGTCTCTGAGGCGCACGACCGGCTGGTACACCAGGCGCAGCGCCTCGGGCGACAGGCCCTTGCGCAGCGTTCCCATCAGGCCGATGCGGCGCGTGACCGCGTCGCGCAGCGCGGGCGTGAACGTCTCCGCGTGGCCGGGGCCGTACGCCTTCGCCTCGTACCGCGCGACGTCGGCGTCGCGCAGCATCTCCTCGACGTCGGCCGTGTCCGACACGGTCACGCCGGCCGTCGCGGGCAGCGTCCACGGCACGCCGCGCGCCTCGACGGGCTCGCTCACCGCGCTCACGACCTCGCGTGCGAGCCTGCGGGCGGCCGCCTCGCCGACGCCGGCGCGCAGCACGCAGTACGTGTCGGCGCTGAGCCGCGCGACGACGTCGCCGTCCGCGGCGACCTCGCGGAGGCGGTCCGCGAGCACCCGGTGGACGTCCTCCGTCGCGAGGTGCCCCGCCGTCCGCCGCGGCCCCTCGACGTCGACCTCGACGAGCACCGCCGCGACGTGCGGGTCGCGCTCGCGCAGCGCCCGCAGCGAGTCGGGCAGGGACGAGCGCGTCGGCAGCCCCGTCAGGCGGTCCTCCCGCGCGTAGAGGGCGAGCTCCTCCTCGACCATGCGCTCCCGAGTCACGTCGGAGATCGCGACGACGAGCCCCGCGACGGCCGGGTCGTCGACGAGGTTCGTGACGATCACGCGGTACCAGCGGTCGCCGCCGAACGCGTCGACGCCCCTGACGGTCACCGGCTCGTGCGGGCCTGGCACCGCCGAGAACGACGCCAGCGCCGCCCGCGTCACGGTCCGGTCCTCCTCGCGCACGAGATCGAGGACGTTCATCCCGACGAGGCTCGTCGGCTCGCGGCCGCCGTGCGTCCGGTCGCGCGGGCTCGCGTAGGTGATCACGCCGTCCGGCGTGCAGATCGCGTACAGCTCACCGGCCCGCTCGACCAGCGCGCGGAACCTCGCCTCCCGCATCGCGAGCGGGCGCAGGTCGCGCGCGACCACGGCCGCGGACGCGACGCCGCCGTCGCGCACCGGCGACACGGCGAGCGAGACGGGGACCAGGGTCCCGTCGCGGGCGATGCGGACGGTCTCGTACGGGTCGGGGACGAGCCCCTCCCGCGCGGCGCCCAGCGTCCAGTCCGTCTCGTGCAGCCGGTCCACCGGCACGAGCGCCGTCAGCGGCAGGCCGAGCGCCTCGCGCTCGGGGTAGCCGAGCAGGCGTTCGGCGCCAGGGTTCCAGGTGGTGATGCGCCCCGCGGCGTCGACCTCGAAGATCGCGTCCTGTGACGCGCGCACGATGGCCGCGAGTCGCGCGGCCGTGTCGTCCGTCATCGGCGTCCCCCGGTACGGCTCGTGGGAGTCGCGTTGCGGAGACGGGCGGGCACCTCGGCGCCCGCGACGCCACCCCCGTTGACCGGACCAGGCTAGCGGATCATGCCGCCGCGTCGCGAAGCCAGGTCAGCCCGCTCGCCCGCCGCTCGCCCCTGCGGGGCCGCCAGATCGCGACGAGCACCCGCAGCGCGGCGACCACGCCGACCGCCCCGACCGCCGTGGCGAGCCCCTCGCGGCCCGTCGCGCCGACCACGCGGCCGGCCATCGGCGACGACCACGTGTGCCGGTAGACCGTGCTGCGCGACGCGTCGAGCGTCCACGGGTCCTCGGCCGGGTTGGCGTCGCCCTTCGTGCGGACGAGCACGTTGCCGTCCGCGGTCGTGACGTCGACCACGCGGTGCACGACGGGCGTCCCCTGCCCGAACGGCGCCGGCGGCATGAACACCACGACGTCCCCCTTCGCGATGTCCGTCGCCTCCACCGGCCGCGACACCACGAGGGCGCCGGGCGGCACGACCGGGTTCATCGACCCGGTGAGCACGCGCGAGAACCGGACCGAGTCCGTTCGCGCCGCCACGGCGACCGCGAGCGCGGCGACCGGGACGAGGAGCAGCAGCGCGGCGCCCGCGCGCTTGACGGCGACGATCATCGTGGTCTCCTGTCGAATCGTCCGGAGGGAGCCGGGCCCCGCGCCGCGGGACCCGGCCCCCCTCCCCCCCTCGGGACTAGCGGGCGGTGCCCGCGAGGGTGGTGCCGGTCTCGGTCAGCGTGATGGTGCCGCTGGTGCCGGCGTAGGTGGCCTTGTCGGCGTTCGCCGGCAGCGTCGCGACCATCTTCAGGTAGACGTAGCCGTTGGACGCGACCGTGCCGAGGCTCAGGTCGTCCTGGTCCGTCGAGCTGCCCGACGTGACCTGGGTGCCGTCGCCGTCCTCGCCGCAGACGCCGTCCTCGTACGCCGTGGCGCACTTGTAGACGACGAGGTCGAGAGCGTCGGACAGCGTGCCGGTGCCGGCCGTGTCGAGGCTGAACGCGAGCGAGACGCTGCCCGTGTTGCGCAGGTCCGCGTACCGCGTCGCCGAGTCGCCGGGGACCATGTTCGAGATCGCCGCCGAGAACACCGGCGTACCGCTGCTGGCGAACGAGCTGCTGACCGTCGCCGCGCTGTACGTGCCGGTCGTGACGTTGCCCGTCGTGTTCCAGGCGGCGAGGACGCCGCCGCCGATCACCGCCGCGGCGGACGTCACGACGACGCCCGACGCGAGGATCTTCGTACCCGGCCGCATGCCCGCCGGACGCCCGCTGTGCTTGCCCACTGGAGTACCTCCCCGTTCGCTCCGCCACCCCGCGCGGCGGATGCCGGTCCAGGCATCGCTGCGGCGGCTCGGGCTCTTGAGGGGTTGGGACCCTTCTCGGGACAAAGATGCGGAGGCCGACGGAGGTGACGTAGGACCTCGTTACCAGGTCCTCTGGTCCTCGCGGGCCACGCCGCCTCACCCCGGCGGCAGGAGGCGCCCGCGGCGAGGGAGAAGCCACCGCCACCAAACCCCCACACGAAGGAGCGCACCGTGCGCACGCTCGCCCTCCGCAAGGACACCCTGACCGAGCTCGGCTCCGACGAGCTGGCCCTGGTCGCCGGCGCCGCCGCCACCGCCGTCTGCGTCACCGACCCGTGCATCACGCGCCCGGTGACCGGCATCTGGTGCCTGTCGGTGCTCTGCGTCGAGTAGCACCCGCCGTACGCCGAAGCCCCGGTCTCCGCAGGGAGGCCGGGGCTTCGCCGCGTAGCCTGTCGCGCCATGCGACGACTCCTCATCCCCCTCGTACTGCTCGCCGGCCTCCCCCTCGGGGCCGGCACCGCCTCCGCCTGCGCCCAGCCCGCCGAGGGCGAGCCGGTGTGCTGCCCGCCGCGCTACCTGCTCGTGGTCGACCAGCCGCCGCTGTCGATCTACGTGCAGGACCCGACGCAGAACCCGGCCGACTGCTCGCGGGTCGGCTAGTCCCAGTCGCAGTGCACGTGGCCCTGGTGACCGCCGTACGGGTCGTAGCCGGGGTGGAAGATCCGTGACGCGCCGAACGCGCGGCAGGCGTCGAGCGCGAGGCCGTACGCCGTCCCGCGCGCGACGGGGACGCCGTTGACGGCGCGGATGTCGAGGCCGCGCCCGTAGTAGTGCGTGGAGCCGCGCGAGTGGCTGCCGCCGGTGATCTCGCTGACGGTGACCCGCCCGCGCTCGCCCATGCGCCGCAACGCCTTCAGCAGCCGCGGGTCGACGGCCGTGCGGCCGCCGGGGGCGCCCTCGTACGACGAGCGCAGCGAGCGCAGGCCGTCGGCGAGGTCGACGACGTTGTGGTACGCCGTCGCGCCGTCGACGCGGCCGGAGGTGTGGACGCGGTCGAGCGCGATGCGGGCGTTCGCCTCGATCTGGCGCGCGATCTCGGCGACCGGCTCCGGCGCGACGTACTGCCGCCACGTGGGGCTGACGCCGGAGGTGTGGTCGCCGTCGGCGTGCTTGACGACGCGCAGGGGGTACGTCGCCGACGTGCGCGGCCGCCACGACACGGCGTACGCGGTCGTGGTCGTCATGCGGCCGTCGGCGAGGTTGACCCAGCCGGTGCCCGTGTGGCGCTGGAGCGTGACCCGGGAGCCGGCGGGGTGGCTCGGCGCGATCGTGCCGGTGACGGTGAGGACCTGCCCCGCGCGGACGGCGGCCCCGCGCGCGGTGACGCGCGGCGCGACGTAGACGGTGGCGAGCCAGGCGTTCGCGCCCGCGAGCGCGTCGGCGGGGTGGCGCAGCCGCAGGCCCGCGGTCGCGGGGAGCGCGGTGCTGACGCGGACGAAGCCGGTCGAGTCGGTGACGCCCGCCGAGACGACGCGCCAGGTCGTGGACGGCTTCACCTGCGCCTCGAGCTCGACGCGGCGGCCGGCGATCGGCGTGCCGGCGACGGACGTGAGGCGCGCGGTGGCGTGGGAGCCGGCGCCGTACGTCACGGCGGTGCCCGGCCTGGTCAGGACGGTGAGCCGGACCGGCTGGCGCGGCGTCGTGACCGCGCTCGGCGCGGAGGCGGCGCTGTCGCCGGCGGCGTTGGCCGCCACGACGGTGAACGTCAGCGCCTTGCCGTTGTCGAGGCCGCCCGGCGTCGCGCCGCGCGCGGTGCCGGGGACGACGTAGCGCGCGCCCGTGGGGTGCGCGGTGAGGACGTACGCGTGCACCGGCGCGCCGCCGTCGGAGGCGGGGGCGTTCCAGGAGACGCGGACCTGCCGGTCGCCCGCGAGCGTGCCGGTGATGACGGGCGGCGCGGGGCGCGTGCGCGGGCGGACGAGGACGGTCGCGGGCAGCCCGGCGCCGAGGTCGCTGAGCGCGGTGACGGTGACGGCGTACGCCGTGCCGTTCTTGAGGGCGGCGAGGCGCACGGAGGTGACGTCGGCGGCGACCCGCACGGCCGGGACGCCGGGCGCGACGACCTCGTAGCCGGTGACGGCGGCGCCGCGCTCGGGCGCGGCCCACGTCACGTCGGCGGCGGCGTCGAGCGGCGTCGCGACGAGCGCCAGCGGCGCGCTCGGGCTCGTCGGCGACGGCGTGCCCACGAGCGCGTCGGTGCGGGCGGGGGCGCCGGTGCCCGCGGCGTTCGCGGCGGCGACGGTGACGAGGTAGCGCACGCCCTCGGTGAGGCCGGTCAGCGCCGCCGCGCGGTCGTCCGCGCCCGCGGTCGCGACGACCGGCACGGGCTCGGCGACCACGGGAACGGCGGTGACGGTGTAGGAGGCGACGGGGCTGCCGCCGTTGGGCGCGGGGGCCTCCCACGTCACGTCGAGCGCGCCGTCGCGCGGCGCGGCGGCGACCGCAGGCGGCGCGCCGGGAACGGCGTCGGCGACGCGGGCGACGTGCTGGGAGTAGGTGGTGGCGTTGCCCGCGACGTCGCGGGCGTCGACGTACGCCGTCACGAGACCCGCCGCCGAGCCGCGCCGTACCGAAGCGATCCCGGACCACTGGCCGTCGTGCGGCCCGCCGGTGATCGGGCTGAGCGCGACGGGTTCGCTGTCGCCGAGGCGCACCTGCACCGACGCGACGCCGCTGGCGGCGTCCTGCGCGCGCGCCGTCACGACGACGTACGCGGGGCCGTCGGCCACGGAGACGTCGACGGGAGCGGCGACCGCCGCGCTCGCCTCGGGCGGGGTCGCGTCACCGGCCGTGTCGAGCGGGTCGACGGCCGCCGCGGGGACGGCCAGGCCCACGGCGAGGCCGCCTGCGAGCATGGCGACGAGAGTGCCGCGTAGGGGCACGGTGAGGCTCCTTGCAGTGGCGTGCGGGGGGATGTCACGAACCTGTCACGGAGCGACCACTGCCAGGAATGGCACGTTCGGACCGGATTCGGGCTAATACGCCGAGTAAGCCGGGCCTTACCCCCTTCTCGGGCACCGCGCCGAGGACTACCGTCCCCGGCCATGCGACGCCTCCTCATGACACTCACGCTCTCCGCCGCCGCGCTCACGCCGGGCGGCTCCGTCCCGGCCGTCGCGGCATGCTTCGAGCCGCCGCACGCGCACGCCTCCGCCGCCCGCGGCGGCGACGTCGAGCGCGAGCCCGCCGGGCTGGCGGGCGAGGAGGTGCCCGACGGTGCCAAGCGCCACCCCAAGGACTTCCGCGCGACGATCCCGACGTACGTGCACGTCATCAGCCGCGGCACGTCGCCCGAGGAGGGCAACGTCCCCGCCGCGCAGATCCAGCAGCAGATCGCCGTGCTGAACAAGTCGTTCGCCGGCGGCTACGGCGGCGCCGACACCGGCTTCTCGTTCCGCCTCGACGGCGTCACGCGGACCGTCAACGCCGACTGGTTCGCCATGGGCTACGGCTCCCGGGCCGAGCGGCTCGCGAAGTCGGCGCTGCGCCAGGGCGGCGCGAACGCCCTCAACATCTACCTCACGAACGGCGGCGGCCTGCTCGGCTGGGCGACGTTCCCGTCGTCGTACAGGGAGCACCCGTACCTCGACGGCATCGTCGTCAACTACGGCTCCGTCCCCGGCGGCTACATCACCCGCTTCAACCTCGGCTTCACCGTCACCCACGAGGCGGGCCACTGGGTCGGGCTGTACCACACGTTCCAGGGCGGCTGCGCCGACAAGGGCGACTACGTCGCCGACACCCCGCCGCAGCGCACGCCGAGCAGCGGCTGCCCCGTCGGCAAGGACACCTGCTCCGAGCCCGGCCTCGACCCGATCCACAACTTCATGGACTACAGCGACGACCCTTGCTACACCGAGTTCTCCGGCGGCCAGACCGACCGCGCGGTCGAGCAGTACCTCCACTTCCGCGCGATCTGACACCCCCTCACCCCCAGGAGCCCCCTCGCATGCGCACCCTCGCCCTCCGTACCGAGACCCTGACCGACCTGACCCCCGACGAGCTCTCGGGCCTCGGCGGCGGCGGCACGACCGACGTGCTCACCAACACCTGCGTCTCCGTGCAGTGCAGCGGCGTCCCGTGCCTGCTGAGCAACAACAAGATCTGCCTCGAGGGCTGACGCGCTACAGCGGGGCCGAGGTGTCGGCGAGGCCCGCGACCGTGAAGCCCTCGCGCGTCGTCTCCACCTCGACGTCGCCCGCGCCGACCCGCGCCCAGCCGATGCCGTCGTTCACGTCGAGGGCGCGCCACGCGCCGCCGGCGACGCGGTAGCGGATCCCCACGGCGTCCTCGGCGAACACCACGAGCACCCGCCCCGCGCGTCCCGGCAGCACCGCGCTCACCGCCGGGGGCGGCGCCGACGGGGCGAACGGGCGCGCGAGGTACAGGCGCCCGATCGGCCACTCGGGGCGGTCGGCGTAGAGGACGAGGTGCGGCGGGCCGTCGTTGACGCTGTGCTGCCCGAGGTACACGCCGAGCCCGTCGGGCAGCATCGCGGACACCGCCTGCCCCGACGTCCACGACCGCAGGCGCGTCGTGCCGAGCGCGTGGTTCATCCAGAGCTGCTCCGCCTGGTCGGCCATGTCGCGCCAGTCGGTGCCCTCCGGGCGCAGCACCCCGAGGAGGCCCGCGCCGGGGCCGACCGAGCCCGACAGCGACCCCGTGCAGACGCCTCCGTCGCACGAAGGGCCCGCGTCGGCCACCTCGGTGACCAGCGCCTCGTCGGGGCGGTAGAGCACCATCGCCCCCCTCGCCCTCGCCTGCGCCACGCGGCGCTCACCCCGGTACGCGCGCAACGCCACCTCGGTCGTCGGGTCGCGCACGACCTCCGCCGCCGCGCCGTCCTTCGACGCGAGGTCGCGCCAGTGGTCCGTACGGTCGCGCCACGCCAGCCGCGTGAGGCCGGGCGCGCCGACCGCCAGCACCAGCGCCTCGCCGGCGCCGCGGTGCTCGACGTAGGTGAGCAGCGCCTCGTCGGGGAACGCCCGCTCCTCCCGCAGCCGCAGCCGCTCGCGGTACGGCTCGTGGTCGCGCGGGTCGTCGGAGAGCACCGCCAGGCGGCGGTGGCCGAGGGCGTTGCGGGCCGTGAGCATCACGTACCGGCCGTACGGCGTCCGCTGCGCCAGCAGCATCCGCACGTCGGCGTGCGGAAGCTCCTGCGGCAGCACAGGCGCCGCCTCCCACGCCCTGACCGCCGCCGCGAGCAGCGCCGTGTCGCCGGCGAGGTCGCCGCGGTTCGGCCAGACGTCGACGGTGTCCGTGGCGGGCGGCAGCGAGCGGCGCTCGAACGCGGGCACCACGAGCAGCGCGGCGAGCACCGCGGCCACGGCGGCGACCGCCGCGACCGTCGCGACGAGCCCGCGGCGCACCGTACGCCGCCGCGCCGACCCCGCCCGCGCCCGCAGCGACGGGCCGTGCAGCGGCGTCGCGTCCACCTGCTCCGCGCGGGCGGCGAGCACCTCGCGGACCTGCTGCTCGAGGCTCATGGCCGCGCCTCCGTCCGTGCCGAGACGATCCTGGAGTCCGCGCGCAACGTCTCCAGCGCGCGGGCCGTGTACCGCTTCACCGTGCCGACGTGGCAGCCGAGGGCCGCCGCGGTCTGCGCCTCCGTGAGGTCCTCGTAGAAGCGCAGGACGAGCACCGCGCGCTGCTTCGCGGGCAGCCGGCGCAGCGCGCGCCACATCGGGTCGCGGTCGACGACGGCGTCCGCGCGCTCCGCGGCCTGTGGCTCCGGCGGCCGCGCGCCGAGCACCTCGCCGGAGTGGCGCCGGCGACCCGCGCGGGCGGCGTTGACGAGCATCCTGCGGACGTACGCGTCCGGGCTGTCGAGGCGGCTGATCCGGTCCCATCGCCGCCACGCCTCCACGAGCGCGGTCTGCACCGCGTCCTCCGCGTGGCCGGCGTCGCCGGTGAGCAGCGTCGCGAGCCTGCGCAGGGCGGCCGAGCGGGCGGCGACGTACGCGTCGAACTCGCCCGCTCCCCCTCCGTCGGTCGTCACGCCACTACAAGTCGCGAGGGCGCCCCGATGGTTGTCACGAGTGCCTCCTTCGCTCGCGCCCCCGTTGCTCCCGGGGCGGCGCGTCGCCACCATGTGCTGACTCGTCCAGGTTCGGGGGGATTCTCGTCGTGCGCAGGTTCGTGGTGCTGGCCGTCGCGGCGGCGTTGCTGCCGCTGCCCGGGGCGCGGGCGGTGCTGCCGCAGGACGACGCCGGCTCGGGGCGCGACGCGCCGAACGCCGCCGACCCGATGTTCCGGATCCAGCCGGGGCGCGTCTACGACGGCCTGCTCGAAGGCGTGGGCGACGAGGAGGACTGGTACGCGTTCGGCGCGCCCGCGGGCGCGACCCTCAACGCGCAGGCCACCGGCGCCATCGGCTGCCTCGACCTGGTCGACGTCGGCGGCACCGAGCTGGCCCACTCCTGCTCGGCCGGCTACCTCGGCATCGACGTCTCCGCCGTCGCCCAGACGTCGGGCACGTACTACCTGCACTACTCCTACGTCGGCAACCCGGACGCGTACTCGTTCTCCCTCGGCGTCGACACCGCCCCGCCCACGCCCGCGCCGGTCGCCGAGGTGGAGCCGCTGTCGTCGGGCGGCGCCGTCCCGCGCGTGCGGCCCGCGAGCCAGCGCGACAGGCACGTCGTCGTCGCCGTCGTCGACACGGGCGTCAACCCGTACCACTCGTTCTTCCGCGCGCCCGGGCTGTCCACGCACCCGTCGCGGTGGCTGCCGGGGTTCCCGCGCTCGGCGGAGACCGTGCGGCTCACGCTCGGCGGCTCCGACTACGCCGCCGCGCGCCAGGCCGACGACGGCATCTGGAGCGCGCTCGAACGCAGCACGTACGACGCCGCCAGCGGCGAGTTCGAGGAGCGGCTCTACACGTTCCCCGGCACGCGCGTCGTCGCGGGGATCTCGTTCGGCGAGTACGCCGACGACCCGCTGCTGGGCCCGCCGACCACGCGAGCCGTCATCGACGACTACCGCCACGGCACGCACAGCGCCGGCCTCGCCCTCGGCGCGAACCTGCCCGAGGCCGACGGCAACGTCCTCCTCGTCATGGTCGAGGTGGAGCCGGGGTCGTTCGACACGGGCATCCGCTGGGCGGCGCGGCAGCCGTGGATCGACGCCATCTCCGTCAGCCTCGGTACCCGCGCGAACGCGCCCCTGCCCGCCCCGACCGGCGTCACCGGCACCAAGGCCGGCACGCCGTGGGACACGCGGGAGGCGTACGCGTCGGGCAAGCCCGTCCTCGTCGCCGCCGGCAACGGCGTCTCCAGCACCGGCGTCGCGCCGGACAAGTGCACGACGTACACCAGCCCGTACGCCGGGCCCGTCTGGGTCACGCGCGTCGGCGCCGCCAGCCCAGGGCAGGGCAGCCCGACGTACTGGCACTGCGTCCCCGTCGAGGCGACCGCGCGCACCAACGTCGCCTCCCCCGCGTACGACACCGTCGACACCGGCACGACCGCGACGGGCACGAGCGCCGCCACCCCGAACGTCGCGGGCCACTGGGCCCACCTCATGCTCGCCGCCAGGCGGGGCGGGGCGCGCGTCTCGCGGCTGCGGGCGCTGGAGTACCTGCTGCACTCCGCTTCCCCGCCGCCGGCCGCCGCGGGCGCGTCGGACCCGTCGGCGTACCCGATGTCGCTGGCCGACCAGGGCTACGGCCTCGTCGACGCCCGCGCGCTCGACCTCGCCACGACCGCGTTGCTGGCGGGCAGCGGTCCCGCGAAGAGGCCGGAGACGGCGGAGTGGTTCGCGCAGGACCGGGTCGTCCGCATCGAGCTGTGGGGCGCGCCGCCCGAGCCCGCGGCGACGTAACCGCCTGCTTCGGCCCGCGACGAGCGGGTATGCGGGTCGCATCCGCTCCATGGACTACGAAGGGCAGCAGGATGCGACGTCGTACCACTCGATCGGCCGCGTTCGCGGCGACCGCGGTCCTCGCGCTCGCCGCGTGCGGTGGGGACACCAAGGACGACAACGGGGGTTCCAAGGCCACGGGCTCACCGTCGGCCACCGCGAACGCGAACGCCATCTCGATCGAGGAGAAGGAGTACGCCTACCTCGTCAACGGCGAGCTCACCGCGGGCTGGACCACGCTGGACGTCAAGAACACCGGCACCGAGTACCACATGATGTCGGTGGGCCGGCTCAAGCAGGGCAAGACCCTGCAGGACGTGACGGCCGGGCTCGCGGCGCTGTTCGGCGGCGGCCCGCCCGGCGGCTCGCCGAGCACCGGCGCCTCCGCCTCCGCGGGTGCCGAGGTCACCGCGTCGATGTCGCCGGCGGCGTTCAGCGCCCCGCTCCAGGAGTCGCCGTCGACGTCGCCTTCTCCCTCCGCGTCGGAGTCGGCGTCGAGCGGTGAGGGCGAGAGCGACCCGTTCTCCGAGTTCTTCGAGGAGGAGATCGGCGCGCCGGGCAACGTGCTCGCGCCCGGGCAGAGCGCCAAGTTCACCGTCGACTTCCTGAAGCCGGGGACGTACGCGATGCTCTGCTTCGTCCCGGCCGTGGGCGACGGCACGCCGCACGTCGCGAAGGGCATGGCGAACCAGTTCGTCGTCAAGGACGGCAACGCGGGCACCGAGCCGCAGGCCACGCAGACCGCCGAGGTGCGCAAGGACACCCCGCCGACGCTCAACGGCGTCACCGCCGGCGAGACGACGTTCAAGGTCACCAACGCCGGGTCGGAGAAGCACGAGTTCGCCGCCGTCCGCGCCAAGTCGGACGCGACGACGCAGACCGAGATCGACGAGTACTTCACGAAGCTGTTCGAGGGCGACGCGCCGCCGCCGAAGGACATCAGCGACGCGCCCGGCCGCATCGACGCGTACTCGTTCGACTTCCCTGCCGGGGAGACGGTCTACGTCACCCTGCGACTGGAGGCGGGGACGTACTACATCGGCTGCGGCCTCGAGCCCGAGGACGGTGGCGAGGGCCACGCCGAGAAGGAGTACGCGAAGGTCACCGTCACCTAACGCGTTCGCGCCACCGCGCCCGCCGTCCCGCACCCGGGGCGGCGGGCGCGTCTCTTTGTCTCACCCCTATTTCTCCGATAGCGGTAATCACGCCTGGGCGCCTGCGTGTGCTCTCCAACGGGGGCGGCACTGCCGCCTGTTTTCGTCCACAGGAGGAGGCGCTCGATGCCGTATCGCAAGCGCGCGGTGCTCGGAATGCTCGTCGCGACCGTGGTCGCGACGGCACCCCCGGCGAACGCGCACACGCAGGTCGCCCTCACCGCCGGCGGCACGTACACCGGCGTCATCGCCAACGGGCTCACCGTGACGTTCAACTGCACCGCCACCGGCGCGGGTGACGTCGTCTCGGTCGCCATCACCGAGTGCCGGCTGTCGACGGGCGAGGACAACCACACCGCCGCGTTCCCGGGTACGACGGCCACGGTGAACGGCGTCGAGACCGTGCCGTTCGCGCCATTCGTGCTCTGCTACACCGCCGTGTTCACGTTCAGCGACGCGCACACGCGCACGCTGAGCGGGTGCAACGAGCTGCTGCCGTCGGCCGACGGAATGCCGCAGCTCGTCGGCGGCGGCCTCACCATGGCCTGACGGAAATGCGCCGGAGCCCGCAGGAATGCCGGGCTCCGGCGCGAACATGCCGTTCTTCGAAAGTCTCAGGGGGAATCGCGATGCGGTGGCGTACGGCGCTCGTGTCCTTGTGCTCCGTCGTCGCTCTGACGCCGCCCGGCGCCACGGCGGCACCGGCCGTCCCGCTCGCCGGGCGGACCACGATCGCGGCTCCCGCGGCCGCAGGCCAGGTCGTCGTCCAGGTCCCGCGCAACGTCTCCCTGCCCGGCGTCTGCACCTCCGCGCCGGAGGTCGCGGTGACAGGGACGGCGGCGTTCGTCGCGGTCGTGCTCGTTCCCACGCCGTACAAGGCGGGTGACGTCGACGTCATCTTCGGGCGGCTCCCGAACGGGCGGACGTTCGACACCGTCTGCACCATGGGCGAGCGGCGCCTGGCTGCCGGGAGCTACCTGCTGACCGTCGTCCACACGCCCGGCACCGCGAGCGTGACGCTGGCGCTGCCCGGCATCGGCGGGCGGCGGTCGCTGTCCGGGCTGCGCGGCGTTCCTGCGACCGCTGCCGTCCTGCCGGCGTTCGGAACGCCCGCCGACGTCAAGGCCACGACCGGCGCCTGGGGTGCCGAGGGCACCCTCGCCCGGCAGGGGCTCACGGCTACCGTCACGTGGCTGTCGGGCAGCCTCGACGCCGCCGTGTTCGGCGACTGCATCTACCCGCCCGACGCCCCGGCCGGCGGCGCGCCGCCTCCCCTGCGCTACGCGCCCGGCTGCCCGGCGGGGCAGGTCGCGATGTCGTGGGCGGTCCGCAGCAGATCGGCGTTCTTCGCCTCGTCCGCGCTCGTCGTGCCGCCGGGCTCGTACGGCCTCGGCGCCTGGTACACCGTACCCGCAGGGGCGGTCACCGACGGCGGCACGGTCGGCCTCTGGGTGCCGCTCGCCTGACGTGGTGTGGTGGGCGAGGGGGGAGTTGAACCCCCACGTCCTTTCGGACACACGGACCTGAACCGTGCGCGTCTGCCTATTCCGCCACTCGCCCGAGTGCGCGACGACGCTACCACGCACGCCGCGCGCCTCTCACCCCGGATAGGCAGGCCCGGACGCGGGCAGGAGACCCCCGGCTACGATCCGAGCACCCGCCGAGAGGAGGCAGCGCATGGGCGTCCTGCAGCGCTTCGAACGCCGCCTCGAAGGACTCGTCGAGGGCACGTTCGCCAAGGTGTTCCGCGGCGGCGTCGAGCCGGTCGAGGTCGCGAAGGCGCTCCAGCGCGAGGCGGCGGACAAGAAGGCCATCTCCGCCACCCGCACGCTCGTCCCCAACGAGTTCGTGGTCGAGCTCGGCAGGACCGACCACGCCAAGCTCAAGCCGTACGAGCAGCCGCTGGGCAGCGAGCTCGCGGCGATGGTGCGCGAGCACGCGGCGGAGCGGGACTGGGAGTTCGTCGGCCCGGTGACGGTGGCGCTGGAGGAGCACGAGGACATCGACACGGGCACGTTCCGCGTACGCAGCACGGTCACGCCGGGCACGCCCGACCCGCGGCCGGCGCTGCCGAGCAAGGGCGCGCCGAGGCTGCGCGTGGCGCAGGGCCAGGCGAACAGGCCGCAGGTCGAGCTGACCACCGACGTCACGGTCGTGGGGCGCGGCTCGCAGGCGCACCTGCGCCTCGACGACACGGGAGTGAGCAGGCAGCACGCGGAGATCCGCCGCGAGGGCGACGACGTCGTGCTCGTGGACCTCGGCAGCACGAACGGCACCTCCGTCAACGGCCGCCACGTGGAGCGCGTGAGGCTGACGCCGGGCGACCGGATCGAGCTCGGCCGCTGCGTCCTGGTGTACGAGCGCGACGAGCGCTAGGGGCGGGGGCGGACCGGGATAACTCCGGCGCCGGAAGGGCAAGAGACTCCCCAGAGGGGCCACCCGCGCGGCCTCGTTACGATCATGGAAACGAAGGGGAGGCGGATGTCCGAGCTCGCGATCATCCTGATCCGCCTCGGGCTGCTCGCGCTCCTCTGGCTGTTCGTGTTCGCCGCGCTCCGGGTGATCCGCCTCGACGTCTACGGCCCCCGCGTCCCGAAGGCGGCGCGCGCCGCCACCAAGCGCGAGCAGGCCCCCGCGCCGAAGCCCGCGAAGCCGAAGCCGAGCGGCAAGCTCCCCCGCCACCTCGTGATCACCGCGGGCGCGCTCCAGGGCCAGACGATCGAGCTCACCGACGCGCCGGTCACGATCGGCCGCGCGCCCGAGTCGACGCTCGTCCTCACCGACGACTACGCCTCGAGCCACCACGCGCGACTGGTCCCCAAGGACGGGCAGTGGCACGTCGAGGACCTCGGCTCCACGAACGGCACGTACCTCGACAAGACCAAGGTGACGCGGCCCACGCCGGTGCCGGCCGGCGCGAAGGTGCGCATCGGCAAGACGGTGCTGGAGCTGCGGCGATGACGCTCTCCTGGCGCTACGCCGCCGCGAGCGACGTCGGCCTCCTGCGCGACGGCAACGAGGACAGCGCGTTCGCCGGCAAGCGCCTGCTCGCCGTCGCCGACGGCATGGGCGGGCACGCAGCCGGCGAGGTCGCGAGCGCCGCCGTCATCGCGGCCCTGGAGCAGCTCGACGAGCTCGGCGTCAACGCCGGCGACCCGCAGGAGGCGCTGCGCGAGGCGGTCCAGGACGCCAACGCGAACCTCCGCCTGATGGTCGACGCCGACAACGAGCTGCAGGGCATGGGCACGACGGTCACCGCCGTCCTCTCCGACGGCGAGAACACCTGGCTCGCGCACATCGGCGACTCGCGCGCGTACCTGCTCCGCGACGGCGAGCTGCGCCAGCTCACGCGCGACCACACGTTCGTGCAGCAGCTCGTCGACGAGGGGCGCATCAGGCCCGAGGACGCCTCGACCCATCCGCAACGCAACTTCATCACCCGCGCCCTCGACGGCCGCGAGGCGATCGAGATCGACCTCGACCGCGTGGACCTGCGGCCGGGCGACCGGCTGCTGCTGTGCAGCGACGGGCTCTCGGGCGTCGTGTCCGACGAGTCGATGGCGGAGGTGCTGCGTACGTCCTCGCCGGACGAGGCGGTCCAACGCCTCGTCGACCTCGCGCTGCGCGGCGGCGGCCCCGACAACGTCACCTGCATCGTCGCCGACGCCGTCGAGAGCGCCGCGACCGCCGGCGCGGTCGTCGCCGGGGCCGCGAGCGACGGGGCGACCAACGCCGCCGCCGCGCCCGCCGTACGCAACGGCGACTCCGCCGCCGCCCGCGCGGCCTCGCTGCGCCGCCAGGCCGCCGCGCAGCGCGAGGACGACGCGCCCGACCCGCGCGTGCGAGCGCGGCACCTGCGCCGCAGGCGGACCGCGGCCGTCGCGGTCGCGGTGCTCGCGCTGGTCTGCGCCGGCGCGGGCGCGGGCTGGGCGTGGACGCAGCGGCAGTACTACGTCGGCGTCGCCGGCGAGAACGTCGCCATCTACAAGGGCGTCGAGGGCTCCCTCGCCGGCATCGACCTGTCGAAGGTCGACCGCACGCTGCCCGTGCCGGTGGCCGACCTGCCGCCGTTCGAGCGCAAGCGCGTCCAGGACGGCATCCACGCCGACGACAGGGCCGAGGCCGAACGCATCGCCGACCGGCTGACCGACGCCGCCCTCCCGCCCTGCCCGGCGGGCGCGAGCGGCCCGAGCGGTCCGAGCGGTCCGAGCGGCCCCACGGGAGCGACCGGCGCCACCGGGCCCACCGCCGCCACCGGCGCGACGGGCGCTACCGGAGCGAGGGGACCGAGCGGCCCGACCGGCGCGACCCCGCGGCCCTCGACCCCGGTGCCGACGCCGTCGGTGACGGCCCCGTGCCGCAGCCTCGACGCCGTGGTGACCCCGTGAACCGTCGGCGCACCGAGGCGTGGCTGCTCGCGTTCGCGATGGTCGTGGTGATGGCGGCGTACGCCGCCGTCGACGCCGCGCACGACGGCCGCGTGACGAGCGGCGCCCTCACGTACGCCGCCGGGCTCGCCGCGATCTTCGGCACCGCGCACCTCGCGATCCGCCGCCTCGCGCCCGCCGCCGACCCGCTGCTCCTCCCGGCCGCCGCGCTGCTCAACGGCCTCGGCCTGGTCCTCCAGCGCAGGCTCGACCTCGCCGCCGCCGACCGCGCGCAGCAGCTCGGCCGCGCCGCGCCGACGAGCCACGCGAGCCAGCAGCTCCTCTGGACGCTGGTCGGCATCGCGCTGTTCGTCGGCGTCCTGCTGGTCGTGCGCGACCACCGCACGCTCGACAGGTACCGCTACACGTTCGTGGTCGCGGGCCTCGTGCTGCTGATGCTGCCGACGGTGCTGCCCGCGCGGTTCAGCGAGGTCAACGGCGCCAAGATCTGGATCCGCTTCGCCGGCTTCTCGATCCAGCCGAGCGAGATCGCGAAGATCCTGCTGATCGTCTTCTTCGCCTCGTACTTCGTGGCCAAGCGCGAGCTGCTCTCCCTCGCCACCCGCCGCGTCGCGGGCCTCAACCTCCCCCGCGCCCGCGACCTCGGCCCGGTCCTGCTCGCCTGGCTCGCGAGCGTCGCGGTGCTCGTCAGGGAGAAGGACCTGGGGTCGAGCCTGCTGTTCTTCGGCATCTTCGTCGTGATGCTCTACGTCGCCACCGAGCGGACGTCGTGGCTGCTGATCGGGCTCGGGCTGTTCGGCGCGGGGGCGTACGCCGCGTACGGGCTCTTCGGCCACGTCCGCGCGCGCGTCGACGTCTGGCTCGACCCGTGGCGGTACGCGAGCAACCGCGGCTACCAACTGACACAGGGGCTGTTCGGGCTGGCGACCGGCGGGCTGACCGGGACCGGGCTCGGCAACGGGCGTCCGGAGACGGTGCCGTACGCCGGCACCGACTTCATCTTCGCGACGATCGGCGAGGAGCTCGGGCTGGTCGGCGTGGTCGCGGTGCTGACGGTGTTCGCGCTGTTCGTCGCGCGCGGGATCCGTACGGCGCTCGGCG
>DASZER010000074.1:0-35154 GCA_035940575.1 Frankiaceae bacterium | reverse complement strand
CGTCCGCGCGCGGGCGCCCGGCTCCTTCGGCGGCACCGTCTCCTTGTGGGAGTCGATGTAGATGCACCAGTCGGGGCACTCGCGGCTGCACAGCATGCAGACCGTGCAGTTCTCCTCCATGAGCGCGATGACGCCGCGGGTGCGCGGGGGCAGCGCGGGCTTCACGTCGGGGTACTGCCGCGTGATCGACCGCTTGCTCATCGTCTTCAGCGTGACGCCGAGGCCCTTGAGCAGGCCGAGACCGCCCGGCATCAGAGGTTCCCGTGCATGACGAAGACCTTGAGCGCGGACACGGCGAGGACCTGGACGAGGGCCAGCGGGATCAACGCCTTCCAGCAGAACTTCTGAAGCTGGTCCTCGCGCAGCCGCGGGTACGTCGCCCGCAGCCACACGACGACGAACCCGACCGCCATCACCTTGACGAGGGTCCACACCGGGTCGAGGAAGTCGGGGCCAGGGCCGCGCCAGCCGCCGAAGAACATCGCGGTCATCAGGCCGCCGGCGACGACGATGCCGGCGTACTCCGTCAGGAGGAACAGCGCGAAGCGCAGGCCGGTGTACTCGGTCATGTGGCCGAAGATGATCTCGGAGTCGGCGACGGGCATGTCGAACGGCGGGCGGTTCAGCTCGGCGAGCGACGACGTGAAGAAGATGAAGATGGCCGGCGCGAGCGCGACCAGCCACCACCAGCGCCACGCGTGCGCGATGCCGGTGAGCGAGAGCGTTCCCGACAGGATCACGACGGAGACGGCGCTGAGGATGAGCGGGAGCTCGTACGCGATGAGCTGCGCCGCGCCGCGGATGCCGCCGAGCAGCGAGAACTTGTTCGCGCTCGACCACGCCGCCATCAGCATGCCGATGACCGTGATCGAGGAGATCGCGAGCGCGTAGAACAGGCCGATGTCGAGCGGCTCCGCGACGATGTCGGGGCCGACGGGGATCACGACGAGCACGAACATCGCCGGGAGCAACGACACCGCGGGCGCGAGCTTGAACACCCACCGGTCGGCGTTGTCGGGGACGACGTCCTCCTTCTGGACGAACTTGATGCCGTCCGCGACGAGCTGCGCCCAGCCGTGGAAGCCGCCGGCGTACATCGGGCCCATGCGCGACTGCATGTGCGCCATGCCCTTGTGCTCGATCATGCCGACGACGAGCGGCACGGTCAGGAACACGAGCAGCACGCCCGCGATCTTGATGGCCAGCAGGAAGCCGAACGAGTGCAGGATGCCGCCGTCGTTCTGGGCGGTCGTGACGGCCTTCTCGGCGGCCTGCGCGAGCGTGAGGACGGCGTTCACTCGTGGCCCCCCTCGCCCGGCTCCTTGGCGCCCGGCCACGGCTTCACGACGCGGCTGGCGAGCTGGAACTCCTTGCGCAGCGGGTGGCCCTCGAACTCGTCGGAGAGCAGCAGCTTGACGAGGTTCGGGTGGCCCTCGAAGACGATGCCGAACATCTCCCAGGCCTCGCGCTCGTGCCAGTTCGCGCCGCGGTAGACGTTGGTGATCGTCGGGACCGTGGGGTTGTCGCGCGGCGTCGTCGTGCGCAGGAGCAGGTGGTGGTGGTGGATCGGCGAGTAGACGTGGGTGACGACGGCGAAGCCCTCCTCGCCCTCGTCGACGCCGGCCATGAAGTCGAAGAACGTCAGGTCGAGCCCGCGCTCGGTCTTGGCGAACGCCGCCGCGTCCGCGTACGCCGCGCGGGGCACCGTCACGGTCGCGGTGCCGTAGGAGACCTCGGTGGTCGTCCCCTCGCCGAAGCGCGCGACGAACCGCTGTCCCACCTCTTCAGGGGTCATGGCCTACGCCTCGACCGCGATGGGCTCGCGCGCGTAGCGCTCCTTGAGGGACTCGTTCTGGATCTTCGTCTGGAGCTTGATGACGCCCTGGAGCAGCGCCTCGGGGCGCGGCGGGCAGCCGGGCACGTAGACGTCGACGGGGATGATCTGGTCGACGCCCTTCGTGACGGCGTAGGAGTCCCAGTACGGTCCGCCGCAGTTCGCGCACGATCCGAACGAGATGACGTACTTCGGCTCGGGCATCTGCTCGTAGAGGCGCTTGACCGCCGGCGCCATCTTGTCGGTCAGGGTGCCGCTCACGACCATCAGGTCCGCCTGGCGCGGCCCGTGGGCGAACGGGATCACGCCGAAGCGGATGAAGTCGTGCTCCGACATCGACGTGGCGATGAACTCGATCGCGCAGCAGGCGAGACCGAAGTTGAAGACCCACAGCGAGTACTTGCGCCCCCAGTTGAGGACGAACTTGATCGGCTGCGGAACCTCGACCTGATCGCTCAGACCCATTCGAGGACCTTCTTCTTCCAGGCGTACAGCAGGCCGACCACCAGGATCGCGATGAAGACGACCATCTCGACGAAGACGGCGGTGCCGTAGCCCGCCTTGGTGAAGCCGTTGAGCACCGCCGCGAACGGGAACAGGAACACCGACTCGACATCGAAGATCACGAACAGGAACGCGAAGACGTAGTACCGGATCTGCGTCTGCGACCAGCCGGCGCCGACGGGGTCGATGCCGCACTCGTACGTGAGGTACTTCTCGCGCCCGGGGCGCTGGGGGCGGATCAGCCGGTTCGCGGTGAACGCGACGACCACGAACGCCAGCCCCGCGAGAATGACGGAGCCGACCGTGGTGTAGGACCCGAAGTAGGCACGCATCGAGGCCCTGTCGTCCTCCCTGAGTCGCGGCCCGCAGGCGGGGCCGGGCCGCCCGGACGGCGGTGTTTCGCATCCTAACGGCGCTCCCGCGTCGGCACCCAATCGAACCCGGCCCGGCGCGCCGCCGATGGACTCCACCCACCGGCAAGGCGACGGCCCACAGACGCCGACGGTCGCCCCGCCCGTATCCCGCACGGCTGGAAACGACCGGCAAGAGGAGGCAACTACGGGCAACCAGCGCCGCGTGCGTGCGCAAGAACCGGCACGTGAGAGGCAACCAGGGCAACTTCTGGCGCCCGGCGCCCTATCCTGCCTGGCATGACCTTCGAGCGGATCACGGTCGATCCGGACGTCATGGGCGGTGCACCCACGGTCCGGGGACTGCGCATCCCGGTCGCGACTGTGGTGTCGATGGTGGCCGACGGCATGACGACCGCCGAGGTCTGCGCGGACCTGCCGGACCTGACGCCGGAGGACGTGGCGGAAGCGCTGCGGTACGCGGCCGAGACGGTCAGGGAGCGGCAGCTGCCGTTGCGCCCCTCGGCATGAGGGTCCTGCTCGACAACAACCTCTCCCCGCGCCTCGTGGCGCTGCTCGGCGACGCCGGCTGGGACGCCGTGCACGTACGCGACCTCGACCTCGCCGCCGCGTCGGACGCGAACGTGCTGGCCGCGGCGAGGGACGCGGGGCGCGTGCTCGTCAGCGGCGACACGGACTTCGGCGCGTTGCTCGCCGCCTCGCGCGCGACCGCTCCGTCGGTGGTGCTGGTACGCCGTGTCACCGGTCGCCGTGCCGAGGCCATGGCCGCCACGCTCCTGGCGAACCTCTCGCCGCTTTCCGAAGACCTCGACTCCGGCGCGGTCGTGGCGCTCGGGGACGACAGCGTGAGGGTCCGCCGGCTGCCGCTCGCCTAGGAACCGAGCAGGGCGAGCAGGTCGGCGTGCAGGGCGGGGTCGGCGGACGCGACGAGGGAGTCGGCGTCGAGGGTCCACGGCCGGCCGTCGAGGTCGGTGACGGTCGCGCCCGCCTCGGCGGCGAGCAGGCTCCCCGCCGCCGCGTGCACGGGCGAGGTCCAGAACAGCACGTACGCCGCCACGCGCCCGGCGGCGACGTACGCGAGAGACAGCGTCGTGCTCAGCGAGCGCAGGTCCCAGCGGTCCGCGCGCACGGCGGCGGCCGCGAACGACGCCGCCCGCTCGCGCCGCGCGCCCTCGGCGTGGCTGTCCTCGACGACGAGGACGTTGCTCGCGGCCGACGCGGCGAGGCGGCGGTCGCCGTCCCAGGCGCCGCCGCCGCGCTCCGCGACGAGGACCGAGCCGGTCGAGGCGTCGCCGACGACGGCGACGGTCACGACGCCCGACTCGACCAGCGCGACGTTGACGCAGTACAGCGGGATGCCCGACGCGAAGTTGCGGGTCCCGCAGATCGGGTCGACGAGCCAGTACGCGCCCGCGCCCGACTCCCCCGCCCGCTCCTCGCCGACGACCGCTCCCGGCAGCGCCGAACGCAGCGCGTCCTCGATGGCGACGTCGGTGCCGGTGACGACGTCGCGCACGCCCTTGGCGGAGACGTCGCGAGGACCGGACGACGCGGCGTCGAGCGCGCGGCGTACGGCGCCCGCCGCGACCTCGGTCTCGGGCCGCACGGTCAGCCCGTGCGGGCGACCACGAAGTCCGCGAGCGCGAACAGCGCCGCCCGCGCGGGCGTGTCGGGCAGGTCTGCGGCGATGCGCTTGGCCTCGGCGGCGTACGACTCCAGCGTCGCGCGCGCCTCGGCCATCGCGTCGTGCGAACGCAGCGCCGCCAGCGCCACGGCGTGGGCCGCGTCGTCGGTGAGGTCGGCCGTGAGCACCGGGGCGAGCGAGGGGTCGGACCGCAGCGCGTAGAGGACGGGCAGCGTGCGGATGCCCTCGTGCAGGTCGGTGCCCGGCGCCTTGCCCGACTCGACCGACTCCGACGCGACGTCGAGGACGTCGTCGGAGAGCTGGAACGCCATGCCGATCGTGGCGCCGTAGCGCGTCATCACGTCGACCGTGGCCGCGTCGGCGCCGGCGAGCAGCGAGCCGAGGCGGCCCGACGTCGCGATGAGCGAGCCGGTCTTCTCGGCGAGGACCGAGAGGTAGTGCTCGACGGGGTCGTCCGACGGCCCCGGCCCGAGCGTCTCGCGGATCTGGCCCTCGCAGAGCACCGCGATGGTCTGGGCGAGGATGCGCGTCGCCTCGGTGCCGAGGTCGGCGGTGATCTCCGAGGCGCGCGCGAACAGGAAGTCGCCGGTGAGGATGGCGACGGTGTTGGTCCAGCGCGAGTTGGCCGACGGGGTGCCGCGCCGCAACGGCGCCTCGTCCATGACGTCGTCGTGGTACAGCGTCGACAGGTGCGTGAGCTCGATCGCGACGGCGGCGGGGACGACGGCCGCCGACGACGGGTCGCCGAAGTGCGACGACAGCAGCACGAGCAGCGGGCGGAAGCGCTTGCCGCCCGCGTCGACGAGGTAGCGCGAGGTCTCGGTGACGAACGGGTAGTTGGACTTCACCGACTCCCGCAGCATGGCCTCGACGGAGTCGAGGCCCGACCGGATCGCCGCCTCGAGGACCGGGTCCTCGAAGACGACGCTCCGGCGCAGGTCGGTCATCTGATGAAGCCGCGCGCGGCGACGTCGGCGAGCCGCACGATCTCGCCCGGAACGACGCCGAGCAACGCGGTCACGGTGACGGCGAGGCCGAGCGCGGCGGCGGCGGGCGCCGAAGGCAGCACGACCGTGGGCCCGTCCTCGGCCGGCTCCTGGAAGAACATCAGCACGACCACGCGGGCGTAGAAGAACGCCGCCACGGCAGAGGTCAGCACGCCCACGACGACGAGCGGGGTGGCACGCCCCTCGACCGCCGCCTCGAACACCGCGAACTTCGCCGTGAAGCCCGACGTCAGCGGGATGCCCGCGAGCGCGAACAGGAAGAACGCGAACACCGACGCCACGACCGGCGAGCGCCGACCGAGGCCCTGCCACTGCGACAGGTGCGTCGCCTCGCCGTTGGCGTCGCGGACCAGCGTCACCACGCCGAACGCGCCGAGCACCGTGAAGCCGTACGCGAGCAGGTAGAACAGCACGCCGCGCAGGCCGACGTTGTTGGCCGCCGCGACGCCGGTGAGGATGAAGCCGGCGTGCGCGACCGAGGAGTACGCGAGCATCCGCTTCACGTCCTGCTGCGTCACCGCGACGACCGCGCCGACGACCATCGTCAGGATCGCGACGGCCCACACCGCGGGGCGCCAGTCCCACACGACGCCGCCCGCCGCGACGAACAGCACGCGCGTGAGCCCGCCGAACGCCGCCACCTTCGTCGCCGCCGCCATGAGCGCGGTGACCGGCGTCGGCGCGGCCTGGTAGACGTCGGGCGTCCACGAGTGGAACGGCACCGCGCCGACCTTGAAGAGCAGGCCGACGCCGAGCAGCGCGAGGCCGGCGTAGAGCAGCACGTCGTTGGTGCCGGTGACGGCCGTGGCCTCGCGGATGCGGTTGAACGACACCGAGCCGGCGTAGCCGTAGAGCAGCGCGACGCCGTAGAGGAAGAACGCGGACGAGAACGCGCCGAGCAGGAAGTACTTGAGCGCGCCCTCCTGGCTCACGATCCGCCGGCGGCGCGCGAGGCCGGTGAGCAGGTACAGCGGCAGCGACAGGATCTCGAGCGCGATGAACAGCAGCAGGAGGTTCGTCGCGGAGACGAACAGCATCATGCCGCCGACCGAGAGCAGGGCCAGCGGGAACGACTCCGTCGGCAGGTCGCGCGCGACCGCCGCGTCGGGGTCGCCACGCCCGCCGCGCTCGGCGAGCAGCAGCAGCGCGGCGGCGGTCAGCAGGACGAGCGTGCCCTGGAGGAACAGCGCGGGCCCGTCGACGGAGACGACGCCGTCGGCGACGACGCGCGGGTCGTGCGCGCCCCACAGGCGGACGACGAAGTACAGCGCCGCCGCGAGGCCGACCATCGACACGGCGAGCTGCGCGACCCGCCGGTACACCGCGGGCGCGAACGCCTCGACGAGGACGCCCACGGTGCCCGCGAGGAACACCGCGAGCATCGGCGAGAGCTGGTACCAGGCGATCGACGGCGTGACGATCGTGTCGGGGTCCTGGAACGCGAGGACCATCAACCCTCCCCGATCGTGACGGTGGCGTCGGCGCCGGTGCCCCTGTCGAGCGTCGGTGCCGGCTCGTGCCGCTCGACGCGGTCGAGCATCCGGTCGACGGCGGGGTTGACGAGGTCGAGGACCGGGCGCGGGTACACGCCGAGCCCGAGGATCAGCATCAGCACGGGCGCGATGACGACCTTCTCCCGCAGGTCCAGGTCGGGCATCTGGCGGGTGGCGTCGTTCGTGATCGGCCCGGTCATCGTGCGCTGGTACGCGATGAGGATGTACAGCGCGGCGAGCACGATGCCGAGCGTCGCGACGACGCCGAGCACGCGGTGGCGCGCGAACGTCCCGACGAGGACGAGGAACTCCGACACGAAGCCGTTGAGGCCGGGCAGCGCCAGCGACGACAGGCCCGCGATGAGGAACGCCCCCGCGAGCATCGGCGTCACGGACTGCACGCCGCCGTACTCCTCGATGAGCCGCGTGTGCCGCCGCTCGTAGAGGAACCCGATGACGAGGAACAGCGCGCCGGTCGAGAGGCCGTGGTTGACCATGTAGAGAACGCCGCCCGCGCCGCTCTGCCGCGTGAACGCGAAGATGCCGAGCACGATGAACCCGAGGTGCGCGACGGACGTGTAGGCGACGAGGCGCTTGACGTCCTTCTGCACCATCGCGACCAGCGAGCCGTAGATGATCCCGACGACGCCGAGCACCATCATCGTCGTGGCGAAGTAGCGCGCGGCCGAGGGGAACAGCGGGATCGCGTAGCGCAGGAAGCCGAACGTCCCGATCTTCAGCATGACCGCGGCCAGCACGACCGAGCCGCCGGTCGGCGCCTCGGTGTGCGCGTCGGGCAGCCACGTGTGGAACGGGAACACCGGCACCTTGACCGCGAACGCGATGAAGAAGCCGAGGAACAGCACCTTGGCCGTGCCCGCCGAGATCGACAGGTGGAGCAGCCGCTCGTAGTCGAACGTCCCCTCCGCGCCCGCGCCGATCGCGCCCGCCTGGCGGCGCGACATGAAGTACAGGCCGAGGATCGAGACGAGCATGAGCAGGCCGGCGAGCAGCGTGTAGAGGAAGAACTTCACCGCCGCGTAGACCCGGCGCTCGCCGCCGTAGACCCCGATGAGGAAGTACATCGGGACGAGCATCGCCTCGAAGAACACGTAGAACAGAAACAGGTCGAGCGCGCAGAACACGCCGACCATCGCCGTCTCGAGCACGAGGAACAGCGCGAAGAACGACTTCACGCGCGACGCCTGCCGCCACGACGCGAGCACGACGATCGGCGTGAGGAACGTCGTCAGCAGCACCATCGCGAGCGCGATGCCGTCGACGCCGACCTTGTAGTGGATGCCGAACTGCGCGATCCACGGGTGGTCCTCGACGAGCTGGAACACCGCGTCGGAGCCGGAGTCGTACGCCGCCAGCAGCGCCAGCGACGTGACGAACGCCGCGAGCGAGAAGCCGAGCGCGATGCGCTTCGCCAGCTCGTCGTTGTCGCGCGGCGCCATCGCGACGGCGAGCGCGCCGACGGCGGGGATCGCCATCGTCAGCGTGATCCAGGGCGTCATCGGGCGGCCACCAGGACGAGGCCCGCGACGAGCAGCATCGCGCCGCCCGCGACGCCGAGCGCGTACGAGCGGACGTAGCCGGTCTGGACGCGGCGCAGGCGGCCGGACGTCCCGCCGACGAGCGCGGCGGCTCCGTTGACCGCGCCGTCGATGCCGCGCCCGTCGAAGAACACGAGCGCGCGGGCGAGGTACTGCCCGGGCCGCATGAGGACCGACTCGTAGACCGAGTCGAAGTACAGCCGCTTGCGCGCCCAGCGGACGGGCGGCGTGACGTTCTCCGGGGCGGTCCGCTCGACCGGGCGGTCGAGGTACATGACCTTGGCCGTGTACGCGCCGACCAGCACGACCGCGATCGTGACGACCGAGAGGATGTACGGCGAGACGCCGGACTTGGCGTGCTCGGAGTGGCCGAACACCGGCTCGAGCCAGTGCGTCAGCGACCCCTCGGGCGTGAGGTTCAGGACCGCGCCGCCGACCACCGACAGCACCGCGAGGACCATGAGCGGCACCGTCATGACCGACGGCGACTCGTGCGCGTGCACGTCCTTGTCGACGCGCGACGTGCCCCAGAACGTCATGCACATCAGCCGCGTCATGTAGAACGCCGTGATGCCGGCGCCGAGCAGGCCGAGGACCCAGAGCAGGTAGTTCCCGTCGGCGAACGCCGTCTCCAGGATCTGGTCCTTCGAGAAGAAGCCCGCGAACGGCGGCGCGCCGATGATGGCGAGCCAGCCGGCGAGGAACGTGATGTACGTGATCGGCATCGCCTTGCGCAGCGCGCCCATGCGTCGCATGTCGGTCTCGTCGTGCAGCCCGTGCATGACCGAGCCCGCGCCCATGAACATCAGGGCCTTGAAGAAGCCGTGGGTCAGCAGGTGGAACACCGCGATCGGGTACGCGCCCGGGCCCATGCCGACCGCGAGGAACATGTAGCCGATCTGGCTGATCGTCGAGTACGCCAGGACCTTCTTGATGTCGTCCTGCACGCAGGCGATGACGCCGCCGATGAGGACCGTGACGATGCCGACGGCGGTCACGAGGTTCAGCGCTGTCTGCGACATCTCGAACAGCGGGTGCGACCGCGCGATCAGGTACACGCCCGCGGTGACCATCGTCGCGGCGTGGATGAGTGCCGACGCGGGCGTCGGGCCCTCCATCGCGTCGGGCAGCCAGACGTGCAGCGGGAACTGCGCCGACTTCGCGCACGCGCCGAGCAGCAGGAGCAGGCAGATCGCGGTGGCCGTGCCCGACGAGAGGCGGGAGGCGTTGGCGAACACCTCGTCGAACGCCACCGTCCCGAACGTCACGAAGATCGTGACCACCGCGATCGACAGCCCGACGTCGCCGACGCGGTTGGTGATGAACGCCTTCTTGGCCGCCGTCGCCGCCGAGTGCTTGTGCGACCAGAACCCGATCAGCAGGTACGACGAGACGCCGACGAGCTCCCACCCGACGTAGACCAGGATGTAGTTGGCCGCGAGGACGAGCAGCAGCATCGACGCGAGGAACAGGTTCAGGTACGCGAAGAACCGCCGCCGCTCGGCGTCGTGCTCCATGTAGCCGATCGAGTAGACGTGCACGAGCGTGCCGACGCCGGTGACGAGCAGCGTGAACGCGCTCGACAGCGGGTCGAGGAACAGGTCGGCCTTCACCTCGAGCCCGCCGACCGGCAGGTACGTGAACAGGTGGTCGACCGCGCCGCGCGCGTGCTCGTCGAAGCCCGCGAGCTTCACGAACGACATCAGCGCCAGCACGAACGTCGCGAACGCGATGCCCGTCGCGAGCAGGTGGCCCCACTGGTTGGTCCGCCTGCCGCCGAGCAGCAGGGTCGCCGCGCCGGCGAGCGGCAGGGCGATGAGCAGCCAGAGCAGGGAGTGGATCCCCGTGGCCGCGTGCGTCTCCAGCGCCATCGTCACCACTTCAGCAGGCTCGCGTCGTCGACGGAGGCGGACCGGCGGGTACGGAAGATCGCCACGATGATGGACAGGCCCACGACGACCTCGGCGGCGGCGACGACCATCACGAAGAACGCGAGGATCTGGCCGTCGAGCCTGCCGTTCATCCGGGAGAACGTGACGAGCGTGAGGTTGACGGCGTTGAGCATCAGCTCGACGCACATGAACACCACGATCGCGTTGCGGCGCACGAGCACGCCGATCGTCCCGACCGTGAACAGCATCGCGGAGAGGAACAGGTAGTAGGCCGGGTTCACGCGTCACCGTCCTGCACGCGCGGGACCGCGGAGCCTTCGAGGGCCTCGCCGCCGGGGAGCAGCGCGGGCTCCTGCTCGCGGTGGCTGGTGGCGTAGACGCCGGGGCCCGACAGCGGCGTGGGGTGCGTCCCCTTGAACCGCGCGATCGCCAGCTCGCGCTGCGTCGAGCGCTTCTTGGTGCCGCGGTCGCGGTGGGTCAGCACCATCGAGCCGACGGCGGCGGTGATGAGCAGCGCGGACGTCATCTCGAACGCGAGGAAGTACGAGTCCCCGTCGCGCGGCGCCTCGCCGAAGAGCAGCTTCGCGATGGAGAGGACGTTGCCGCCGGTGTTCGCCTCGCCGAGGCCGACCGCGCCGGTGTCGAGCAGCGAGCGCCCGAGGGCGCTGACGACGACGCCGGCGAGGCCCAGACCGACGACGACCGACGCTATGCGGTGGCCGCGGATCGTCTCGCGCAACGACTCGTTGGCGTCGACGCCGATCAGCATGAGCACGAACAGGAACAGCACCATGATCGCGCCGGTGTAGACGATGACCTGCACCGCCGCGAGGAACGGCGCCTCCTGCACGGCGTAGAAGACGGCCAGGCAGAAGAAGTTCGCGACGAGCAGCAGCGCGGCGTGGACGGCGTTGCGGTTGAAGATCATCGCGATCGCGCTGCCGAGCGCGACAGGGGCGAGGATCCAGAACGTCACGGCCTCGGCCGCCGACGTGTGCGTCGTCGGCTCCTGGAGCAGGGCGGCGAGCATCAGTCCGCCTTGCTCTCGTGGCTGGCAGGGAGCACGGCGTCGCCGGTGCGGACCGCCTCGCGGCGCTCGGGGCCGTAGTACGCCTTCTCGTCGCCGAGCCGCATCGGGTGCGGCGGCTGCTCCATGCCCTCGAGCAGCGGCGCGAGGAGCTGCTCCTTCGTGAAGATCAGGTCCTCGCGGCTGTCGTCGGCGAGCTCGTACTCGTTCGTCATCGTCAGCGCGCGCGTCGGGCACGCCTCGATGCACAGGCCGCAGAAGATGCAGCGCAGGTAGTTGATCTGGTAGACGGCGCCGTACCGCTCGCCCGGGGAGAAGCGCTCCTCCTCGGTGTTGTCCGCGCCCTCCACGAAGATCGCGTCGGCCGGGCAGGCCCACGCGCACAGCTCGCAGCCGACGCACTTCTCGAGCCCGTCGGCGTGGCGGTTGAGCTGGTGCCGCCCGTGGAAGCGCGCCTGGGTCGGCTCCTTCACGTCCGGGTACTGGACGGTGTTCACCTTCCTGAACATCGTCCGGAACGTGAGCCCGAACCCCTTCAGCGGGTTAGACACGAGCCTCGACCTCCTTGCGGTCCTTCGGCTTCGGGCTCGGCCAGAACGCGGCGGCGAGCAGCACCACGGTGATGGCACCGACCCACACCCACCGCGCGTTGCCGCTGAACGAGTCGGTGTTCGCGGCGGTCCGCGCGACCGCCACGACGACGAGCCAGCCGAGCGCGAACGGGATGAGCCGCTTCCACCCGAGCGCCATGAACTGGTCGTAGCGGTACCGGGGCAGCGTGCCGCGCAGCCAGATGAAGCCGAACAGGAAGAGCGAGACCTTGAGGAAGAACCACAGCAGCGGCCACGCGCCGGTGGTCAGGCCCGACAGCAGCGGGATCGGCGGCGGGCGCCAGCCGCCGAGGAACAGCGTCGTGGCCAGCGCCGAGACGGTGACCATGTTGATGTACTCGGCGAGGAAGAACAGCGCGAACTTCGCGCTGCTGTACTCGGTGTGGAAGCCCGCGACGAGCTCCGACTCCGCCTCCGGCAGGTCGAACGGCGCGCGGTTGGTCTCGCCGACGGCCGAGATGCAGTAGATGACGAACGAAGGGAACAGCGTGAGCACGTACCAGCGGCTCTGCTGCGCGCCGACGATCTCGGCGGTGGAGAGCGTTCCCGAGTAGAGGAACACCGCGACGAGCGACAGGCCCATCGCGACCTCGTAGGAGATCATCTGCGCGCTCGACCGCAGCGCGCCGAGCAGCGGGTACGCGCTGCCGCTCGACCAGCCGGCCAGCACGACGCCGTACACGCCGAGCGAGGACATCGCGAGGATGAACAGCACGCCGACGGGCAGGTCGGTGAGCTGCAACGGCGTCTCGGTGTCGCCGATCCTCACCGACGGCCCGAACGGGATCACCGACATCGCGAGGAACGCCGGCACCATCGACATGATCGGCGCGAGGAGGTAGACCCACCGGTCGGCCGACGACGGGCGGATGTCCTCCTTGAGGAACAGCTTGATGCCGTCGGCGAGGCTCTGCAGCAAGCCGAACGGGCCGACGCGGTTGGGGCCGAGGCGCTGCTGCATGCGCGCGACGACGCGGCGCTCGGCCCAGATCGTGACGAGCGTGATCAACGGCAGCATCGCGAAGATCGCGAGCACCTTGAGCACGATCACGAGCAGCGAGTCGTGGCCGAACGCCGTCACGACGGGCTCGGGGTCCTGGAGCAGGAACGGCGTCACTCGGCCTCCCCGGTCGGGTCGGCGGCGGCGAGCGTCACGACGGCGCCGGAGCCCGGCGCGAGGTCGCGGCGCACGTGCGAGCCGGGCGAGCTCGACGGCAGGAACACCACGCGGTCGGCCATCTCCGTCACGACGACCGGCAGCGTCACGGAGCCGCGGTCGGTGGAGACGGTGACGGCGCCGCCGTCGGTGAGGCCCGCCTCCTTGGCGGTCGCCGCCGAGACGTACGCGGCGGCCTTGCGGGCCGTGCCCGCGAGGTGCGGCTCGCCGTCCTGCATGCGGCCCTCGTCGAGCAGCCACGGCCACGTCGCGAGGACGGCCTGGCCCTCGGCGAGCTCGGGCCGCTCGGCCTGCTCGGGCGCGGGGACGGTCGTGTCGCGGGTGCCGCTCCACGTCGACAGCGCGGTCAGCTCGGCGCGCGCGCCCGCGGCGTCGGAGAAGCCGAGGTCGACGCCGAGCTCGCGGGCGAGGAACGACAGCACGCGGTAGTCCGGCAGCGAGAGCCCGACCTGGCGCAGCGTCGCGCCGAACGTCCTGACCCGGCCCTCCCAGTCCGCGAAGGAGCCGTCCTTCTCGACCGGCGCCGCGATCGGCAGGACGACGTGCGCGAGCTCGGTGATCGCGCTGCGCCGCAGCTCGACCGAGACGAGGAACCGCGCGCGGTCGAACGCCGCCAGCGCCGCCGCCGGGTCGGGGAGGTCGTACGGGTCGACGCCCGCGACGAGCAGCGCGTCCATGTAGCCCGCGCCCGCCGCGTCGAGCATCGCGACCGTGTCCATGCCGGGCTCGGCCGGCAGCGACTCGACGCCCCACGCGGCCGCGACCTCGGCGCGCGCGGCCTCGTCGGCCACCGGCCGCCCGCCGGGGAGCAGCGTCGGGAAGGCGCCCGCGTCGAGCGCCCCGCGGTCGCCCGCGCGGCGCGGCACCCACCCGAGCTTGGCGCCGGTCGACTCCGCGAGCGCGACCGCGGCGGCGAGCGCGCCGGGCGACTCCGCGAGGCGTTCGCCGACGAGGACGACGGAGCCTGGCGCGGACACCGCGGCCGACACCTCGGCGGAGGCGAGCATCGCCGCCTCCTCGCCCGGCGCGGCGAGGAACGGCGTGCCCCACGCCTTGCGCAGCGTGCCGGTCACCATCGGCGTGACGGCGTAGACCTTGGTGGCGTTCTTCCGCGCCGCCTTGCGCAGGCGCAGGAAGACGATCGGCGACTCCTCCTCCGGGTCGAGCCCGGCGAGCAGCACGGCGGGAGCGGCCTCGAGGTCGGCGTACGTCACCCGGAGCGGCTGCCCCGCGACGTGGCCGGCGAGGAACGCGTTCTCCTCGGGCGTCGCGGCGCGCGTGCGGAAGTCGACGTTGTTGGTGCCGAGGCCGAGGCGGGCGAGCTTGGCGTACGCGTACGCGTCCTCGACGGTCAGGCGGCCGCCGGTGAGGACGCCCGCGCGACCGGCGGCGCGCAGGCCGCCCGCGGCGCGTTCGATCGCCTCGGACCACGACGCCTCGCGCAGCCTGTCGCCCTCGCGGACGAGCGGCGTCGTGAGGCGGTCGGGCTCGGTGGCGTAGGTGAACGCCCACCTGCCCTTGTCGCAGTTCCACTCCTCGTTGACCTCGGGGTCGTCGCCCGCGAGGCGGCGGAGCACGGTGTTGCGCCGGGAGTCGACGCGCAGCGCGCAGCCGCTCGCGCAGTGCTCGCACGCGCTCGGCGTCGACACGAGGTCGAACGGCCGCGCCCTGAACCGGTACGCCGCGCCGGTCAGCGCGCCGACCGGGCAGATCTGCACGGTGTTGCCGGAGAAGTAGGACTCGAACGGCTTGTCCGTGTAGATCGCGACCTGCTGCAGCGCGCCGCGCTCGAACAGCTCGATGAACGGGTCGCCCGCGATCTGCTGCGAGAACCGCGTGCACCGCGCGCAGAGCACGCAGCGCTCGCGGTCGAGGAGCACCTGCGAGGAGATGGCGAGCGGCTTGGGGTAGACGCGCTTCCTGTCCACGAAGCGGGACTCGCCAGGACCGTTCGTCAACGTCTGGTTCTGCAGCGGGCACTCGCCGCCCTTGTCGCAGATCGGGCAGTCGAGCGGGTGGTTGATGAGCAGCAGCTCGAGCGTGCCCTCCTGCGCCTTGCGGGCGACGTCGGAGGTCATCTGCGTCCGCACGACCATGCCGTCGGCGACGGTCGTCGTGCACGCGGTGAGCGGCTTGCGCTGCCCCTCGACCTCGACGAGGCACTGGCGGCACGCCCCGACCGGGTCGAGCAGCGGGTGGTCGCAGAAGCGCGGCACCTGCACGCCGAGGCCCTCGGCCGCGCGGATGATCAGCGTGTTCTTCGGGACCGTGACCTCGACGCCGTCGATCGTCAGCGTCACGGTGTCCGTCTGCGGCGGGGCCTCGGTCATACCGGCACCCTCTCCACCGCGAACGGGCACCCGGCCTGCTCGACGTGCGCGATGTACTCGTCGCGGAAGTACTTGATGCTCGACACGATCGGGCTCGTCGCGCCGTCGCCGAGCGCGCAGAACGACCGGCCGAAGATGTTGTCGCAGGTGTCGAGCAGCGTCTGCAGGTCCGCCTCCGTGCCGTCGCCGCGTTCGAGGCGTTCGAGCACCTGGACCATCCAGTACGTGCCCTCGCGGCACGGCGTGCACTTGCCGCAGGACTCGTGCGCGTAGAACTCCGTCATCCGCAGCACGGCCTTGACGATGCACGTCGTGTCGTCCATGACCATGACGGCCGCCGTGCCGAGCAACGACCCGGCGGCGCCGACGCCCTCGAAGTCCATCGCGGTGTCGAGGTGCTCGGCGGTGAGCAGCGGCGTCGACGAGCCGCCCGGCGTCCACGCCTTGAGCGCGCGGCCCCCGGGGATGCCGCCGGCGATGTCGTAGATGACCTCGCGCGCGGTCGTGCCGAGCGGGATCTCGTAGTTGCCCGGCTTGTTGACGTGGCCGGAGACGCTGAAGATCTTCGTGCCGGGCGACTTCTCGGTACCCCACTGGCGGAACCAGTCGACACCGTTGAGCACGATGAACGGCACGGTCGCGATCGTCTCGACGTTGTTGACGACGGTCGGCGCGCCGTAGAGGCCGTGGATCGCGGGGAACGGCGGGCGCAGGCGCGGCTGCCCGCGGTAGCCCTCGAGCGAGTCGAGCAGCGCCGTCTCCTCGCCGCAGATGTACGCGCCCGCGCCGCGGTGCAGCGTCAGCTCGCAGTCGAAGCCGGTGCCCATGACGTTCTTGCCGAGGTAGCCCTTGGCGTACGCCTCCTTGATGGCCCGGTCGAGGCGGCGGCCCGCCTGCACCAGCTCGCCGCGGAGGTAGATGAACGCGTGGTTGCAGCGGATCGCGTACGACGCGATGACGATGCCCTCGATGAGCGAGTGCGGGTCGATCATCATCAGCGGCGCGTCCTGGCACGTGCCGGGCTCACCCTCGTCGGCGTTGACGACGACGTAGTGCGGCTTGCCGTCACCCTGCGGGATGAAGCCCCACTTCATGCCGGTCGGGAAGCCCGCGCCGCCGCGGCCGCGCAGGCCGGAGTCCTTGACCATCTGGATGATCGCGTCGGGCTCCATGGCGAGCGCCTTGCGGAGCGCCTGGTAGCCGTTCGTGCGCTCGTACGTCTCCATGGTCCACGGCTGGTCCTCGGACCAGCGGTGCGTCATCCCCTGCACGACGGGCACGTCACGCACCACCCTCGTCGACGAACCCGGCGAGCTCGCGCTCGATCTCCTTGAACGTCCGCAACGACTCGCCGCGCGTCGGCGCCGGCCGCTCGCCGCGCGCGAGCGCGTCCACGAGCGCCTCGGCCGACTGCACGGTCTGGCAGTCGTAGAACTCGTAGTTCACGGTCACGACCGGCGCGTAGTCGCACGCGGCCAGGCACTCCGCGTGCTCGAGCGTGAAGCGGCCCTCGGCGTCGGTCTCGTCGTGGTGCAGCCCGAGCTTGTCCTCCAGGCGCGCGTAGATCTCCTCGCCGCCGCGGAGCTGGCAGGACAGGTTGGTGCAGACGGAGACGAGCCACTCGCCGCAGGGGCGGCGCTTGTACATCGTGTAGAACGTCGCGACCGCGCCGACCTCGGCCTTCGTCAGGCCGAGCACGTCGGCGCAGAGCGCGACGCCCTCGCTGGAGACGTAGCCCTCGACGCTCTGGACGAGGTGCAGCATCGGCAGCAGCGCCGAACGGCTCTTCGGGTAGCGCGCGACGATCGCCTCGGCGTCGGCGCGCACGGTGGTCCAGTCGGTCACCTGTCGACCCCACCCATGACGGGGTCGACGCTCGCGACCGCGGCGATGACGTCGGCGATCAGCCCGCCCTCGGTGAGGGCCGGCGCCGCCTGGAGGTTCACGAACGATGGATCGCGCACGTGCACGCGGAACGGCCTGTTGGAGCCGTCGCTGACGACGTGGTAGCCGAGCTCGCCGCGCGGCGACTCGACGGGGACGTACACCTGGCCCGGCGGCACCCGGAACCCCTCCGTGACAAGCTTGAAGTGGTGGATCAGCGCTTCCATCGAGTCGGCCATGATGTGCCGCACGTGGTCGAGCGAGTTGCCGATGCCGTCGCCGCCGAGCGCGAGCTGCGCGGGCCAGGCGATCTTGCGGTCGGCGACCATGACGGGCCCTGGACGCAGCCGGTCGAGCGCCTGCGCCACGATCTTCAGCGACTCGCGCATCTCGTCCAGGCGGATCTTGTAGCGAGCCCACACGTCGCAGTCGGTCGACGTCGGGACGTCGAAGTCGTACGTCTCGTAGCCGCAGTACGGCTCGGTCTTGCGCAGGTCCCACGGCAGGCCCGCGCTGCGCAGGATCGGGCCGGTGACGCCGAGCGCGAGGCAGCCGGTGACGTCGAGGTAGCCGACGCCCTGCGTGCGCTTCTGCCAGACGGGGTTGCCGGAGAGCAGGTCCTCGTACTCGGCGAGGGCCTTCGGCATGATCTCGAGGAACGAGCGGATCTTCTGCTCGGTACCGGGCGCGAGGTCGACGGCGAGGCCGCCCGGGCGGATGTACGCGTTGTTCATCCGCAGGCCGCTGACCATCTCCTTGATGTCGAGGATCAGCTCTCGCTCGCGCCAGCCGTACAGCATGATCGACAGCGCGCCGAGCTCCAGGCCCGTCGTCGCGAGCCAGACCAGGTGGGAGCCGATGCGTTCGAGCTCCATCATCAGCACGCGGATGACGGTGGCGCGTTCGGGGACCTCGATGCCGAGGAGCTTCTCGACCGAGAGGCAGTAGGCCGTCTCGTTGAACATGTTGGACAGGTAGTCCATGCGCGTGACGAGCGTGACGCCCTGCACCCAGTTGCGGTACTCGGTCGTCTTCTCGATGCCGGTGTGCAGGTAGCCGATGACCGGGCGGCACGAGACGACCGTCTCGCCCTCCAGCTCCAGCACGAGCCGCAGGACGCCGTGGGTGGACGGGTGCTGCGGGCCCATGTTCACGACGAGGCGGTCGTCGCTCGACTCCTCGTTGACCGCGACGACCTCGTCCCAGTCGCGCCCGCCGACGGTGACGACGCGCGCGTCGGTCTGCTCGCCCGGGCCGGCGTAGAGATCGGTCATTACGCCCACGCCCTCCGGTCCTCGGGCGGCGGGATCTGCGCGCCCTTGTACTCCACGGGAACGCCGCCGAGCGGGTAGTCCTTGCGCTGCGGGTGGCCCTCCCAGTCGTCGGGCATCTCGATGCGCGTGAGGTTCGGGTGGCCGTCGAACACGATGCCGAAGAAGTCCCACGTCTCGCGCTCGTGCCAGTCGGCCGTCGGGTAGACGGAGACGGCGCTCGGGACGTGCGGGTCCTCGACCGTCACCGCGACCTCGACGCGCACGCGGCGGCGGTACGACAGCGACGTGAGGTGGTAGACGGCGTGCAGCCTGCGGTCGTCGCCCTGATGCTGCGGGTGGTTGAGGTAGTCGACGCCGCTCACCGACGACAGCAGCTCGAAGCGCAGGTCGTGGTGGTCGCGCATCAGCCGCAGCACGTCGAGCAGCCGGTCGCGGTCGACGTGGATCGTGAGCTCGCCGTGCGCCTGCTCGGCGTTCTCGATGACGTCGGGCAGCCGCTCCCTGACGATCGCGACGATGCGGCCGTACGTCTCCTGCGGCGTGCTGGGAACGGGCTGGCGCGGCGAGGTCGTCCACCGCGGCATGCCGGAGGTCTCGCCCCTCACCGCGCCGTCCCGAGGGAGGAGCCGATCGACGCCTCGCGGCGCAGGCCGAGGGGCTCGTTCGAGATCTTGTCGTGCAGCTTGAGGATCGCGTCCATCAGCATCTCGGGGCGCGGCGGGCAGCCGGGGAGGTACATGTCGACGGGCACGACGTGGTCGACGCCCTGCACGATCGCGTAGTTGTTGAACATGCCGCCGCTGGACGCGCAGACGCCCATCGCGATGACCCACTTCGGCTCGGCCATCTGGTCGTAGATCTGCCGCACGACGGGCGCCATCTTCTGGCTGACGCGGCCCGCGACGATCATCAGGTCGGCCTGGCGCGGCGACGCGCGGAAGACCTCCATGCCGAACCGCGCGAGGTCGTAGCGGCCGGCGCCCGTCGCCATCATCTCGATGGCGCAGCAGGCGAGGCCGAACGTCGCCGGCCACAGCGACGACTTGCGCGACCAGTTGACGAACTTCTCGACGCTCGTCAGCAGGACACCGCTCGGGAGCTTCTCCTCCAGGCCCATCCTCACCACCCCCACGGCGTCGCGAGCGGCGATCCAGGGTGGTGGATCGCAAGGCGGACGAGCCGCCGACAGTGGAGCCGTCGGCGGTGAGGACGACGCGGCGAGCCGCCGCCCTGGGCGGCGCGCAGCACGCGCGGGGGCGGTGAGGACGGGCTCAGTCCCACTCCAGGCCTCCTCTGCGCCAGACGTAGGCGTACGCGACGAAGACCGTGAGGAGGAACAGCACCATCTCCACGAGGCCGAACCACCCCTCGAACCGCTGGAACGCCACGGCCCACGGGTAGAGGAAGATGATCTCGATGTCGAAGACGATGAACAGCATCGCGGTCAGGTAGAACTTCACCGGGAACCGCGTCTGGTGCGGCACCGGCTGGACCTCGATGCCCGACTCGTACGGCGCTTCCTTCGCCTTGTTGTACCGGCGGGGGCCGATCAGCGCCCCGGCGACGACCGAGAACACCGCGAAGCCGGTGGAGAGCAGGAAGAGGACGAGGACCGGAAGGTACGGGTCGAGCACTGCGGTCCTCCTTCCTTCCGGTTGTGGCTACGGAGCCTAGATGGGCGCGAGTGGCGTCGCCAAAACGCTGCGCGGCGCCGGGTTCAGGCGGCGGGGGCGATCCTCGACATGGCGTTGATGACGCGGTCCATCGCGTCGCCGCCGCGCGGGTCCGTGAGGTTGGCGAGCAGCTTGAGCGTGAACCGCATGAGCAGCGGCCTCGGCAGGCCGTACTTGGTGGCGTACTTCATGACGGCGGGGTTGCCGATCGCGTGCACGAACACGCGGCCGAGCGTGTAGTAGCCGCCGTAGCGCGCCTTCAGCTCGGCCGGGTAGCGCTGCAGCACGCGCTCGTCGCCGCGGCGGATCGCGTGCGTCATGACCTCGGCCGCGAGCTCGCCGGTCTCCATGGCGTACGCGATGCCCTCGCCGTTGAAGGGGTTCACGACGCCGCCGGCGTCGCCGACGAGCAGCAGGCCCCGCGCGTAGTGCGGCTGGCGGTTGAAGCCCATCGGGAGCGCGCCGCCCTGCACCTTGCCGACGGCGTTCTCCTCGGTGAAGCCCCACTCCTCCGGCATGCCGGCGAGCCACTGCTGGAGCAACGACCTGTAGTTGGTGCCCTGGAACGCCTCGGACGTGTTCAGCAGGCCGAGGCCGACGTTCACGGTGCCGTCGCCGACGCCGAAGATCCAGCCGTAGCCGGGCAGCAGCGTGTCGCCCTGCCACAGCTCCAGCCACGACTCGAGGTAGTCGTCGTTCGTACGGGGGCTCGTGTAGTAGCGGCGCACGGCCACGCCCATCGGGCGGTCGTCGCGCTTCGCGATGCCCATGGCCAGCGGGAGCCGGCCCGACACGCCGTCGGCGGCGACGACGAGCCTCGCGGTGTACGTCTCCTCCGGCGACTCGTGCCGCTCGCGCGGGTCCTCGGGGACGCGGCGCGCGCGGACGCCGGTGATGCGGCCCGACTCGTCGAGGACGGGGCCCGTGACCTCGGTCAGCTCCTGCAGCCGCGCGCCCGCCTTCTGCGCGGTGCGGGCGAGGATCTCGTCGAAGTCCAGCCGCGTGCGGACCAGGCCGAAGTCGGGGTACGTCGCCAGCTCGGGCCAGTCGAGCTCGAGGCGGCAGCCGCCGCCGATGATCCGCAGGCCCTTGTTGCGCGCCCAGCCGGGCGCGTCGATGTCCACGCCCATCGAGATCAGCGCCTTCACGGCGCGCGGCGTGAGGCCGTCGCCGCAGACCTTCTCGCGGGGGAACGCCGACTTCTCCAGGAGGAGCACGTCGAGGCCCGCCTGGGCCAGGTGGTACGCCGTCGCGGAGCCGCCCGGGCCTGCGCCGACGACGATCACGTCCGCGTCGTGCGTTGCGCTGGTCATGGCCGCTCCGGACTTTGTGAACGTTTTCACGAGCCGCCCCGGAGTGTACGCCCGCTGCCCCGCCCGCCGCACTCCGCGGAGCGCGTTCGCGATCTTCCGGCCGGTGGCGCGTCAGGAGGGGCGAGACCGCCCTTCCTAGGAGGGTTCTGCGAAACTCTGCCCGTCGCGAGCCGAGGGCCGCGTGGCGATCCGGCAAGGCCGCAGGGCGCCTGCGGGCTGGGTCATGCCCGCAGGCGACCGAGAACGCAGCCGGTCGTCGCGCGGGCTCGGCGCAGCAGGGCCGGGTTTCGCAGAACCCTCCTAGGAGGCCCCCTTGCGCTCTCGTACGCTCTCGCGCCTGCTCGGCACGACCGCCCTCGCGGTCGCGGCCCTCCCCGGCGGCGTCGCGCACGCCGCCGTCCCCGTCACCGCCTACACCGTCACCGTCGACGGCCAGACCGCGACAGGCCGCGCGGTGCTGCCGGCCGGGAGCCCGACCGTGCTCGTGGTGTTCTGCCACGGCTTCGGCGGGGCGGCGGACAACTTCGACGGCTACCTCGCCGACGTCGCCAACCGCGGCTGGGCCGGCGTCTCCATGGACTACCGCGGGCCGCAGGGCGCGTGGAAGGTCGGGACCGGCTGGCGCGACACGATCGCGGCGACGCTCGACCTCAAGGCGCGCTACCCGAGCATCCGCACGACGATCGTCTGGGGCATCAGCATGGGCGGCGAGGTCAGCGGCCTCGCCGTCGCGCACGCGCCGCGCGGGACGTACCAGTACTGGGTCGAGGACGCGGGCGTCGAGAACCTCGTCGAGGAGTGGGCGACCGTGCCCGGCTTCCAGCCCGCGATCCAGGCGGAGACCGGCGGCACGCCGGCCGAGGTGCCGCAGGCGTACCTCGACCGCAGCCCGATCGCGCAGGTGCAGGCGATCGCCGCGCACGGCCTCAAGCGCGTCTTCGCCAACCACGCCGCCGGCGACACGGTCGTCACGCCGACGCAGGCGCAGGAGCTGACCGGCGCGCTCGCCGCGACGGGCGTGCCCGTGAGCACGTACACGTTCCTCGGCACCGGCCACGTCGGCGGCTGGGGCTACCAGCAGGTCGTCGAGAAGGGGCTCGGCCTGCCCGACTGGGCGGCGCCGGTGGTCGAGGGCGTCATCGGCCCCGTCGGCTTCGTGCCGCAGGTCAGCTCGGCGGTGTAGCGCGGCGCGCCTTGTGCAGCGCGACGATGCCGCCGGTGAGGTCGCGCCACGAGACGCCGTGCCAGCCGGCGGCGTCGATCCGCTCGGCGAGCGCGCGCTGCGCGGGCCACGCGCGGATCGACTCGGCGAGGTAGACGTACGCGTCGGGGTTGCTGCTCACGCGCCGCGCGAGCGCGGGCAGCGCGCGCATGAGGTAGTCCACGTAGACCGCACGGAACGGCGCCCACGTCGGGTGGCTGATCTCGCACACCACGAGCCGCCCGCCGGGCTTCGTGACGCGGGCGAGCTCGCGCAGGCCGGCGTCGAGGTCGTGCAGGTTGCGCAGCCCGAACGAGATCGTCACCGCGTCGAACGACGCGTCGGCGAACGGCAGCCGCAGGCCGTCGCCCGCGACGTAGCGGACGCGCTCGTGCGGGTTGCGCGCGACGCCGACGCGCAGCATCCCGAGGCTGAAGTCGCACGCCACGACCGTCGCGCCCGACGCCGCCAGCGCGACCGACGACGTGCCCGTGCCCGCCGCGAGGTCGAGCGCGACCTCGCCCGGCCGCAACGCGAGCGCCCGCGAGGTCGCGCGGCGCCAGCCGCGGTCCTGGCCGAGTGAGAGGACGGCGTTGGTGAGGTCGTAGCGCGGCGCCACGTCGTCGAACATCGCCGCGACGTCGCGCGGCTGCTTCCCCAGGTCGGCGCGCGTCACGTCAGCCGCAGTCGGTGAGGCCGTACTGCGTCATCCACTCCTCGACGGCGTCGGTCGACACGGTCTCGAACTCCTGGAAGCCGTCCTGGAGCGCCTTCTCGGCCGCGGCCTTGTCGTTCTTCGCCGCCGCCGCCTCCAGCTCGGGGAGCAGGCCCTCGAGCACCTCGACCTGCTTGTCGCCGACCGCGAGGAAGTTCTTCTCGACCTCCTCGGCGTCCGCTGCCGGCGGCGTCAGCGCGCGCAGCTCGCCCTGTGCCTTCTTCAGCGAGGCGAGGTAGGTCCTGGTGCCGTCGAGGAGCTCCTTCGCCGTCCCGGGCTCGTCCGGCAGCGACTCCGTCTCCTTGTCCACGCGCGCGCACAGGGCGTTGGCGGCGGCGACGTACGCCTCCTTCGTCATCGCGCTCGCCGTCGGCGACGCGGTGGTCGGTGACGGCGTGGGCGACGCGGCGGGGCCGCCGTCGTCCCCTCCGCACGCGACGGCCGAGGCGAGGAGGGCGGACGCGAGCAGCACGGGGAGTCGGCGCATCGGGCGAGCATACGGAACGCCCGCGCCGTGCGCGCCCACCGTCAGACGCAGTCGCCGAGGCCGTACTGCCGCAGGAAGCTCGCCTGCGCGTCGGTCGGCGTGGTCGTGCTGATCGCGTCGCCGAACGCCTTCTCCGCGGCCGCCGTGTCCTCGCTCTGCGCGGCGGACTGGAGCTCGGGCAGGGCGGCGCGGAACGTCTCCTCCTGCTTCTCGTTCGGGCCCATGAAGTTGGCCTCGAGCGCGGCCGCGTCGGCGGCCGGCGGCGGCAGCGTACGGATCTCGGCGTTCGCCTCGTCGATGATCCGCACCAGCGTCGCCATCGCCTCGGCGTAGTCCTTCGCCGTCTTCGGCTCGCCGATCTTGTCGGCCTCGGCCTCGACGTCGTCGCAGATGGCGGTGATCTTCCCGACCCACTCCGCCTTGCTCAGCGGCGTCGGGGTCGGTGTGGGCGCCGGGCTCGCGGTCGTCGGCGCCGCGGACGGCGTGGCGCGCGGCACCGGGTCGTCGCCGCCGCAGGCGAGCGCGGCGGCGGCCAGCACGGCCGCGGGGACTACGAGGCGCGTACGCATCGCGCGAGGGTAGCAGCGAAGATCACGCGCGCCGGTGCACCAGGCGGCCGCCGAGCACCGTCGCCACGCACCGCCCCGCGCCGTGCTCGACCAGCGCCTCGTACGGGTCGCCGTCCGGCACGTCGAACACCGCGAGGTCGGCCCGCGCGCCCGGCCGCAGCCGCCCCGCGTCGTCGCGGCCGAGGGCGTACGCGCCGCCGGTCGTCGCCGCCTCGACGAGCCGCTTCGCGAGGCCCTCGCGCGGCGCACCCTGCGACACCGCGAGGTCGCGCAGCGCGCGCACCTCCTCCAGCAGGTCCAGCGACGGCGACGACGCGCGCGAGTCTGTGCCGACGGCGATCGCGTTGCCCTCGCGCAGGTAGTCCGCGACGGGCGGCTCGCCGGCTCCGAGGATCGCGTTGGAGCGCGCGCACAGCGCGACGGCGGTGCCGCGCTCGCGCAGCAGCGCGCGGTCGGTCGCCGACGCGTGGACGCCGTGCGCGACGTGCACGTCCTCGCCGAGCATCCCGAGCCCGTCGGCGTACTCCACGGGCGAGCGGCCCGACCCGCCGCCGAGCAGCTCGAACGTCAGCCCGCGCGAGTGGCCGAACTCCGCGATCGGCCCGGTGCCGCAGCGGACGTACTCGTCCTCGTTCGCCGTCTCGGCGAGGTGCGGGTGCAGGCGCAGGCCGCGCTCCCGCGCGACCGCGAGCGACCCGGTGACCGCGTCGGTGCCGAGCGAGTAGAGCGCGTGCGGGCTGACGCCCGTGCCGATGCCCGCGGGGGCGTCGGCGAGCTTGCGCAGCAGGCGTTCGCGCTCGCGCGACCACTTGTACGACTCGATGCCGACGACCTCGACGTAGCCCGTCCCCGCGAGCCCCGACCGCGCGAGCACCGGCAGCGCGGCGACGTCCGTCACGACGTCGGCGACGCACGTCGTCCCCGTACGGATCGCCTCGTGCGTGCCGTGCCGCGTGCTCTCCGTCCACTGCGGCGGCGTCCAGGTGAGGCGGCGCTCGGTGAGCGTGCGGATCCAGACGTGGAACGGCATGCCCGCCGTCGCGAGGTCGGCGAAGTCCGTGTACTGCAGGTGCGTGTGCGCGTTGACCAGGCCGGGCGTGAGGACGCCGCGCCAGTCGCGTACGCGCGCGCCGTCGGTCACGACCTCGCGGCGCGTTCCGACCGCGACGATGCGGGACCCCTCGACCGCGACCGCGCCGTCCTCGATCGGCTCGCCGTCGACCGGAAGCACCAGCGGCGCGCAGTGGACGAGCGTCACCTGTCGTCGCGGCGCAGCAGGGCCGCGAGGTACGCGAACGACGTCGCGAGAGCGAGCACGACCCAGACTGCCGCCCATCCGGCGCGCGCCCGCGAGCCCGCGCACTCCTCGCCGAGCAGGTCGGCGACCGGCATCGGGCAGTCGACGGCGGCGGGCGCGGCGACCGCGATCAGCGCGAGCCCCCAGAGCAGGAGCCCGGTCCAGCCCAGGACGGCGCGTAGCCAGGCCGGGACCGGGCCGCTCATACCGGGGTGAGCGAGAGTGCGGTCGACGAGACGTGCGACGTGACGTTGGCGTCGACGGGGTCGTTCGCCGGGTCGTCGTGGACGACGAGGTGGCGGTACAGCGTGTCGCGCTGCGCGGGGATGCGGCCCGCCGCGCGGATCAGGTGGATGAGCTCCAGCCGGTTCGAACGGTGCCGTGCCCCGGCCGCCGAGACGACGTTCTCCTCGAGCATGATCGAGCCGAGGTCGTCGGCGCCCATGTGCAGGGTGAGCTGGCCCACGTCCTTGCCGACCGTGAGCCACGAGCCCTGCAGGTGCGCGACGTTGTCGAAGAACAGCCGCGCCACCGCGATCATCCGCAGGTACTCGATCGTCGTGGCCTGGGTGTGGCCCTTGAGGTGGTTGTTCTCGGCCTGGTAGGTCCACGGGATGAACGACCGGAACCCGCCCGTCCTGTCCTGCACGTCGCGGATCATCCGCAGGTGCTCGATGCGCTCGGCGTTCGTCTCGCCGGTGCCCATCATGAACGTCGCCGTCGACTCGACCCCGAGCCCGTGCGCGGTCTCCATCACCGACAGCCACGTCGCGCCCGACTCCTTGAGCGGCGCGATGACCTGGCGGGGACGCTCGGTCAGGATCTCCGCGCCCGCGCCGGCGAACGAGTCGAGGCCCGCGTCGCGCAGCCGCGTGATGACCTCCTCGTGCGAGAGGCCGGAGACGCGCCCGATGTGCACGACCTCGCTCGCGCCGAGCGAGTGCAGCGCGAGCCGCGGGAACGCGTCCTTGATCGCGCGGAACGTCCGCTCGTACCACTCGATGCCGAACTCCGGGTGGTGCCCGCCCTGCAGCATGATCTGGGTCGCGCCGAGCTCGACGGCCTCCGCGCAGCGGCGCAGGATCTCGTCGAGGTCGCGCACCCACCCCTCGTCGTGGCCGGGCGCGCGGTAGAACGCGCAGAACTTGCAGGCCGTCACGCAGACGTTCGTGTAGTTGATGTTCCGGTCGATCAGGTACGTGGCGACGTTGTCGGGGAAGCGGCGGCGGCGCACCTCGTCGGCCGCGTGGCCCAGCGCGTGGAACGGCGCGTCGGTGTAGAGCAGCAACGCCTCGTCGGGCGTGATGCGCCCGCCGTCGGCGGCGCGGTCGAGGATCGCCTGGATCGTCACGCGCTGAGCGTACGTCAGCGGAACAGGCGCGGCAGCGGGGCGATCCGCTCGTACAGCGGGTCGGGGTCGCGCAGCCACCGGTCGAGCACCGCGCGGTAGACGCGGCGCACGTCGGTCGTCATCTCCAGGTTGTCGGCGGGCGCCTTCGTCGTGCCGAGAGTCGGGTGCTCGCCGTGCAGGCCGCCCGCGACGCGCGGCCCGATCAGGAGGACCGGCGCCGCCGCGCCGTGGTCGGTGCCGGCCGCGGGGCCCGCGCCGGTCTCGCCGATGCGGCGGCCGAACTCGCTGATCACCATGACCGTCGTCCGCTCGGAGATCGAGCGGGGCATCCCGCCGGAGCCGTAGTAGAAGTGGCGCAGCGCGTCGTCCAGCCGCGCGAGCTGCGCCTCGTGCGCCGAGCGCTGGTCGGTGTGGTTGTCGAACCCGCCCATCGAGACGAACACGCACTCCACGCCGAGGTCGAGCGCGAGCAGCGTGCGCGCGGTCATCATCGCGTCGCCGAGCTGGTCGCCCGTGGTCGGCGCGGGCTTCACCTTCGCCATCGTGTCGACGAGGTCCACCGCCTGGCGAGCGCCATGGCCCGCGACACGGCGCAGCGGCTCCGTAGGGACGTGGTTGTCGAACAGCGCCATCGCGTCGTGCCGCGCGTCCGCGACCGCTCCGCCGCCGTCGGCGAACCTCGTCGCCCCGACGCTCGCGATGTGCAGGCCCGAGTGCGTGCGGCCGCGCAGCATCAACGGGAGCTGCCCGCCGATCGCGAGCCCGCGCAGCTCGCCGTCGCCCGCGCCCGCGCGGTCGAGGTGCCGCCCGAGCCAGCCGCTGCCGCCCGCGCGGCCAGGCTCGCCCGAGTGCCAGATGTCGGACGACGTGAAGTGCGAGTACGAGTGCTTCGGGTAGTCGACGCCCTGCACGATCGCGACGCGCCCGAGCCGGTAGAGACGGTGCACCGTCTTGAGCCTCGGGTTGAGGCCGAGGTGGTGCGGGCGGTCGTGCGGCAGGTCGAGCGGCAGCACCTGGCTCGGCGCGTAGCCGATCGACGGGCGCACCTTGCGGTAGACGTCGTAGCGCGCGCCGGCCATCGGGACGACGGTGTTGAGGCCGTCGTTGCCGCCGTAGAGGTGGATCACGACGAGGCGGTTGCGGGTCCGCGTGTGCGGCGAAGGCTGCGCGCCGAACGCCGCGCCGCCGCGCACCACGGCGGGCAGCACGACGTGCGCCGCCGCCGCGCCTCCGGCGCCGGCGAGGAGCTGCCTTCGGGTGAGGGCCATCAGGCCATGCCTCCTCGTCCCCCGCCGTCGCGAGCGGCGCAGGGAGTGGCTGGTCGCAAGGCGGAGGAGCCGGCAGTGGAGCTGCCTGCGACGACGACGACGACGCGAGCGGCGCCCGGCGTCGCGCAGCAGGCCGCGCGGCGGGGAGGCATGGCCACTACATCACCGCCCACTCGGGGCTGGACAGGATCAGCGCGAGGACGCCCGCCTGCTTGTCCGCCTCGCCGGCCTTCGCGGCCCTTCGCAGGTACGCGCCGATCGCGTTCGACGTGTTGCGCGAGAGGCCCGCGAGGCCGAGCAGGCGCGCCCACGCCTTCGTGTCGGACGGGGCGGCGAACGGCGTCACGGCGCGGCCGAGCCTGTCGCCGTTCGCGCGGCTCCACAGGGTGAGCGCGGTGTCGTAGCGGACCATCGCGGTGACCGGCGTGACCCACTCCGCGCCGAGCGGCCAGCCGCTCACGTCGACCGGGTCGAACAGCGAGTGCCCCATCCGGTCGAGCTGCCAGACGAGGTTCGGGTCGAACGACACGTTGAGCGCCTTGGCCGCGTGCACGACCGTCTCGACGGGGGTCCGGACGTACTGGCGGCCGCGCGCCACGGAGGCGTAGCGGAAGTCGTCGGCGAGCAGCATCAGGCGCAGCGCGTCGGCGATGCTCCACGTGCGCCGCAGCGTCGCCGCGACCCTGTCCACCAGCGTGTCCCGCTCCGCGGGGACGTACGCGAGGCTCGCGACGAGCTTGCGCGCGAGGAACCGCGACGCGACCGGCTGCGCGAGCGCGACGTCGACGAGCCGCTCGTACTCCTGCGCGCCGGCGTTGGCGATCGTGCGGCCCAGCACCTTCTTCGTCCTCGCGTCGTGGCGCGCGGCGACGAACTGCGGCTCGCCGTTGCCGTCGACGATCCAGCCGGTGAACGCCCGCGCGGCCTCGCGCACGTCGCGCTCGGTGTAGACCTGCGGGCGGACGCCGAGGGTGAACAGCTCGAAGAACTCGCGCGCGTAGTTCTCGTTCGGCTCGGGCGTGGCGTTCTCGTGGCCGTTGAGGAAGTAGAGCATCGCGGGGTCGACCGTGACCGCCGCGACGAGGTCGCGCAGGTTGCCGAGCGCGTGCGTGCGCAGCGTCGCGTTCTGGCGCATCAGGTGCGTCGTGTCCGGCGGGTAGCGCAGGCCCGTCGCGAAGTGGTTGTGCCAGACGAGCGTCATGCGTTCGAGCAGCGGGGCCGACGTCGTGCGCATCCGTTCGAGCCACCACTGCCGTACCTGCTGCGGCGACTGCGTGACCTGCGTGAACGTCACCGCCTGCGCGTCGTCCCCGCGCGGCAGCGCCGGCATCGTCGCGACGGAGAGCAGCTCGTCGACGAGGTCGGCGTACGGCTTGCCGGTCCAGCGGTCGAGGTCCGCGGCGGTGGCGCCGAACGCGACGCGGCCGAGCAGTCGGCTGACGTCGAGCGCCGTCATCGGCTTCGGTGCCACGCGCTACCCCACCGCGCGCAGGAGGGTGATGGCGCCGGTCGCGAAGTCGGCGACGTAGAGGCCGTCGGGGCCGAACGCGACGTCGAGCGGGCTCGGCCCGACGAACACGTCCTGCGGCGCCCCCGCCTTGCCACCGACGATCGGGACGCGGACGACGCGGTGGCCGCTGCCGCTCGGGGCGTTGCTGCCGTACTCCGCGACGTAGACGTCGTTGCCCCACGCGCCGCCGGTGCCGAACGCGATGCCGTTCGCCGAGACGTGCAGGCCGAGGGCCCGCTCGGGGGTCGCGTTGGGGCGGCACGCGGTCTTGACGCGCGGGTTCTGCGCGCGGCGCAGGGCGGCGTCGTAGAGGCAGGCGGGGAAGCCGAAGTCGGCTGTGCCCCTGCGCACGTCGACCTTGTGCAGCAGGTCCTCGCCGAGCGGATCGAGGTCGTCGGGTCCGTTGGTCGGGAACCACACCTCGTTGGTGCCGGGACGCAGTGCGAGGTCGTACGGGTTGCGCAGGCCCCGTGCCTCGACCGTGGGCCTGGCGTTCTTCGCGATCGGGACGGCGTAGGAGAGGACGGTGCCGTTGAGGGGCAGCTCGGGGTCGCCTCCGTTGACGCCGTCGTCGGTGGCGTTGCCGTTGGCGACGTAGAGGCGGCTGCCGGAGACGAGGAGGCCGTTCGTGTTGTGGCGGCCGTTGGGCAGGCCGTCGATCGCGACGGTGCTCGCGCCGTTCCGCACCGCCCACACGCGGCCGACGGTGCGGCCTCCGGCGCTGTGCGAGTCGGAGACGTAGAGGGTGCCGTCGGGGGCGAACGCGAGGCCGAGCGGGTCCGTGAAGCCGGTGGCGTACGGCGTCGCGGGACCGAGCGCGCCGCCGGGCAGCACGGGCATCGAGAGGACCGAGCCGGAGGCGTAGGAGACGACGTAGAGGGCGCCGTCGTGGACCGTGAGGCTCGTCGGCGTGGGGACGTTCGCGCCGGTGGGCGTGGGGGCGATCGCGGCTGTGCCCGGCTTCGTCACGGTGAGCGTGCCGCGCATCGTCGGGTGGAGCGTGCAGAGGAACGTGTAGGTGCTCGGCGCGAGCCGCTCGACGCCCTTGACCTCGGCCGTCCCGCCCGTCGTGACGGTCGTGCTGGCGAACAGCGGGCCGTTCCTGTCCGAGGCCTCGGCGACGACGTTGTGCGGCGCGACGTCGGGGTTGGCGAACGTGAGCCTGCCGCCCTGGCCGATCGTGACGTCGGGGTTGACGAAGCGGATGCCGGCCGCGACGACGACTCCGTCGGCGGCGTGCGAAGGCGTGAGGCTGGTGGCGAGGAGCGCGGCGACGACCAGCACGGCTCGGCGCATGTCCCGCCCCTCTCCTACACGGCAGCGAACCCGACTTCGACGTCCGGCGGCCACTCCCCTCTCGGCGCCGTACGGCGCGCGAACTCCCTGAGCCCCTCCAGCTGGCGCGGGCCGAGGCGGAAGTCGAGCGTCGTGAAGTACGTAACGAGCGTGTCGGCGTCGAGTGACTCCCACTTCGCGGCCTGTCGTGCCACTTCGTCCACGTTCGTGAGCGCCTGGTCGAGGCTGCGTACGAACGCGTCGTGGACGTCCTTGACCGTGCCGGGGTGACGTTCGGCGAAGTCGCGCCGCGCGGCCCAGACCGCGAACACCATCGGCAGGCCCGTCCACTCGCGCCACGCCTCGCCGAGGTCGTGCACCGTCGCCTCTGTCGTGTCCCGCGCCCGCAACGCCGCGTCGCCGATGAGGACCGCCGCGTCGGCCTCGAGCAGCATCGCCGTGAGGTCGGGCGGCATGGTCACGTAGTGCGGCCGCTGGCCGTGACGTTCCTCCAGGAGGAGCTGCGCGAGCAGCACGCTCGTCCTGCTCGTCGAGCCGAGCGCGACCGTTCTGCCGTCGAGGTCGTCGAGCGGCACCTTGGACACGAGGTTGACCGAGAGGACGGGCCCGTCGGAGCCGACCGCGAGGTCGGGGAGGACGAGCAGCTCGTCGGCGTGCTTGAGGTACTCGACCAGCGAGATCGGGCCGATGTCGAGGTCGCCGCGCACCAGCGCGTCGTTGAGCCGGTCGGGGGTGTCCTTGGTCAGCTCGACGTCGAGCAGCGCGCCCGAGCGGATCAGCCCCCAGTAGAGCGGGAGGCAGTTGAGGAACTGAATATGACCGACGCGGGGCCGCCGCGGCCCCTGCTCGCTCGGAGGCGTTTGCACAGGTCAGAGGCTAGATCACGTCCTACGTGGTGTCGCCGCGTAGTCCCTCGTCCGGCCCTGTCTTGTGGGCCAAGTGTGGGCCGTGATCTTGATCCGAAACATGGCGCAACCGCTGGCTACCGTGCGATGGAGACGTGTTGTGGAGGTCGGTCATGGCCACTCGTACTCGCACCCGGACGAGCGGGATCAGGCGCAAGAGACGGACGAGCGGAGACGTCTACGAGGTCCGCTTCCGCGACGCCGAAGGCGTCCAGCGATCACGGACGTTCGCCTCGATGGACGAAGCGCGCACCTTCCAGAACACGACCCTTGCCGACGTCCGTGAAGGCTCGTACGTCGCCCCGACCGCGGGCCTCGTGCCGTTCCTCGTCGTCGCTGAGGAGTGGTTCGCCGCGCAGGCGCACCTCAAGCGCCGGACGCAGATCACCTACCGCTCCGCGATCGACCACAACCTCGCGCCCCTGCACGACCGCCCGGTCGGCCGAATCACGTACGGCGAGGTCCAGGCCCTCGTGAACGCCATGACTGCGGCCGGTCGTCGCCCCTCGACTGTCCGCAACGTCCTCATGGTCTGCCGCCTGATCCTCGACGAGGCGATGCGCCGCAAGATGATCCGCACGAACCCATGCCGCGACGTGAAGCCGCCTCGGCTGCGTCCGCGAGACACCGTGTTCCTGACCGTCGAGCAGGTCCAGGCGCTCGCCGAGGAACTGCCGCCGCCGCTCGACCTGCTGGTCCTCACCGCGGCTGGCTCCGGTCTCCGCGCCGGCGAGCTGAACGGACTGCGCGTCCGCGACGTCGAGTTGCTTCGCCGCCGCGTGAACGTCCGCCAGACCGTCGCGGACCTCGGCACCGAGTTGATCGTGGACACGCCCAAGAGCGCGGCCGGACGCCGGACGGTGCCGCTGTCTCCGGCTCTGTGCGACCTGCTCGCCGCGCACATCGGTCGCGCTGGCCTCGACATGGACGACCTGATCTTCGGCGACGACGGCAAGCCGCGGCGGCACAACGCCTTCTACACGCAGGTGTTCAAGCCAGCCGTCGTCCGGGCCGGGCTGCCGCCGGAGACGCGGTTTCACGACCTGCGGCACATGTACGCCTCGCTGATGATCGCGGCCGGCGTGAACCCGAAGCGGCTGTCCGTCTGGATGGGCCACACGACCGTCTCGCTCACGATGGACCGCTACGGACATCTCTACGACGACGAGCCCGCTCCGGCCGTTCTGGACACCCTCTGCGCCCGCCCGTCCCGCTCCCCGGAACCCCCCGTCCCTGCTGCTTCTGTCACTCCCCTACCGACCCAACTTCGTACTGCCGTTCCGCCTGGCTGACCTCCCTCTCTTTCACCAAGTTCATGTCGAGGGAGTGCTACTTGGTCGGGGGTGCGAAGCGGCTCCGACCAAGTAGCACGACCAACCCGCGCGAAGCGCATCGCCGCAGGTCAGCCAGGCGGAGCGGCTCCCGACGCGATCGCGCGAGGGTGGTTCCTCGGGTGGTCCCTCGGTGACCCAACCGAGGAACCACCTCTTAAGACGCCTGACGCTCGCGACACCGCGCTCGAAGCCGATTCACCGTGCGCCGCGTCACGCCGAGTCGTAGCCCGATCTGCCGCGCTGTCTCGCCGTCGTCCGTCCATCGCGCGACGGCGTTGAGGATCGCCTCCGACCGGCCGCGCCCCCACGTCGTGTCCGCGCTGACGACCTCGGCGAGCAGAAAGTCCTCGACCATCACGACCGGCTCTGGCTCGCCCGCCTCTTGGCGCCACGCCGCGCGGTCGGACGCGGTCATGCCGCCCGCCACGCCGTCGACTGCGTTGGTCAGCGCCCACCGCCGACACTGCCGCCGCACCGGGCAGACGCCGCAGACCGCCAACGCCTCGTCGGCGAGCTGTTCGTCGCCGAACAGCGCCGTCCGCCCCGCGCACTTCGCGCGCCGTACCCACGACGAGTACGGCTCCTCTCCTTCGCGGCCGCTAGTGATCCGCGGCGCGCACACCCGTTCGTCCACCGCCGTCATGCGCGCCTCCTACGCCGCATCGATCGCGCTGGCGAGCCACGCTGCGTCGTACGTCGCGCAGGTGGACACGACGACATGCAGGCCGGCCAGGTCGTCGGCCGTGACGCCGAACGGCCCGAGTTCTCCGGCGACGACCGCCGCCCATGCCGTGACGGCGAGCGCGTCACGCGCCGCCGTGAGTGAGTCACCAAAGGCGTAGAGGCCCGCAAGCGGGCTGGCCGGGTCGTTGACCTCGGCGCGCCAAGCACCCGACTTGCCGGGATCGTCGTGAACGGCGACCACCCGCAGGACGAGATACGTGCTGCTGCTCTCAGTGGTCAGGATCGGCTGCGTCATGCGTCCTCCAAGGTCGCGAAAGGGAGCGGCCGATCGCGTCCTGCGGCGGCCGTAAGGTGAGCACCGTGCAGCCAGGTACCGAGAACGCCGGCGACCCGCCGCGTGTGCGTTTCGGTCGGCGGCTGCGCGAACTGCGCGAGGCCGCCGGACTGCGCCAGGTCGACGTCGGTACGCGCGCCGGCGTGAGCACCGCGTACATCTCCGAGCTGGAACGCGGCGGCCGCAGCCCAACGCTCGACGTGATCTACGCACTCGCGCGCGCACTCGGCGTCCCCGTGGCCCGACTCTTGCCGGACCCCGACGACGACTGACCTCATTACACTCACAGTTGAATGATGCCTCTTGCGGAACCCCTACCGACACCCCGATCAGAAATCTGTGGAAGACCCTCACCCACCCGACCAGCGCTCTGTGGATACCTCCAGATCCTTCGATTCACTGCCTCCGCCGCACCCCCGCTGACCCCCTCCCCTTCTCCTTCTGTCCTGACGAGGGAGTGGGACTAGGTGTACTGACCAGGCACGTTGGTCGAGGTCGTGTGACGACACGATCTGAGTGATCTTGAAAGCGAAGACCTCCCGTCGTGGAGTGGAGCTGTTGAGGAACCGCTCCGCCGACAGGAGGTCTTCGTGTCTCACGCTAACGCTG
>DASZER010000073.1:0-14458 GCA_035940575.1 Frankiaceae bacterium | reverse complement strand
TCGCGAGGCTCTCCGACGAGGGCGGCTGGCTCGGCGCCTGACGGCAGGGCGTCGTACGGTCCGCACATGGACTACACCCACCTCGGCCGCTCCGGCCTGCGCGTCTCGCGCCTCTGCCTCGGCACCATGAACTTCGGCCCGCAGACCAGCGAGGACGACTCCCACGCGATCCTCGACCAGGCGCTCGACGCCGGCGTCAACTTCATGGACACCGCCAACGTCTACGGCTGGAAGAAGGGCGAGGGCTGGACCGAGCAGATCATCGGGCGGTTCTTCGCGCAGGGCGGCGGGCGGCGCGAGAAGACCGTGATCGCGACGAAGCTCTACGGCTCGATGGGCGACTGGCCGAACGAGACGTTCCTCTCGGCGCTGAACATCCGCCGCGCCTGCGACGCCTCGCTCAAGCGCCTGCAGACCGACTACATCGACCTGTACCAGATGCACCACGTCGACAGGAACACGCCGTGGGAGGAGATCTGGCAGGCGATGGAGGTGCTCGTCGCGCAGGGCAAGATCCTCTACGTCGGCTCCTCGAACTTCGCCGGCTGGCACATCGCGCAGGCCAACGAGGCCGCCAAGGCGCGGCACTTCGTCGGCCTCGTCAGCGAGCAGAGCCTCTACAACCTCGTCGAGCGCACGATCGAGCTCGAGGTGCTGCCGGCGTGCGAGTCGTACGGCCTCGGCCTCATCCCGTGGAGCCCGCTGATGCGCGGCCTGCTCGGCGGCATCCTGCGCAAGGCCAAGGAGGGCCGCAGCGCGAGCGAGCGGACCCAGGAGCTGCTCGAGGAGCACCGGCCGAAGATCGAGCAGTACGAGGCGTTCTGCGACGAGCTCGGCGAGGACCCGGCCAACGTCGGCCTCGCGTGGCTGCTGCACCAGAAGGGCGTGACCGGGCCGATCATCGGGCCGCGCACGATCGAGCAGCTCACCGGGTCGCTGCGCGCGGTCGACATCGAGCTGGACGAGAAGGCGCTGCACCGCCTCGACGAGATCTTCCCCGGCCCCGGTGCGCCGGCGCCGGAGGCCTACGCCTGGTAGCCGAGCGGCAGCCGCGCCAGCGGCTCGTACGACGGCGTCGGGCCGAGCACCGAACGCATCAGCACCACCTCGGTCACCGTCCACACCTGCGACGTCACCGCGTCGAGCGCGGCCGCCGCGCCCGACACGTCCGCGGGGCGGCGCAGCCGCGCGACGGTGACGTGCGGGACGTACGGCTTCCGCTCGACGTCGACCCGAGCGGCGCGCGCCGCGCGGCGGGTCGCGCGGGCCAGCGACGACAGCGCGTCGAGGTCGCCGTCGAGGCCGGCCCACAGCACCCGCGCGCGGGCGGCGCGCGGGAACGCGCCCCCGCCGCGCAGCCGTAGCGCGAACGGCTCGCGCTCCGCCGCCGCCTCGCCCAGGTGCTCCTCGACGCGGCGCGCGGTGTCCTCGGAGACCTCGCCGAGGAACGCCAGCGTCACGTGGAGGCGTTCCTCGGGCACCCACGACGCGGCGAAGGACCCGCGCAGCGCGCCGGCCGCGCGCACGAGCGGCGCGAGGACGGGCGGCGGCGGGACGACCGCGACGAACGTGCGCACGGTCACATGCTCGCGCGTCCCGGCCCTGTGGCAGGCGATGGTGGAGCGCCACCGGCTCGCTACCCTGCAGCATGCGCCGGACCGTCGTCACCCTGCTCACGACCCTCGCGGCGTTCGCGCCCGCCGCCGCGCCCGCCCGGGCCGGAGGCCTGTGGTGCAACGCCTGGGTCACCGCCCAGAGCGACCTCACGGAGCCGGGGTCGATCCACGACGTCGCGGTGGCCTACTGGGCGTGCGGCGACACGCTGGGGCCGGGGTCGGACCTCCGCGGGACGTTCGAGTGGTGGTACTACGACGCCGACTTCCGGATCGGCGTCATGGAGGGCTGCCCGACGCAGACGTACACGACGCCGGTCGCGCTGACGACGGTCGTCCCCGGAGCCGCCGTGACCGCCGCCGAGTGCCGCGGGCCGGCCGCCTCACCCGCGAACGGGGAGAGCCGGGTCGTCTGCTTCGACGTCGTCGTCGACGGCAGGTCGTACTGGGGGCCGTCGGCGTTCGGGAACGGCATCTGCGATCGGGTGGACGAGGGCCTCCCGTGGCGTCAGGGCAGCTAGCGCCGGACGAACGCCTCTGGCCGCGCCGCCCCGTCGCCGCTACGCTTCCCCACCTGCGCGCCCGGCTGGGCGCATCCCTGAGGGGGGACCCGTGATCGGCACGCTCTTCGGCGTCATCGCGTACGCGTCGTCGGTGGTGATCGGCACCGTGCCGCCGCATCCCGCGCTGCCGCGCTACTGCCAGTCCAGGATCGAGGCCACCGGTACCGAGTCGGACACCGAGGGCTTTCGCGACGTCGCTGTCGCGGCGATCACCTGCGCCGACATGGCGCTGGACGCGACGCTGGACGTGCGGGTCGAGTTCGTCTGGTTTCACTCCGCGGACGGGGACCTTCCGATGTACGAGGTACCCGGCTGCCCGACGTCGACGGTGCCGGAGGTGACGACGCCTCCGCTGCCGGGCGTGCTGGCGATCGCGCGGACGGCGGTGTGCGAGCAGCCCACGGACTCGCCGGCGTTCGGGCGGGTACGGATCATCTGCGCGCACTTCACCGTCAACGGTGACGACCTCACCGGGCGCTCGCGGTTGGACAACGGCCTCTGCTCGGAGGTCGGCGCCGACTAGCACCGGCGGCCGCTCCGCGACCGTGCGCACGCACCGGGGTCGCGCCTCTGGTCGCGCCGCCCCGCCTTCGCTACGCTTCCGCATCTGCGCGCCCCGCCCGGGCGCATCCCTGAGGGGGGACCCGTGATCGGCACGCTGTTCGGCGTCATCGCGTACGCGTCGTCGGTGGTGATCGGCACCGTGCCGCCACATCCCGCGATGCCGTTCTACTGCAACGACGCGTTGCGGGCCGCCGGCACCGAGTCCGCCACCGAGGGTCTGCGCGACGTCGCCGTCGTGACCATGTACTGCGACGACATGGCACTGGACAAGACGCTCGACGTGCGGGTCGACTTCGTCTGGTGGTACTCGGCGACCGTGGAGTCCCCGATGTACAGGGTGCCCGGCTGCCCGTCGGCGTCCTCGTCGGAGGTGAGGACGCCTCCACTGCCGGGCGTGCTGACGATCACGCGGTCCGCCGCGTGCGAGCAGCCCGCGAGCTCGCCGGGGTTCGGCCAGGTGCGGACCGCCTGCGCGCACTTCACCATCAACGGTGAGGACTTCGGCGGGTACTCGCCGTACGACAACGGCCTCTGCGTCGTGGTGCCCGTCGTCGAGCGCTAGGGCGTCTCTCGTAAGCCGGGGCAGAAGCGCTAGCGGCGGCGGCAGACGAAGCGGGGCTCGGGCAGGTAGCGCGTGTGGAACTTCTGGCGCGGCCTGACCTCCTTGCCGCCCTGCTTGAACACGCGCCACACGTCGATGTCGAAGCCGCTCACGCCCGAGGTGCTCTCGCAGGTCGGGCTGTAGTCGTACTGCGTGCCGAAGGAGCGGAAGCGGTAGCGCTCGCTGCTGATCGACTCGACGTCGTAGCGCTTGGTCCCCCAGAACGTCACGGTGATCGACTTCTCCGTGTACGACGTCGTGATGAGGATGCCGTTCGGCGAGTCGTTGCGGAACTTCAGGTCGGGGTGCGGCGTCGACACCGTGGCCTCGCGGCCCGGCGGGTAGCGGCTGATGAAGTAGCTGTGCGGCTTGTGCTCGACGTCCTCGAGGCCCGCGAAGAACACGGCGTTGAACAACGTCGTCGCGAACTGCGAGACGCCGCCGCCGACCGCGGGCACGAACTTCCCGTCGAGGATCATCGGCGCCTCGACGAAGCCGCGCTTGCGGTCGCGCGCGCCGACGAAGCCGTTGAGGCTGAACGTCTCCCCCGGCAGCACGACGGCGCCCTCGACGATGTCGGCCATGATGTGGATGTTCCTCACGCGCGGCCGGCAGCACGGGTGGTTGGTCGTGAACTCGCTGACCTTCTCCTTGATGCCGAGCGTGCGCGCGAGCTCGGTGGTGATGCGCGGCTGGGCCTGCACGATCGTCAGCGTCACGATGCGCGGCGACGGCTGCGTGAGCGCCGGCAGCAGCGCGTCGGCGAGCGCCTTGCGGTCGACCTTGGTGCCGTTGACCGACGGCGCGATCGTGATGGCGCCCTTGTCGTCGACGCTGAACCGCGCGTCCTTGGGCTCGGCCTCCACGGCCTTGAGCGTCGACGTGAGGATCGTGTCGAGCCTCTTGGCGTCGAGCTTCGGCGTGATCCTGCCGTCGGGGTCGGTGTCGATCCGCAGCACCGACGCGATCTGCGCGCGCGTCATCGTGACGCCCTTGCCCGGCGCGGTCAGGGTGACCGGCGCGCCCACGGCGGGCTTGGCGATGTTGTCGAGGGCGTTCTGGACGTCCTGGGCCGTGGTCCTGACCGGGTCCGTCACGACGATCGCCTCGGTCGCCGTCTTGCCGGGGAACGAGTCGACGACGCGGTTGGCGGTGGCCTCGACGTCGAGACGGCGGCCCGCGCGCGGCGGCACCGCGACCGGTGTGACGCCGTCGAAGCGGACCGAGCCCTCGCGCTTGCCGTGGTCGACCTTCTTCGCCCACTCCGCGACCTTGGCGCGCAGCTTCGCGTCGTCCACGACGACGGCGGGCTCGACGGTGTTCGTCGCGAACGCCGACGCGAGCCGTCTGAACGGGTTCAACGCCTCGCCGCGCGCCTCGTCGACGGTCCGCTCGGCGTCGACGTGCAGGCCGATGTCGGCCGCGGCGAGCGTCAGCGTCTCCGCGCCGCCCGGCACCGTCACGGTCAGCGTGCCCGGCACGGTGACGCCGGCCGCGATGAGCCTGACGGCCTCGGCGCGGCTCTTGCCGCCGATCTTGACGCCGGCGACCTCGGTGCCGCGCGGCACGCGGCCGCTGGCCATCGCGATGTCGGCGACGTAGACGAGCGAGAGGAGCCCGACGAGGGCGAGCAGCCCGATGAGAAGGCCGCGAGTGGCACGGGTCACGTATGCACCCTAACTAGCGGACGACGTCGTACGGCACCGGAGCCGTCGTGGCGGCCGCGCGGCGCGTCCACCCGAGGGGCCTGCGCCCCGTCGACCGCACGAGCAGCCAGCCCGCCGTGACGCTGATCACGAGGCTGCCGAGGCCGCCGACGACGAGCGTCGAGCGCGGCCCCACGTGCTCCCCGAGCCAGCCGATCAGCGGCGCGCCGATCGGCGTGCCGCCGACGAACACCAGCGCGTACAGCGCCAGCACCCGCCCGCGCATCTCCTCGCCCGCCCCGAGCTGCACGGTCGACAGCGCCGTCGAGGTGAACGAGATGACCGCGAAGCCGGTCGGGACCAGCACGACCGAGAACAGCACGATGTTCGGCATCAGGCCGAGCAGGATCTCCAGCACTCCGAACGCCACCGCGCTGCCGACCAGCCACCGCTGCGTCGGCCGCTTGCGCCGCGCCGTCAGCAGCGCGCCCGCGAGCGAGCCGCCCGCGAGCAGGGCGGAGAGCGTGCCGTACGTGTCCGCGCCGCGATGGAACTCGTTGCGCGCCATCAGGGCGAGGGTGATCTGGAAGTTCAGGCCGAGCATCCCGACGACGCCGACGAGGACGATCGGCAGCAGCAGGTCCTTGCGGCCGGCGACGTAGCGCAGGCCGGCCAGGAGCTGGCCCTTCGCGCGGGCGACGACCCGCGAGGGGAACAGCTCCTCGGTCCGCATCCTCCGCAGGCCGACGATGACGGCGACGTACGACGCGGCGTTGAGGAAGAAGACCGGCGCGGTGCCGCCGTGGGCGATCATCAGGCCCGCGATCGCGGGGCCGATGATGCGGGCGGAGTTGAACGTCGCGGAGTTGAGGCCGACGGCGTTCGTCACCTCGTCGGGCCCGACCATCTCGACGACGAACGCCTGCCGCGCGGGCAGGTCGAACACCGTCGTCATGCCGAGCGCGAACGCGAAGCAGAACACCATCCAGGTCTGCACGACGCCTGCCACGACGAGCACGCCGAGGCTCAGCGCGAGGACGCCCTGCGTCGCCTGCGTCGCGATCATCACCTTGCGCTTGTCGTGGCGGTCGGCGAACACCCCGCCGAACAGCCCGAACAGCAGCATCGGGAGGAACTGCAGCGCGGTCGTGATGCCCAGGGCGGTGCCGCTGCGGTTGGTGAGGTCGAGGACCAGCCAGTCCTGGGCGACGTTCTGCATCCACGTGCCGGTGAGCGAGACGAGCTGGCCGCTCGCGAACAGCCGGTAGTTGCGGATCGCGAGCGAGCGGAACATGGGGGTCATTCGGTCGCCAGCCGTTCGAGGATCGGGGCGGCGTCGCGCAAGGTCTTCACTTCTTCCGGGGAGAGCGCCGACAGCCGCTCGCAGAGCCAGACGTCGCGGCGCTTGCGGTCCTCGGCGAGGAGCCGCGCGGCGGTCTCGGTCACGGCCAGCAGGACCTGGCGGCGGTCGGTCGGGTGAGGCGTACGGGTCAGCAGGCCGAGCTCCTCCAGCACTCCCGTGATGCGGTGCATCGACGGCGGCTGGACGTGCTCCCTGGCGGCGAGCTCCGCCAGCGTCAGCGTGCCCTCGCGGTCGAGCGTGGCGAGGGCGGCGATCTGGCTCGGCGTCAGGTTGTCGTCCGCCCGCTGCTGGCGCAGCCGCCGGCCGAGCCGCATGACGGACATGCGGAGCCTGCTGGCGAGAGCGGCGTCGAGGGCGGGAGGCACGATCGTTAGCATAACTCATGAGCCTTGCTAACGACAGGGCTTTCTCAGCACCACCACCAGCCGCCGCCGAGCCGGGCGCACTCGCCGAGCGGCATCGTCCTGCCGGAGAGCTCGACGTACGTCCCGGGCGACACGCGGGCGTCGGCGTGGACGTAGCCGCCCGCGTTGTCGTGGAGCCCCGCCCACGACGTCAGCAGGACCGCGCCGGGGGCGGCGTCGGACGCCTCGCCGTCGAGGGCGAGGTGCGCGAGGTGCGGCGGCAGGCGCCCGGGCCCGGCGGAGGCCGCGAGGTCGAACTCCCACCGGTGCAGCGCGAAGTACCCGCGGGGCGACAGCGCCGAGAAGTTCACGCACCACGCCGACACCGCGAGCAGCGCGACGAACGCCGCGACGCCGGCCCGCCTGCCGCGCAGCCCGCCGGCGACGCGGGTGCCGACCGCCGTCACCGCGAGCGCGAGCACGACGTCGGCGCCCAGGACCACGCCCGCGTAGCCGACGGTCAGCGTCGCGGGGACGAAGACGAGGACGAGCGGGACCGTCAGCAGCCGCGCCTGGTGCAGGAGCAGCAGGCCGGGCACGAGGATCGCCGCGACGACCACCCGAGGGCTCAGCGCGGCGTCGTCCTCCACGCCCGCGAGGCTAGACGCCGAGCGCGCGCTCGATCGGCTCGATGGCGAAGTAGACGACGAACAGCGCGCTGATCAGCCAGAGCATCCAGTTGACGTCGCGGGCGCGGCCCTGGACGAGGCGGATGACGACGTAGGAGACGAAGCCCGCGCCGATGCCGTTGGTGATCGAGTACGTGAACGGCATCAGGACGATCGTCAGGAACGCCGGGATCGCGATGCCGTAGTCGTCCCACGGGATCGACCGGACGTTGGTGATCATGAAGAAGCCGACGATGACGAGCGCGGGCGAGGCGGCCTCGTACGGCACCACGGCGACGAGCGGCGTGAGGAACAGCGCGAGCAGGAACAGCAGGCCGGTGACGACGCTCGCGAGGCCGGTGCGCGCGCCCTCGCCGACGCCCGCGGCCGACTCGATGTACGTCGTGTTGGACGACACCGACGACGCGCCGCCCGCGACGGCCGCGACCGAGTCCACGAACAGCACCCGCTGCGCGCCCGGCAGCCCGCCGTCCTCGTCGAGCAGGCCGGCCTCGGCGCCGACGCCGACGATCGTGCCCATCGTGTCGAAGAAGTCGCTGAGCATGAGCGTGAACACGAACAGCAGCGCCGCCACGACGCCGACCTCGGCGAACGACCCGCCGAGGCTGAACCTCCCGAGCAGCGACAGGTCCGGGGTGTCGAACACCTTGTCGGGCATCGCGGGGACGTTGAGCTGCCAGCCGCTCGGGTTGGGCTCCTGGCCGGGCACGAACGACGGGCCGACCTTCGCGATCGCCTCGACGATCGCGGCGACCACGGTCGTCGCGACGATGGAGATGAGGATCGCGCCCTTGACCCGCCGCGCGACGAGCACGGCGGTGAGCAGCAGCCCGAGCACGAACACCGCCGTGGGCCAGCCGGTGAGGCGGCCGCCGACGCCGAGCTCGACGGGCACGGGACCCGTGCCGGTACGCCGCACGAAGCCGGCGTCGACGAAGCCGATGACCGCGATGAACAGGCCGATGCCGACGGAGATCGCGGTCTTGAGCGGGGCGGGGATCGCGTTGAACACCGCGACCCTGAACCCGGTCAGCACGAGCACCGAGATGACGAGGCCCTCGATGACGACGAGGCCCATCGCCGCGGGCCACGACATCTTCGACGCGAGCGTGAACGTCACGAACGCGTTGAGCCCGAGGCCCGCCGCGATCGCGAACGGGTACCGCCCGACGATGCCCATGGCGAGCGTCATCACGCCCGCGACGAGGGCGGTCGCCGCGGCGACGCGAGGCACGCCGAGGACCGTGCCGTTCTGGTCGCTGACGGTGCCGATGATGAGCGGGTTCAGCACGACGATGTACGCCATCGTGAAGAACGTCGCGAAGCCGCCGCGGATCTCCCTCTCCACCGTGGAGCCGCGCTGCGAGACCTGGAAGTAGTCGAGTACCGCGCTCATGCGGGCCACTGTGCCGCGAGCGGCGGCGGTAGCGGTGGCGGCGCGCCGTCAGGAGCGTTGCGCGACGATCTCCATGGCCGGCCGCAGGGGCACGCGCACGACGAACGTCGACCCCGCGCCGACCTCGCTCTCGACGTGCACCGTCGCGCCGAGGGCGTCGCAGAGCTGCCGCACGATGTACAGGCCGACGCCGATGCCGCCCGCCCTGCGGACGTTCGCGCGCTCGAGCTGCACGAACCTGTCGAACACGCGGTCGCGGTCCTGGTCGGGGATGCCGATGCCGTGGTCGCGTACGCGCAGCTCCAGCGCGTCGCGGTCGCACCGCGCGCCGATCTCGATGGGGGTGTCGTCGGGGGAGAACTTGGCGGCGTTCGTCACGAGGTTGCCGACGACCTGCGTCAGCCGCGCGGCGTCGGTGAGCACCGCGGGGATCCCGTCCGCGAGCTCGATCGCGACCGTACGGCCCGCCGGCGCGAACTGCGACACGGCCTCGCCGAGCAGCGACGGGACGTCGACGGGTGCGAGCGAGAGCCGCAGCTCCCCGCGCTGGATGACCGACAGGTCGAGCAGCTCCTCGACCAGGGCGGCGAGCCGCGCCGCGGAGGCGCGCGAGCGCTCGATGAGCCCGAGCATCGTCTCCTGGTCGAGCGACTGGCGGTACGTCAGGACGGTGTCGCAGTAGCCGATGACGGCGGTGAGCGGCGTGCGCAGCTCGTGGCTCACGATCGCGACGAAGTCGCGGTGCCGCTGGTCGAGCTCCTCCAGGCGCCGCAACGCCGCGTGCTCGCGCGCGTAGACCCGCGCGTTCTGCACGGCGGCCGCGACGATCGGCGTGAACGACATCAGCAGCAGCCGGTCGTCCTCGCTCCACGCGTCGCGCCTCGGCGAGTCGATCTGGAGGACGCCGATCGCGCGGCCCTCGGTGATGAGCGGCACGCCGAACCACGCCACGACGCCGGCCGAGACGCTCTTCGCGCGGCGCTCCGGCGTGACGTTGGGATGCGTGTAGATGTCGGCGACGTACTCGGGCTCGCCGTCGGCGACGATCCGCCCGACGATCCCGTCGCCGACGCGGATGCGCATCGCCATCGCCTCGGGCGTGGCGGGCGGGTCGGTCGCGGCGAACGAGATCCACCCGTCGTCGTCGACGAGCGCGATGGAGCCGCCGGTGAAGTCGAGCACCTTGCGGAGCGCGACGAAGGTCTGGTCCAGGACGGCGCTCAGGTCGCGCTGGGCCGTGACCTCGCGGGCGAGGTCGAGCAGGAGCCGGTATCGCATCCCCGTCGCGGGCCGGGCGTCGACGTCGGTCACGTCTGAGAGCATGACCCGGATTCCCGCCGTGTGAGGGGCGAATGAGAGAACCGCGCAAGGCCGACCCGCCGCCGTTGCGGACCGACGACGTCCGCACCGTCGCCGTCGGCACCGTGCTGTGGCTGGTCGCGCTGCTCGCGCTGCTGCCGTTCTGGTCGCGCCTGTCCGACGGCGGCAGGCTGTGGTGGGTCGCGACGTGCGCGTGCGGGTTCGCGCTCGGCCTGGTCGGGCTCGCGTACACCCGCAGGCGCGCGGCGGCGATCGCGCGCGACGAGGCGGCGGCGGCCTCGGCCTCGGCGCGGGCTAGTGACGAAGGACCATTCAGCCCGGGGCCGTAGGTCCCGAGAACGGCCCGGGAGGGCTATGGCCGCGCGGTGATCGCGAGCGCGAGGCTTCGGGAATGTCATCACGTCGCGGATTCGCGCGGTCACTTCGCGCGTTCGGCGCCGCCACGACCGTCGCCCTCGGTCTGGCGCAGCTCGCCGCTCCCCCCGCCGCCGCCGACCTCGGCGACGCCGTGTACGTCGTGACGTTCGCCGCTCCGCCCTCGCAGGTGGACGTGGACGTGCTGCGCGGCGTCGCGACGGCCGTGAAGCCGTACGCGCACCTGCCCGCCGCCGCGGTCGTCGCCTCGCCCGCGCTCGTGCCGTTGCTGCGCAACCTGCCAGGCGTGCGCGGGGTCTGGGCGAACGAGCGCTACCGGCTGCTCGACCAGAAGGCGAACGTCTCCATCAACGCCGACCGCGCGTGGGGCCCGTACACCGGCGGCCTCGGCCACACCGGCACCGGCTGGACCGGCGCGGGCATCGGCATCGGCGTCATCGACGCGGGCGTCGACGGCACGCACCCCGACCTGTGCGGCGCGCCGGAGTTCTGCCGCGGTACGCCGGTCAAGACCGTGCAGAACGTGAAGTTCGTCGGCTACACCGACAAGGCCGAGCCGTACGTCCCCGTCGAGAACGTCATCTCGACCGACACCACGTCGGGCCACGGGTCGCACGTCGCGGGCATCGCCGCCGGCTACGGCACCGCGTCTGCCGTCCCCGGCGCGTACCAGGGCGTCGCGCCCGGCGCGCACCTCGTCGGCCTCGGCACGGGCGAGGCGGTCGAGGTCGTCAACGTCCTGGCGGCGTTCGACTGGGTGCTGAAGAACCACCAGCGCTACAACATCAAGGTCCTCAACAACTCGTGGGGCCCCGGCTACGGCACGCCGTACGACCCCGACCACCCGGTCAACCGCGCGATCGACGCGGCCTGGAACGCCGGCATCTCCGTCGTCTTCGGCTCCGGCAACGACGGCCCGCGCACCGACGCGCTCAACGCGTTCTCCGTCAACCCGCACGCGATCTCGGTCGCGGCCACCAACAAGCACACCAAGCACATCGGCTTCTTCTCCTCGCGCGGCGTGCCCGGCTCGCCGTTCTGGCACCCGACCGTCGCCGCGCCGGGCGAGAACGTTACGGGCCCGCGCGCCCTGACCGGCGCGGCCACGCACGCCGGCGACGCGCCGTCGCTGACCGGCTCCGACGCCGTGTCGACCGACGACGCGCCGTACTACGGCACGGTCTCCGGCACGTCGATGGCGTCGCCGCACGTGGCGGGTCTCGTCGCGCTGATGCAGCAGGCGTCGTTCCAGTCGCGCGGCGTCTACCTCACGCCCGCCGAGGTGCGGCAGATCGTCCAGAACACCGCGCAGACCGGCGTCGCCGCGGGCATGCCGAACTACCAGCAGTACTCGATGGGCGCGGGCCTCGTCGACGCGGTGGCCGCGACGGCCGCCGCCGCGACGGGCACGCGGACCGGCCCGTACGACGACGGCACGCGCTACGACGTGCACCCGTTCCGCGGCGAGGTCGGCCCCGCCGCCATCGTGTCGACGTCGACGTTCGAGTCGACCGTCGCGGTCGCGCCGGGCGCGCGGTCGCTGGACGTGATGGTCGACTGGAAGCTCGTCTACGCGAACGACCTCGACATCACCGTGTACGACCCGTCGGGCGCGGCGCGCGGCAACACGCAGCTCCTCTGCGGCGGCGCGCAGCCGAACGGCTACTCGTCGTTCTGCTCGTCCGCGCCGAACGAGCGGCTGACGTTCGTCGCGCCGGAGGCGGGGACGTGGCGCGTCGTCGTCGGCGGCTTCGTCAACACGACGGAGACCGTGCGCGGGCTGTGGTCGATCGCGTACCCCGACGGCGTCGCGGGCGCGGTCGCCCCACCGGCCCCCGCGTCGCTGTCGGTCGTCGCCGAGACGCCGGCGTCGGTGCAGGGCCAGCCGGACAAGCTGACGGCGACCGTGCTCGACGCGGCGGGCAACGCGTTGCCGAACGTCCCCGTCACGTGGACCTCGACGGGCGCGGGCTCGGTCGTCAACGACGAGGCGTACACCGCGGGCGACGGGGTCGCCGGTGCCGCCGCCCTCTCCGACGCGCCGGGCACGCAGACCGTGACGGTCTCGGCCGCGGGGCTGTCCGCGTCCGTCGCGGTCACGTGGGTCGGCGTCACCGCGCCCTGCCTCACCTGCGGCGGCACCCCGTCGCCTAACACGCCCGGCAAGGCGAGCGGCGGCGGGTGGTTCCTCACAGGGACGGCCAAGCGGCACTTCGGCGTCGACGCGACGTACAACGCCGGTGCGGCCATGCCCGGCGGCTCGGTGACGTACGACGACCACGCCGGCACCGAGGTCGCGGCGAACGTCGTGGACCGGTTCAGGGTCAGCGGGAGCACCGCCGTCTTCTCCGGCCCGGCGACCGTCAACGGCCGCGGCGGCTACCGCTACGAGGTCACCGTGACCGACAACGGCGAGCCCGGTCGCACCGACACGTTCAGGATCACGCTCACGCGCATCGGCGACCTGTCGTGGTCGTATGCCGCCTCGGGCACGCTCGGTGGAGGCAACGTCCAGGTGCAGGGCGGCTAGCCGCCCCCTCGGCGTCCGTCGCGGCACCCCTCCGCCGCGGCGGACCCGAGCACCCGCCCCCGCGTACGCGGTCCCGGGCTAGGTCAGCGGGTCCAGCAACGACTCGTCGTCGCGCTGCCCGCGCAGCGCCGCCTCGATCGCGTGGCGGCTCGCCCACTGTTGTTTACGGTAACTAACCAATCGCGCCAGGCCGTGCGGCGAGCCGTCGACGCACGCGACGCGGCCGCCGGCGAACCACGTGAGGCGGACGCCGTTGACGGTGAGCCCCGGGTCCACGTCGACGCCCTCGTCGGGCGCGCCGGGCACGAGGTCGGCGAGGCGGGCGGTCGAGGTGGGGTACGTCGTGAACTCGACCGGCAGCTCGGAGGCAAGCCGGCAGCCGAGGACGTCAGCGAGCGTCGCGGCGAGGGCCGTGTCGACGGGCAGCCACGGCACGCCGGTCAGCAGCGGCAGCAGGTCGGGCCTGTCGACGGCGTACGCCTCCCCCGTCGGCACGGTGACGAGCTCGCCGCCGCGCACGGCGCGCACGGAGTCGGGGTCGAGCAGCACGTCGCGGGCGGCGGCGGCGCGGGCGAGGGCGGCGTAGAGGACGCGGGTCGCGGTCAGGTCGGCGGCGGCGGCGATGCGGTCGGCGAGGTCCGCGAGGCCGTCGTCGTCCAGCGCGTCGACGGTGGTGACGAGGCCGAGGCGGTCGTGGAGGGGGTGCGGCGCGGCGGCGGCGTAGAGGCCGGCGAGGTACGGGTCGGCGCCGGGCGCCGCGACCTCGGCGGGGCGGCGCAGGACGCCGTCGGCGCAGAGGACGACGGGGTGGCGGCGCAGCCACCAGACGGTGTAGCCGTCGAGGACCGGCAGCTCGGACAGCGCCTCGGGCCACGCGTCGTCGCGCACCCACTCCAGGTCGCGCACGGCCTCGAGCTCGCCGGGCGGCGCGTCGTACTCGTCCTCCAGGTCGAGGTCGTGGCCGCCCGCGCCCTCCTCGTCGCGGACGACGGCGAACGTCCGCAGCACGCCCGCGGCGACGACGGCGTCGGCGCCGTAGGAGTCCAGGACCGAGTCCGCGACGACGCCGAACGGGCTGTCGTCGCGCACCCACCGCACGAGCCGCCCGCCGTGGGAGGCGGGCAGCAGCAGCTCGTCGGCGGCCCAGAGCTCGCCGTCCGACGCGGGCAGTGCGAGCGAGCCGAGCCACTCCCGCGACGCGGCGGCGCCGGGCGCGTCGCGCAGGACGCGCAGCACGACGTCGGCGAGCCTTGCGGGCTCGACGGGCGGCTCGTCGTCCAGCGACGCCTCGACGGCGTCGCGCAGCGCGTCGAGCAGCGCGCCCGCGTCGGGCTCCCCGGCACCCGCCGCGCGCAGCACCGCGGCGGCGTCGCCGTGACACGCCTCCGAATGGACCCAGCGCAGCGGTAGCCCGGCCGCGTCGGAGGCGGCGACGAGGTCGGCGGAGCCGGAGA
>DASZER010000072.1:0-9787 GCA_035940575.1 Frankiaceae bacterium | reverse complement strand
CACGCCCGCGCCCTCGGCCGCGGCGCGGACGCCGAGGCCGCGGCCGAGCGCGCCGCCGCGCTCGCGGCAGCCGCGGCGGACGCCTGCGCGAAGCCGGTCGAGCCCGTCGCGCCGCGGCCCGCGGTCTACGCCGCGATCGCCGCTGCCGAGGCCGGCCGCGCGGCGGGGCGGCCCGACGCGGAGGCGTGGGCGACGATCGCCGCCCGCTGGGAGGAGCTGGCCGACCCGTACGAGACCGCCCGCGCCCGCTGGCGCGAGGCCGAGGCGCACGCGACCGCGGGCGACCGCGCGGCCGCGCAACGCGCGGCCCGCCGCGCCCACGCCACGGCGCGCGAGCTCGGCGCCCGCTGGCTCGCCGAGGAGCTGGAGGCGCTCGCGCGGCGCGGGCGCCTGCGGCTCGACGACGGCGACGGCGACGCGAACGGTCGCAGCGCCGGCAACGGGAGCGCCCCGCCCGAGGCGGCCGACGAGCTGGGCCTGACCCCGCGCGAGCGCGAGGTGCTGGCGCTGCTGACCGAGGGGCGCACGAACCGCGAGATCGGCGAGGCGCTCTTCATGGCCGAGAAGACGGCCAGCGTCCACGTCTCGCGCATCCTCGCCAAGCTCGCCGTCCGCAGCCGCACCGAGGCCGCCGCGGTGGCCCACCGGCTCGGGCTGACGGCCGCCTCCTGACGAAGCGGCGCATTGGCGCGTTCGCCGTTAGCCCGAATGGTTGGTTTCTGCGGGAGATTTGGGATTTTCGGCGTTGTATGGCACGATCAAGGGCAGTCCCGTCGCCCTGAAGCAGTGTGCAGGGGCGCTCGGGATTCCTTGTTGTTCGCAACCGAAATCTGACTCCATGCCTATCGCTTTCAAGGAATGGGCGGTGACCGTCCGCGCGCTGGCGGAGGGCGAGCAGCTCGTCACGCTTCGGAAGGGCGGGATCCGGGAGACCGGCAAGCACTTCCGGCTCGAGCACGACCGCTTCTTCCTGTATCCCACGTTCGACCATCAGCACAACGACCTCGTCCGGGAGTCGCATCAGCCCGAGCTTCGCCGCGCTCTCGAGGAGGGCGTCTGGGCCGACGGCGAGCCGCCCGTGGAGGCGCTCACCCAGGACGGAGGGATCGCCCAGCCCGAGCGTGTGCGGATCCGCGCATGGGCCGAGGTCGCGGCGCACGTCACGATCACCGACCCGCGCACGGTCGACGCGCTCTCGCCCTACTACGTCTGGACCACCGACTACGCCGAGAAGCGCCTGGCGTGGAAGCGGCGCCACCCGCTGCACGTGCTGCTGCTGCGGACCTACCGGATCCCGCGGCCGGTGACCGTCAAGGTGAAGGACGCGTACGCCGGCTGCCGGTCGTGGTGCGAGATCCAGCGCGACCTGCCGTTCGAGGGCACGCCGGTCCTCTCGGACGACGAGTTCGAGCGCGCCGCCGAGGAGATCCTCGCGATCGTCGGCGGGGGCGAGCTGGTGCGCGAGCCCGCGCTGGTCTAGGCAGCCTTGCCGTTCCAGGGCGCGAGCCGCGTCCTGTGCGTGGGCATCGGCGGCGGCGGGGACGTCGTCGGCGCCCTCGCGACCGCCGAGTGCGCCCGCGCGCTCGGCGCCGGGGCGGTCGTCGGCGGGCTGACGTGGGAGCGCCGGCCGATCGACCCCGACCCCGGCCCGCGGCGGCTCGACGAGGTCGCGGGCGCCGAGGTGCTGAACGAGGCCGTCGCGCTGGCCGGGCCGGAGACGGCGACGGCCGCGGGCGGGATCCCGTTCGCCGAGTCGCACATGGCCCGCCACCTCGGCGAGCGGACCGTGCTCGTCGACCCGAACCCCGGCCCGGCACGCGTGGCGGCCGGCCTGGCGGACGCCGCCCGGCGCCTCGGCTGCGACGCCCTGGCGCTGGTCGACGTCGGGGGCGACGCGCTGGCCCACGGCGACGAGCCCGGCCTGGCGAGCCCGCTCGCCGACGCGGTGATGCTCGCGGCGACGCGGCACCTCGACCCGTCGCTGCGGACGGTCGCGGCGGTGTTCGGCGCCGGCTGCGACGGCGAGCTGACGCCGGCCGAGGTGCTCGATCGGATCGCCGAGGTCGCCGCGCACGGCGGCTGGCTCGGCGCCTACGGCCTGGCCCCGGACGGCGTCGACCGGCTCGACGCGGCGATCGCGGCGGTGCCGACCGAGGCGAGCGCGATGGCCGTCCGCTGCGCCCGCGGCGGCCGCGGCACCGCGACGATCCGGCAGGGCCGGCGCACGGTCGAGCTGTCCCCCGTCGGCGGGCTGACGTTCTTCGTGGACCCCGCCGTGGCGCTGGCGACCGCGGCCCGCCTCGCCGACGCCGTCGTCGACGCCGAGAGCCTGCGCGACGCGAACTCGATCCTCCATCGCCTCGGTGTCCGCAGCGAGCTCGACTACGAGCTCGAGATGGCGGCGGCCGACTCGCCGGGCGAGCCCGCCGCGGGCGGCCGTCCTGCGGAGCCTCGCGACGCGCCGCCGTGGTAGGACGCCGCGGTGTGGCTCGAGACCGACTCCGAGCACTTCACCGCACGCCACAGCGAGCTCGATTCGGACGGCGCCGAGGCGGTGCTCGCGATGCTCGAGCGCGCCCGCGAGGGGCTGCGGGAAGCGCTCCGCGAGGTGCCCGACGGCGTGCCGGTCGTCCTGCACGGCACCACCGCGCAGCTGCACGCCGCCCAGCCGCTGCTGCCGCTCGCCGTGCGGATCACCGCGCCGGCGTCGCGGCGCTACCTCGTCGGCTGGCCGGGCCGCGACGCGATCCACGTCCTCGCGCCGAGCGTGCTCGAGGAGCGCGCGTCGGCCGTGCCCGGCTCGCGCGAGATGCTGCTCCTCGCCCCCGCGGCGCTGTACGCCCAGCTCGCCGTCCAGGCGAGCAACCCGCGCCTGCGCCGCGCCCGCCGGCTGCGGTGGGCGTGGCTCGTGGCGGGCGCGGCGCAGTACCTGTCGGGCCAGACCGCCCACGCCCGGCCCGCGGTCAGGCGCCGGCTGCACGAGGGCCGCGAGCCCGCGTTCCCGCCCGCGCTGCGCGACGCCCACCTCCTCGGCGGCACGGTGCTCGACCTCCTGGCCCGCGAGGAGGGCCCCGACGCGGTCGCCGGCCTCGTCGCCGTCGCGGGCGACGCCCCGCCCGGCGAGACGCTGGAGCGCGCGTTCGGCGGCCGCGCGGTGCGCCACACCGAGGCGGCGTGGCGGACGCACCTGTGGCGGCTGGCGGGCGGCGGCGACCGGACCTCGGGCTACGACCACTCACCGTTTCCGCATCGCTGAACCGGGAACCCCCTCCGCGTGGGCCACATCGCGGGCTATTTCTACGCCGCCGTCATTCTCGGCCTGATCGTGATCGTCGGCTCGGTGGTCATGGGCAAGGCCGGCGGCATCCTCGCCGGCCTCGCGCTCGTGGTTCTGGGGGCGATCATGGCTGCGGTCTCGCGCCGGTTCGACTAGACCCCGATCGCGTCGCTGACCGCGTCGGCGGCGTCGTTGGCGAGATCCTCCGCCTCGTCACCGAACGCCTCCCCGGCCGCGAAGGCGCCAACCGCACCGCCCACAGCCTGACCGATGGCTGCCCCCGCGGCCGCTCCGGCGGCCGTGCCGGCCCCTGGCACGATGCTGCCGATCGCCCCGCCGACGAGGCCGCCCGCCACGAAGCCGGCGCCTCGACCCGCCATGCCCCCGGCGAAGCTGACCAAGCCCTGCGCCGCGGTGTTCGCGCCGGCGTGCAGGCCCGCCCGAACGACGTTCTCCCCGCGGGCCACCCTTGAGCCGAAGTCGGCCAGGCCGCCGAGCGCGGTGCCGAAGCGGCCGGCCTTCTTCGCGATGCCCTTCACCTTCGCAGCGCCGTTCGCCAGCCCCTTCGAGGTGATCTTGCCCTTCGTCCACTTGGCGACCTTGCCGCCCGCCTGCTTGGCGCCCTGCTCGATCGCGCCCGCCGCGCCGCCGATCGCACCGCTCGCCTTGCCCAGGTAGTTCGACGCCTTGTCGGCCACCGCCGACGCCTTCCCGATGCCGTCCTTGACCCCGCGACCGGCGCTCTGGGCACCCTCCCTGACGTCGCTGGCGACGTTGCTCGCCTTCTCCTTCACGTCGCCCGCGACGTCGCTGGTCTTGTCGGCGACGTTGTCCGCCGTTTCCCTCGCCTTGTCGGCGACGTCGCCGGCCGTGTCGCTCACGGCGCGCTTGGCGTCGCTGGCGGTCTCGCTGACCCGCCGGCGGACGCTGCGGGCGGTGTCGCGGGCCTTGTTGCGCACGCTGTTGACGCCGTCCTCCGCCGCGTCCTTGACGTCCTCGGCGCCCTCCTCGATGTCGTCGATGAGGCCATGGCCGTCGACCTCGACGAAGTTGATCGGGTTCGCGCCCTCGAACGAGTAGCGGTTGCTCGTCAGCGGGTCCTGGGAGAGCCCCAGGTCGCTGACGGCCGACTCGTAGAAGTCCTGCTGGATGAAGTGAGCGCTGGTCGGCGAGTAGCGCCGCGCGCCCATGTCCAGCGACTTCGAGGCCGTGTCGTACCGGCGGCTCTCGAACCGGTACGCGTTGAGCGGGTTGTCGTCGGTGGTCGCCGAGCCCGTCACCGGGTCGTTCTCGCGGGTCGTCGCCTGCTCGGAGTCGCCGTACGCGCTGTAGCCGTACGACGCCTGCGGCAGCCCCTGCTGCGACCCCGACGACTGGTTGACGACCTGCGAGACGTTGCCGTCGGCGTCATGGCCGAACCCGTACTGCTTGGTCTGGCCCGCCGCGGCGCCGCGGGTGTCGGACATGCCGACCCGCTGGCCGTTGGCGTCGTAGGAGTACTGCCGCGTGCGCGAGCCGCTCGAGCCGGTCGACTCGTCCTTGGTCACTGCGCTCGACATCCCCAGGAACGACGACTTCGTCGTGTTCGACGTCGACCCGCTCGTCGTCGTCTGCTCGGTGAGGCGGTCCAGCGCGTCGTGCGTGTACGTCGACTGCGTCTGCAGCGTGCCGCCGCTGTAGGAGCGGAAGCCCTCCATGCGATCCATGGCGTCGATGCTGTAGTCCTCGACGAGGTTCTGGTTGCCGGCCGTGCCGGCGGGCGAGCAGTCGTTCGCCGAGCCGGTGCTCGTTGTGATGCAGTCGAGGTTGCCGTCCTTGTAGTGGTAGCGCTGCGACTGGCCGCCGACGTTCCCGGTCTGGATCTGGTTGTTCGACGAGTAGGTGAACGACTTCTGGATCGTCCGCGAGCCGCCCGCCGGCGTGCTGCCCTGCTCCTCGACGTTGCCGGCCGGGCTGAGCTTGTAGTCGATCGTCGTCGTCGACCCCGCGCGCATCCGCGCGTCGGCGGTCATCCGGTCGCGCCCGTCGTAGCCGTAGGTGTTCGAGCACGACGACGACTGGCACGGCATCGCGGCGTCCGGGCCCTTGCGGGTGAAGTCGTCGGTCGCCTTGTTGCCGTTGAGGTAGACCGAGCGGCCGTTCTCGGTCGCGGTGTAGGCGATCGTATGCGACTCGATGACCGTGCCGGCGTGGTTCTTGGTCTCGACCTTCTTGCGCCGGTTGGTGCCCGTGTAGTCCCACGCGTTGGTCTGCACGTCCTTGCTGAACGGCGTTCCGGCGGCCACCATGTCGCGCTCGCGCTGGACGCGCGTGAGCGGCAGGTCGACCTCGTTGTACGTCCAGCGGATCTGCCGGTCGTCCTGGGTGGTCGTCTGCAGGTCTGCGCCGTAGTCGATCTGCTCGACGAGCCGGTCGAGCTGGTCGTAGTTGACGAAGTCGTGCCGGCGGCCGGCCTTGACCTGCGACCCGGCGTCGCTCTCCTCGATGTCGTCGAACCTCTGCGTGATGTTCGAGTGCTCGTCGTACGCGAACGTCGTCGCCTTCCAGTTCGTCTCACCCTGCTTGCGCTGGCGGACCTTCGTCTGCCGGTCCATCGAGTCGTAGGTGCCGTTCATCGTGAGCACCGGCTCCTGCGGCTTGGTCGACCGCGTCACGACCATCGACGTCAGGTTGTCGTCCGCGTCGTAGCCGTACTGGGTGATCTGGCCGGCGCGGTCGTGCTGCGCCTTGACCTGGCCGTCGACGTAGTACTCCCACGTCGTCCGCTTGTCCTCGTTCGTCCCGCCGCCGGGCTTGTCCGGCGCACGCGAGATCGGCCAGCCCTCGGCGGTGTAGTCCCAGCGGATGACCGGGTCGACCGTCGGCTGGCGCGGCGGGACCGGCGTCGGCGAGCCCTGCTGGCTCGTGTGGATCCAGCCGGGGTCGAAGTAGGTCCGGTTCTCGCGATCCTCGACGTTCGCCGAGCTCGGGTTCGTCACCGGCTGCGAGATCGACAGCTGGTTGCCGTTCGCGTCGTACGTGATGTGCACGTACGTCTTGACCTCGCCGGCCTTGCTCGGCTGCTCCGTGCGGCTCAGCCGGTTGAGCTCGTCGTACGTGTGACGCTTGACGTAGTCCTTGTTGTCCCAGGGCCCGACGCCGCCCGCGGCGTCGAACGCGCGCGGCGAGACCTCGGCCGACACGTTGCGCGCCGCGTCGTACTCGTAGAGCGTCGTGATCGGCCGGGTGGTCTGCCCGGTCAGCTTGTCCCACTCGTGGGCCTGGACCTTCTTGACCAGGAGGTCGCGCTCGTCGTAGTACAGCTCGGTCTTCGCGTTCTTCCGGTCGACCTGGAACTCGACGTTGCCGTTGAGGTCGTAGTCGAAGACGTCGGACTGGCCGGCCTTCGTGACCTTTGTCTGGCGGTGCGCCGGGTCGTACTCGAACGTCGCCCGGTACGGGACGCCGGTCGCGTCGCAGTTCGGCGTCGTCTGGTTGGCCCGCGGGAAGGTGATCGACTTGACGTCGCCGTCGGTCTCGAAGCAGCGGTGCGCCTGCAGCGTGCGCGTGATCGTGCCGTTCGAGCCCACCTCGTAGCGCTTCGTCGTGACCACGCGGTCCAGCGGGTCGTAGTCGAAGACGTCGGTGAAGTCGTCGGCGGCCGCGCTCTGCACGCCGCGCGGCAGCGTGCGCCGCGTCAGCCGGCCCGCGGCGTCGTACGTCATCGTCATCCGCTCGCCGGCGGGATCGGCGGAGGTGTCCGGCATGGTGACGAGGTCCGGCCGGTCCATGGCGTCGAACCGCGTCCTCGTCCGCGCGCCCGCGCCACTCCACGCCTGCCCGTAGTACGGCTGGATCGTGGCGGTCGGGTTGTCGTTCGCGTCGTACTCGGCCCCCGACCAGATCAGCTGCTTGCGGTCGAAGCGAGTCGACTTCGGCGAGCTCTGGCGCACCGGGCGGTGGAACGCGTCGTAGAAGTGGAAGGTCTTGAACTCGTACTCCGTGCCGCTGTCGTTCTGGTGGTTGGGGTCCTGCACCCAGCGCAGCAGGCCGTCGGCGTCGAAGCTCAGCCGCGTCGTTTGGCTCTTGGCGTCGACGATCTGCGTGGGCAGGCCGTTGACGTCGTACGCGTTGTAGGACGTCGCATGGCTCTTCGGGTCGACGATGCGCGAGATCGTGCCGTCCGCGCGCCACTCGGTCGTCTCGAACTTGTCCTCCGGGTCGGTGACCTTGACGAGGTTGCCCTTGGCGTCGTAGTCGAAGACGGTCTCGAAGTCGTTGTCCGGCGTCGCGGTCGCGCAGCCCTTCGGCGTCTCCTTGGTCCTGACCTGGCTGACGTGCTCGATCGTGCGGCCGGCCTTCCACTTGCCGACGACGTCGTTGCCGTCCACCGCGACGTTCTGGTACGTCATGCAGTGCTGCTCGCCGGCCTGGTTCTTGACCGACAGCAGATAGCCGTTGTCGTTGTAGGAGAACTCGCGAGCCGCCGGGTTCAGCGTGCCGGAGAGATGCGGGTCGGTGACCTTCGAGACGTGGCGGTCACCGGTCCACGTCACCTTCACGAGCTCGTTCTTGGCGTTCGTGATCTGCGTGACCTTGCCGTCGCCGTCGAAGGCGTACTTCGTCACCCGCGACAGCGGCTTGGTGACCGTCGTGACACGGTTGAGCGGGTCGTAGGCGTAGCTCGTCGTCGCGTTGGCGCGGTCGGTGCGCGAAGCGATCTTCCAGCGGTCGTTGCCGTTGCCCGGCCCGAGGTAGGTGAACGTCGTCTCGTTGCCGCGCGGGTCGCGGATGCTGAACAGCCGCGTGGACTGGTTGGCGACCTTCTCGGGCGGGTTGGACCGCTCGGCGGCGGTCGGCAGGGCCGGCCCGTCGCCGGCCGACGTCGTGTACGTGAACACCCACGCCCGGTCGTCGACGGTGACGCCCTGGGCCGGCGTGCCGGTGTTCGTCGTGCCGCCGCGCTGGACGAGCCGTCGCAGGTTGCCGTCCTCGTAGTACTCGAAGTCGAGCGGCGACCCGCTGTGGTCGGTGATCCGCTTGATCTTGCCGCGAACGTGGGCCTTCTTCGCCTCGGCCTTCGAGTAGTAGGAGACGTCGAACGACTGGTTGCCCGCGTCGGTGACGGCGGTGATCCGCTTCTTCGGCCCGCCCGGGTCCTCGCCGGGCGGCGTCTCCTCGAGCTTGTACGTCAGCCGGTTGCCGTTGCGGTCCTCGACCGAGGTCGGGAAGCCCTCGTCGTCGAAGAAGAACGTCACGCGGTCTGGCCGGGTGAGCGCCCACTTGCGCGTCTTGTCGGTCGTCGAGTACACGCGGAGGTACAGGTGCACCCCGGCCGGCTCCTCCCAGTAGGTGGTGCCGTCCGCGGCGGCCTTGCCCTCGAAGCGATGGCGCGTGCCGTCGGCGTCGACGATCTCGACGTACTTGTTCGACTTGCCGGCGATCTCGTCGGCCTTGTTGGGATGCGGGTCGAGCTGCATCCCGAGCGGGGTCAGGCCCGAGATGGCGAGCGAGACGTTGTTGCCCGCGGGCGAGCGCGACTTGTCCTCGAGCGAGTTGTAGGTCAGGTCGAGGACGGTGTTCAGGCCGCGGCCCGGCGTGTCGAACGGCGTGAAGCGCAGCAGCGAGTTGCCGCTCGCCAGGTTCACGAGGTGCTGCATCCCGCCGCCGACCTGCTCGCCCTCGTAGTGGTAGAAGCGCTCGAGGCCGAGGCCGATCGGGGTCTTGCGCTCGACCTCGATCGGCTTGTCCTTCGGCTTGTTGCCCTTGGTGGAGAGCACGCTGCCGGTGCGCTTGTCGACGAGGTCGAGCTGCAGCTGGTGCTTGGCCTTCTGCACGCCGTCGAGCAGCGCCGGGGGCGGCACGCTGATGCGCGTCACCTCGCCCGACAGCTCGTTGACGTCGACCGACAGCGGCTTGTCGCCGGTCGCGGCCGTCGTCCCGTCGGGACGCACCCAGCGGTAGCGGACGTCGGTGTCCGCAGCCTTCAACGGGCGGTCGCCGGTGTTGAAGACGGGGACGTCGACGCCCATCTCCTCCTGCGTGGCGCCGGACGCGGGGTTCCACACCACGGCGTCGGGCAGCGGGCTCGACTCGATGTTGGCCCGCGTGTCCGACGGCGCGTTCGAGATCACGACGTTCGCCGTGCTGGACGTCGTGGTCTTCCCGTGGTTGTCGGTGGTCCGCGTGGTGACGGCGTGGGTGCCGTCGTACGCGGGGTCGACGTCGTTCGGCCCGGGCAGCGCCGCCTCGTACGGCGGCGCGGTCACCTTCGCGAACGGCTTGCCGTCGAGCAGGAACTCGACCTCGCTGACGGTGCCGTCGTCGGTCGCCGTCGCCTTGAGCTTCTCGCCCGACTCCATGACCGGCGCGCGGCCGCGCACGAAGTGCTCGCGGATCCGCTCCCAGCCGACCGCCTTGTCGAAGACGGCCGCCTCGTCGATCGCCAACTCGCCGGAGTCCTGCGAGCCGCCGATCTCCAGCGGCGCGCTCGTCGTCAGGGCCGCGCCGGCGAGTGCCGTGACGCCGTTC
>DASZER010000071.1:0-3051 GCA_035940575.1 Frankiaceae bacterium | reverse complement strand
ACCAGGACCTGCCCTTCGACACCCTCGTCGAGGCGCTCGCCCCGCAGCGCGACCTCGCCTACAGCCCGCTGTTCCAGGTCGCCTTCGGCCTGGACAACACCCCGAAGACCCCGCTCGACCTCAGCGGGCTCGACCACCACCCGCTGCCGTTCGACTACGAGTCCGTGCGCTTCGACCTGACCCTCTGGATCGTCGACCACGGAGCCACCCAGCAGGCCTACTGGACCTACACCCACGACCTCTACACCGCCGCCACGATCACCCGCATGCACCACCACTACCAGACCCTCCTGCGCTCGCTGACCGACCGGCCCGACGCCCCGATCGACAGCCTGAACATCCACACCGACGCCGAGCACGAGCAGCGCCGGCTGCGCCGCTCGGCGATGGTGCGCTCGCACCGCGACCGGCTCGCGGGCGTCGCCCCCAAGCCGATCGAAGCCCCGGTGCAGGCGCCATGACGGCGTCAGGTCCGCGGTTCCGCAAGCCCGCGGCGCCGGTACGCGTCTCGCAAGCCGAGCTGGTGAGCACGGGCCACCTCGAGGGCCTGCCGGCGTTGCCGCTCGTCATGCGCCCGCTGGCCGGCGACGTCGATGTCGCAGGCTGGGCGGCCGACAGCCGCGACGAGATCGCCGGCCACCTGCGCCGGCACGGCGGGATCCTGCTCCGCGGGTTCGGCGTCGACTCGCTCGACGCGCTGCGGGCGGTGGTGACGGCCGTGTCCGGCGGCCTGCTCGAGTACACGGAGCGCTCGTCGCCGCGGACGCATCTGTCCGACCAGGTCTACACGTCGACCGACCACCCGGCGCAGGAGCCGATCGCCCTGCACTGCGAGCAGTCGTACACGCTCAACTGGCCGCTGAAGATCTGGTTCCTGTGCCTCCAGCGGGCGCAGGAGGGCGGCAACACCCCGATCGCCGACACGCGCGAGATCCACCGCCGCATCGGGGCGGACACGCTCGAGCGCTTCCGCGCCAAGGGCGTCCTGTACGTCCGGACCTACGGGTCGGGCGCGGGGCTGCCGTGGCAGGAGGCGTTCGGGACCACCGACCGCGCCGCCGTCGAGGACCACTGCCGGCGCAACCGCATCGACTGGACCTGGAAGGACGGCGACCTGCTGCAGACCCGGCAGGTGCGCCCCGCACTGCGGACGCACCCCCACACGCACGAGGAGGTGTGGTTCAACCACGCCCTGTTCTTCAACCTGGCCTCGCTCGAGCCGGCCGCCCGCGAGGCGCTGTTGGCCGTCCTGGCCGAGGACGAGGTCCCGTACAACACGTTCTACGGCGACGGCTCGAGGATCGAGGCGTCCGCGCTGGAGGAGATCCGCGCCGCGTACGACGCCGCGACGGTCACCTTCGACTGGGAGGAGGGCGACGTGCTCCTGCTCGACAACATGCTCGTGGCTCACGGCCGCGAGCCGTTCAGGGGCCCGCGCCGCGTCGTGGTGGCGATGTCCGAGCCCTGCACGGGAGGCTGAAGATGGACGTCAGGCGACCGGCGGGACCGGGTGCTCGCGGCCTGCGGGGCGTGCGGTCGCAGCCGCTGCGCGTCAGCGAGGCGGACCTCGTGGCGACGGGATCGCTCGACGGCGGCGATCCGCTCCCACTCGTGATCAGCGCCCGGGTGCCCGGGCTCGACCTCGCCGACTGGGGCGCGGACCAGCGCGACTTCGTCGACGCCCGCCTGCTCGAGCACGGGGCGATCCTGATGCGCGGGTTCGCCGTCGGCTCGGTCGAGCGCTTCGAGGCGTTCGCTCGCGCGCTCGCCGGCGATCTCCTCGACTACAAGGAGCGTGCGGCGCCGCGGATCGCCGTGAAGGAGAAGGTGTTCACGTCGACCGAGTTCCCGGCTGACCAGACGATCCCGCTGCACCACGAGATGTCGTACTCGCACAACTGGCCGAGCAGGATCTGGTTCTACTGCGCCGAGCCGTCCCCGTCGGGCGGCCGGACGCCGATCGCGAGCGACCGGCGCGTCTTCGAGGAGCTCGACGGCGCGATCAAGGCGCGCTTCATGGCCAAGAAGGTCATGTACGTCCGCAACTACGGCGAGGGCGTCGACCTCCCGTGGGAGGAGGCCTTCCAGACCGACGATCCCGCCGTGGTGGAGGAGTACTGCCGCGCGTCGCGCACGACGTGCGAGTGGCGCGACGCGAACCGGCTTCGGACGCGAGCGGTGCGGCAGGCGGTCGCGGTGCACCCGCGCACCGGTGACACGGTCTGGTTCAACCACGCGCACCTGTTCCACCCGAGCAGCCTGCCCGCGGCCGTCCGCGACGCGCTGCTGGGGAGCTTCGCGGAGGACGACCTGCCGCGCAACGTCTTCTACGGCGACGGCTCGCCGATCCCGTCGTCGGTCGTCGAGGAGATCCGCGCGGTCTACGACCAGGCCGCCGTCCGATTCTCGTGGGAGGCCCAGGACGTCCTGCTGGTGGACAACTTCCTCGTGTCGCACGGGCGTGAGCCCTACGAGGGACCACGGCGGGTGCTCGTTGCGATGGCCGACCTCTTCACGAGTCCCGAGGACTGGAGCACGCCCGCGTCATGACGCAGGCGATCGAGGGGTTCCGGTTGTCGGCGCAGCAGCGGCGGTTGTGGTCGCTGGGGCGCGATGGCCGGGTGCCGGTGTGTCAGTGCGCGGTGTGGTTGTCGGGCGAGCCTGACGTCGAGCGGTTGCGCAGCGCGCTGGACGCGGTGGTGGCGCGCCACGAGATCCTGCGCACGGGGTTTCGGCGCTTGGCGGGGATGCAGTGGCCGTTGCAGGTGATCGCCGAGCGGGGCTCGTGCGCGTTGGAGTCGGTGTCCGGCCAGGGGGGCGTTGAGGAGCAGCTGACGGCGGCGGCGAGCGCGCCGTTTGACCTGGAGCGCGGTCCGGTGCTGCGGGCGCGGCTGGCGGGGCGGCTGCTGGTGGTGACGGCGCCGGCGGTGTGTGCGGATGCGTGGTCGTTGCGCACGGTGGTGGCCGAGGCGCTCGGCGGGCCGGTCGGTGAGCCGCCGTTGCCGTTCGTGCAGTTCTCGGAGTGGGAGCACGAGCTGCTCAGCACCGACG
>DASZER010000070.1:0-23012 GCA_035940575.1 Frankiaceae bacterium | reverse complement strand
CGCGAGCCGAGGGCCGCGTGGCGATCCGGCAAGGCCGCAGGGCGCCTGCGGGCTGGGTCATGCCCGCAGGCGGCCGAGAACGCAGCCGGTCGTCGCGCGGGCTCGGCGCAGCAGGGCCGGGTTTCGCAGAACCCTCCTAGTACGGCTTGGCGAGCGAGCCGGCGCGTTCGAGCAGCTCGATGCGGTTGCCGGCCGGATCGCGGGTGAACCCGCGCCGCCCCCCGAACACGTCCTCCTGCTCGGTCCACGGCGCGCCCGCCTCCGCGACACGTTCGAGCACCGCCGCGAGGTCGTCCACGACGAGTGCGAAGTGGCTGCCGGGGTGGCGCTCGCCGTCGCGCTCCGACAGGTGGACCTGCGCGTAGCCGTCGACGTCGAACCACGCCCCGCTCGGGTCGAGCGCCGCCGGCTTGTCGACGCGGCGCAGCCCGAGCACGGCCTCGTAGAACGGCGCGACCTCGGCGGTCGAGCCCTTCGGGATGACGACGTTGGCGTGCTGGAGGCTGGTCACTGGGCGGCTCCGTAGCGGCGTTCGCGGTTCGCGTAGTCCTCGATCGCCTTCCAGAGGTGACGGCGGTCGAAGTCGGGCCAGAGCGTGTCGACGAACGCCAGCTCGGCGTACGCGCTCTGCCACAGCAGGAAGTTGCTGACGCGCTGCTCCCCCGACGTCCGTACGAACAGGTCCACGTCGGGCATGTCCGGCTCGTCGAGGTGCCGCGCGATGGTCTTCTCGGAGACGCGCTCGGGGTTGAGCCTGCCGTCCGCGACGCGGCGCGCGATGTCGCGCACGGCGTCGGCGATCTCGGCGCGGCCGCCGTAGTTGACGCACATCGTGAGCGTCAGGACCTTGTTGTGCCGCGTCAGCTCCTCGGCCTCCTCGAGGCGGCGGATCACGCGCGGCCAGAGGCGTTCGCGCCGGCCGGCCCAGCGGACCCGCACGCCGAGCGCGTGCATCTCGTCGCGGCGGCGGATGAGGACGTTCTCGTTGAACCCCATGAGGAAGCGCACCTCCTCGGGCGAGCGCTTCCAGTTCTCCGTGGAGAACGCGTACGCGGACAGCCACTCCACGCCCGCCTCGATCGCGCCCTCGACGCAGTCGAACAGCGAGTGCTCGCCCTGCTCGTGGCCCTTGGTGCGGGGCAGGCCGCGCTCCTTGGCCCAGCGGCCGTTGCCGTCCATCACGAGCGCGACGTGGCGCGGCACGGTGCCCTTCGGCAGGCGCGGCGCCGTCGCGCCGGACGGGTGCGGCGTCGGGGGCCTGGGCTTCACCGCTCGACCATCGACAGCGACCGCAGCCTGCGGTCCATGTGGTACTCGGTGTACGCCGCCACGAGCCCGCTCGCCTCGCGGCGCGTCCGCGTCTCGCTCGCGTCGACCGCGGCCCAGTCGCCGGAGAGCAGCGCGGCGAGCAACGCCACCGCCGCCACGCTCGGCGACGCCGCCGCCGGGCCGCGGCAGGCGCCGCAGACGACGCCGGCCTCGCGCGTGAACCAGCGGTGCGGCCCGGCCGCCTCGCACCGCGCGCAGCGTTCGAGCGAGGGCTCGTAGCCGCTGATCGACAGCGACCGCAGGAGGAACGCGTCGAGCACCAGCGCGGGCGCGTGCTCGCCGCCGTCGAGGGCGCGCAGCGCGCCGACGAGCAGCAGGTACAGGCGCAGCGAGGGCTCGCGCTCCTCGGTCAGCCGCTCGGCGGCTTCGAGCATCGCGGTGCCGGCGGTGTAGCGCTCGTAGTCGTCCATCATCGAGGAGAACGCGTCGACGATCTCGGCCTGCGTGACGATGTCGAGCTCGCGGCCGAGGTAGTTCTGCACGTCGACGTGCACGAACGGCTCGAGCCGCGCGCCGAAGCGGCTCTTGGTCCGCCGAACGCCCTTCGCGACCGCGCGGACCTTGCCGTGGCGCTTCGAGAGCATGGTGACGATGCGGTCGGCCTCGCCGAGCTTCTGCGTGCGAAGCACCACGGCCTGGTCCCGGTACAGCGTCACCCGCCCATTCTCTCGCGGTATTGCGGTGGCCGTCCGCAGGACGCGGCGGTACAACGGCGACGTGCGCATCGAGTTGTTCGACCCGTGGGACGACGGGGTCGCGCCCGAGTACGTGGCGTTCACCCTCGCCAACACCGTGGACGAGTGGCCCGAGGGCCACGTCGCGACGGGCGCGCACCTCCTCACCTGCCTGCGCCACTGCTCGGCGATCCACCGCAAGGTGCTGTGGCTCGCGCGCGACGGCGGCGAGATCGTCGGCACCGCAGAGGCGCAGTGGTGGGAGGCGGAGGACAACCGCGACCGCGCGTACCTGCACCCCGTCGTCGCCCCGCACGCCGACCCCGACGCCGTGCTCCCGGCGCTCGTCGCGGCGGCGGCCGAGAGCCTGGAGCCGCTGGGCCGCAACGTCCTCCTGGTCGAGGCGCGCTCCGGCGGCGCGGTCAGCACGTGGGCGCAGGCGCGCGGCGGCCGCGTCGGCTCCGTCGAGCAGCACAACGTCGCCAGGCTGGCGTCGCTCCCCCTCGCGGACGTGCGGGCGTGGGCGGCCGCGCCGCCGCCGGGGTACGAGCTGCTGGCGTTCGACGGCGACTGCCCCGACGAGCACCTCGAGGCGTACACGCGGCTCATGGACACGATGAACGACGCGCCGCGCGACGACCTCACGAACGAGGACTGGGTCTACACGCCCGACCGCGTGCGCGACTACGAGCGGGGCCTGCGCGACCGCGGCCACACGATGTGGACGGTCGTCGCGCGGTCGGTCGACACCGGCGAGTTCGCGGCGTTCAACCAGCTCGTCCTGATGCCCGAGTGGCCCGACGTCATCGAGAACGAGGACACCGCCGTCGCGGTCCCGCACCGCGGCCACGGCCTCGGCCTCTACGTGAAGTCGGTCAACCTGCTGCGCGCGCTCGGCTCGCCCGCGTCGGTCGTGTCCACGTGGAACGCCGCCTCGAACACCCACATGCTCCGCGTCAACCGCGCGCTCGGCTTCGTGTGCGAGACCGAGTGGGACGTCGTGGAGACGACGCTCTAGAAGCCGAGCCGCCGGAGCTGCTTGGGGTCGCGCTGCCAGTCCTTCGCGACCTTGACGCGCAGGTCGAGGTAGACGCGGCTGCCGAGCAGCGCCTCGATCTGCTTGCGGGCCGTCGCGCCGACGACCTTGAGGCGTTCGCCGCCCTTGCCGATGACGATGCCCTTCTGGCTGTCGCGCTCCACGAACAGCGTCGCGCTCACGTCGACCAGGTCGTCGCGCCCCTCGCGCCGTGTCATCTCCTCGACCACGACGGCGAGCGAGTGCGGCAGCTCGTCGCGCACGCCTTCGAGCGCCGCCTCGCGGATCAGCTCCCCGGCCATCACGAACTCCGGCTCGTCGGTCAGCTCGCCCTCCGGGTAGAGCGCAGGGCCCTCGGGGAGGCGTTGCACGAGCAGGTCCGCGAGCAGGTCCACCTGCCACTGCGTGACCGCGCTGACGGGGATCACCTCGGCCCAGTCGCCCAGTCTGCTGACGGCGAGGAGCTGCTCGCCCATCCGCTGCTTGTCGGAGACGAGGTCGCCCTTCGTGACGACGGCGACGACCGGCGTCCGCAGCTCGGCGAGCTCCTTGGCGATGTACTCGTCGCCGCGCCCGACCGGCTGGTCCGCCGTCACGCAGAACGCGACGACGTCGACCTCCGTGAGCGTCGTGCGCACGATGTCGTTGAGGCGCTCGCCGAGGAGCGTCCTCGGCTTGTGCAGGCCCGGCGTGTCGACCAGGACGAGCTGCGCGTCGGGTCGGTGCACGATGCCGCGCACCGCGTGGCGCGTCGTCTGCGGCTTGCTGCTGGCGATCGCGACCTTCGTGCCGACGAGCGCGTTCGTGAGCGTCGACTTGCCGGCGTTGGGGCGGCCGACGAAGCAGGCGAAGCCGGAACGGAACCCGCTCACTCGACGATGCTGCCGTCGGGCCGGGCCTTGATCACCGTCGCGACCGCGCCGAACGCCCGCAGCGCCGTGAGCCCCTCGTCGGCCGGGTCGTGGTCGTTGCTGACGACCGCCGCCGCCTCGAACGACCGCGCGCCGCTCGAGATCGCCGACGCGACCGCGAGCTGCAGCGCCGTCACGCTCGCGCCGTCGACCTCGACGGACGCGGCGGCGTACGTGCGGCCCATGTCGTCGCGAACGGCCGCGCCCGCGGCGGGCATCGTGCGTACGAGCGCCCGCCCGAGCGCCGCCCTGGCCAGCGTCACGAGCTTCTCGTCCTCGGCGTCCATGGGCGCGAGCGTATCTACACTGCGCGCCATGACGGCATGGCGGGCGATCCTCGACGACGAGCAGGCGGCGCGCGCGAGGGACGCGGTGCGCGACGTGGAGGCCGCGCTGACGCCGGAGGCCGTCGCGTCCTCCGGGCACGCGCTCGGGTCGGGGTCGCCGGGGATCGCGCTGCTCCATGTCGCGCTCGGGGACACCGACCGCGCGGAGGCGGTCCTGGACACCGCGATCGAGGCGGTGGCGGAGGAGCCTCGGGTCGGACTCGGCTTCTACGGCACGACCGTCGGCCTGAGCTGGGCGCTGAGCGCCATCGGGCGCAGGCTCGGCCTGGACGACCCCGACGAGAGCGACCTCGACCAGTACGTCCCGCGCGCGCTGGCGGCCGGGCCGTGGCCGGGGCACTTCGACCTGATCAACGGCCTCGTCGGGCTCGGCGCGTACTGCCTCGAACGCCTCCCCCGCCCGTCCGCCCGCTCAGGGCTCGACGCCGTCGTGGCGCAGCTCGCCGGCCTGGCGCGGCGGTCCGACGGGGGCGTCGCGTGGTTCACGACGCCGGCGATCTACCCGCCTCGCGCGCAGGCGTACCCGGAGGGGCACTGGGACGTCGGGTTCGCGCACGGCAACGCGGGCGTCGTCGCGCTGCTCGCGGCCGCGACGCGGGAGGGCGTGGCCGAGGCGGAGCCGTTGCTGCGCGACGCCGTGCGGTGGCTGTCGTCGTGGCGCGGGCCGGCCGAGGGCGCGTTCCCCGCCATCGTCACGCCCGAGGGCGTACGGGCTCCCGCGCGGATGGCGTGGTGCTACGGCGACCCCGGCGTCGCGCTCGCGCTGCTCGCCGCGGGCCGCGCGCTCGGCGACGCGGCGCTCCTGGAGGCGGCGCGCGACGTGGCGTTGGGCTGCGCGGGCCGCGTGGAGACGAGCGGCATCGTGGACGCGAGCCTCTGCCACGGGACGGCGGGTGCGGGGCACCTGTTCAACCGGCTCGGGCAGGCGCTCGGCGAGGAGCGGCTCGTGGACCTGGCGCGGTTCTGGCTCCTCCGGGCGCTCGACGAGTGGGCGACGCCCGTCGCGGCGTACGGCCTGCTGGAAGGAGCCGCGGGCACCGCGCTCGCGCTGCTCTCGGCGACCGGCGAGGACCCGTGGTGGGACTACCCGCTCCTGCTCGGCACCGCAGGCTGAGAGGGCGCCTACGCCGTCGGCTCGCGCTTGATGAGAACGGTGCCGATGCGGTTGCGGCGGCCCTTCGCGGACTCCGCCACGAACGTCAGCCCCTCCACCGTCACCGTGGCGCCGGGGATCGGGACGCGGCCGAGCTCGGAGGCGAGCAGGCCGCCGACGGTCTCGACGTCCTCGGCGGGCAGCGTGACGCCGTACATCTCGTTGACCTCGTCGATCGGCAGGCGGGCGGTGACGCGCACGGTGTTCGCGTCGACCTGCTCGACCGGCGGGACCTCGCGGTCGTACTCGTCGGCGATCTCGCCGACGATCTCCTCGAGGATGTCCTCGATCGTGACGATGCCAGCGGTGCCGCCGTACTCGTCGATGACGACGGCCATGTGGAGCTGCCCCGACTGCATCTCGCGCAGCAGCTCGTCGATGGGCTTCGAGTCGGGGACGTACGCCGCCGAGCGCATGCACTCCTCGACCTTGCCGTCGTCGGCCTTGCCGTCCTGCGAGCGGCGCACGAGGTCCTTGAGGTACGTCACGCCGAGGACGTCGTCGGGCGAGTCGCCGATGACGGGGATGCGGGAGAAGCCGGAGCGCAGCGCGAGGGTGAGGGCCTGGCGGACGGTCTTGCCGCGCTCGATGAAGACGATGTCGGGGCGCGGCACCATGACCTCGCGGACGAGCGTGTCGCCGAGCTCGAAGACCGAGTGGATCATGTCCCGCTCGCCCTCCTCGATGACCTGGCCCTGCTCGGCCAGGTCGACGAGGTCGCGCAGCTCCGCCTCGTTCGCGAACGGCCCCGCGGCGAGCCCGCGACCGGGCGTGACGGCGTTGCCGATCAGGATGAGCAGCTTGGGCAGCGGGCCGAACAGCCGCGTGAGCCAGATGACCGCGCCCGCCGCGGCGAGCGCGACCCTGTCCGAGTGCTGGAGGCCGATCGTGCGCGGCGCGACGCCGACCACGACGAACGACACGACGACCATCAACGCGGCCGCGAGCATGATCGACCAGCCGCCCGTACCGCCCCGCGCGTCGACCACGAGCGTCGTGACGATCGAGACGGCGGTGAGCTCGAACGTGAGCCGCAGCAGCAGGAGCACGTTGAGGTAGCGCGGCGACTCGGAGGTCAGGACGACGAGCTTCTCCGCGCCGCGCCGCTCGTCGCGCAGCAACGCGTCGGCGCGCACCCGCGACGTGCGCGCGACGGCCGTCTCGACCATCGCGAGCGCGCCTGCGAGCACGACGAACACCAGCGCGATCGCGAGCAACCCCGTGTCGCCGCCCACCGTCAGCCGCCCGCCCCCCGGGAGCGCCAGGCGGCGAGCAGGCGGGCCTGCTCGCGGAACATCTGCTGCTCCTCCTCGGGCTCGGCGTGGTCGTAGCCGAGCAGGTGCAGCACGCCGTGGGTGCAGAGCAGGTGCAGCTCGTCCTCCATGGAGTGGCCCGCGGCGACGGCCTGCTTCGCGGCGACCTCGGGGCAGAGCACGACGTCGCCGAGCAGCGCGGGCTCCGGCTCGGGGTCCTCGCCCGGGTGCTTGACCATGCGCGTGCCCTCGAGCTCGTCCATGGGGAACGCCATGACGTCGGTCGGGCCCGGCTCGTTCATCCAGCGGACGTGGAGCTGCTCCATCGCCGTGACGTCCACGAGCAGGATCGACAGCTCGGCCATCGGCGCGACGCCCATCTGGTCGAGGACGTAGCGCGCCAGCTCGACGAGCCCCTCCTCGTCGACGGACGTGCCGCTCTCGTTGGCGACGAAGACGCTCATCGGCGGGGGCGCTGGCCGCGCTGCGGCGTCGCGGAGCGGGAGGCGGCGTTCTCCGCGTCGAACTTCGCGTACGCGTCGACGATCTCGCTGACGAGCTTGTGCCGTACGACGTCCGCGCTCGCGAGCTGCGTGAAGTAGACGTCCTCGATGCCGTCGAGGATGTCGCGTACGACGCGCAGGCCGCTCTGCGTCCCGCTCGGCAGGTCCACCTGCGTGACGTCGCCGGTGACGACGATCTTCGACCCGAAGCCCAGACGCGTCAAAAACATCTTCATCTGTTCCGGCGAGGTGTTCTGGGCTTCATCGAGAATGATGAAGGCATCGTTCAGGGTCCGGCCACGCATATATGCCAATGGCGCTACTTCAATCGTTCCTGCCGCCATCAACCGGGGGATCGACTCCGGGTCGACCATGTCGTGCAACGCGTCGACCAGCGGGCGCAGGTAGGGGTCGATCTTCTCGAACAGCGTCCCCGGCAGGAACCCGAGCCGCTCCCCCGCCTCGACCGCCGGGCGCGTGAGGATGATGCGGTTGACCTGCTTGGCCTGCAGCGCCTGGACGGCCTTCGCCATCGCGAGGTACGTCTTGCCCGTGCCCGCGGGACCGATCGCGAAGACGATCGTGTGCTTGTCGATGGCGTCGACGTAGCGCTTCTGGTTGAGCGTCTTGGGGCGGATGGTGCGCCCGCGCGTCGACAGGATGTTGAGCGACAGCACCTCGGCGGGGTGCTCGGTGTCGCGGCGGCGCAGCATCGTCAGCGAACGCTCGACGGTCTCGCCGGTGAGCTCGTCGCCCTTGCCGAGCAGCGCGATCAGCTCGTGGAACAGCCGCACCGCGAGCAGCACCTCGTCGGCCTCGCCGGTCACGGTGATCTCGTTGCCGCGCACCATGATGTCGGCGCGGAACGCCCGCTCCACGATGGAGAGCAGCTCGTCGCGCTGGCCGAGCAGGCTGACCATCGAGTGCTCGCCGGGTACGACGATCTTGTCCTGCACGGTGTCTGCCATTGACGCCGAAGTCTACTTGCTGGCCCCGAACGTCAGCGGGTCGCGGGTGAGCGGGTACGTCGCCCAGTAGAGCTTGGTCACGGCGCCGGAGCCGTCGCGTACGGCGCGCAGCCACTCGCCCGCCTCGCGGCCCGTGACGGCCCGCCACGCGTCGCCCTCGCGCTCGAACACGTCCGCCGGGTACCCCGCCGGCGCGCCCGCGGGCAACGCCTCCAGGCGCCCCTCGCGCCACGACAGCACCCACTCCGCGCCCTCGGCCCACCAGCGTCCGAGCATCGGCTCGACGTCCTCGGGCACGTCGGGCCCCGGCGCCCAGGGCGTCGGCGTTGGCGGGTCGTTGACGAGCCACTCGTTCACGAGGTCACACGTGAACGAGCCCGGGTCGAAGCGTGACGAGTTGTTGCTGAACGACACCGCGCCGATGCCGTCCTTGCGCGAGACGAACAGCCCCGCGAGGTGTCCGGGCATGCCGCCGGTGTGGCCGGCGTGCAGCCGGTCGTGGCGGCGGATCAGCATGAGCCCGAGGCCCCACGCGATCGTCCAGCCGTGCTCGTCGGCCATGCCGTGCACCGACGTCATCTCGTCCAGCGTCGCGGGCGCGAGGACGGCCGGGTCGGGGTCGAGGAGGAACGACCCCCACGTCACGAGGTCGTCCACCGACCCCCACAGCTCGGCCGCGCTCGCGACGCCGCCGAGGACGAGCACCGGCTCCTCGGCGGCGCGGTCGGCGTAGGGGTCGACGAAGTACCCCTGGGCGTACGGCGCCACGGGCTCGTTGGTGACGCGCGCCAGGCCGAGCGGGTCGAGGACGCGCGCGCGCAGCGCCTCCTCCCACGTGCCGCCGGTGAGCCGCGCGACGAGCTCGCCGAGGACGGCGTACGCGAGGTTGCTGTAGTGCCAGCGGCGGTGCGGCGTGGAGACCAGCTCGGCGCGGGCGAGGTTGTCGAGCAGCTCCTCGCGCGTCGGCGTGACGAGGGTCTCCCACACCTCGCCGACGGGCTCGCGCTGCAGACCCGACAGGTGCGCGAGCAGGCGGCGGATCGTCGGGTCCGACGGCCGGGCCTCGGGGACGTGCTGCCCGATGCGGTCGTCGAGGTCGATCAGCCCGGCGTCGCGGAGCTGCATGACGAGGACGGCGGTGAACGTCTTCGTGATCGACCCGAGCCGGTACTGCGTGTCGCTCGTCGGCTCCTCGGCCGGGTCGAGGCGGGCGTGCCCGGCGGCGCCGTACCAGAGCCGCTCGCCCTTGCGGAAGACGGCGGCGGAGACGCTGGGGAGGCGGCGTTCGGACTGGCGCTGCGCGACGAGCCGCGCGCACGCGTCGGCCGCGCTCACAGGCCCTCGATGGTGCCGCCGCCGAGGACGTGCGCGTGCACGTGGAACACCGTCTGCCCGACGGACGCGCCGGTGTTGAGCACCAGCCGCCACCCGTCGCCGATGCCCTCCGCGCGCGCGACCTCGGCCGCCTCGGCGACGAGCGTCGCGGTGAGGGCGGGGTCGGCGGCGGCGAGGTCGGCGACGTTCGCGTGGTGCGTGCGCGGGACGACGAGGACGTGGACCGGCGCCTTCGGGGCGATGTCGCGGAACGCCACGGTGTCGCCGGTCTCGCGAACGATCGTCGCGGGGATCTCGCCGGCCACGAGCCGGCAGAACACGCAGTCGTCGGGCATGCCGACGTTCCTACCCGGTCTCCCGCGTCAGGTACAGGCCGACGCCGCCGCCGACGCCGAGCAGCACGACGAGCACGAGGCCGATGACGACGCGCGTCTGCGCGCTGGTCTCGGCGGCGTTGACGATCGCGGCGGGCGTCCGGGTGGGCGACGAGGTCGTCGGGGTGGGGGTCGGCGTCGGCGTGGGTGACGCCGTCGCCGGCGTGGGGCTCGGGGTGCGGCTGCGGGTCGCGCTGAACGTCGGGCGCGGCGAGCGCGTACGCGTCCGCGTGGGGGCCGGCGTCGGCGTCCGGGTCGGCGTGGGGGTCGGCGTCGGGGTGGGCGTCGGCTCCTCCGTCGGCGCCGGCGGCGTGGTCTGGCAGAGCGGGCGCGGAACGCACGGCGTGGGCGTCGGCGACGGCGACTCCTGCGCGGCGGTCGGCGCGGCGGTGGGCGCCGGCGACTCCTGCGCCGCGGCGGCGGGCGCGCATGCCAGCAGACCGGCGAGCAGGAGCCCGCCGAGACCGTACGAGGCGCGCCGCATCCCAACCCCTGGAAACTCGGACCGACCGGAAGTAAACCAGCCGCACGAGCCCCGCGTCGGTAGATGCATGATCGACACCATGGCGAGCCGGAGCCCGGCCGCGGGGCGGGTGGTGGCGAGCGACGACGCGCTCGTCGACCTCTACCGCGCGCACTACCGGTCGCTCGTGCGCCTCGCGTCGTTGCTGCTCGACGACGTGGGGACGAGCGAGGAGGTCGTGCAGGACGCGTACATCCGGATGCACGCCGCCTGGCGCCGGATCAAGGACCCCGACAAGGCGCTGCCGTACCTGCGCACCACGGTCGTGAACCTCTCGCGCTCGCGCATGCGCCGCCGCCAGGTCGCCGACAGGCACGCGCCGCGGCCGATGCCCGACGCGCCGAGCGCCGAGTACGGCGCCATCTCGCTCGCCGAGCGCGACGCGGTCATCGAGGCGTTGCGCGCACTGCCCGACAAGCAACGCGAGGCACTGGTCCTGCGCTTCTACGGCGACCTCTCGGAGGCCGAGATCGCCAGGACCATGGGGTGCAGCCCAGGCACCGTGAAGTCCCACCTGCACCGCGGCAAGGCCGCACTCGCGCGACACCTGGAGCCGCAGTCATGAACACCGACGAGAAGATCCGCGCGATCCTCCGCATGGAGGCGGACGCCGTCGAGCCGTCGGCCGCGGGCTACGACGCCATCAAGACCGGGATCGCCGCCAGGCGCCGGCGCACGTGGTGGGTGCGCGGCTCGGCGTTCGCGGGAACGGTCGTCGCGACGGTGGCCGCGCTCGTCGTGATGGCCGCCGACCCGGCGCCCCAGACGATCCGGCCGGCACCGTCGACGTCGGTCGGCACCGACCCGACCCCGTCGCCGACCGCCACGCCCTCGCCCACGCCGACGGCGACCGTCGCCGCGCCGCCCGACACGGCGGCGCTGGGGACGATCTGGCCGCTGACGACGTACGGCGAGCTGCGGGCGTGGAAGAAGGACAACGCGACGTACCCGTCGCTCGCGACGCCGCGCGGCTCCGCGCTCGCGTTCGCGCGGTCGTACCTGCTCATCTCCGACGCGGAGGTCGTGGAGCAGGCGCCGTACTGGCTCGTGAAGCGGCCGGGCGGCGTCTACGTGACGAAGCTGTCGATGCGGGCGTACGGCGAGGGGACGACGGCGCCGTACCTCGTGACGTTCGCCGAGAGCGACGCGTTCAGGATCGACTCGCCGTCGAGCGAGGCCACCGTGGACTCGCCGCTCGTCGTGCAGGGGACGTACGACGCGGTCGACCCGTCGCTCACCGTGCGGCTGCGCGGCGACGGCGCCGGCAGCGCGCCGGTCGAGTACGGCGACCGCCGCGCCGAGCTCTCCGCACCGAACACGTGGCGTACGGAGCTCGCGTACTCGCCGACGACGTCGGTCGGTGCCGTGATGGTGACGCTGGGGAGCCTGCGCGACGAGGGCATCGCGGCGGCGGCGGTCGTGCCGGTGCGGTTCGCGCCCGCGAGCGCGGCGGGCGCGGAGACGTACGTCGGCGTGCGCGGCGACGAGGTCGCGCTGTTCGACGCGCGCAACGGCGCCTACCTCCGGCCGCTCAACCACCCGCAGGAGGGGCAGCCCGACTACGCGCCCGACCTGTCGCCCGACGGCTCGCGCGTGCTGTGGGCGGGCTCGATCAAGGCCTGCTCGACCGGCGTCACCGTGCTGCCCGTGGCGGGCGGCACCGGGGGCGGGTTCGCGACGGAGTACGGCGTGATCACCTTGCCGCGCTTCGCCGGCAACGGCGCGGTGGCGTACGTCCAGAACGGCTGCGGCGACGGCGCGAAGCCGCAGCTCCGCCTGCACGACCTCGCGACCGACACCGACAGGCTGCTGCGCACGCTCGACGGCGACCCGTCGGCGCTCGCGGCGAGCCCCGACGGCAGGCACCTCGTGTACCTCGTCGGGACGACGCTGACGTGGCTCGACGTCCGCGCGGGCACGGTCACGAACGTCCCGCCGACGCAGGAGTGCGAGTGGCGCGCGGTGGACGTCGTGGGGACGTCGTCGGCGGGCAGGCCGATCCTGCTCGGGCTCGAGACGTGCATGGACTCCGGCTACGTGTCGCTGTACAGGTTCGCGGTCGGCGCGCCGGACCACGACCTCGTCGCGGAGCTCCTGCGCGACGCGTCGTACTACCGGGTCGAGCACGACCCCGCGTCCGGCGCGACGCTCGTGACGCACGGCGTCGAGGACGGGCCGTCGTGGATCGAGAAGCTCGCCCGCGACGGCAAGCGCACCCGCGCCGGCCAGAACGTCAACGACGCGAGCTGGTAGCCCACCTCGGGGTGCGCCCGAGCAGCAGCGCGGCCGCGGCGACGCCGGCCGTCGAGGTCCGCAGCACGGTCGGGCCGAGGCGGTACGGCGCCGCCGCGAACGCGCCCAGCTCCTCGTCCCCGATGCCGCCCTCGGGCCCGACCACGACGACGACGTCGCCGTCGTCGGGCACCGTCGCGTCCGCGAGCGCGGCGGTGGCGCTCTCGTGGAGGACGACCGCGAGCGCGGCCGCGCGCAGGCGGTCCGCTACGTCGCGGGTCGTGGCGAGCGGGGCGACGAGCGGCAGGTGCGCGCGGCGCGACTGCTTCGCCGCCTCGTACGCCGTCGCCGCCCATCGCGCGTGCGCCTTCGCGCCGCGCTCGCCCTCCCAGCGGACGACCGACCGCGCGGCCGCCCACGGCACGATCTCGTCCACGCCGACCTCGGTCATCGCCTCGACGGCGTCCTCCGCGCGGTCCCCCTTGGCGAGCGCCTGCACGACGACGAGCCGCGGTCGCGGCGCGGGCTCGGAGCGGCGGGCCACGACGCGCAACGTCACGCGGTCGGCGCCGTCGACGGACGCGACGACGCACTCGGCGACGTCGCCGCGACCGTTCGAGACGTCGACGCGCTCGCCGGCTCGCGCCCGCTTCACGGTCGCGAGGTGGCGCCCCTCGCGCGCGTCGAGCGACAGCGCGTCGCCATCGACGGAGGCGGCGTAGAACATCGGCGGCGTCATCGTTCCTCGCGCCTCTCGTCGCGCAGCGCGAGCAGCTCCTCGACCGCGAGCCGGTCCTTCACCCGGCCGGCGGCCGTCTTCATCCGGATGAGGTCGTTGAGCGCGACGACCGGTACCGAGACGCCGCCGACGTCCATCGGCCGCGCCGCGGGCGCGAGGTCGGGGTAGCCGCGCGTCCCGCTCGGCGTCGCGAGGACGTCCAGCGGCCCGTACCGCGTCTCGAAGGTGAACGAGTCGCCGTTGCGCAGCGTCCGCGCGTCCAGGAGGAACGGCACGTCCTCGTCCACCCCGCGCAACCGCGCCTCGCACTCGCGCAGCGCGGCCGCGAGGGCGTCGAGGTTGTCGGGCGCGCGGTCGTAGCAGATGTCGAGGTCGAGGCTCATCAGCGGCGAGCCGAGGAGGCGGGCGGCCTGCCCGCCGATGAGGACGTAGCGGACGCCGTGCGCGGCCAGAAGCCGCAGCAGCGCGACCGGGTCGAACGTCACGCCGGGCGCGCCGCGTCGAGCGCGCGCAGGTACTCGGCCTCGGCGGGCACGGTCGCGAGCCGTTCCTCCGGGGACCTCGCGAGCATCGACCTGATGAGCGACCTGTCGATGCCCTCGCCGCTGCCCGGGATCGCGATCAGCGCGGCGTCGCAGGCGCGGAGCAGCCGGGCGAGCAGCGACACGGACGGGTCGACCGCACCGCTCTCGATCCGGGCGACGGTCGACTGCGGGACCCCGGCGCGTTCGGCGAGCGCGCGCTGCGAGAGCGACGCGCGGCGGCGGGCGTAGCGGAGGAGGTCGGAGGCATCCCTCATGGAGGGATGATAGCGGATCTGCTATCGCCCGCCGAGGACGTCGCGGAGGCGGCCGAACAGGCCACCGCTGCCCGCCGTGCCGTCGGGGTGCTCCTCGCGGCGCAGCCGCGCGAGGTCGCGGAGCAGGCGCTCCTGGTCGCCGTCGAGGCCGGTCGGCGTACGGACCTCGACGTGCACGTGCAGGTCGCCGCGCCCGGTGCCGCGCAGGTGCGGCACGCCGCGCGCGCGCAGCGTGATGACGTGGTTGGGCTGCGTTCCCGGCTTGATGTCGAGCGTCTCGTCGCCGTCCAGCGTGGTGAGCGTCAACGACGTGCCGAGCGCGGCCGCGGTCATCGGCAGCGAGACCTTGCAGTGCAGGTCGTCGCCCTCGCGCTCGAACACGTCGTGCTGGCGTTCGCGCACCTCGACGTAGAGGTCGCCGCTCGGCCCGGCGCCGGGGCCCGCCGCGCCCTCGCCGGAGAGGCGGATGCGCATGCCGTCCTCGACGCCGGCGGGGATCTTGACCGTCAACGTCCGCCGGGTCGCGACGCGGCCGTCGCCGCCGCAGGTGCCGCACGGGTGCGTGATGACGCTGCCGACGCCGGCGCAGCGCGGGCACGGCCGCGTCGTCATGACCTGGCCGAGGAACGACCGCGCGACCTGGCTGACCTCCCCGCGCCCCTGGCAGGTGCCGCACGTCTCGGGGAACGTCCCGCTCGCGGTGCCGTGCCCCGAGCACTCGGTGCACGTGACGGCGGTCTCGAACGACACCTCCCTGGTCGCCCCGAACGCCGTCTCGGCGAGGTCCAGCGTGACGCGTTCGAGCAGGTCCTCGCCGCGCCGCGCGCGGGTGCGCGGGCCGCGCGAGCCCATGCCGCCGCCACCGAAGAACGCCTCGAAGATGTCGCCGAACGACCCGAAGCCCCCTCCCCCGAACGCATCGGGCCCGGCGTCGTAGCGCTGGCGCTTCTCGGGGTCGCTGAGGATGTCATAGGCGGCGGTCACCTGCTTGAACCGCTCCTGCGTCTCCGGGTCCGGGTTGACGTCGGGGTGGAGGTCGCGGGCGAGGCGGCGGTACGCCTTCTTGATCTCGTCCTGCGACGCGTCCCTGGACACGCCGAGGACGGCGTAGAGGTCGGTCTCGGTCGCCACGCGTCAGGATCCCAGGAGGTCGCCGACGTAGCGGGCGACGGCGCGGACGGCGGACATCGTCCCCGGGTAGTCCATCCGGGTCGGGCCGACGACGCCGAGCGACGCGATGGGGTCGCGCCCGCCGGGGCCGTAGCCGATCGAGACGACGGAGGTCGAGCGCAGGCCCTCGACGGCGTTCTCCTCGCCGATGCGGACGTGGACGGTCGTGGGGTCGTTGGCCTCGCCGAGCAGCTTGAGCAGGACGACCTGCTCCTCCAGCGCCTCGAGGACGGGCCGGATCAGCGGGAAGTCGAGCGCGTGCGCGGTGAGGTTCGCGGTGCCGGCGAGCGCGACGCGCTCCTCCGCGCGCTCGACCAGCGTCTCGAGGACGACGGTCATGAGGCTCGTCATGACGGGCCGCAGCTCGGGGCGTACGCCCTGCGGCAGCGACGTGAGCGCGTTGGCGGCGTCGTCGAGGTGGCGGTCGGCGAGGGTGGCGTTGAGGGAGTCGCGCAGCTCGACGATCTGGCCCTCGGCGAGGTTCACGGGCAGCTCGACCACGCGCTGCTCGACGCGGCCCGTGTCGGTGATGAGGACGACGAGCAGGCGGTTCGGCGTGAGCTGGACGAGCTCGACGTGGCGGACGGTCGAGCGCGACAGCGACGGGTACTGCACGACGGCGACCTGGCGGGTGAGCTGCGCGAGCAGCTTCACGGAACGCGTCACGACGTCGTCGAGGTCGACGGCGCCGTGCAGGAACCGCTCGATCGCGCGGCGCTCGGCGGTCGACAGCGGCTTGACCTGGGAGAGCCGGTCCACGAACAGCCGGTATCCCTTGTCCGTCGGCACGCGGCCCGCGCTCGTGTGGGGCTGGGCGATGTAGCCCTCGTCCTCGAGCGCGCTCATGTCGTTGCGGACGGTCGCGGGGCTCACGCCGAGGTTGTGCCGCTCGACGATGTGCTTGCTGCCGACGGGCTCGTTCGTCCGGACGAAGTCCTCGACGACGGCCCGCAGCACCTCGAGCTTGCGGTCGTCCAGCACGGCGGGCGTCACCTCCTGGCACTCCACGGATACGAGTGCCAAGTGTAGAGGTGTCAGCCGACGAGGCGGAGCACGACGCCGTCGGCCAGGAGCCGGCCCCGGCGCGTGAGCACGAGCGTCCCTCCCGCGAGCGCGGCGGCGTCGAGGAGCCCGTCGTCGGCGAGGCCCGCCGCGGCCTCGCGGCCGGTGTCGTCGAGGTCGGTCGCGGGGTGGCCGCCGGCGAGGCGTACGCCGAGCAGCACGCGCTCGACGCGGCGCGACTCGTCGTCCAGCACCTCGCGCGCCTGCGCCGGGCTGCGGCCCGCGGCGACCGCGGCGGCGTGCTCGCGCGGGAGGCGGACGTTCCACCACCGGACGCCGCCGACGTGGCTGTGCGCGCCGGGACCCACGCCCCACCAGTCGCCGTCGCGCCAGTAGAGCTCGTTGTGGCGGCAGCGGTCTGCGTCGGTGCGGGCCCAGTTGCTGATCTCGTACCAGCCGTAGCCCGCCCGCGTGAGCAGGTCGTCGGCGAGCTCGTAGCGGTCGGCCTGCACGTCGGGGTCGACGGCGGCGCCCTGCGCGTGCAGGCGCGTGCCCGGCTCGACGGTGAGCGAGTACGCGCTGACGTGGCCGGGGTCGGCGTCGAGGACGGCGTCGAGCGACGCGCGCCAGTCGTCGTCGGTCTCGCCGGGGGTGCCGTAGATGAGGTCGAGGCTCACGCGGTCGAAGCCGGCCGCCCTCGCCTCGGCGGCGGCCTGCGCCGCGCGGCCGGGAGTGTGGCGGCGTTCGAGGGTGGCGAGGACGTGCGGGACGGCGCTCTGCATGCCGAGGCTGATCCGGTCGAAGCCCGCCTCGCGCAGCGCCGCGAGGCTCGCGGGCGTGACGGTCTCGGGGTTGGCCTCGGTCGTGACCTCGGCGCCGGGACGAAGCCCGAGCTCGTCGCGGATCGCGGCGAGGATGCGCGCGAGGTCCTCCGGTGGCAGCAGCGTCGGCGTGCCTCCCCCGAGGAAGACGGTGTCCGCGGGCGGCGGGTCGCGGAGCACCCGGGCGGCGAGGCGGACCTCCGCGACCGCGGCGTCGGCGTACGACGCGGCGGCGCCGGAGTCGTCGACGTAGGTGTTGAAGTCGCAGTAGCCGCAGCGGTGCGCGCAGTAGGGCACGTGGACGTAGACGCCGAAGCCGTTGCGCCCCAACGTCTCCAGCGCGCGCTCCGGCAGCGCCCCGTCGGCGGGCGCGGGGTCGCCGGGAGGCGGTGCGGACGGCATCGTCCGAGGCTACCCGCGGCGTCAGCCCTGGTTGGTCGACAGAGCGGCGATGAACGCCTCCTGCGGTACCTCCACGCGGCCGATCGTCTTCATCCGCTTCTTGCCTTCCTTCTGCTTCTCGAGCAGCTTGCGCTTGCGGGTGATGTCACCGCCGTAGCACTTCGCGAGGACGTCCTTGCGGATCGCGCGGATGTTCTCGCGCGCGATGACGCGCGAGCCGATCGCGGCCTGGATCGGCACCTCGAACTGCTGGCGCGGGATCAGCTCGCGGAGCTTCTGCGTCATCGAGACGCCGTAGGAGTACGCCTTGTCCTTGTGCACGATCGCGCTGAACGCGTCGACCGCCTCCCCCTGCAGCAGGATGTCGACCTTGACGAGGTCGCTCACCTGCTCGCCGGCGGGCTCGTAGTCGAGGCTGGCGTAGCCGCGGGTCCGGCTCTTCAGCGCGTCGAAGAAGTCGAAGATGATCTCGGCGAGCGGCAGCGTGTAGCGCAGCTCGACGCGGCTCTCCGACAGGTACTCCATGCCGAGCAGCGTGCCGCGGCGGCTCTGGCAGAGCTCCATGATCGTGCCGACGAACTCCGTGGGTGCCAGCACCATCGCGCGGACCACCGGCTCGTGGATCTCGGCGACCTTGCCGTTGGGCATCTCGGACGGGTTCGTGACCGTCAGCTCGTCGGCGTTCTCCATGACGACGCGGTAGACGACGTTCGGCGCGGTCGAGATGAGGCTCAGGCCGAACTCGCGCTCGAGGCGCTCGCGCACGATCTCCATGTGCAGCAGGCCGAGGAAGCCGCAGCGGAAGCCGAAGCCGAGCGCGACCGAGGTCTCCGGCTCGTAGACGAGCGCGGCGTCGTTGAGCTGGAGCTTGTCCAGCGCCTCGCGCAGGTCGGGGTACTCGCTGCCGTCGAGCGGATAGAGGCCGGAGAAGACCATCGGCTTGGGGTCGCGGTAGCCGTGCAGCGGGACGTGCGCCTGGCGGCTCGCGGCGGTGATCGTGTCGCCGACGCGGGCCTGGCGGACGTTCTTGACGCCGGGGATGACGTAGCCGACCTCGCCGACGCCGAGGGAGTCGGTGGGGTTCGGCTCGGGCGAGATAACGCCGACCTCGAGGGTCTCGTGCGAGGCGTTGGTGGACATCATCAGGCAGCGCTCGCGCGTCGTGAGCATGCCGTCGACGACGCGGACGTAGGTGATGACGCCGCGGTAGATGTCGTAGACCGAGTCGAAGATCATCGCGCGCAGCGGGGCGTCGGGGTTGCCCTCGGGCGCGGGCACCTGGCGGACGATCTCGTCCAGCAGGTCGCGCACGCCCTCGCCGGTCTTGGCGCTGACCTTGAGGACGGTGCTCGGGTCGACGCCGATGATGTTCGCGAGCTCGGCGGCGTACTTCTCGGGCTGCGCGGCGGGCAGGTCGATCTTGTTGAGGACCGGGATGATCGTGAGGTCGTTCTCGAGCGCGAGGTAGAGGTTCGCGAGCGTCTGCGCCTCGATGCCCTGCGCGGCGTCGACGAGCAGGATCGCGCCCTCGCAGGCGGCGAGGCTGCGGGAGACCTCGTAGGTGAAGTCGACGTGCCCTGGCGTGTCGATGAGGTCGAGCACGTACGTCGTGCCGTCGAGGGTCCAGGGCAGGCGGACGTTCTGCGCCTTGATGGTGATGCCGCGCTCGCGCTCGATGTCCATGCGGTCGAGGTACTGCGCGCGCATGTTGCGCTGCTCGATGACGCCGGTCATCTCCAGCATGCGGTCGGCCAGCGTCGACTTGCCGTGGTCGATGTGGGCGATGATGCAGAAGTTACGGATCAGCCGCGGGTCGGTGCTGGGCACGCCGCTGATCGTCCCATGGGTTGGGGCTACGGCTTGCGCGCGAGCGCGACGTAGGCGGTCCAGCCGGCGAGGAACGTGCCGTCGGCGTCGGCCGCGCGGGCCGCGGCGAACCACGGCTCGCGGTCCGCGTCGGCCATGAAGTTGGCCTCCTGCGGGATCTCCTCGTTGAACATCGGCAGCAGCACCGCCGCGTCGGCGAGGCGCGTGTAGGCGAACGCGTGCGGGACGACGCGGACGTCGGCGAGCCCCGCGCCGGCGAGCAGCCGCCGGAGGTGGCGCGCCGCGCGCGGCCGGATCATGCGGCCGGTGGCGTGGGCGAGGACGCGTTGCGTTAGGTCGTCGTCGCCCACGTCGGCGACGAGCGAGTGCCAGTCGGTGTCGAGCGCGAGCAGGCGGCCGCCGGGCTTGAGGACGCGCGCCATCTCGGCGCACGCCCGCTCCCCGTCAGGCACGTGCTGGAGGACGCGTTCGATGCGGATGACGTCGAACGTCGCGTCGTCGTACGGCAGGTCGGTGACGTCGGCCTGCTCGTAGGTCACGTCGAGCGTCGGGTCGTGGCGCTCGCGGGCTGCTTGGAGCATCGCCTCGCTGACGTCGACGGCGGTGACCGCGCCGCCGGGGCTCACCGCGCGCGCGAGCTCGCGGGCGTCGGCACCGAGGCCGCAGCCGACCTCGAGGACGCGCTCGCCGGGCCGGGGCGCCAGGAGGGCGGTGGCCCTGTCGTGCAGCTCCACGACCTCGGGCCGCGCGGCGACCGTCTCGAGGTAGGTGACGAGGTGCGGCGCGACGCCTGACGTGTCGACGTCGGCGAAGACGTTCTCGTGCTCGATCTTGATCTCGGTCACGAGCGGTAAAACTCGTCGCGCCGGTCGCGGGCGTCAAGGGAGCATCGCGCGCATGTCGTTCGTGGAGTCGCCGCAGAGCGACCGGCTGCCGTGGGCGGCGCTGCCGCCGACGGTGCGCGAGGGTGTCGCGTCGGTGCTCGGGTCGCCGGTCGTGTCGGTGGTGCCGCGCGTGGGCGGCTTCTCGCCCGGCGTCGCGGCGGGCGTGACGCTGGCGGACGGGCGGCGGGCGTTCGTGAAGGCGGTCGGCACGCCGTTGAACCCGCACACCCCCGAGCTCTACCGGCACGAGGTCGTCGTGCAGGGGTGGCTGCCGCGCGTGCCGTGGACGCCGGCGCTGCTCGGGTCGTGGGACGACGGCGACTGGGTGGCGCTGGCGTACGAGTACGTCGACGCGCCGACCGTGCCGGTGCCGTGGTCCGCCTCCTCGCTGGCGGCCGTGGCGGCGTTGGTGCGGACGATGCACGCCTCGCTCGGCCCGGCGCCCGCGTCGGCCCCGCCGGTGTCGCAGTCGCTGGAGGGTGGCGACGCGTGGCGGCGGTGGGCGTCCTCGGGACCGCCGGAGGGGGCGCCGGAGTGGGCGGTCACGCACCTCGACGCGCTCGCGGGGCTCGAGGCGGGGTTCGCGGCCGCGTCGGACGGGGCGGCGTTGCTGCACATGGACCTGCGGCACGACAACCTGCTCGTCCGCGGCCCGGACGTGTGGGTCGTGGACTGGCCGTGGGCGGCGCGCGGGGCGGCGTGGGTGGACGCGGTGCTGCTCGCGGTGACGGTCGAGCTCTACGGCGGCCCGCCGGCGCCTACGGTGCTGCCCGCCTGCTGCGCCGAGCCGGTGCCCGTCGAGGCGCTGGCGGCGGTGCTGGCGGCGTTGAGCGGCTACTTCGTCCCCCACGGGATGCTGCCCGCGCCGCCGGGGCTGCCGTACCTGCGGGCCGTGCAGGCCCGGCAGGGGGAGATCACCGCGGCCTGGCTCGACACGTTGCGGCTCTGGTAGTCTCCGGCGGTTGGCGCGCCGCGTCCGGCGTGCACGCATGTCCACCCACTACTTCCGGCAAGAGGGCTCTCGCGTGGCGAACATCAAGTCGCAGATCAAGCGGATCAAGACGAACGAGAAGGCGCGGCTGCGCAACAAGGCGGTCAAGTCGGCTCTCAAGACGTCGGTCCGCCGCTTCCGCGAGGCCGCCTCGGCGGGTGACCGCGACACGGCGCTCACCGCGCTGAAGGACGCGTCCCGCGCGCTGGACAAGGCCGCGAGCAAGGGCGTGATCCACGCCAACCAGGCGGCCAACCGCAAGTCCGCGATGGCGAAGCGCGCGTCCTCGCTCTAGCTTCAGAGGCTCCATCCCCGCCGCGACGGCGGCGTCGTTCCTCCCGGGCGGCGCCGCCGTTCGTGTGTCCGGGGTGGCTCTGTCAGGGCTGCGGCTCGTCCTGCGGCGCGGGGCGCGGGCGCTGCGGGAGCAGGCCCGCGAGGACGTCGTGGAACTTCACGACGACGGCGGCGGCGACCGGGAGGATCAGCGGCGACCAGCTCGTCGCCTTGTCGGCGAGGGCCACGAGACCGCCGGCGAGCATCATGCCCTCGACCAGCAGGGCGCGTTGCCATGCGGCGGGCTGGACGTGCTTGAGCCGCAGCAGGCGCGGATAGAGCGGCTCGGACTTGTCGCTCGACGCGAGCAGGCGACGCAGGTTGTCGCCGAGCCCGACCGGGCCCGGCTGCTGCGCCTCGGCAGGGTCGAACCCGTGCGGCGCCTCGGCGGGCTCGGGCGCGGCGGCCGGCCTGGTGGCGGTGTCGGTCATCGGGCTCCTCCGCAGGACGTCGCGACCGCGAGCACGGCGCGTTCGACGGCGAACTCCGGGTCGGTGCCGCCGCCCTTCACCTCGCCGTCGGCCACGGCGACCGCCGCGTGCGCGGCGGCGAGCGAGTCGGGCGACCAGCCCCGGCTCTGCCTCCGTGCCTTGTCGACCATCCACGGCGCGAGCTTCAGCTCCTTGGCGACGGCGTCCGGGCGGCCGCGGCCGGCCGAGGCGACCTTGGCGACCGTTCGGAGCTGGCGCGCGAGCGCGGCGACGACGAGCACCGGGTCGACGCCCGCGGTGAGCGCCTGGCGCAGCTCGACCAGCGAGCCGGGCACGTCGCCCTCCATCGCACGGTCGGCCACGGCGAACCCGCTCGCGTCGGCGCGGCCGCGGAAGAACCGGCTCACCGCCGCCTCGTCCACGGTCCCGACGGTGTCGGCGACGAGCTGGGCGCACGCGCCCGAGAGCTCGCGCAGGTCGCCGCCGACGGCGTCCACGATCACCCGGCACGCGCCGGCCGTCGCCTGCACGTCGGCGCGGTCGAACTCGTTCTGCACGAACGCGAGGCGGTCGCCGAGCTTGTCGACCTTCGCGCACGGCACGACGCGCGCACCCGCCGCCTTGGCCGCGTCGACGAGTCGCTTGCCCTTGACGCCGCCGTTGTGGACGAGCACGAGGCAGGCGCCCTCGGGCGGCGCGGCGACGAGCGGGAGCAGCGCGTCGCGTACGTCGTCGGCGCAGTCCTGGACGGCGCGCAGCACGAGCACGCGCAGCTCGCCGAAGAGCGACGGCGTCTGGAGGTCCAGCAGCACCGCCGCGTCGACCGTCGACGCGGCGACGTCGCGGACGTCCACCTGGGGGTCACGTTCCCGCGTGGCCGCGAGCACGGTGGCGACGGCACGCGCGACGAGCAGCTCCTCGTCGCCGTGCACGAGCGTCACCGGAGGCAGCGCGGGCTGGGCGGGCACGCAGCAA
>DASZER010000069.1:0-17677 GCA_035940575.1 Frankiaceae bacterium | reverse complement strand
GCAGGCGGTAGTTGATCGCGCGCTTGCCCAGGCCGCGCGACTCCAGGTCGGCGGTGACGCGCTCGATCGCGTCGGCCTTCGCCAGGCCGTCGTAGGGGCCGCTGTTGACCAGTACGCCGTCGCCGGACGTCGCGACGCCGGTCTCGTTCGGGTCCTCGCCCCCGGTGTCGACGACGACGCGGACCGGCAGCCCGAACGTCCGCGCGAAGTCCAGGTCGCGCTGGTCGTGCGCGGGCACGGCCATGATGGCGCCGGTGCCGTACTCGGCCAGCACGTAGTCGGCCGCCCAGACCGGCAGCCGCTCGCCGTTGACGGGGTTGACGGCGTAGCGGTTCAGGAACACGCCGGTCTTGGGCCTGTCCGTCGCCAGCCGCTCGATCTCCGACGCCCGCTTGACCTCCTCGACGTACGCCGCGAACTCCGCGTCGTCGCCCGCCAGCTCGGCGGCCAGCGCCGAGTCGGCCGCGACGACGAAGAACGTCGCGCCGTACAGCGTGTCCGGACGCGTCGTGAACACCGTGACGGGCCCGTGCCCCTCGACCTCGAACACCACCTCGGCGCCGGTCGAGCGGCCGATCCAGTTGCGTTGCATCGTCAGGACGCGCTCGGGCCACTTGCCCTCCAGCAGCGCCATGTCGTCCAGCAGGCGGTCGGCGTACGCGGTGATGCGGAAGAACCACTGCGTCAGGTTCCGCTTGGTCACCAGGCCGTCGCAGCGCTCGCAGCGGCCCTGGATGACCTGCTCGTTCGCCAGCACCGTCTGGTCGTTGGGGCACCAGTTGACGGGCGACGCCTTGCGGTACGCGAGGCCCTTCTCCCACAGCCGCAGGAACAGCCACTGCGTCCACTGGTAGTACTCCGGGTCGGACGTGTGCAGCCGCCGCGTCCAGTCGAACGAGATCGCGTACCGCCGGAACGACTCGGCCTGCACGTCGATGTTCGCGTACGTCCACTCCGCCGGGTCGAGCCCGCGCTTGATGGCGGCGTTCTCCGCGGGCAGGCCGAACGAGTCCCAGCCGGCGGGGTGCAGGACGTTGTAGCCCCGCAGCGCCCAGTAGCGCGCGACGACGTCGCCGATCGCCCACGCCTCGGCGTGCCCCATGTGCAGGTCGCCGGAGGGGTACGGGAACATGTCGAGCACGTACTTCTTCGGCCGCGGGTCGTCGGGCCCGGCGGCGACGTGCAGGTCGCTGTCGCGCCAGCGTTCGAACCACTTGGCCTCTACGGCATGGACGTCGTACTCGTCGCTCATGGCGCCATCCTCGCGTCTGGTCCCGGACAGAGAAAAACCCCTCGCACAGGAGGGGTCGCCGCGCCGACGTGGTGCCTGGTCAGCGCGGCCCGGGAAGGAGCAGGCGGTGAGCGTTCATGGGGGGATGGTAGCGCCGCGACGGTGGAATGCGGGAGCGCAATTCCGTGGTGCGGTGTGGCGGAGGCGACGAGGGCACGGCGCGTTCAGGAGTGGGGCTGGCAAGGCCGCAGGGAGCGCCGCAGCCCGGGGGCTGCAAGCGACCGAGAACGCCGCCAGCGCCGCTCCTGGGCGTGCCGCAGACGCAGAGAGGCCCCGGCGAATCGCCGGGGCCTCTCTGCTCGAAGCGGGAACTACGGAAGGTCGATCGACCAGATGCCTCGACCGTGGGTGGCCGAGTAGAGACGACCGTCGGGACCGACGTGCAGGTCCATGACGGTGGTGAGCGGGTGGTTCGAGCCGAGCCTCTGCCAGTGCGCCCCACCGTCGGTGGAGATGAGCGTGCCCAGGTCCGTACCGAGAACCAGCGTGCCGGAGTCCGTCACGACGAGGTCGTTGGCCGGGACGTCGGGCATGTTGCCGGAGACGTCGCTCCACGTGACGCCGCCGTCGGTGGTCTTCCAGAGGTGGCCGACACCGGCGCCGGGGCCCTCGACGAAGCGGCGCGAGAAGCCGTTGAACACGACGTAGGCCGTCGAGCCGTCGGCGTCGTTCTCGTCCACGACGACGTTGGAGATGTAGCGGTTCGGCATCGCCGCGGGGAGCGTGACCTCGTGGTACGAGCCGCCGTAGTTGGTCACGACGCCGCGGTTGAACCCGGCCGGGTTGCAGAGGCCGCACCAGCCGGCCCAGACGACGTCGTTGTACGACGACAGGCCGGTGATGCTGCGGCCGTTGCCGACGTCGTACTTGGCGACCCAGTCGAGCGGGCTGTCGATCTGGAAGCCCTTGTCCCACGTCCAGACGAACCGGCCGCCGGCGACCCAGTGGTCCTTGTTCGCGCCGTCGGCGCGGAACGGCGCCGTGAAGCGCGGCGACGGGTCCGGGACGGTGACGTCGATGATCGCCTTCTCCTGCGCGACCGAGCCGTCGGAGACGCCGCAGTTACGCGTGACCCAGAGGATCAGGTACGTGTACTCGTCGAGGATCTCGCAGGCGTTGTCGGGGTTGACGATGATGTCGCCGCCGTCGCCGCCGAACGGGCTGACCATGGTCGCGGCACCGGGCAGCAGCAGCGAGCCGCCGTTGTCCTGGAGACCGCCGGCCACCGCGACGCCCTTGGCCTTGTCGGCCGCGTCGACGTCGCCGTCGCCGTCGGTGTCCACGTAGCCGGTGCCGACCGAGTAGTACTGGAGCGTGCGCAGGTCGGCGTTGTGGCTGACCCAGTCGGTCGCGTTGCCGTTCTTGTTGACGGCGGTGCTGTTCTTCGGGCGGCTGTAGATGCCGCCGTCGTTGCCGACGTAGACGCGGCCGTTGCCGAACGCGATCGAGTGCTGGTCGGAGTGCGTGGTGTCGGGGCAGGTGTTGAGCGCCTCGTCGTAGTGCCAGCAGGCGAACCCGAAGTTCCAGTACGGGCCGATCGTCTTCCACGTCGAGCCGCCGTCACGGGTCTCGAAGACCTCTTCGAGGCCGACGAACACGTGGTTGCTGTTCTGCGGGTCGACCGCGATGAAGTTGTTGTACCAGGCCTGGACACCGGGGCCGTAGCCGCGGTTCCAGGCGTTGGACTTGAGCGCCGAGCCGGACTCGCCGAGCTTCTTGTACGACGCGACGTTGGTCCACGGGCCGGTGACCGAGCCGGTGTTCGAGACGAACACGCCCATGAGCACGGACGTGCCGTTCTGCACGCCGGTCAGGTAGAGCTGGGTGTCCTCGACGACGGTGTAGAGCTTCTTGCCGTCGCCGGAGTAGTCGAGCTCGGCGTTGCCGACGTTCTTCGCGACGATCGCGCCCTGCGGGTTGACCTTCGCCCACGTCACGCCGGCGTCCTTGGAGACGTAGAAGCCGTTGTACGCCTCGTAGCCGCGCCAGGCGGCGTTCGCGACGATCTCGCGGCCCTGCGTGCCGGGACGGATGGCGACGTCGTTGACGATGCCGGCGTACGGCGAGGACTGGACGCCCGGGTTGACGAGCAGCGTCCAGGCTCCGGACGCGGTGGTCGCCGAGTGGCGCCAGAGGCCGCGCGAGGTGGCGGCGTACGCGTTGCCGCGGTCGTCGAACTTCACCTTGTTGATGAACTTGCCGGCGAGCGGGTTGGTGCCGTCGGCGTTGTTGCCGACGCGGCTCGCGGGGGTGAACGACGAGGTGCGCGGGTTGGCGAGGCGGTAGACGCCGGAGCCGACGTACGACGTCGAGCCGGTGTTGCCCTCGCCGGTGGCCAGCCACAGCGCGCCGTCGGGCGCGACGCGGAGGTCGCCGACGGACAGCGTCGGGAGCGCGTCGGTGATGGGCGTCCAGGTCGTGCCGCCGTTGGTCGAGCGGAACACGCCGCCCGCCGCGCCGCCCGCGTAGACGGTGCCGAGCGCGTCGACGGCGATGCCGGTGACGCGGCCGCTGACGACGCCCGCGCCGCCACCGGAGTTGGACTCCTGGGGGTCGCGGTACTTCGGGTCGTCGGCGTTGTACGGCTTGTTCGTGGTCTCCGACCACGTCCCCGCGTAGGTCGGGAGCGACCCCATCTGCGCGGTGGCCGCCTCGTACGCGCCGGGGGACACGACCCCGGGCGCGGTGCGGGCGTTCGCGAACTGCTCGGCCGCGATGCGGGCCTCCTCACCCTCGCGGGTCGGGGAGCCCTGCGACATGAGGGCGCGTTCGGCGAACTGGCGGTTCCGCGACACGGCGCCGGCTGGCGCCGCGGTCGGTGCGCCACTGGTCGCGGTTCCGGCGACCAGCGACACCGCCGCCGCGCCGAGCGCGATCGGCAGGCGACGGGGACGGGACAGGTTCATGCATCCCTCTTCCATGAGCGGGGATTGGGCGCGGCGAGACCGCCGCGGCTTCGTCAACGCTAACCCCGCGCGGGCTGTTCCGGGAGGGTGGCAAGCAAAAAGCATCCATTCGGCCTATCAAGGTCCGGGCCGCACGTGCCGAAGGTCCCCTGGACGGCGGGGCCTTCAGTCCCCGATCGCGTCCGCCAGCGCCTTCGCGACCTCCTCGTGCGCGGCCCACGACCAGTGCATGCCGTCGGGGTTCATGTCGCCGGAGTCGAGGTGCGGCCCGACGATCTCGTGCAGGTCGACGAGCGGGACGTTCCTGCGCCTCCCCCACTCCCGGTGCGCCGCGACGGCGGGGGCGTGGGTGCGGGTGACGTGGCCGTAGTACTCGGCGTCGAAGGGCGGCGGCACGACGCCCACGATCCGCACGTGCGGGTGCACCGCGCCGATCGCGTCGACGATGCGGTCGAGGTAGTGCAACGTCACGCGCTGCGGCAGCGCGCGCATGGCGCCGCCGGTGGCGCGGACGACGTACGGCGTGGCCAGGTGGTACGCCTTCTTCACGCGCCGCCGCAGCCCGCCCGGGCGGACGTAGTCGAGGCCGGCGCGCAGGTACGCGGGCAGGCTCGCGGGCAGGTGGTCCATGCCGCCGAGCGCGAGGACGACGACGTCGGCGTTCGGGAGCAGGACCGAGTAGAGGTACGGGTCGCGCGTCAGCGCCCACCACGCGTCGCGCGCGGTCCAGCCGAGGCGCGCCTGGGTGTCGACGTGCGCGTCGAGGAGCCTGCCGAGGACGTTCGGGAACAGGCCCGGGTGCGTCAGCAGCTCGGCCTGGCTCGGCCCGTGGAACGCCAGCGAGTCGCCGAGGACGAGGATGCGCACGACCGGATCGTAGGGTCGCGGGATCGCAGGGCCGCGCCGGACCGTTGGGGGTGACGTGGGCGAAGGGGAGGACGCGGCCGTCGTGCCGTGGACGCCGGGTCCGGTGAGACGCGGCGACGGGCCGCGCGACGTGGACGTCGTGCTGGACGAGCTGTTCGGTCCCGCCGACGAGGGCGGTCCCGGCTGGTTCGACGCCGTGCTGCTCGTGGCGGGCGCGGTGCTGCTCGCGCGCGGCGCGATCGTCTGGGGCGTCGTGCTCGTCGTGCTGGGGCTCGCGCTGCCCGCGCGGTCGCTGGCGCGGCGGGTGCAGCGGCGCGCGCGGCGGCGGCGTTACGAGGCCCTGCTCGCCTCGGGCAGCCCGCTCGCGTCGTCCCCCGCGACGGCGGAGCTGCTGGCGGCGTACGACGGCCTGCTCGCCGCCGCGGCCCCGCACGGCTCCACCGGCGAGGAGGCGGTCGGGGCCGGGCACCGCGCCGTGGTCGAGTGCGCGTCGATGCTCGGCGGGCGCGCGCCGTCGACGCCCGAGGAGACGGCGTACGTCGCCCGCCGCGCCTCGGCGATCCGCGCGGCGGCGGCGGCGTTGCGCGCGGCGCCGCCCGACCGCGACGAGCGGGTCGCGGCGGTACGGGCGCGCGAGGAGATCGACGCCCTCAACGGCGCCACGTCGATCGACGACCTCGACGTCGTCGTACGGTCGCTGTCCCGATGAGCGAGCGCCTGCCCGACGGCCCGGTGACGCGCGCGCTGACGGTCGTGCTGGTGCCGTTCGTCGTGGTGTGGGAGGCCGGTCGAGGCGCGGTGCGCGCGGTCGTCGCGTCGGTGCGCCGCGCGGTCGTCGTGGCGCGCGCGGCGGTGCGCGCGGTGTGGCGGCCGGTCGTCGTCGTGTGGCGCGGGGCACGCGCGGTCGGGCGCCGGGTCGTCGTGGTGACGCGGGCGACGGTGCGCGCGGTGTGGCAGCCGTTCGTCGTCGTGTGGCGCGGGGCGCGCGCGGTCGCGCGGCGGGTCGCCGTCGTGACGCGGGCGACGGTGCGCGCGGTGTGGCAGCCGTTCGTCGTGACCGGGCGCGGCGTGCGCGCGGTCGTGCGGCGCGTGGCGGTGCTCGTACGGGCCGTCGCGCGGGTCGTGTGGCAGCCCGTCCGCGTCACGGTGTCGGCGGTGCGCGCCGTCGCGCGCCGCGTCCGCGCGGTGGTGCGCGCGGTGGCGCGGGTGGTGTGGCGGCCGTTCGCCCTCGCGGGGCGCGCGGTCGCGGCCACCGGGCGCGCGGTCGGGGCGGTGCTGGCCGCGGTCGGCGCTGCGGTGGCGTCGGCGGGCGCGGCCGTGAGCCGCGTCGTGGGGTCGGTGGCGCACCGGGTCGGCGCGGTCGCCCGCGCGGTCGCTGGGGCGGTGGGCGCGGTGCTCGGCGCGGTCGGTGCCGTCGCCGCCGCCGTCTCGCACGCCGTGGGTACGGCACTCGCCGCCGTCGGTGCCGTCGTGGCGCGCGCCTCGCGCGCGGTCGGTGCCGTCGTCGCCGCCGTCTCCGGCGCGGTCGGCGCGGTGCTCGGCGCGGCGCTCCGGGCGGTCGGCGACGCGGCGGCGCGCGCGGCGCGGGTCGTCGCGCTCGTCGCGCGGCCGTTCGTCCGCGCGGTGGCGACCGTCGCGGCCGTCGCGTCGCGGGTCGCCGCGTCGGTACGCGGCGCCGTCGCCGCCGTGTCGCGACCGGTCGCGGACGCCGTACGCGCCGCCACTGCCGCGACCCGGGCGCGGCTGCGCGCGACGCGCCTCGCGGTACGCCGCGCCGGCGCCTCCGCGCGCGCGGCCGTCCGTGCCGCCCTGGGTCGCTAGCCCTCCGACGCGCGGAGCTGCCCGCACGCCGCCGCGACGTCGCTGCCCCGCGTGTCCCTGACCGTCACGGGAACGCCCGCCGCCTCCAGCCGCCGCACGAACTCCCGCTGCGACTCCTTCGTGCTCGCGGTCCACTCCGAGCCGGGCGTCTCGTTGAGCGGGATCAGGTTGACGTGGACGAGGTGCCCCTTGAGCAGCGAGCCGAGCAGCGTCGCGCGCCACGGCTGGTCGTTCACGTCGCGGATGAGCGCGTACTCGATGCTGACGCGCCGCTTCGTCCGCGCGGCGTACGCCCACGCGGCGTCGAGCGCCTCGCCGACGTTCCAGCGCGTGTTGACCGGGACGAGGGTGTCGCGCAGCTCGTCGTCCGGCGCGTGCAGCGACAGGGCGAGGGTGACGTTGAGGCCCTCGGCCGAGAGCCTCTCGATCGCGGGCACGAGCCCGACCGTCGACACCGTGATCGAACGCTGCGAGATGCCGACGTCCTCGGAGAGCCTGCGTACGGCGCCGACGACCGCGTTGTAGTTGGCGAGCGGCTCGCCCATGCCCATGAAGACGACGTTGCTCACGCGCCCGGGGCCGCCGGGCAGCTCCGACCGCGCGAGCATCCGCGCCGACGCGACGACCTGCTCCACGATCTCCGCGGCGCTCATGTTGCGGGTCAGCCCGCCCTGGCCCGTAGCGCAGAAGGGGCACGCCATCCCGCAGCCCGCCTGCGACGAGACGCAGACGGTGTTGCGGTCGGGGTAGCGCATGAGCACGGACTCGACCAGCGCGCCGTCGTGCAGCCGCCACAGCGTCTTGCGCGTCGCGCCCGCGTCGGCCTCGACGTGACGCAACGGCGTCATCAACGCCGGCAGCAGGTCCGCCACCAGGGCGTCGCGCGCGTCGGCAGGCAGGTCGGTCATCCGCGACGGGTCGTCCTCGAGCGCGGTGAAGTACCAGCGCGCGAGCTGGCCCGCGCGGAAAGCCTTGTGTCCCAGGGCTTCCACGGCCGCGCGGCGTTCGTCGCGGGAGAGGTCGGCGAGGTGGCGCGGTGGCTTGCCACGCCGCGGCGCCTCGAAGACGAGCGGCAGCGACGTCATCGGACCGGCGCCCACAGCGTGAGCAGCATCCACGCCACCGGCGCGACGGCGAGCAGCGAGTCGAGGCGGTCCATGATGCCGCCGTGCCCGGGCAGCAGGTGGCCCATGTCCTTGATGCCGACGTCGCGCTTCACGAGCGACTCGCCGAGGTCGCCGACCGTCGCGGCGCCGACGACCGCGAGGCCGAACAGCCCGCCCTCCCACCACGCGATCTCCATGACACCGGAGACGAGCGCGATCCCGCAGACGACGCAGGCGACCGTCGAGCCGGCGAAGCCCTCCCACGTCTTCTTCGGCGAGACGCTCGGGGCCATGGGGTGCCTGCCCTTCAGCACGCCCGCGACGTAGCCGCCGACGTCGCTGCACACGGTCGTCGCGATGAACGCCACGATGCGCGCGGCGCCGTTCTCCGGCGCGGTCATCAGCGCCGCGAAGCCCGCGAGGAACGGCACGTACGCCGCCACGAACACGCTCGCCGACCAGTCGCGCACGACGCCGGGGCCGCCGTCGGCGAGGCGCCACGCGAGGCAGGCGAGGCAGGTCGCGACGAGCCCGAACAGCAGCGCCGTGGACCCCCGCTGGTACGCCGCGCCGATCGTGACCGCGCCGCCGACGACCAGGGGCGTGCGGGCGGCCCGCATGCCGTTCTCGCGCAGCGCGCGGGAGAGCTCGAGGATGCCGATGCCGACGGCGGCGGCGATGACGGCGGCGAAGACACGGCGCTCGGTGAACAGCGTCCCGAGGATCAGCGCGCCGAGCGTGAGGCCGACGGCGATGGCGGCGGGGAGGTTGCGGCCCGCCTTGCTCGGGACCGGCTTCTCGCCGACGTCGGGTACCTCGGCCGGGCTCGGTACCTCGGCGACGGACATGGCTCGCGGAGCCTGCGAGGTCGTCAGACCTCGAGCAGCTCCGCCTCCTTGTGCTTGAGGAGGTCGTCGACCTGCGCGACGTACTTGTGCGTCAGGTCCTCCAGCTCCTTCTCCGCGCGGCGTACGTCGTCCTCGCCCGCCTCGCCGTCGCGGGCCAGCTTGTCGAGCGCGTCCTTGGCGTGGCGGCGTACCGAGCGGATCGCCACGCGCCCCTCCTCCGCCTTGTGCCGCGCGACCTTGATGAGGTCCTTGCGGCGCTCCTCCGTGAGCTGCGGGAGGACGATCCGGATGAGCGTGCCGTCGTTCGTCGGGTTGACGCCGAGGTCGCTGTCGCGGATCGCCTTCTCGATCGCGCCGAGCGAGGACTTGTCGTACGGCTTCACGACCGCCATGCGCGGCTCGGGGACCGTGATCGACGCCATCTGCGAGAGCGGGGTCGTGGTGCCGTAGAAGTCCGCCGTGATCTTGCTGAACATCGCGGGCGTCGCGCGGCCCGTGCGGATCGTCGCGAGCTCGTCGCGGCAGACGGAGACGGCCTTCTCCATCTTCTCCTCGCCTTCGAAGAGCGTGTCGTCGATCACGGCGTTCTCCCTAGGAGGCGGAGTCGTTGGGGCAGACGATCGTGCCGATCTTCTCACCGCGCACGGCGCGGCCGATGTTGCCCGGCGTCAGCAGGTCGAACACGACGATCGGCAGGTCGTTGTCCATGCAGAGGCTGATCGCGGTCGCGTCCATGACCTTGAGGCCCCTCGCGAGGACCTCGGAGTAGTCGACGGAGTCGTAGCGGACGGCGTCGGCGTTGGCGCGCGGGTCGTCGTCGTAGACGCCGTCGACCTGCGTGCCCTTGAGGACCGCCTGCGCGCCGATCTCCAGCGCGCGCTGCGCGGCCGTCGTGTCCGTCGAGAAGTACGGCGCGCCCATGCCCGCGCCGAAGATGACGACCCGGCCCTTGTCGAGGTGGCGGATCGCCTTGCGCGGGATGTACGGCTCGGCGATCTGGCCCATCTGGATCGCGGTCTGGACGCGAGTCTCCATGCCGCGGTTCTCCAGGGCGTCCTGGAGCGCGAGGCAGTTGATGACCGTGGCGAGCATGCCCATGTAGTCCGCGCGCGGACGGTCCATGCCGGCCTTCTCGAGCGCGGCGCCGCGGAACATGTTGCCGCCGCCGACGACGATCCCGATCTGCACGCCCTCTACGGCGCACACCTCGTTCGCGATCGTCGCGACGACGTTCGGGTCGATGCCGAGCGGGTCCGATCCCGCGAACGCCTCACCGGAGATCTTGAGGAGTACGCGGGACCAGCGCCGCTCGTCACCCATGCGCTCAGGCCTGCCCGACCTCGAAGCGGACGAACCGCTTCACGGTCACGCCGGCCTCGTCGAGCATCTGCTTCACGGTCTTCTTGCTGTCCTGGACCGACGACTGCTCGAGGAGGGCGACCTCCTTGTAGAAGCCGTTGACGCGGCCCTCGACGATCTTCGGGAGCGCGGCCTCGGGCTTGCCCTCCTCGCGGGCGGTGGCCTCGGCGACGCGCTTCTCGCGCTCGATGTCCTCGGCCGGGATCTCCTCGCGGGAGACGTACTGCGCCCGCATCGCGGCGATCTGCATCGCGGCGCCGCGCGCGGCGGTGAGGTCGTCGCCGTCGAACTCCACGAGCACGCCCACCTGCGGCGGCAGGTCGCTCGCGCGACGGTGCATGTACGACGCCACCTGGCCGTCGAGGAACGCCACGCGGCGCAGCTCGATCTTCTCGCCGATGACGGCGTTGAGGCTCTCGACGTTCTCGCGCACGGTCTTGCCGTCGGCGAGCGTCTCGTCGAGCAGCTTCTCGACCTCGCCGACGCCCGACGCGGCCGCGTGCGCGGCGATGTCGGCGGCGAGCTGCTGGAACTGCTCGTTCTTCGCGACGAAGTCGGTCTCGCACGCGAGCTCGATCAGCGCGCCCTCGCTGGCGGCGACGAGGCCGTTGGAGGCGGTGCGCTCGGCACCGCGCTTCGCGGCCTTCGCCATGCCCTTGGTACGCAGCAGGTCGACGGCGGCGTCGAAGTCGCCGCCGGTCTCCTCCAGCGCCTTCTTGCAGTCCATCATGCCGGCGCCGGTCGCCTCGCGGAGGCGCTTGACGTCGGCAGCGGTGATCTCGGCCATCGGTGTTCCTTCGGTGTCTGGGTCAGGCGGAGGGGGTGTCGGCGCCGGGTGCCTCGGTGGCCGGGGCTGCGGCCTCGGCGGCCGGGGCCTCGGTCGCCGGAGCGGCCGGGGCGGCCTCGGCGGCCGGGGCGGCGGCCGGCGCGGCGGTGGCCTCGGCCGGGGCGGCGTCGGCCTGCTGGCCGGTCTTGAGCAGCTCGAGCTCCCAGTCCGCGAGCGGCTCGTCGGTGGCGAGCTGGCCGTCGACGTTCGGCTTGTCCTCGCCGCGGCCGGCGTTGGCGTTGGCCGACGCGCGCTGCATCAGGCCCTCGGCGACGGCGTCGGCGATGACGCGGGTGAGCAGCGTCGCCGAACGGATCGCGTCGTCGTTGCCGGGGATCGGGAAGTCGACCTCGTCGGGGTCGCAGTTGGTGTCGAGGATCGCGACGACCGGGATGCCGAGCTTGCGCGCCTCGCCGACCGCGATGTGCTCCTTCTTCGTGTCGATGACCCACACCGCGCTCGGGGTCCGCTGCATGTCGCGGATGCCGCCGAGGGTGCGCTCGAGCTTCGCCTTCTCGCGCGAGAGGACGAGGCTCTCCTTCTTGGTCATGACCGTGGCGCCGCCGGTCTGCTCGATCATCTCGAGCTCCTTGAGGCGCTGGAGGCGCTTGTAGACCGTGGAGAAGTTCGTGAGCATGCCGCCGAGCCAGCGCTCCTTGACGTACGGCATGCCGACGCGCGACGCCTGCTCGGCGATCGCCTCCTGCGCCTGCTTCTTGGTGCCGATGAACAGCACCGTGCCGCCGTGGGCGACGGTCTCCTTCACGAACTCGTAGGCGCGGTCGATGTACGACAGCGTCTGCTGGAGGTCGATGATGTAGATGCCGTTGCGCTCGGTGAAGATGTAGCGCTTCATCTTCGGGTTCCAGCGCTTGGTCTGGTGCCCGAAGTGCACGCCGCTCTCGAGCAGCTGCTTCATGGTGACGACGGCCATGGCCGCACGCGCCTTTCCCGCCGGTCGGCGCTCGGCCGTCCCGGCTCGCTCGGTTCGTCCGCGGCGTACGGGTTGCACGCCGCGCCTGATGTCCGCCGTGGGTGCGTGCCGGCTGTGCCGGACCGAGGCGCCTCCCCCGCGGGGCGGGGGCGCGGACATGCGAGGTCGGCCCCGTCGCCGGAGCCGCCGGGAGCCAGTGTAGCGGACTACGCGGGAGGCGCCGTACGCGCCCGTACCGTCGGCAGCGCGACCGAGACCGTGGCGACGCCGACCAGCGCGAGGCCGGCGAGGAACGCCCACGGGCCCCACTCGGTGTCGACGTGGAACAGCCACCACAGCGCGACCAGCGCCGTGACCGCGGCCGGGAGCACGTAGCCCCAGCCCGGGATGGGCCTCGTCGAGACCCACAGGGCCGCGACGAGCAGGGCGAGCAGCGCCGCCACGACGAGCGGGCCGACGTAGAAGTCGGAGGGCCCGGTCGTGAAGCCGGTGTTCGAGGCCTGGATGCCAGGCATGTAGTACTTGGTGAAGCTGTAGTCGCTGACGTAGCCGCCGTAGTAGCTGGAGTACGAGGACTCGTAGCCGCCCATGAAGTAGCCGGCCGTGGTGACCTCGGACCAGGTCAGCGACATCGCGGCGATCGCGAGCGGCGCTCCGACGAGGACGAGCTTGCGGGTGCCCTGCGTGAGGCGGCGGACGGTGAGGGCGCCGTTGGTCCGCGCCTTGGCCCGCTGGTAGCGGTCGTAGCTCGCGACGACCGCGCCGGCGAGCCAGAGCAGCGGGACCAGGCTGAGGTTGAACAGCACGATCGCCCACGCGAGCGCGAGCAGGACGTAGCCGCCGACGACCCAGTCGGCCCACCACTCGCGACGGCTCTGGAGCACGATCGCGGCCACGCCGCCGGCGATAAGCACGACCGCCCACGCGGTGCCGGTGACGTCGCTGCCGAGCGTGACGACGCCGCCGAGCCAGTTGACGGGCCTGCCGGGGATCAGCGAGATCGCGACCGCGACGAGGACGAGCGCGACGCCCGTGGTCGTGCGGCTCGGGGTGCGTTCGAGCCCGTCGCGCGCGGCGTCGAGGCCGGCGCGCAGGAGCCCGGTGCGGGCGGCGTCGTAGACCAGGATCACCGCCGCCGCGAGGACGAGCAGCGGGATCAGCGAGAGGTCGAGCAGCAGGTACGCCTGCGCGGCCGCGAGCGCGGCGACCGCGGCGGGCAGCGCCGGGTGGTCGTCGGCGTCGGTCGCGGTGAGGCGGCGGTAGAGCGCGAGGCCCGCGAGGACGGGGATGACGAGGTCCCAGAAGTGGCCGAGCTTCGTGGCCTTCCAGCCGAACGACGCGTACCGGCCGCCGTGGCTGCCGGGGACGACGTCGAGCAGGACGGCGAGCAGGAGGACGGCGTAGCCGACGACGGCGATCGACCTGCCGGGGACGCGGCCGGCGAGGTTGTCGCTGGCGTTGCGTGCCGCGCGGGCGAGGCGCCCGCCGACGTCGTCCATGACGGCCGTCGCCTGGGTCGCCGCGTCGCGCGCCGGGGCGCCGCAGGAAGGGCAGGTGGTGGCGTCGGCGGGGACGTCGGCGCCGCACCGGTTGCAGGACATTTTCGTACTCCGCTCTCCCACGTGTCCGTTCCCGGACGGTACGGTGCGCTCGGCCGACGGGGGGCTCGTTCGGTCAAAGTCGTGTGGTCGTGTCGGGAGGGGTCTTCGTGAGGCTGCGTGGGTTCGTGGCGTCGGCGTGCGCGCTGGCCGCGTTGGCGGCGTGCTCGCCGGACAAGGCGCCGTCGGCGCAGCCGTCCTCGCCTGCGCCGGGCGTGACGTCGTCGGCGCCGTCGGTGTCACCTCCCGCCAAGCCGTCGCCGTCGGTGTCCGTGTCGCGGCCGCCGTCGCCGTCGCCCTCACCGAAGCCGACGCCGCCCAAGCCGAAGCCCACGCCCCCCAAGCCGACGCCGCCGCCCGGCACCGTGCTCACGGCCAAGGGCGCGTACCTCCAGGCCAGCGAGGACGAGAACCTCACCGACCCCGACCCCGAGAACGGCTGCGAGGTCCACGACCCGGACCTGAACGACGTCGCGTGCGGCGTCGTCGCGATGCCCGGCGGCGTTGCGACGTGGATCACCGGGCGCGAGCAGCACAACCTCCCCGGCGCCGACGAGCCGCGGATCGTCGTGCGGATCTACCAGCGGCTCAAGAACGGGTCCGACTCGCTGACGTACGTCGGCATCGGCGAGCCGGGCCAGTGGGCGGACGTGACCGTCCGCACGGGCTCGCTGACCGGCCAGGTGCGCGACACGCTCGTCGTCATCGTGACGTTCCGCGGGTCGGGGACGTACGCCGGCTACGACCTCGTCACGTGGCGCAAGTCGTCGCCGCTGAAGCTCGCGGCGCACCACCCCGAGGGCAGCCACCCGCAGATCTACGTGCGCTCGAAGGGCTACGTCTCGTACTACGAGGCCGACTACTCCGACGGCGCCCCGAACTGCTGCCCGCACTCGTGGAAGCACGACAACGTCGTCTGGTACGCGCCGACCTTCCGGCTGGTCAAGCTGAAGAACGTGTCGCAGCCGCCGTCCAGCTAGCCGCCTTTTGCGGTGTGGCGGGGTGCCGCCGCGCCGTTGTCCACAGATTCCCCGTCGCTCCGTTGTCCACAGGCTCCGCGCGACAGCCTTGACCCATGCCGTTCGTGCTCTTGCTCGCCGCCCTGCTCGGCCCTCTCCTGCTCGCGCCCCCGGCGCGCGCGGTGTCTCCTTCGTGGGTGGTGTCTCCCTCGTGGGTGGCGTCTCCTTCGTGGGTAGCGCCGCTCGACGGAGCGCTCGACGTACGCCGCCCGTTCGACCCGCCCGAGACCACGTGGGGCTCCGGCCACCGCGGCGTCGACCTCGCGGGCTCGGAGGGCGACGTCGTTCGCGCCGCCGGGGCGGGGACCGTCACCTACGCCGGCGCGCTCGCCGAGCGCGGCGTGCTCGTCGTACGGCACGGCGCGTTGCGGACGACGTACGAGCCGGTGACGCCGCTCGTCGACGTCGGCGCCTCGGTCGACGTCGGCGAGGCGATCGCCCTGCTCGACTCGGGCCATGCCGGCACGTCACCGCCGGACGCGCTCCTGCACTGGGGACTGCTGCGCGGCGAGACGTACCTCGACCCGCTGCTGCTGCTCCGCCGCGGCCCGAGCCGCCTCGTCCCAGTAGCGCCCGCCGACCCGGCGCCCCCGCTGCCACCACCGGCGGCCCCGCCGGCCCCGGCGCCGACCGCACTCGCGCCGGGTACCGGCGCACCCCACCGCGCGCCATCGCCGGGCAGCGCAGCCGTAGGCGCGCTGGTCGCGACCGGAGCACCAGCCCTCGCGCTCGCGGCGACGACCTTCCGCCGCCGACCCCGAAGGGCCCTGGCCCGGGGCCGCGACTCGCCCTGACGCCCCGCGGCGCCGTGGACCGTCGCGCGCCCGCGCGCGTCAGTGCAGCCGTGGGCGCACCTGGTCGCCACGGGCACGGCGAGGGGCGGGATTCGTACGCGTCTGCGTCGCGGACCGTCGCGCCGGGCACGGCCGCTGTGCGCAAGCCGTACGCCTCAGGCGGCGGAACGCGTGGCGACGAGCGCGACCGCCGGTGCGCGACCGGCGAACCCACGGCTGCGCTGCGGGCGCGGGGCGTGCGCCCCACTCGTGGGATCACCGCGTCAGGGCGGCACATCACCCAAGTGGCCCGGCCGCCCGCGGGTAACGCAGCGGGCTCAGCCGCGCGCGCTGAGTCGCGCGACGGCGCGGTCAGTCGCGCTGGTCCGCCAGCTTTCCGCGAAGCTGGAGCACGGCCTTGGTGTGCATCTGGCAGATGCGGCTCTCGGTCACGCCCAGGACCTGGCCGATCTCGGCGAGCGTCAGGCCCTCGTAGTAGTAGAGGGTCACGACGATCTTCTCGCGCTCGGGCAGCGTGTTGATGGCGCGGGCGAGGAGGTACTTCGTCTCCTCGGTCTCGAACGCCATCACTGGGTCCTCGGCCCGCGTGTCCTCGAGCGTGTCGACCAGGGAGAGCTTGTCGCCGCGCTCGCCGCCGACGTTGAGCAGCTCGTCGAGGGCGACGACGTTGACGAACGACACCTGGCTGAAGATCGCGTGGAGGTCGTCGAGCGAGATGTTCAGCTCGGCGGCGACCTCGGCCGCGGTCGGCGTGCGGAACAGGCGTGTCTCCAGCGCCGCGTACGCCTTCTCGACCTCGCGCGCCTTGTAGCGGACCGAGCGCGGGATCCAGTCGATCGCGCGCAGCTCGTCGATGATCGCGCCCTTGATGCGGCTGATCGCGTACGTCTCGAACTTGATCGCGCGGCTCAGGTCGAACTTCTCGATGGCGTCGATGAGGCCGAAGATCCCGTACGACACGAGGTCGGCCTGCTCGATGTTCGGCGGCAGGCCGACGCCGACGCGGCCGGCCACGTACTTCACCAGCGGCGAGTAGTGGAGGATCAGCCGCTCGCGCAGCGCCGCGTCGCCGGAGCCCTTGAACTCGCGCCACAGCTCCGCGATCGCGTTGTCGACCTCGGCGCGATCGACGTCCACGGCTCCGCCCGCCCGCCGCCGCGACGTGGTCGCGGTCGTGCCCGACGCGCTGGCGTCGTCAGGCTCGGGGGTGGGCTTGTTCATAGGAAGCCTTCAGTCGGTCGGCGGACACGTGCGTGTAGATCTGGGTCGTAGCGAGCGTAGCGTGCCCGAGTAGCTCCTGGACGCTTCTCAGGTCAGCTCCGCCTTCGAGCAGGTGCGTCGCCGCTGAGTGCCGCAGGCCGTGCGGCCCCAGGTCGACGCCGTTCAGCTCTCCCAGATACCCGTGAACGAGCCGGCGTACCGCGCGCTGGTCGATGCGGCGCCCGCGCGCGCCGAGGAACAACGCCGCGCCCGCCCCGGGCGCCAGCAGCGCGGGGCGTCCGGTGGTGAGCCAGCGGTCGAGCGCGCGGGCCGCGGGGACGCCGTAGGGGACGGTCCGCTGCTTGGACCCCTTGCCCATGACGCGAACGACGCGGCGGCCGGTGTCGAGGTCGTCGACGTCGAGCGCGCAGAGCTCCCCTACGCGCACGCCGGTGGCGTACAGGAGCTCGAGCAGGGCGCGGTCGCGGACACCCATCGGGTCGTCCTCCGGCGGCAGGCCGACCAGCGCCGCCGCCTCGGGCTGGGAGAGGACGCGCGGGAGGCGGCGCTCGGTCTTCGGCGTCGCGAGGCGTCCCGCCGGATCGGTGGTCGCGAGGCCACGGCGGACGGCGAACGCGAAGAACACGCGGGCCGACGACGCGCGGCGGGCGAGCGTGGCGCGGGCGTAGCCGGAGGTACGCAGCCGCGCGAGCCAGCTCCGCAGCGTCGAGGCGTCGATGTCGTCGAGCGTGGCGGCCCCGAGACGGGCGGCGTGGTCGAGCAGGCCGGCGATGTCGACGCCGTAGGCGGCGACGGTGTGCGCGGAGAGGCCGCGCTCGGCGGCGAGGTGGCGCCGGAACGCGTCGAGCGCCGCCGCGAGCCCTTCGGGCAGCGGCGGGGCAGGCGTCTCGGCGGCCACACCGTGACCTTCGGCGGGGGCAGGCGCGATTGCAAGCAGCGACGCGCGGTCGCGGAGCGTGGCGAGGGGAGGTGCGGCGCGGCAGAGGCGCGGCCGTCGCGGGACGTGCGGGGGCGCCCGGGGGGGGGGGGGGTGGGGCGGGGCGGGGGGGGGGGGGGGGGGGGGCGGGCGGGGCGGGGCGGGGGCGGG
>DASZER010000068.1:0-40332 GCA_035940575.1 Frankiaceae bacterium | reverse complement strand
GCGGGTTGCGCGGGTAGCGCAACGACTCGATCTCGCCGTCGCGCATGCGCTCCACCACGACCGCGCTCTGCACGAGGTCGCCCCGGTACTTCGGGAACAGCACCCCCCGCGACACCGCGCCCACCTGGTGGCCCGCGCGGCCGACGCGTTGCAGCCCCGACGCGACCGACGGCGGCGACTCGACCTGGATCACGAGGTCGACCGCGCCCATGTCGATGCCGAGCTCCAACGACGACGTCGCGACGACGGCGGGCAGCCGCCCCGCCTTGAGGTCCTCCTCGATGAGGGCGCGCTGCTCCTTGGAGACCGAGCCGTGGTGCGCCCGCGCGATCTCGGCGGGCGCCCCGGCGCCGGTGCCGGCCTGCGCCATCAGCGCGGCGGGGGAGTGCGACTCCTCCAACGACTCGCCGGTACGCCGCTCGTACGCGATCGCGTTGAGCCGCGCGCACAGGCGCTCGGCGAGGCGGCGGGAGTTGGCGAACACGATCGTCGAACGGTGCCGTTCGATCAGGTCGACGATGCGCTCGTCCACGGCCGGCCAGATCGAGGAACGGTCCTCACCGCCGGCCGCCGACCCCGACGTCACGCCGAGCCCCTCGCCGAGCGCGGACATGTCCTCGACGGGGACGACGACCTCCAGCTCGATCGTCTTCGCCGCGGGCGGCGCCACCACGCGGACCGGCCGCGACCCGCCGAGGAAGCGCGCGACCTCGTCCACCGGCCGCACCGTCGCCGACAGCCCGATCCGCTGCGCGGGCGCGTCGAGCAGCGCGTCGAGGCGTTCGAGCGACAGGGCGAGGTGGGCGCCGCGCTTGGTCGCGACGAGCGCGTGCACCTCGTCCACGATCACGGTCTCCACGCCGCGCAACGACTCCCGCGCCGCGCTGGTCAGGATCAGGAACAGTGACTCCGGCGTCGTGATGAGGATGTCCGGCGGCGACGTCGTGAACCGTCGCCGCTCGTCCGCCGGCGTGTCACCCGAGCGCACCGCCACGGCGACCTCCGGCGGCGGCAGCCCGAGCCGGGCCGAGGCCGAACGCAGCCCGGTGAGCGGCGCGCGGAGGTTGCGCTCGACGTCGACCGCGAGCGCCTTGAGCGGCGACACGTAGACGACCCGGCACCGCCGCCCCTTGTCCTCAGGCACCGGCAGCGAGGCGAGGCGGTCGAGCGACCACAGGAACGCCGCCAGCGTCTTGCCCGACCCCGTCGGGGCGACGACCAGGGCGTTCGACCCCTCCTGCACGGCCGCCCACGCGCCCTCCTGCGCAGCCGTGGGCGCGGCGAACGCCCCCTCGAACCACGCGCGCGTGGCCGGGGAGAAGCGGTCGAGTGCACCCATGAGGAGAAGTCTGGACCGGTCCTGTGACAAAAAGCGCGGCGGGACCGCCCACCGCGCGGCAGAAGTGTCGGATACCCGACAGACACGGGCGGGACGAGGCGGCACAGTGCCTTGCGGCGGGCGCCTGCGGGGGCGCCGCCCGTCCGGTCCGTGGGCGCGCCGCGCACGGGCCGTACGTGCGAGGCGCGCGAGCTGTTCCGAGCACCTGCGGGGGTGGAGGGCTCGCGCGCCTCGTCACGTCACTCCGTGCGCCGGCGCGCTACGGCAGCGGCGTCAGCCAGCCGGTCGCCACCGAGCCGTCGGTGTCCTCGTCCTGGTCGCGGCACGGCGGTACGGGGTGCGCGCGCAGAGCCAGCGCGAGCCGCGCGCCGTGCACGGTCATCGACGCGTCGTAGCCGCCCGGGTGCGGCCCGCAGTACGCCGTCCACAGCACCTCCGCGCGAACCTGCCCGCCCGGCGGGACGCCGGGGCCGCTGCGCAGGTCCATCGTGCTCACGTGCCCCAGGTCGAGGTCGCGCCCGTCGGCGGTGCGGATGCCGAGGAACGGCTTCGCGTACGGGTCGCAGAAGTCGGCGGAGACGTTGCGCAGCACCGCCGTCACCGTCACGCCGTGCTCGCCCGTGGCCGCGTCGGAGGAGACGACCTGCCAGTCCGCGGTCGTGCAGTGCCGGTGCTCCCACTGCGCGTGCAGGACGTTCGTCTCGGGGCCGCGATCCACCGCGTCGCACTCCGGCAGCGCCGCCTTGTCCAGCGGCAGCCGAAACGCGTCGTCCGTGCGGATCGTGACCATCAGCACGACGACCTGCGTCTGCGCGCAGAACGGCGGCGACCACGTCAGCGACAGGCGCCGGTGCGCCGCCGTCAGCACGACCGGGACGTCGTCGCCGGCGAAGCGGTACGTCACGCCGAGGTCGCGCAGCCCGTCGCCGACGACCGACAGCGTCGGCACGTGCGGGATCGTGCAGGTCGGGCCCGCCGTCCAGAGGTCGAGCGTGCCGTCGACGTAGGTGGCCGTGGGCCGGAACGCCACCTCCCCCCGGACCTGCGACTGCCCGCAGGCCGGCGCGGTCGGTACCGGCGGGACCGACGCCGACGCCAGCGGGGGCGGCGGGGCGGGGGAGCGGCGCGGGGCGACGGCGTACGCGATCCCGGCGACCAGCGCGACCACCGACGCGGCCGCCGCGACCGGCACCCACCCCGTGCGGCGCGGCTGCCGACCGAGCGGCACGGAGGCGGGCGCGGGCCGTGCCGCCGCCCACCGCGCGGCGTACTCGCGCAGCCGCTCGTCCATCCGCTCGTCAGTCATCGCCCAGCTCCTCGCGCAACCGGCGGCGGGCGTCGTGCAGCGTCGACTTCACGGTCCCCTCCGCGCATCCCATGACCACCGCGCACTCCGCGACCGACAGGCCGGTGAAGTAGTGCAACGCCACCGCGAGCCGTTGCCGGCGGGGGAGGCGACGCAACGCCCCCTCCAACGCGACGTCGCCCTCCCTCGCCGGCTCCGCGACGTCGTCGACCAGCGGCACGGTCACGCGCCGCCGCAGCCGCGTACGCCGCGCCCGGTCGGCCACGATGGCGAGCAGCCAGGTACGCGGCGTGCCGCGCCCCGCGTCGAACGTCTCCCACCGCCGCCACGCCCGCGTCAGCGCGTCCTGCACGACGTCGTCGCCGTCGCCGGGCGCGAGGCGCTCGGCGAGGCGCGCCATCGCGCCGAGGTGCGGGCGGACCCACTCCTCGAACGACGCCCGCTCGACCACCGCGGTCATGCCCCCTCTACGCCGCGCGCCGCGGAAAAGGTTGGGTGTAACTCCCGTGATCCCCCTTGGTCGAAGGTGGTGTACGGCGGAAGTGCCGCCGACACCCGCCTCGAGGAGGCACCGTGTACGCCTTCGTCATCCTGCTCGGCCTGGGGCTCGGCCTTGGTGTGGCGATGGAGGTCGTCGACGAGCTCGTCCCGTTGAAGACCCCCAAGGCCCTCACCCGCACCGTCGGCGCCGTCCTCGCGACCCTGGTCGCCTGGGGCCTCGGCTACTCCGTCTTCGACGCGTTCGGCCAGCCGCTCCGCGAGGCGTGGATGCACCACGTCGCCACCGGCATCGTGCTCGTCGCCGTGGCCGACATCGCCAAGGAGCTCAAGTCGTACGTCGGCGGCGTCGCCCGCAAGACGGTCGACGAGGCCACCGAGATCGAGCGTCGCATCCCGCGCGCCGCGTAACCGCGAGCTCTCCCAGAACGGCCCCGGCTTCCCCCGGGGCCGTTCTGCTTTTCCCAGGAGCCCTCTGCGGAACGCCGCCGGATCGCCACGCGGCCCCCGGCTCGCGACGGGCCGCGTTCCGCAGAGCCGTCCTAGGAGGGTTCTGCGGTTCGGTCTGCGAAAGTCACGTCACGACTGTAGCGGCGGGGTTAGTCGCGGTCGGCGTGTCGGGCGGCGAGGCGTTGTACGACGGCGTCGGGTGTCTCGCCCGTGTGTTGGGCTATCTCGCGGAGCGCGTCGGCGGCGATCCATCCCAGGCCGCGTACGCGCTTCATCAGGTCGCGGTTGACGTTGGTGAGGCCGAACAGCGGCGTCTCGTAGTCGTCCAGCGTCGTGTTCTCGTGGCGCTTCGTGATCGCGAGGACGGCCTTGCGGAGGACCGCCTCAGACGGCTCCAGGAGCCGGTTCAGCGGGCCGGGATCGTCGCTCAGGAGCGCCGCGATCCACGGCTCGGTGACCTCCATCGTCGTCGGCTCACGCGGCGGGCCACCCGACGAGTGGGACGACGGGATGCTCATGCACCCCAGGCTACGCGGCGAGCGGCGCGGCGGCGTCCCTCTCGGCGGCGAGGGTGGCGGCGAGGCGGGTGAGGATCACGAGGTCCGCGTGGACCTGCACGCGGCGCAGACCACGGACGCGGAGGGGCTTGAGTCCCCACTCGTTCTTGAGGCGCCCGAACTCCCGCTCCACGGACGCCCGTCCCTTGTAGAGGGAGCGGAACCGCGCCGACTCGCGAGGGATGAGCGGGTGCAGCCGGTCGGCCTTCACCCACACGCTCTTGGGCTGGCACTCCCCCGTGGGGCAGCGCCACTTCGACGCGCCGCGCTTGCTGTCGGCGCCTGCGAACGTCCACTGACCGTGGGAGCAGGCGGGCGGCAGGTGGTCGCCGCGCTTGACGCGGATCGTGTTGGTCAGCGGCACGACGGGGCGCACGTCGCGGGCGGCGAGCGCGTCGTGCAGCGGGCCGTTGTCGTAGCCACGGTCCATCGCGCACGTCTCCACCCGCAGGCCGCGACGGGTCGCGGTGTCGAGGAGGGCGGGGACGTGCGGCGACTCCCCGTTCCGTGCCGTGTCCACCGCCCACGCGACGGGGAGGCCGGTGCGCGAGCAGACGGCGGCGTGCAACTTGAACCCGTAGTAGCCGCCACCCGAACGCGTCCCGACCGACGAACGGTGACCCCACGACGCGTCCGGGTCGGAGAACCGCTTCCGAAGCGCCCCGCCCTTGCTCACGTACTTCTGCCCGTTCGCGTACGCGGGCAGGTCGGAACCGTCCACCGCGAGGTCAACCCCGTAGTCGGGGAGCGCCGCCGCCAGCGCGGCGACGACGGCGTCGAGGCAGCGGGCGAGCGGCCCGCCGTCCACGCCGAGCCGCTTCGTGAAGCGGTAGCAGGCGTCCTGCGACGGCGCCCCGCCGATAGCCTCGCGCAGCGCCGCGTGTTCCCCGATGAGGCGACACGTCCTGCTCCACGTCGGGAGGGCGTACACCGCCTTCACCAGCGCGGCGCCGACCATGACCCGGTTCCCGTACCCGGGCCGCCCGGTCCAGCGTGCGTAGTCCAGCTCTGAGACGAGCCGGCGGACCTCCGGCAGGTCGAGCAGCGACGCGACCTGTGCCGCGTCGTGCCGTGGTGCTACCGTCGAGACGGTCATGGAGTTCGCGCTCCTTGACTCACGTCCCCGGGCTGTTAGCGCAGCGCCGGGGACACTTTTGTGTTGTGCGTTCCCTTGCAACTCCCATTCTGCCGAGGGGGTGTGACAAAAAATGCACGCCCCTTTCGGGCGGGCCACGGCACAAAAGGCGCAGCGGACTTCGGCGTCCCCGGGCAGTCACGGCGCCACGGCGCGGTCGGGCACGGTGACGTGGTCGAGCGTCACTCGCGTCCCGCCGTCCGGGTCGGCCGCCACGGTGTAGCGGACGCACAGCGCCGTCCCGTCGGGCATCTTCAACGGCGCCTCCCGCCACCGCGTCCCCGCCGCGACGGCGTACCGCTCCGGGTCCTCGATGAGGTCGCGGACCAGCGGCTCGGTCAGGGCGTCGAACGTCTCGGGCGACACGCCGAGCCGCGCCGGGGCGGCGTCGAACGACCTCCCCCACACGACGTACACGTTGGCGTGCCAGCGGTTGTCCATGTTGTGGAACTGCGCGCGCATGGCGCTCTCCTGCCTGCTTCGGGCAAGACGGGATCGCGACACGTCTTGCCGGGTGGTGGCCGGGTAGCGCGACATGGACGGCGGTCGTGCCGTAGCATGGCGATGCCCGGTTGGGGTGCAATGGGTTGGAGTTCGGAGCGCGTCAACGCTCCGCGTCAGAGGAGCCCGGCCAGAGGTCCGCCGTTCCAGCGGCAGCCGCTACCGGGCTTCGTTGTGTCAGGTCACGTTCTCTCCTCCGTCGCGTCTTTGTGGGCTCCCAGCACCGTAGGTGCTGGGTACGGCTAAGGTCGCGCCCGTCGTGGCGCCCGAGCGGGAATCTGCGGTTCCGAACTTGTAGATGTGCGTTTCGCACCACCGTCGTTCCTCAAGCGCGTGAACCTCCTTCACCCCTTACGCGGGTCTGGCGGCCGGTCTGACAGGGCGGTTCCGGGTAGGTCTTTGGCCCCGCCGTTCACCGCGCCATGCGACCCCTGCAACGACAGGAGCGGGCGACCCCCGAAGGGGTGCCCGCTCCTGTCCTCACGCGTTGGGGGTCGCTCACCACGACGCGCGTTCAACCGCCGCCCAGGCTACGCACGCAGACGGCCGCGCGTCCCGCAACGCGGCCGTGTCGCTACTTGAGCCGGTCCCGCCCGTTGCAGCGGCCCTCGCGGTCCACCAGCACCCGCGCCTTCGACCCGACCGCCTCGCCCGCGTCGGGCTCCTGGTCGCACACCCACCAGTTCGACTCGTTGACGACGCCGAGTGCGCCGCCGCCGACGACCTCCACGCGGGAGCGGTCGAGCCCGGCCTTCTCCAAGTCGGAGCGGGCCGCGTCGAGGCGCAGCCCCTCCACGTCGGGCATCGGCGTCGCGCCCGGGGGCAGCGGCGCGGGGGCGGGCTTCCCGTCGCCTCCGCAGGCCGTCAGCGCCGCCGTCAGGGCGAGCGCAGCGAGTGCCGTGGTCCGCTCCATGGCCGTGTCCCCGTCCGCCGAAGTGTCTGACATAGCGTACAGACGGGGAGGGTGGGCGCGGGGAGCGTCAGCCCGTGAAGCAGACGGGGAACGAGCGCGCCTACGAAGACCTCGCCCACCGCCGAGCGTTCGGCGACCGGGTCCGCGAGCTGCGCAAGGAACGGGGCTGGACGCAGGAAGTCCTCGCCGAAGCAGCCGGGATGGGACGCGGCTACCTCGCCGAGATCGAAGGCGGCCGCCGGGCCGCGACCATCGACACGATCCACCGCATCGCCATCGCACTCGGCGTCACCATCGCCGACCTGTTCACGTCCTGACACCCACTCGCCGAGGCGGCGGAACCGTTCCGCCCAGCGACCGGCCCCGGCACCCTGTGGGGTAGCCGAAGCCGAATCGTGAGGTACAGCCCTACCGGGGAAGCGTCCGCTATACGTCCTGACCTGCGACTATGGACTTTCGCAGAACCCTCCTAGTGCCTGTCGCGAACGGGCACGTCGACCGCCTCGCACACGGCGTTCCAGATCGCCTGCGGCTCCTCGCCGGCCTCGAGGGCGGCGTTGACCGTCCTGCCGCCGAGCTGCGAGATCACCAGGTCGCGGGCGAGCGAGTCCGCGTACGCCTCGCCGAACCGCCCGTTCATCCGCTCCCAGAACACCGTCAGCCGCACCCCTCCAGCCTAGAACGCGCTCGGCGTGTCGCCTTCCGGTCGAACACGTGTTCGGAGTAGCGTCCACAGGCGAACGGTCGATGGAACGAGAGTTCTCCACAGATTTGCGGCCAGTCCGTTTTCTGTCACAGGGCCCTCCTACCGTGAATGACGACCGCGAGGACACGCGACCCGGAGGGTGGACGGATGGCAGGAATGGACCGCGAGAAGGCGCTCGAAGCCGCGCTCGCGCAGATCGACAAGCAGTACGGCAAGGGCTCGTGCATGCGGCTCGGCGACGATGTTCGCCCGCCCGTCCAGGTCATCCCGACCGGGTCCATCGCGCTCGACCTCGCGCTCGGCATCGGCGGGCTCCCGCGCGGGCGCATCGTGGAGATCTACGGCCCCGAGTCCTCCGGCAAGACCACCGTCGCGCTGCACGCCATCGCGCAGGCCCAGGCCTCGGGCGGCATCGCGGCGTTCATCGACGCCGAGCACGCGCTCGACCCGACGTACGCCAAGGCGCTCGGCGTCGACACCGACGCGCTGCTCGTCTCGCAGCCCGACACCGGCGAGCAGGCGCTGGAGATCGCGGACATGCTGATCCGCTCCGGCGCGCTCGACATCATCGTCATCGACTCCGTCGCCGCCCTCGTGCCGCGCGCGGAGATCGAGGGCGAGATGGGCGACTCCCACGTCGGCCTCCAGGCCCGCCTCATGTCGCAGGCGCTCCGCAAGATCACCGGCGCGCTCTCGCACTCCGGCACGACCGCCGTCTTCATCAACCAGCTCCGCGAGAAGGTCGGCGTCGTCTACGGCTCGCCCGAGGTCACCACCGGCGGCAAGGCGTTGAAGTTCTACGCCTCCATCCGCCTCGACGTCCGCCGCATCGAGTCCCTCAAGGACGGCACCGAGATCGTCGGCAACCGCACCAAGTGCAAGGTCGTCAAGAACAAGATGTCCCCGCCGTTCAAGATCGCGGAGTTCGACATCGTGTACGGCCAGGGCATCAGCCGCGAGGGCGGGCTCATCGACGTCGGCGTCGACCAGGGCTTCATCAAGAAGTCCGGCGCCTGGTACACGTACGAGGGCGACCAGCTCGGCCAGGGCAAGGAGAACGCCCGCAACTTCCTGCGCGACAACCCCGAGCTCGCCAACGAGATCGAGGCCAAGATCAAGGCGAAGCTGACGCCGGAGATCGACCTGGACAACGTTGTCCCCATGCCCGTCGACTTCTAGCCGGGCACGTCCAGGGAGCTCACCGGCGGCGTTCTCGGTCGCTTGCGGCCTTTAGGCCGCGGCGCTCCCTGCGGCCTTGCCGGTGAGCCCCCTGAACGTCCCCCCACCAACCCACAACCACGCCGGCCGCGACCCACGGCCCCCCGAAGGAGGTGACGCCGACTGTCTCCGCCACGCCTGCGCGTCCTGCCCCCGCCGGGGCCGCCAACGGCGCCGCCCGAGGATGCCTCACGCCCCGCCGAGCCCGACGCGGACCCGGAGTCGGTGGCGCGGGCGATCTGCCTGCGCCTGCTGACCTCCCGCCCGTGCACCCGCGCGGAGCTCGCGGCCGAGCTCCGGCGGCGCGACGTCCCCGCCGACGCCGCCGAGGCGGTGCTCGAACGGTTCGACGACGTCGGGCTGATCGACGACCGCGCGTTCGCGGCGGCGTACGTCGAACGTCGCCAGCGCACCCGCGGCCTCTCCCGCCGCGCCCTCGCGAACGAGCTCCGCCGCAAGGGCGTCGCCAGCGACGAGGTGGCGGAGGCCGTGGCGGTCGTCAGCGACGACGACGAGCGCGCGCTCGCCCAGGCGCTGGTCCAACGCCGCCTCGGCAGCGTCCGCAGCCTCCCGTACGACAAGGCCGTGGCCCGGCTCGTCGGGATGCTCGCCCGCAAGGGCTACGGCGGCGGCCTCGCCTACTCCGTCGTCCGCGAGGCCCTCGGGGGCGGCGACGACGGCCCGTACGACGCCGGCCTCTGAGCCCCGCACGGCCGCGGCCGGTCGCGTTGCTTGACCCGCAAGATCACGGCCCCTACCGTCCGGGGCGGTGAGTTGACCAACCCGCCCCTGCCAGGCGGACCCCGATAGCGGTACCCGACAGCATCACCTCCCCACCGGCGCCTGAACGCCGTGCACCACCCGAGCACGACTCGTCCGGCCCCGCCCGCGCCACCCGCGCGGGCACATCCCGCGCCCCGGCGCGTTCGCGGCCCACCCGCGGCGCCCGGCCGGTCTCCTCACCCCGTCGCGCGCCCGCGCGCGCCGGTACGACGCGAGAGGAGGCACGGCATGGAGGTCGCGCTCGGCGCCCTGCTCGGCGCGGTCGTCGCCGCGCTCGCCGTCTACGCCGCCGTCCGCGGCCGCACGGCCCCCGCGACGGCCCCCGCCGCCGCGACGACCCACGCCCCCGACACGGCCGCCGCCGACGCCGCCGCCCGCGCGGCCGCCGCCGCCGAGCATGAGGCCCGCGCGGCCGCCGCCGCCGAGGCCGCCGAGCGCGAGGCCCGCGCGGTCCTCGACCGGGCCACCGCCGACGCGGACCGCATCCGCCGCGACGCCGAGAGCGCCGCCGCCGCGACCGCCGCCACCGCCGCCGCCGACGCGCGCGCGGTCGCCGCCGAGGCCCAGGCCCAGGCCGAGGCCGACGCCCGCGCCCAGCGGGCCGACCTCGACCGCAGGGAGGAACGCCTCGCCGAGCGCGAGCAACGCCTCGCCGAGCGCGAGGAACGCCTCGACGCCGAGCAGCGCCGCCTGGAGCAGCGCGCGGCCGAGCTCGCCGAGGCGGAGGCCGACGTCCAGCGCCGCCGCGACGAGCTCAAGGACGTCGAGGAGGAACGCCGCCTCGTCCTCGAACGCACGGCCGGCATGACCGCCGCCGACGCCAAGGCGGAGCTCGTCGCGACCATCGAGAACCAGGCCAAGCGCGACGCCGTCGCGATCGTCCGCGACATCGAGAAGCAGGCGCAGGACCAGGGCGACGAACGCGCCCGCAAGATCGTGACCCTCGCGATCCAGCGCGTCGCGAGCGAGCAGACGGCCGAGTCGGTCGTCTCGGTCCTGCACCTGCCGAGCGACGACATGAAGGGCAGGATCATCGGCCGCGAGGGCCGCAACATCCGCGCCTACGAGTCCATCACCGGCGTAAACCTGATCATCGACGACACCCCCGAGGCCGTGCTGCTGTCCTGCTTCGACCCGGTACGCCGCGAGATCGGCAGGCTCACGCTCGACAAGCTCGTCCTCGACGGCCGCATCCACCCGCAGCGCATCGAGGAGATGTACGAGCGCTCCAAGGCCGAGGTCGAGCAGCTCGTCGTCCGCGCCGGCGAGGACGCGCTGTACGAGGTCGGCATCACCGAGATGCACCCGGAGATCGTCAACCTGCTCGGCCGGCTCAAGTACCGCACGTCCTACGGCCAGAACGTCCTGCGCCACCTCGTCGAGGCCGCGCACATCGCGGGCGTGATGGCCGCCGAGCTCAAGCTCGACGTCCCGCTCGTGAAGCGCTGCACGGTCCTGCACGACCTCGGCAAGGCGCTGACCCACGAGGTCGAGGGCAGCCACGCGCTCATCGGCGCGGAGATCGCGCGCAAGTACGGCGAGAGCGAGGACGTAGCCCACGCGATCGAGGCGCACCACGGCGAGGTCGAGCAGCGCACCGTCGAGGCGGTCCTGACGCAGTCCGCGGACGCGATCTCCGGCGGGCGGCCGGGCGCCAGGCGCGAGTCGCTGGAGTCCTACGTCCAGCGGCTCGAACGCCTCGAGGAGATCGCGACGAGCAAGCCCGGCGTCGAGAAGGTGTTCGCGATGCAGGCGGGCCGCGAGATCCGCGTGATGGTGCTGCCCGACCAGGTCGACGACATCCAGGCGCAGGTCATCGCGCGCGACATCGCCAAGCAGGTCGAGGAGGAGCTGACCTACCCCGGCCAGATCCGCGTCACCGTCGTCCGCGAGTCGCGCGCGACGGAGTACGCCAAGTGATCGTTCGCGACAGGGCACTACGACACCCCCCGGGTAGCCCGGGTGGGTGGTTTCCCACGCACAACGCGCCATAACGGCCTCGCGTCGCTTTCAATGGGCCGACCACCCACCCAGCGGGAGGCCCACCGATGTGGCAGCTCACGGCCGCGGCCAACGGCGTGATCCTCGTCGCCTACTCGCTCATCTCGGCCACGATCCTGCGCGCGCTCGTCCGGCAGCGGCAGCTCCGCTCGAACCTCCTCGGCACCGCCACCGCCGCGATCTTCTTCACGTGCGCCGTGCACCACGGCGCGCACACCGTGCACATGGTCGCGCCGGCGTTCGGGCTGCAGACCGGCAGCGGCCTCGCGATGCGCGAGTCGATGGGCTGGGGCGCGCTCGTCTGGGACACGCTCTCGGTCGTCGTCGCCGTCTACTACTGGTCGCTGCGGCGCTCCTACGGCGCGCTGCTCGGCAGGAGCCCGGCGCTGTTCGCCGACCTCAAGGCACGCCAGCGCAGCGCGCTGGAGATCAACGACAACATCGTCCAGGGCCTCGCCCTGGCGCAGTACCGGTACGAGGCGGGCCAGCCGGACGAGGCGCACGCGGCGGTCGTCGCGACGCTCGCCAGGGCCCGCAGGATGATGAGCGACCTCGTAGACCCCACAGCCACCAGGGGTCTCGCGATCGAGCCGGGCGACCTGGTACGCAGCCTCCCGGCACAAGCCTCGTCCGTGGACGAGAGGACACCGGCGGAGCCCTGACGTGCCGCCCATCCGGATCGCGCTCGTCGACGACGCCGAGGAGATGCGCCTCCTCGTGAGCCTCTCCCTGACCCTCACCGGCGACTTCGCGGTGGTCGGCGAGGCGGGCAACGGCCGCGACGCCGTCGCGATCGCCGCGAGGCACAGGCCCGACCTCATGCTGCTCGACCTGTCGATGCCCGAGATGGACGGGCTCGAGGCGCTGCCGCTGGTCCTGAAGGCGTCGCCCTGCACGCGCGTCGTGGTGTTCAGTGGCTTCGACGAGGCGCAGCTCGGCCGCGAGGCGCGGGCGCTCGGCGCGCTCGGCTACATCGAGAAGGGCACCCCGCTGGAGGAGCTGGGCGCGCGGCTCAAGGCCTACCTCGACGGGCGGCTACAGTCCGGCCCATGACTCCATCGGAGCAGTACGCGGACGTACGCACCCGCATGACGGAGCTGGTACGCGACCTCGACGACGAGCGCCTCTCCCTCCCTGTCCCCGGCTGCCCGGCCTGGACCGTCAAGGAGCTCGTCGGGCACTGCAGCGCGGTCGTCACCGACGCCGTGCGCGGCAACCTCGAAGGCGCGGGCAGCGACGAGTGGACCGCGCGCCAGGTCCAGGAGCGCGCGGGCTGGCCGCTCGCCGACATCCTCGACGAGTGGGAGGCGAGCGCCAAGGTCGTCGAGGGCCAGCTCGACGACTACCCCAAGGGCCTCTCGCGGACGCTGATCATCGACCTCGTCACGCACGAGCACGACCTGCGCGGCGCGCTCGGCCTGCCCGGCGGGCGCGACAGCGAGGCGTACGAGGTCGGCCGCAAGGGCTTCCACGTCGGCCTCGCCAAGACCATCGAGGAACGCGGCATGCCGGGCCTGCGCCTCACCGCGGGCGACGGCTGGTCGTTCGACGCCGGCCCCGACCCCGTGACGACCGTGCACGCGCCGGACTCGTTCGAGCTGTTCCGCGCGCTGGCCGGCCGCCGCTCGCGCGCCCAGGTGCTCGCGTACGAGTGGTCGGGCGACCCGCAGCCGTACCTCCCGCTCCTCAGCCGCTTCGGCGCGCTGCCGGAGACCGACGTGGTCGAGCGCACGTAGGCGTCTACCCTGGTGCGTCGTGGACGCGCGCACCTACGCGGTCGTGACCTACGGCTGCCAGATGAACGAGCACGACTCCGAGCGCCTCTCCGGGCTGCTCGAGGAGGCGGGCTACGTCGCCGCGCCCGACGGCACGCAGGCCGACGTCGTCGTGTTCAACACGTGCGCCGTCCGCGAGAACGCCGACAACCGCCTCTACGGCAACCTCGGCCACCTGCTGCCCGTGAAGAAGAGCCACCCCGGCATGCAGATCGCGGTCGGCGGCTGCCTCGCGCAGAAGGACCGCGGCACGATCACGAAGAAGGCGCCGTGGGTCGACGTCGTCTTCGGCACGCACAACATAGGCTCGCTGCCCGCGCTGCTCGAACGCGCCCGCCACAACGGCGAGGCGCAGGTCGAGATCGTCGAGGCGCTCGAGACGTTCCCCTCGACGCTGCCCGCGCGGCGCGAGTCGCCCTACGCGGGTTGGGTCTCCATCTCCGTCGGCTGCAACAACACGTGCACGTTCTGCATCGTCCCGAGCCTGCGCGGCAAGGAGCGCAACCGTCCCGCCGCCGACGTCCTCGCCGAGGTGAGGGCGCTCGTCGCGGACGGCGTCCTCGAGGTCACCCTGCTCGGCCAGAACGTGAACTCCTACGGCTCCGACCTCGGCGACAGGGGAGCGTTCGCGAGGCTGCTGCGCGCCTGCGGCGACGTCGAGGGGCTGGAGCGCGTGCGGTTCACGAGCCCGCACCCCAAGGACTTCACCGACGACGTCATCGCGGCGATGGCCGAGACGCCGAACGTCATGCCGCACCTGCACATGCCGCTGCAGTCGGGCTCCGACGCGGTGCTGCGGCGGATGCAGCGGTCGTACCGCCAGGAACGCTTCCTCGGCATCGTCGAGCGCGTCCGCGCGGCGATCCCCGACGCCGCGATCACGACCGACATCATCGTCGGCTTTCCCGGCGAGACCGAGGACGACTTCGCGCAGACGCTCCACGTCGTGCGGGAGGCGCGGTTCTCCAGCGCGTTCACGTTCCAGTACTCGCCGCGGCCGGGCACGCCCGCGGCGACGATGGACGAGCAGGTGCCGAAGCCCGTCGTGCAGGAGCGCTACGAGCGCCTCGTCGCGCTGCAGGACGACGTCGCGTGGGACGAGAACAAGCGCCAGGTCGGCCGCCGCGTCGAGCTGCTCGTCGCCGTCGGCGAGGGCCGCAAGGACGCGGGCACGGGGCGCATGACCGGGCGCGCGCGCGACAACAGGCTCGTGCACTTCGCCGGCGACCCGTCGGTCGTGCGGCCCGGCGACCTGGTGGAGGTCGAGGTGACGTACGCCGCGCCCCACCACCTGCTCGCCGAGGGCCCGATCCTCGCGCACCGGCGGACGCGGGCCGGCGGCCTGTTCGACGCGCCGGCGCCGGCCGGCGTGCCGCTCGGCATGCCGCGGGTCGGCGCGCCGGCGTAGTGGCGCGGCTCACGCGCGAGGTCGCGCGCGAGTGGTGGTCCTACGAGCCGCGCGGGCTCCTGTCGCCGCTCGTCGTCGCGCCGCTGTGGCTCGCGGTGACCGTGGCGTTCAACGAGCTCGAGCAGGCGCGCGGCTGCACGCCCGTCGCCCCCTGCACCGGAGAGGTGGCAGGCGCGGCGTTCGCGGCGGCGTGGGTGACGGCGCTCGCCGCGTCGTTCCTCGCGCCGCGCGTCGCCGCCGTGTGCGCTGCCGCGAGCGGCACCGTCATGGCGCTCAACGTCGCCGCGCCCGCCGGGGTCCGGGTCGTCGCTGCCGCCTCGGCGGCGTGGGTGACGGCGGTCGCGGGGCGCGGCGTCCGCGCGCGGGCGGCGCGGCGCGCGTACGTCGCGTCGGTCGCCGAGAGCGTGCCGCGACCGTTCGACAGGCGCCTCGAACGCCGCGCCCGCGGCCTGCTCGCCGGCGCGGTGCTGACGGCCTCGCTGGCCGTCGCGGCGGGCGTGGTGAGCGCCGAGGTCGTCGAGCGCGAACGCGCCCGCGAGCGCGCCGCGCTCGTCGCCGACGCGGTGGTCACGCGGCACGAGCCGGGCGGGTACGTCGTGTTCCGCGCGGAGGACCGCGAGAGCGCGTGGGAGGCGTACGACCCCGACGAGTACCCGGTCGGCGCGGTCGTGCCCGTCTACGTCCTCGACTCCGGCGCGCGGCCGGTCGCGGAGCCGTACGACGCCGCGTACGCCGCCTTCCCGGCGCTGCTCGTCTGCGGCGCCGCGCTCGTCCTCGCCGAGCGCGCGCTGGTCGCGCAGGGGCTGGTGCGGCGCGCGGCGGTGCCTGCCCTGGAGGCGTCGGCGTACGGCAGCCGCCGCGCCGTCACCGTGACCGCGGACGAACGCGCGGTGCTGCTCGTGCACGGCACGCTCGGCGACGAGCCGCGCGAGGTCGTCGTCGCGGGCGACCTCGTGCCCGGGGGATGGGCGGCGGTGCTGGACGGCGGGCGGGTCGTGACGTCGGGGCGGGTGTACGGCGCGGGCCGGGCGCGCGACGCCGTGCGCGAGGCGCTGCGGCGCGGGTAGCGCGCGAGTTCCGGCGTTCCCCGGACAGCGGGCGTCCCGTCGTCCAGGGTGGGAGGCGAGCCAACGAACGGGGGAACGATGTCCCACCTCTCGCGCGCGGTCAGGCTGGCGCGCAGGTACCCGAAGAGCAGCGCGGCGCTCGCGCTGGTCGTCGTGCTGGCCGGCGTGTTCGGCGGCGACGACGAGGAGCCGTCGGTACGGCCGCTCGCGACGCTGCCGTCTCCGACCGCCGCGCCGGCGCACGAGGAGGCGCCGCCGACCACCCCGCCGAGGACGGCGACGACCGCGCCCGCGCGCCCGTCGCCGACCGCGACCCGCCCGCCATCGCCGACGGCCGTCCCCACCACGCGCCCCGCCGCGACGCGCCCGCCGCGCGCGACGCACGCCCCCTCGCCGCGTCAGGTCGTGTCGACGCGGCGCCCGCCCGCGGCGCCCGCGCTCGCGTGCTCGGCGAGCATGAGCGACGCGACGCCGAAGCAGTACTCCACGACGACGGTCGTCGTCCGTACCGCGTCGGGCGCAGGCGTCAGCGCGACCGCGCACTACTCGACCAAGGACACGACCAACACCGGCACGGCGGACTCGTCGGGGACGGCGCGCGTGCCGTTCCGGATCAGCAGCGCCAAGAAGGGCTACCGCGTGGTCGTGGACGTCGTGGTCTCGAAGTCGGGACGCACCGCGAGCTGCTCGACGTCGTTCGTGCCGAGCTAGCGCCGGCCCGCCGACTGCTCGGCCTGGGCGAGCCACTCGCGCTTCGTCGCGGCCTCGGCCTCGGCGGCCGCGGCGGCCTTCTCGTCGCCCGCCGCGCGGGCGCGGGCGGCGCGCTTGTCGAGCTGCTCCAGCGACTCGCGCAGCCGGATGACGAACGGGTTCTCCGGCGCGGGCCGTGCCGCCTCGCGGCGGGTGTCGCTCGTGTCGCGGACGCGGCGCTCGACGGCCGCGAGCCGGTCGTCCAGGCGGCGCTCGACCTCGCGCGGCACGCGCCCGGTCTTCTCCCAGCGCGCCACGATGTCGTCCAGGCGCGCGCGGGCGCCGGCGAGGTCGCGCTCGGGCTCCAGCGCCTCCGCCTCGGCCAGCAGCGCCTCGCGCGCGGCGACGTTCCCGGCGGCCTCCTCGTCGCGCTGCGCGAAGTGCCCCGAGCGCGCGGTGAAGAACGTGTCCTGCGCCGCCTTGAACCGCGCCCACAGCTCGTCGTCGACCCCGCGCGCCGCGCGGCCCGCCGACTTCCAGAGCGACATCAGCTCCTTGTAGCGGTTCGCGGTCGCGGTCCACTCGGTGGAGCCGGAGAGGCGCTCGGCCTCGCGGATCAGCTCCTCCTTGCGCGCCTTCGACTGCTCGCGCTGCTGCTCCAGCGCCGCGAAGTGCGCGTCGCGCCGCTTGTCGAACGCCTTGCGCGCGGCCGAGATCCGGCCCCACAGCTCCGACTCCGCCGGCTTCGCGGACTTCGGGCCGAGCGGCAGCGCCTTCCACTCCTCGACGATCGCGCGGTAGCGCTCGCCGGTGGCCTTCCATTCGCCGCTGGTCGAGATGCGCTCGGCCTCCTCGGCGAGCGTGCGGCGCTGGTCGAGGATCGCGGCGCCGGCGGCGGCCTTGGCGAGCTGCGCCTCTGCCTGCTTCGCCTTCGCCTTCGCGAGCGCCTCGTCGATCCGCGAACGCAGCCCCTCCACGTCGCCCACGACGGCCGCGGTGTCGAGCGACTCGCGCAGCTTCGCGAGGCTCGACTGGGTCTGCGCGGGGTTGCCCGCGCCGCTGGCCAGGCGCGCTTCGAGCAGCGCGACCTCGGTCGAGAGGTCGTCGTAGCGGCGGGCGAAGTGCGCGAGGCCCGCCTCGGCGTCGCCGGCGTGCCAGGAGCCGACCGCCCGCTCGCCCTCGGGGGTGCGGACGTAGACGGTGCCGTCCTCGGCCACCCGGCCCCACTCCGTCGCGTCTGCCACGGCGACACCGTACCCGCAGACCCCGTACCGTCGCGCCCGTGCTTCTCGCCGCCGCGGTCTGCCCGCACCCGCCGCTGCTCGTCCCCGAGGTGGCGGCGGGCGCGGCGTACGAGACCTACGACCTGCGCGACGCCTGCCGCCGCGCCGTCGCCACCCTCGAAGGGCACCCCGTCGTCGCCGTCGGCACGCCGCAGGCGCTCGACGTCGCGCGCTGGCTCCACCCGCGCGCCAGCCTCGTCGAGCTCGACCCCGCGCTCCCGCCCGACGAGGCCGCGGCCCTGGGCGCGCGGCTCGCGGAGGACGACGTCGCGCTGCTCGCCATGGGCGACGGCTCCGCGCGCCGCTCGCTCGCCGCGCCGGGCTACCTCGACCCGAGGGCGGAGCCGTACGACGCCGCCGTCGCCGCCGCGCTCCGCGACGCCGACACCCACGGGCTGCTCGCGCTCGACCCCGCCGACGACGCCGCGCTGCTCGTCGCGGGCCGCCCCGCCTGGCAGGTGCTCGCGGGCGCCGCGCGCGGCGGGCGGTGGCGCGGCGAGCTGCTCTACGACGCGGCGCCGTACGGCGTCGGCTACCTCGTCGCGACCTGGTCGCGCGACCGTGCCTGACGTCGTCGCCGTCGTGGGCCCGACCGCGAGCGGCAAGTCCGCCGCCGCGCTCGACCTCGCCGAGCGCCTCGGCGGCGAGGTCGTCAACGCCGACTCGATGCAGCTCTACCGGGGCATGGACATCGGCACCGCGAAGCTCTCCGTGGACGAGCGGCGCGGCGTGCCGCACCACCTCCTCGACGTGTGGGACGTACGCGAGACCGCGAGCGTCGCGGAGTACCAGCGCCTCGCCCGCGACGTCATCGACGGGCTGCGCGCGCGCGGCGTCGTCGCCGTCGTGGCGGGCGGCAGCGGGCTCTACGTGCGCGCGGCGCTGGACGCGTTCGAGTTCCCCGGCACCGACCCCGCCGTCCGCGCGCGCCTCGAGGCGGAGCTAGCCGAGACGGGCCCGGCCCCGCTCTACGAGCGCCTGAAGGCCGCCGACCCCGTCGCGGCCGAGCGCATCCTGCCGAGCAACGGCCGGCGCATCGTGCGCGCGCTGGAGGTCGTCGAGATCACCGGCATGCCGTTCTCCGCCGCGCCCGGCATGACGACGTACACCAGCGTCTACGACACCGTGCACCTCGGCATCGCCCCCGACCTCGCGACGCTCGACGCGCGCATCGACGCGCGCGTCGACGAGATGTGGCGGCGCGGCCTCGTGGACGAGGTGCGCGCGCTCGCCGAGACGGAGGGGCTGCGCGAGGGCGTCACCGCGAGCCGCGCGCTCGGCTACCAGCAGGTGCTCGCGTTCCTCGACGGCGGCCTCACCGAGGACGCGGCGCGGGAGGAGACGAAGCGCGCGACGCGGCGGTTCGCGCGGCGGCAGCTCTCGTGGTTCCGCCGCGACCCGCGCATCCGGTGGTCGGAGTCGGGCGGGGGACCAGTTCAGCCGAACCGCTGACGACGCGCGGAATCGGGGCCACACTCCGCGCATGACGGCCTACGACGTCGACCTCGTCGCGGCGATGAAGGACGCGCTGGCGACGCGCCAGTTCGTCCTGCACTACCAGCCCGAGGTCGACCTGGCGTCGGGCGAGGTCGTCGCCATGGAGGCGTTGCTGCGCTGGCAGCACCCCGACCGAGGGCTGCTCTGGCCCGCGGAGTTCCTGCCGGCCGCGGAGGCGAGCGGGTTCATCGTCGAGCTCGGCGCGTGGGTGGTCGAGGAGTGCGTGCGCGAGGCCGCGCTGTGGCAGCGCCTTCCGTCCGCGCGCCGCGCGCACGGCAAGCAGCTCTGGCTCAACGTCTCCTCGACGCAGCTCGCCGACCCGTCGTTCGCCGACAAGGTCGAGGCCGCGACGCGCGCCGTGTCGCTGCCGCCGAGGGTGCTCGGCTTCGAGATCCGCGAGACGGCGCTCGGCGCCGACCTGACCGCGCTGACCGGCGTGCTGACGGCGCTGCGGCAGGCGGGCGTCATGGTCGCGCTGGACGACTTCGGCACGTGGTACTCCGCGCTGTCCCACCTCGACGAGCTGCCGCTCGACGCGGTGAAGCTCGACCAGCGCTTCGTGCGCGGCGTCGGCCTCGACCTCGAGGACGACGCGATCGTCGCCGCCGTTATCCGCCTCGCGCACGCGCACGGCCTCCAGGTCGTCGCCGAGGGCGTGGAGTCGTGGTCGGAGGGGGCGCGGCTGTGCGAGCTGGAGTGCGACCGCGCGCACGGCTACCTGTTCGCCGGGCCGCAGGCGCCGGAGCGCGCCCGCTGGCTGCTCTCGCGTGGCGTCGGCTGGAGCGCGCCCGAGGAGGATGTGAGGGTGCGATGACCGAGCTGCTGGAACGCCGCCACGCCGTCGACAACGCCGTCACGGCCGTCGTGGTCCTCGGCATCGAGGCCGTGCACGGGTCGTTGACGATCAGCGACTTCCAGGTCGCGGTGCAGCGGCTCGAACGCGCGATCCGCCCGTGGGACACGGTCGTCGACGTCGCGCCGCGCACCGTGGGCGTCATCTGCCACTCGCTGTCGAGCCTGCGCGAGGTCGACGCGATCGCCGCGCGCCTCGCGGAGGTCGTACGAGCGCCGATGGCCGTCGGCGAGGACGTACGCCAGGTCGGCGCCTGCGTCGGCTCCGCGGCCGTCGCCGACGGCGAGGGCACCGAGGCCGCGCTGGCCCGCGCCCGCGACGCCATGCGCCGGATGCGCGAGGCGCGCCGCTCGCTCGTCGTCCCGCCTCCCCGGTAGCCGTACGCTCGGCGCGTGCGCTTCACCAAGGGTCACGGCACCGCGAACGACTTCGTGCTGCTGCCCGACCCCTCAGGCACGCTGGCGCTGGGCGACGACCTCGTCCGCGCGCTCTGCGACCGCCGCCGCGGCATCGGCGCGGACGGCGTGCTGCGCGTCGTGCCCACGGCCGCCGTGCCGGAGGTGGCGGACCAGGCGGGCGAGGCCGAGTGGTTCATGGACTACCGCAACGCCGACGGCGGCGCCGTCGAGATGTGCGGCAACGGCGTCCGCGTCTTCGCGCGCTACCTCGTCACCCGCGGCTACGCGAGCGGCCCGTCGCTCGCGATCGCGACGCGCGACGGGGTGAAGCGCGTCGAGCTCGTCGGCGACGACGTGCGCGTCGACATGGGGGCGCCGTCGTTCGAGGGGCGGGCGCCGGACGGCGCGACGTTCGTGTCGATGGGCAACCCGCACGTCGTGTTCTTCGTGCCGTCCGTCGCGTCCGCGCCGGTGCTGACCGAGGGGCCGCGCATCGAGGCCGCGACGCCGGGCGGGACCAACGTCGAGTACGCCGCCGTCTCCTCGCGCAGCGCCGTCGCGATGCGCGTCTGGGAGCGCGGCGTGGGGGAGACGCAGTCCTGCGGCACCGGCGCGTGCGCGGTCGCCGTCGCCGCCGCGCTGAACGACCTCGCCGAGCGCCGCGTCGCGGTCACCGTCCCCGGCGGCGACCTCGCCGTCGAGTGGACGGACGAGACCGTGTACCTCACCGGCCCTGCCGTGCTCGTCGCCGACGGGGAGTGGCTGGGCGCGTGACTCCGCGCGTCGCGCTCGCCGTCTTCGCGGGGGTCCTGGTCGCGGCGGACGCCGCGCTGGTCGCGGCGGCGCAGGCGTTCCGGCTTCGGCGCACGGACAGGCGCTGGGTCCGCGTCGGGCTCGCGCGCCGCGTGCACCGCGCGTGGCGGGCTCGCGCGCTGTCGTACTGGCTGTGGTGGGCGGGCTGGCCGCACCTCGTCAACGTCCTGCTCCGCACCCGCCGCGTGCGTGTGATGACGACGCCGCGCGACGTCGTGTGGAAGCAGGGCCGCGCGACGCTCTACCGGATGCGCGGGTCCCGCCCCGGACGTACGCCGGTGCTCGTCGTGCACGCCGTCGTCACGCGGCCGTGGATCCTCGACCTGCTGCCCGACCGCAGCATCGTCGGCGCGCTGGTCGACCGGGGCCACGACGTGTACCTGCTCGACTGGGGCGACCCCGGCCGCCGAGACGCGCGGCAGGGCCTCACCGCGCACGCCGAGGTGCTGCGCGAGGTCGTGGACGAGGTGGCGCGGCGCTCGCCGACCCGCGACTGCCACGTCGTGGGGTACTGCTTCGCGGGCACGCTCGCCCTCGCGATGGCGGCAGCGTGGGGGACCCGCCGCGTGCGGTCGCTCGCGCTGGTAGCGCCGCCGGTCGACACGCGCGTGCCCGGCGGCATGGGCGCGCTGTTGACGCGGCCGTGGCTGGCGCCCGCGCTGCTGCTGGACAACGGCGGGTGCGTCCCCGCGCCGGTCGTGCGCGAGGCGTTCCACCTGCTGCGCCCGACCATGCTGGCCGCCGCGCGCGAGCGCCTGCGCAGGCGCGGCGACCGCGACTTCCAGCAGGTCGCGGGCGCGCTGTCGCGGTGGGCGTGGGAGCAGCGGCGGGTGCCGGGCGAGCTGTTCTTCGACGTCGTGGACCTGTTCCGCGCCAACGCCCTGCTCGACGGGTCGCTGCGCCTCGGCGGCGCGCGGGCCGACCTGTCGCGCGTCGACGTGCCGACGCTCGTGCTCGTCACGGACAGGGACCACATCGTGCCGATCGCGTCGTCGCTGGCGCTGACCCGCGCCGTCCCGCACGCCGAGGTCGTGCGCTGCGCGCAGGGGCACGTCTCGATGCTGATGGGCAGCGAGTCGAGGACCGTGCTCGTCCCCGCGCTCGACCGCTGGCTCCGCCGCTCTTGACGGTACTTTGCGTTGCAAAGTAACTTTGCACCACAAAGTGAGTCTCGGGAGGGGAACCCATGAGCGTGTCCGACCTCGTCGGCGAGATCGACGACGTACGCCGCCGCACCCGCGCCGCGACGCGAGGCGGCGCCGTGCCGCTCGCGATGCTCGGCCTGCTCGTCCTCGCGGCGACGCCGTTCTACGCGGCCGCCGCGAACTTCCTCTACGTCGGCCGCGGGTACGTGCAGGTGATCGGGGGCGGGCTGCTCACGCGCCCGACGTTCGTCGAGCGGTTGCTCCGCGCCCACCCGAACGCCTACCCCCACCTCGGCGTCGGGAGGTACTGGCTCGTCGCGATGCCGCTCGCGTTCGCGGCGGTGACGGCGTACTACGCCCTGCGCGCGCGACGCTCTGGCCTGTCGGTCAACGGCTGGCGCGTCGCCGCGACCGGCGGGGGGCTGCTCGCCCTGATCGTCGCGGTCATGGCGACGGCGGCGGTCGTGCCGGGGGCGCTCGGCGACTACTTCGGGCCCTCGGACGTGCTCAACCCGTTCCTCGTGGTCGTGGTGGCGATCCTCGTCCTCGCGCGGGTGGAGCGCAGCGTCGCGATCCTGGTGGCGGGACTGGTGTTCGCCGTCGCGGTCGTCGCGGCGGACGCGCTCGTCTACACCGACGTCTACGGCGACGCCTGGGACTCGTGGCGGACGTGGGGCTGGGCGACGCTGGCGCTCGGCGTCCTGCTGCTCGCGGAGGCGGGCGCCGTCGCGCTCGTACGGCGGCCGCGCGCGTGACGACCGGGCAGCACCCGCTCGCCGACCTCGACGACCTCGTCCACCAGCGGGCGCGGCTCGGCATCCTCGCGATGCTGCGCGAGGCCGCCAAGGTCGACTTCGTGCGGCTGCGCGAGACGCTCGGGCTCACCGACGGCAACCTCGCCCGCCACCTCCAGGTGCTCGCCGAGGCCGGCTACGTCACCACGCGCAAGGCGCAGTCGCGCACCTGGGTGAGCCTCACGGCCAACGGCCGCAAGGCGTTCGACAAGGAGCTCGCGGCCCTGCGCGCCCTGGTCGACCGCTTCGTCTAGTCGAGCGTCACGCCGCCGACGGGGATCGCGCCGATCGGGTCGCCCGCGAGGTCGGCGGCGTCGTACGGCGCGCAGTACGCCGTCAGCCGCACGTCGCCCTCGCCGAAGCCGAGCGAGCGCGCGAGGCGGATGTCCGCGCACATCACGTGGTCGCCGATCGTGGGGGAGACGTTGAAGATGGTGTTGTCGTTGACGGCGACCTGCGCCGTGATCGGCACGTACGCCGCGGCCGGCGCGATGAGGTAGCCGAGCTGGTCGTTCGCGAGGCCGAGCGCGACGACCTCGCGCGGGCCCGACACGCCGTCGCGGACGCCGAACGCGATCTCCGGGTACCCCTCGCCCGGCATCCCCGCGAACAGCACGTCCCCGACGCGCAGCGCCGCGACGACCGTCGAGACGGTGTTGGCGTTCATCCACGGCGGCTCGGTCGAGCGCAGCAGCCGCGCGCCGAACGCCTTGCCGCCCGCGAGGAACAGCCCCGTCACCGCGGGCGAGGTGATGACCTCGCGGATGCGGCCCTGGACGGCGGCGACCGGGCCGCGTACCGGCGTCGCGGCCGCCACCGCGAGACCGACGTGGCGCAGGTAGTTGGCGGTGATCTGCGCCTTGCGGCCGGACAGGCCGAACGACGGGTTCGACGGCGAGGTGAACGCGCAGTGCGGGCGGCACGGCTGCGTACGCCCGACCGCGCCCTGCATCGCCATGCCGACGCCGCCGTAGCGCGCGGCCATCGCGTCGCCGACGTACTGCGGCCAGTCGCCGTGCACGCCGTCGCCGCCGCCGGCCGTCGCGTGGGCGGCGTAGGCCATGTACGTCACGATCGTCGCGCCGCCGGGCGTGCGCGCCTGCACGACGCGCATCAGGCCGTCCTTGCCGTCGGTGCCCTGCGAGCCCTGCATCGAGCCCATGACCGGGCACGGGATCCCGTGGCCCTCCTCGGGCAGGCCGTCGTCGCCCTGGTACAGCGCCTCGGGGCAGGCCTGGTTGTAGATCAGGTCGTACGCCGACGAGTGGCCCGCGACGACGTTCGCGAAGCGGCGCTGCGCGTAGGCGTCGCGGATCGCCGCGACGGTGCGCTCGTAGACGAAGTCGAAGTACTCCTTCGGCATGCCGCCCCACGCGCCGAGCGTGTCGGGCCCGGAGTGCGTGTGGTCGGCCGCGATGAGGATGTGGTCGGCGGGCAGGCCCGGCGCCGCCGCGGCCGCGGCCATGTCCTGCAGGCCCTTGAGGCCGTCGCGGTACGCCGCGAAGTAGCCCTGCGTCTCCAGCGTCGCGATCGCGATGGCGTTGCGGCCGTCGTCGAACACCACCGCGCGCGCCTTGATGCGGTCGGTGCCCGAGCGGTTCTGCGAGCCGCGCCCGACGACCTCGGAGAGGTTGGTGCCGTCGCCGAGGCCGTTGCCGCCCTGGTTGACCGTGCCGAGGCCGATCAGGTCGGGGGAGATGTCGTACGCCGCCGCGCCGACCTTGTACGACGGCAGCGTGACGCGCGCGGGCGCGCTCGGCGCGGAGACGGCCGAGTGGTTGCCGTTGCCCCACGTCGCGCTCGCCACGAGCGTGTACGCGTACGTCGCGCCGGGCACGGCGCGCGCGTCGTCGTACGACGTCGCCGACGCGGGCAGCGTCGCGATCGTGACGCCGTCGCGGCGCACCGCGACGGCCGTCGCGTCGTCGTCCACGGCGTTCCACGCGAGCGTGACGCTCGACGCGGCGACGACGGCGTCGAGGCCCGTGGGCGTCGAGGGCGTGCGTCCCGGCGGCGTCGCGGCGGCGGGCAGGGCCGCGGCGAGCAGGGCGGTCAGGGCAAGGGCGAAGGGCAGGCGGCGCATGACGTACGGCTTCGACGCGGCAGCGCGCGCGTCCTGCGGCGGCGAAACGGGAGTGTGGCCCGCCCCCCGCGGTGGCACCATCACCTGTGATGACGGACTACGCGGGGACCGACCCGCTCGACCTGGACGACGAGGACCTCGACGACGACGTCGAGGCGCTCGGCGTCGACTACGAGTTCCACGAGGCCGAGGACTTCGGCTACGACCGCGAGGCCCGCGCCGGCCTGCGGCGCGTCGCGGGGCTGCGTACCGACATCGAGGACGTCACCGAGGTCGAGTACCGCGCGCTGCGCCTCGAACGCGTCGTGCTCGTCGGCGTCTGGACCGACGGCACGCCCGACGACGCGCACAACTCCATGGTCGAGCTCGCGCGCCTCGCCGAGACCGCGGGCTCCGAGGTGCTTGAAGGCATCATCCAGCGCCGGTCGCGGCCGGACTCGGCGACGTACATCGGCCGCGGCAAGGCCGCCGAGCTGCGCGAGATCGTCGTGTCCACCGGCGCGGACACCGTCGTCTGCGACGGCGAGCTCTCGCCGGCCCAGCTCAGGAACCTGGAGAAGGTCGTCAAGGTCAAGGTCATCGACCGGACCGCGCTGATCCTCGACATCTTCGCCCAGCACGCGACGAGCAAGGAGGGCAAGGCGCAGGTCGAGCTCGCGCAGCTCTCCTACCTGATGCCGCGCCTGCGCGGCTGGGGCGAGTCGATGTCCCGCCAGGCCGGCGGCCGCGTCGCCGGCGGTGGCGGCATCGGCACGCGAGGCCCGGGCGAGACGAAGATCGAGACCGACCGCCGCCGCATCCGCAACCGCATCGCGAAGCTCCGCCGCGAGATCGCGGACATGGGCACGATCCGTACGACCAAGCGCCAGGAGCGGGTCCGCAACGCCGTCTCCTCCGTCGCGATCGCCGGCTACACGAACGCCGGCAAGTCCTCGATCCTCAACCGCCTCACCGGCGCCGGCGTGCTGGTCGAGAACGCGCTGTTCGCGACGCTCGACCCGACGGTGCGGAGGGCGGAGACGCCGGACGGGCGGACGTTCACGCTGACCGACACCGTCGGCTTCGTGCGCCACCTGCCGCACCAGCTCGTCGAGGCGTTCAAGTCGACGCTGGAGGAGATCAGCGCGGCCGACCTGATCCTGCACGTCGTGGACGGCTCGCACCCCGACCCGGAGTCGCAGATCCACGCGGTGCGCGAGGTGTTCCGCGAGATCGGCGCCAACGACGTCCGCGAGCTCGTCGTCGTCAACAAGGTCGACGCCGCCGACGAGGTCGTCCTGGGCCGGCTGCGCCGCCGCGAGAAGCACTGCGTGTTCGTCTCCGCGAAGACGGGCGAGGGGCTCTCCGAGCTCGTCGCCGCGATCGAGCGCGACCTGCCGCGGCCGGACATCGACGTGCGGGTGCTGGTGCCGTACAGCCGCGGCGACCTCGTGTCGCGGCTGCACGACGACGCGACGATCCTCAGCGAGGCGCACACCGGCGAGGGCACGCTGCTCGAGGCGCGCGTGAAGCCGGACCTAGCGGGCGAGCTCGCGGCGTACGCCGTCTCCTAGCGTCGCGTCGCCGCGTCGGCGTCGACGAGGCCGTTGCCGTAGAAGCCGTTGCTCTCCCTCGTGCCCTGGCACTGCCTCGTGCGCGGGCAGGCGAGCGCGCGGGCGGTGTCGCGCAGCCGCTTCTCGACCGCCGCCGGGTCCATCCGCAACGTCCCCGGGTGCGCCGGGTCGTCCGTCCCGAACATGCTCACGATGAGCGCCGCGACGCCGGTCACGTGCGGCGCCGCCATCGACGTGCCGTTGAACCAGCGGTAGTACGCGCACGTCCCGCGCACGCACGACGACGCGAGGCCGGGCGAGCGCGAGGTGCCGTCGGTGCGGATCGCGTCCTCGCCGCGCGCGAGCGACTCGGGGTAGGTGGAGAGCACGAGGTTCTGCGTCGAGTCCTGCCCGTTCGCGACGCGGCTGCCGCCGGGCGCGGTGACCGCGATCTGGCCGCGGCCCCAGTTCGAGTAGCTCGTCAGCACGTCGTCGCGGCCGACGGCGCTGACCTGGATGACGTGCGGCAGCTCGCTCGGCAGGACCAGGCAGTCGTTGTCGACCGCGCGGACCTTGGCGGTGTCGTCGGGGAAGTTCGGCGACGTGTCGTCCACGCGCGGGTTCGTGAGGTCGAGGCCCTCGTTGCCCGCGGCCGCGACGAGCGTGACGCCCTTGGCGTACGCGTAGTCGACCGCGCGGCGCACGCCCTCGATGGCGGCGCGCTGCTCGTAGCGTTCCTCGGCGCTGTCGTTGGCGGCGTCGGGGCAGTTGAACAGCCACGGGTCGAGGTAGTAGCTCATGTTCGCGACGTCGACGCCGATGTCGCCGGCGTAGACGAGCGCGTCGACCGTGGCCATCAGGAAGAACAGGCCCGCGTCCTGGCCGGTGCGCAGGTTGACCAGGCGCACGCCCGGGGCGACGCCGGTGATGCCGCGGCCGTCGTCGGCGGCCGCGATCGTGCCGGCGACGTGCGTGCCGTGGCCGTCGCCGTCGACGTCGTTGGGGTCGACGCAGGTCCGCACCTCGCACGGGCCGTCGGCGCCGGGGTAGTCGGTGACGAAGTTGCGCGACAGCTCGCGGTCGAACGCCGCCGCGAGGTCCGGGTGCTTGCCGTCCACGCCGGTGTCGAGGACGGCGACGATCACGCGCTTGTCGCCCTTCGTGCGGCGGTGCGCCTCGGGGACGTTGATCGCGCTCATGTCCCACTGGAGGTCGGCCAGGTTCGCGCGGTCGACGCCCTGGCCGCGCTCGGAGGCGCGGTCCTCGTCGATCGCGGGCGGGCGGCCGACGGCGCGGTTGGTGTAGACGCCGTGGATGCGCCTGTCGCGCATCGCGGCGGCGACGAAGCCGGGGTTGGCGCGGACGGTCGCGACGCCGACCTTCGCGTTCTCGTGGATGACCTCGCCGTTGAGCGCCGCGACCGCCGCCGCGCCCGCGTCGGCGCTGACGCCGCGGGCGTACACGACGTCGTACTGGCGGTTGCGCGGCCCCGGGCCGGTCGGCGTCGGGCGCGCGGTCGGACTCGCGCTGGCGGTGACGGTGGGGCTCGCGGTGACCGTCGCGGCCGGCGTCGCCGTCGGGCTCGCGGAGGCGTTCGGCCTGGGGTCGTCTCCCCCTCGGCGGGAGAGCACGACGCCGGTCGCGGTGATGCCGACGATCAGCGCGAGGACGAGGACGACGACGTTGGAACGGCGCATCGTCGGAGCGTACGTCCGGGACCCTTGGCCCGTCGTTCGGTCGCGAAGGTGGTCACGGTGGGTGAGCGGTGACTAGTCACGTCGAGCGGTTTCCGGACCGGATACGTCGGGATTGCTTCCCTCGGGTCGTCACCTTCCGTCAATGTTCGGCAAGTCGGACCCCGAACTTGAGGATGTGTGCGATGGGTACCACCGCCAGGACCGCCCGCCAGGCAGGGCTGCTGCTGACGATTGCCGGCCTCGCCGTCGCCGCATCGGCCGGCGTCGCGGGCGCGGCCACCGCCGCAGCCGTAGCCGGCCCCGTCGTCACCCTCGAGAGCGGGACGAACGGCTGCAACGGCGTCACCGCGACGCCGGGCAGCCAGAACACGTCCAAGACGCTGGTCGGCGGGTCCATGCAGCCCGGCGAGACCGCGATCTTCAAGATCGAGTACCCGGTCGACGCCGACGACGTCGGCGACACGTTCACGATCACCGACTGCGTGTTCGTCGGCGGGGAGGCGTACCAGAAGTACTCGATCTCGTTCGTCCCGAACAACGTGGCGTACGAGCTCGTCTACGCCCTCACGATCCCCGAGAACGCGGCGATCGGCGTCGAGTACTGCAACTACGCCAAGACCACCGCGGGCCCGTCGGCCTCGCAGGCGAGCAACCGCAAGGCCAACCCGGCCTGCTTCAACATCGGCGGCTCGCTGCGGATCGAGAAGCGCGGCGGCTCCGTCGAGGGCGACCTGCTGCCGGGCGCGTCGTTCGAGGTGGCGTGCGACGCCGACGAGGAGTCGACGCCGCCGCTGGTGGTCGACGGCCTCGACGAGGCGGGCGTGGCGACGACCGGCGTCATCGGCATCAACGGGCCCGAGGGCACCGAGTGCGAGATCACCGAGGTCGCGGCGCCCGAGGGCTACACGCTGCCCGAGGACGCGACGACCACGGTCACGATCCCGCGCGGCTCGGCCGCGACGACCGCCGTCATCGTGAACACCGCCGACGAGGTCCAGCCGACCGAGGAGCCGTCGGAGACGCCGTCGGAGGAGCCTTCGGAGGAGCCGTCCGAGGAGCCCTCGGAGACGCCGTCCGAGGAGCCGTCGTCGGAGCCGAGCGTCGGCCCGACCGTCGAGCCCGGCGACCCCGAGCCGTCGATCAGCCCGACCGTCAAGGGCGTGAAGATCGTCAAGCCGACCAAGCCGACCCTCCCGCAGACCGGCGCCCCCACGGGCCTGCTCGTCGCCCTGGGCCTCGGCCTCGCGGTGATCGGCACGGGTCTCGTCTACGGCGCCGGCCGCCCGGCGTACCAGCGACAGCACTAAGGCAGCACCGACCGGCCGCGGCCGCCGTCCCCCTCCTGCGGGGTACGGCGGCCGCGGTCGTTGTCGGGTGTCGCTACACCTTGCGCAGGACCGTCACCACGCGGCCGAGGACCGTCGCCTCGTCGCCGGGGATGGGGGCGTAGGCCGGGTTGTGCGGCATCAGCCAGACGTGGCCGTCGCGGCGCTTGTACGTCTTCACCGTCGCCTCGCCGTCGATCATCGCGGCGACGATGTCGCCGTTCTCCGCCGCCGGCTGCTGGCGCACGACGACCCAGTCGCCGTCCGCGATCGCCGCGTCGATCATCGAGTCCCCGACGACGCGCAGCAGGAACAGCGTCCCCTCGCCGACCAGCTCGCGGGGGAGCGGGAACACGTCCTCCACCGCCTCCTCCGCCAGCACGGGGCCACCGGCCGCGATGCGGCCGACGACGGGGACGTACGTCGGCGCCGGCCTGGCGTCGTTGAGCGCGGCCTCGTCCTCGACGGCGTTCGGCGAGAACACCTCGACCGCCCGCGGGCGGTGGGGGTCGCGGCGCAGGAAGCCCTTCTTCTGCAGCGTCGCGAGCTGGTGGTGGACGCTGCTGCTGCTCGTCAGGCCGACGGCCTCGCCGATCTCACGCACGCTCGGCGGGTAGCCGCGGCGCTCGACGGCGTCGCGGATGACCTCGAGCACGCGCCGCTGGCGGGGCGTGAGGCCGGAGGCGTCGGGCGGACCGTCGGGGAAGTCGTGCACCTGCGCGCTGTCGTCGGGCACGTCGGTCCTCCTTGGCGTGGTGGTCGTTCGGGCGTGTCGGGTGCCGACGGTAGCGGCCCGCACGCTCGCGATCAAACATGTGTTCGAACTTTTGTTGACAGTGTCGCCCCTCCGGGTACATCCTTCGCACACACGTTCGATCGAACACCCGTTCGTTCTTGTCACACCCGGGAGGCAGAGTGACGGCCATGACCTTCGACACGCCTCTGCGCCCCTCGTCGGGCACCTCGTCCCACCCCTCGGCGGCGCCCTCGGCGCCCTCGGTGTCCGCCGGGCGCCTGGCGCCGGTGCGGCTCACGCGGCGCGGGCGGGCGCTGCTCGTCCTGCTGCTCGTGGGGACCGTCCTGGTGGCGTTCTCCCTCGGTCGTACCTCCGCCTCCGCGGGCTCGTCCTCGGGGTCGGCGCGCCCGCCGGCCCCGAGGACGGCCATCGTCGAGCCCGGCGAGACGCTGTGGTCGATCGCGCGGCGCGTCGCGCCGTCGGCCGACCCTCGGCTCACCGTGGCCCGCCTGGCCGAGCTCAACGGCCTCGGCTCGGCCCCGATCGTCGCCGGGCAGCGGCTCGTGCTGCCCTAGATCCGCTTCGCGCGCGCCCGACCCCCTCACAGGCGCGCGATGCGCGCGCCGCCCGCCCACGGCGCGCGCTCATAGGCACGCCCGCCTTCCCCGCGCGCGTGCACCGAGACCGGCCGCCCCCCACCCGGGGCGGCCGGTCCCATGTCCGGCCCCGCCCCGCCGCGCCGCTGCCGGCCGCGCGGTTACGTCCGGCCGCCGTGGCGCGGTACCGGCCCCGGCGGTCCGGGCTCACCGCTGACCGACGAGCTCCGCGCGTCCCTCGCGTACGTCCACCGCCCGGCTCGCCGTCGCCGCCGCCACGCCGTCACCGGGGATCGCGAGCGGCCCGACCGGCCCGTAGCCGACGTCGAACGTGTACGTCCCGCCCCACGTCACCGTCAGCGTCGTCGCGCGCGTGCCCGGCGCGGCGTAGACGTGGGCGACGCGCGTGTCGCAGCGTTCGGCGCCGGTGCGGTCGCCGTCCCACGGGCCGCCCGGCTGCGTCGTCGTGCACGTCCCGCCGTCGCCGAACGCCCACGCGTACTCGCGAGGTCCCACGTCGATCCGCAGCCGCGCGGGCCCCGCCGCCGTCGTCACGTCCAGCGTCGCCGTGTCGGCGCCAGGACCCGATGCCGTGAGGAACGCCGGCACGTGCGTCAGGGCGTAGCCCGGCGCCTCCACGACCACCTCGTGCGCCGGGGGTCGCAGGCGCTTCACGTGGCGTTCCACGTCGACCGCCAGCTCCGCCGCCGTCACGATCCGCCTCGCCTCGCCGATGCAGATCGTGTCGAGCAGCACCGGCGCCGGCTCGGCGGGGTGCTTCAGGTACAGCCGGTACGCCTCGCCGTCCGGGCAACGCGCGCCGAGGCAGTTCACGTAGTTGGGGTCCTCGGGCGTGTTCAGGTCACAGCGCCGAACGAGGGTCCACTCGCACCCCTGACACCCACCCGAGGCCGCCACCGCCCGGTTCGCCGCCTCCGACCCCGGCACGATGATCGCGCCCTCGAACATGCTCCGCGCATAGTCGACCGTGGCGACGCCGCATGTGTTGATGTTCTGCGGCCCGCAGTCCGAGCCACTAAAGGTTGTTGGAGCAATCAGAGAGGCCGCAACGGCAAGCGCAGTGATCACCGGACACGCTCCGCGCGGTTGAGTAACCAGCGCCCGTCTGCTGTGCGAATGAAGCGGACGGAGAACCGCTCAGTGGAGCCGGGGAAGGAGGCGACGATCCGACCGTCGTTCGTGCGCTCGCTTCCGGGGCTCTGCACCACTACATAAGTCGCGTTGGCGCCGAGTGACCCAGCGTCGATGACGCGGACATCCCGGGCGCTGTACGAGTAGTCGAGGTAGCGCCCGCGCTCGGCCTCCTGTCGAAGGAACCGCACAACCGCAAAGCACGGGCAGCCGGGATCAATGAGCGCGGCGAGCGCTTCGGTCTGCGAGGCCGGCTGATGCGCCGCCTGGTTGAGGGTGCGGTAGTACGTCTCAATCGCGGCTCGGACCTCCCCCGCGAAATCCGTGGCTGATGGCGACGGGGAGGAGGAACTGGGCGCCGCCGTTGACGGTGACGCGCTCGGCAACGGAGCCGCGGTCGGATCGCTGCACGCCACGGCCACACCGGCGGCGATCACCGCCGTGAGAACGCGTACCCCCGTTCGCATGCGCGACAGGATAAGGACATCTGGCGTATCTGTGTCACCCGGTGTCCACAGGCCGGGACAACGCGGCGCTACGAGTACTCGACGCCGTAGTAGCGGCCCGGCGACTTCCCCGGCAGCAGCTCGCCGTGCGAGTGCCGGATCGTCACCGACATGCGCGGCCCGACCGGCCGCGCGGTCTTCGGAACGCAGTGCTCCCAGTCGTGCTGGCACGCGCCGCCCATGACGACGAGGTCCCCACCCCCGGGCGACAACGTCAGCACGGTCCGGCCGCCACCGCGCGGCCGGAGCTGGAACCGCCGCCGCGCCCCCAGCGACACCGTCGCGACCAGCGGGTTGAGGTGGACGCGGCCGTTGCGGTCGGGGTGCCAGGCGACGGAGTCGCGGCCGTCGCGGTAGAGGTTGACCCACACGCGGTCGAACGCCACGCCGTACCGCGCCGACAGGGCCTCGCACATCGCGGGCAGCGCCGCGGGCACCGACGGGTCGGAGGCGTCCGGGTCCCACCCGGCGGTCAGGCGCGGCTCGAGGACGCGGCCCTCGTACATGCGCCGCTCCCGCTGCTGCCAGTCGCCCGTCGCGAGCAGCGTCGAGAACAGCGCGTCGTGCCCCCGCAGCCACCCGGGGCAGTAGTCGACCCACGACGTCTCGTCGAGCGCATGGCGGACCAGCCCGTCGTACGACACGTCGACCGCCGGCGACTCGCCGAGGTCGAGCAGCGACGGCTGCCACGCCACCGGCACCGGTCCCTCCACCACCACATGGTACGCACGGGGGTGCGACAGGAACGCCCCGAGATCCCCGCCGAGGGCACCGCCGCCGCGTACGGTCGCGCCGCAAGCCACCCACACGCGGGAGCCGCCATGGACACGCCCGACTTCCCCGAGGTGCCGTTCGCGGGCGTCACCGAGCTGCGCATCCACGGCGTCTCGGGCACGCCGACCGAGTCGATGCTCCAGAACGCGCACCCGGTCCAGGTGTGGGGCGACCGCTCGGCCGGCTTCTACCGCACGGCGCACGACCACGGCCCGCCCGACCCGCAGCCGCCGGCCCCGCCGGGACGCACGCTCGAGGCGTACTCGTGGGGCGGGCTCACCGCGGGCAAGGGGGAGCGCGCGGCCTGGCTGCTGCTCCTGCCGTTCATGCTCCTCAACGTCGCCGCCTGGGCGCACCCGTCGCGCCGCGCGAGCCGCTACGCGCCCGTCGGCTGGATGTCCGGCGCGCTGCGGGTCCTCGGCCTCACGCTCACCGGCGTCCTCGTCCTCGCCGCCGCGACGATCGGCATGGACATGCTCGCCTGGCAGTGCGCGGGGACGCAGGCCTGCGGCGAGGCGCACTTCTACACGGAGTTCCTCACCGACGGCCGCCTCAGTGACCCCGGCACCCGCATCGCGGTCGGCGCGCTGCTGCCCGTCCTGCTGCTCACCCTGATGCGCACGCTGTCCAAGAGCACCACCGAGACCTACGAGCACGCGTACGAGCTGGCCCCGAACGCTCCCGTCCCCGGCGGCGACGAGGTGCCGCTCGGCGTCCGCGACCTCGCCAACCACCGCTTCTGGAACGGCGGCCCGCCCCTGTCGCGCCTGCGCGCGCTGCACGTCACCGCCGCCACCGCCGGCGTCGCCGCGCTCGTCGCGCACGCCGCCCAGTGGAACGACCCGAGCGGCTACGACGCCGTCGCCACCGTCGTCGTCGCCGTCGCGCTCACGCTGATCGCGCTCGTCGCGGGGCTGCTCATGTCTCCCCTCACCGGCCGCCGCCGCGAGCTGCTCACCGACGAGCGCGCCAGGCCGGCGCACCCGGCGTACTGCACCGCCGTGAGGTACGGCCCCTACGCCGCCGCGCTGCTGCTCGCGACGGCCGCCTTCTACTCGGCGTTCGTCTCCGAGCGCCCGCACTACGAGGGCCGGCTGCCCGGGTTCGCGCCCGCCGCCGACTGGCTGCTCGTCACGCAGGCGGTCCTGCTCGTGGTCCTGCTCCTCGCCAACGCCGTGACCCTCTGGCACGGCCGCCGCTACGAGCGGGAGGCGCTGCGCGGGCTGATGTTCAAGGGGCTCGGGGCGTGGTTCCTCGCGGTGTTCGGGCTCGTCCTCGGCTCCGCGTACGCGTCCGGCCTCGCGCTGCGCTTCGCCGACCTCGTCGGCAACCCCGCGCCCACCGCGTGCAGGACCGACTGCCCGTCGTCGCCGATCTACCTGTCCGAGGAGTACTTCTGGTCCGCGCGCGGGTTCGCCGCCGCGGTCGCCCTCGCGCTCGTCGCGGCGGTGTGGGTCGTACGGCTCAAGAAGCGCCTCGCCAAGCGCGCCGCGGCCGCGGTCCGCGAGGAGTACCCGGAGCACGCCGGCGACCCGGGCCGCGTCGAGGCCATCGCCAAGGCGCACGCCGCCGCGGCGCTCGTCGACGACGCCGGCGGCCCCGCGATGCTCGTCGTCGTCGGCACGTGCGTCGCGACGGCCGTGATGTGGCGGTTCTTCCGCGACGACGAGTGGATCGACCCGCTCACGACGGCGGGGACGTTCCTCACGGGCGGGTTCGCGCTGGCGCTGTTCGGCGTGGCGCGCAGCGCATACCGCAACCCCAGGCTGCGCCGCACCGTCGGCATCCTCTGGGACCTCGGGACGTTCTGGCCGCGCTCGGCGCACCCGTTCGCGCCGCCGTGCTACTGCGAGCGCTCGATCCCGGAGTTCACGACGCGCGTACGCCAGATCCGCGACGCGGGCGGCGACGTCGTCGTCTCCGCGCACAGCCAGGGCACCGTCATCGCGGCCGCCGCGGCGATGCAGCTCCACGCCGAGCTCGACGGGGTCGCGCTGCTCACCTACGGCTCGCCGTTGCAGCGGCTCTACGCCCGGACGTTCCCGCACTTCTTCGGTACGCCGTCGCTGCGCTGGCTCGACGGCGCCCTCGGCGGGCGGTGGGTCAACCTCTACCGCCGCACCGACCCGATCGGCGCGCCGGTCCTGCGCCTGGACGAGCAGCCCTCGGCGAGCCCGGACGCGCGGCCCGACCGGCGGCTGCGCGACCCGGCGTTCGCGACGCCGCGGTACGCGTTCCACCCGCCGAAGACGCGCGCGCACTCCGACTACTGGGACGACGCGGCGTTCGCCTCGACCGTGGACGAGCTGGCCGGCGAGCTGACCGCCCGCAACGACCCCCCGGCCAGGCCCCAGGGAACGACGCGCCGGCGGAGCGCCGCGAAGCCGCCGGTGTAGCGTCCACCCACCATGCGCTGCCCGTTCTGCCGCCACCCCGACAGCCGGGTCGTGGACTCGCGCGACGCCGACGAGGGCACCGCGATCCGCCGCCGCCGCGAGTGCCAGGAGTGCAACCGCCGCTTCACGACGATGGAGACCGCGAGCCTCGTCGTCGTGAAGCGCAACGGCACCAAGGAGGCGTTCTCCCGCGCCAAGGTCATCGTGGGCGTGCGCCGCGCCTGCAAGGGCCGCCCCGTCGACGACGACCAGCTCGCCGCGCTCGCGCAGCAGGTCGAGGACCACGTACGCAGCGCCGGTGCCGCCGAGGTCACGAGCCAGGACGTGGGCCTCGCGATCCTCGGGCCGCTGCGCGAGCTGGACGAGGTCGCGTACCTGCGCTTCGCCAGCGTCTACCGGGGCTTCGACACCCTCGCCGACTTCGAGCGCGAGGTCGCGGGCCTCAAGGCGCAGAAGACCGAGCCGTAGGCCCGCCGCCCCGGCAGGTCCGCCCCCGCCACGCGGCGAACGAGCCGCCCATGCCCAGCCGACGCCCCCTCGCCCTCCTCGCCGCCCTGCTCGCCGCCGCCCTCGCCGCGCCCGGCGCCGCCGCGCCCGCCGTACCGCCGCTGCCCGGCGACGACCCCGCCGCCACCGGCCGCTGGGACGCGCCCGTAGCCTGGCCGACGCAGGCGATCCACGCCGCGCTGCTGCCGACAGGCAAGGTCCTCGCGTTCGGCTCCAACGCCGGCGCCACCCTGTGGGACCCGGCCACCGGCACGTTCACGCCCGTGCCGATCCCCGGCGCGGAGGACATGGTCTGCTCCGGCATGGCGATGCTCGCCGACGGCCGGGTCCTGGTCACCGGCGGCCACGCCTCCGCCGGCGCCGAGCTGTGGAACGGCCACCCCGTCACCTGGCTGTTCGACCCGTTCGCGCTGACCTGGACGCGCGGCGACGACCTGAACGCCGGCAGGTACTACCCGACCGCCATCACCCTCGGCGACGGCCGCGTCCTCGCCTCCAACGGCAACGACGAGCACGGCGGCGACCCGTACGCCACCGAGGTCTGGGACGGCGCCTCCTGGCAGCGGCTGCCGGGCATGCCGCCGCGGATGGAGTTCTACCCGCGGATGCACGTCCTCCCGAACGGCACCGTCGTCAGCGCCGGCCAGGACCCCAACGCCATGCTCCTCGACCCCGCGACCGGGCAGTGGACCGTGGGCCCGCGCTCGGAGGCGGGGCGGCGGTGGGGCGGCGCGAGCGTGCTGCTGCCCGGCCTGGACAAGGTGCTCGTGTTCGGCGGCGGCAACACCGGCTTCTCATCCGAGGGCCACGGCGGCGTGCCGCTCCTGCGCGACCCGGCCGACCTCATCGCCGCCAACCACTTCGAGGCGGTCACCGACGGTCCGGAGCCGGGCACCACGTCGGCCGAGATCCTCGACGTCTCGGGCGGCGCGCCGGCCTACCGCACGGTCGGCGCGATGACGTACCCGCGCCGCGACCACGCGGGCGTGCTGCTCGCCGACGGCGACGTGCTCGCGCTCGGCGGCAGCGTCGGCTACGAGCCCGTCCCCGGCTGGGGCGACTACGCGTTCCACCCGGAGCTGTTCGACGTCGCGACCGAGCGCTGGTCGCTCGTGGCGCCGGCGCACCGTACGCGCGGCTACCACTCCACCGGCCTGCTGCTGCCGGACGGGCGGGTGTGGTTCGGCGGCGGCGACTTCGAGCTCGCGCGCGACGGCTCGCTGCCGCTGACGAGCTCCGGCGAGGTCTACAGCCCGCCGTACCTGTTCCGCGGGCCGCGGCCCTCGATCGTGTCGGCGCCGTCGGCGGCGGCGTACGGCGAGCGCCTGTCGATCCGCAAGGCCGGGCCCAAGGTGACGGGCGCGGCGCTGGTGCGGCTCTCGGCGACGACGCACTCGCTCAACACCGACCAGCGGTGGGTCGGCCTGCCGGTGGAGGAGTCGGGCGACCTGCTACACGTCGTCGCGCCGGCCGGCGGCAACGCCGCGCCGCCCGGCTACTACCTGCTGTTCCTGCTCAGCGACCGCGGCGTGCCGTCGGTGGCGAGCGTCGTACGCCTCGGGTAGGCCGCTCCGGGCGCCGTCCGAGGTGGCGCCGCCGTCAGGGCCGTTCGGCCCTTTCTCGCCCCGATCCGCCGCGACACGCCCGCAACCCCTTGCGCCCCCGTCCGCCCGGGACTACCTTCCACCACTGCATCTAGTAGTTACACCGTTGTGGTTCGTCCACATCTTGTCCCCAAGCGGTACACAGGTTGCCAACAGCTTGTGCACCGGGACGTCCACAGCGGGTGCGGCGGCGATTTTTGTCACACCCGGCCTGTCCACTGGGATCAGACCGGCGGCACGGGGTGTTGTACCCCTTGGTGGATGAAGGAGCGGGCATGACGGAGACGGCGCAGGGCGCACCGGCGAGGACCTCGAAGAAGGCCGCCGGGCTCCGGCTCACCCGCCTTTTCACGAGCGAGGGCGTGCATCCGTACGACCAGGTCACGTGGGAGCGCCGCGACGTCGTCATGACCAACTGGCGCGACGGCTCGGTCAACTTCGAGCAGCGCGGCGTGGAGTTCCCCGACTTCTGGTCGGTCAACGCCACCAACATCGTCACGACCAAGTACTTCCGCGGCGCCGTCGACACCGAGCAGCGCGAGTGGTCGCTCAAGCAGGTCGTGGACCGCGTCGTGGACACCTACACCCGCGCCGGCGTCGAGAACGGCTATTTCGCGACCCCCAAGGACGCGGAGATCTTCGAGCACGAGCTCAAGCACATGCTCGTGCACCAGGTCTTCAGCTTCAACAGCCCCGTCTGGTTCAACGTCGGCACGGCCGCGCCGCAGCAGGTCTCGGCGTGCTTCATCCTGTCGGTCGACGACACCATGGACTCGATCCTCAACTGGTACAAGGAGGAGGGGATCATCTTCAAGGGCGGCTCCGGGGCCGGCCTGAACCTCTCCCGCCTCCGCTCGTCCAGGGAGCTGCTGTCCTCCGGCGGCACGGCGAGCGGCCCGGTGTCGTTCATGCGCGGCGCCGACGCCTCGGCCGGCACCATCAAGTCCGGCGGCGCCACCCGCCGCGCCGCGAAGATGGTCATCCTCGACGTCGACCACCCGGACATCGAGGAGTTCATCGAGACCAAGGCGCGCGAGGAGGACAAGATCCGCGTCCTGCGCGACGCCGGCTTCGACATGGACCTCGGCGGCAAGGACATCGTCAGCGTCCAGTACCAGAACGCCAACAACTCCGTCCGCGTCACCGACGAGTTCATGCGTGCCGTCGAGGCGGGGACGTCGTTCGGGCTCAAGGGCCGCAAGACCGGCGAGGTCATCGAGGAGGTCGACGCCAAGACCCTCTACCGGAAGATCGCGCAGGCCGCGTGGGAGTGCGCCGACCCCGGCATCCAGTACGACGACACCATCAACGACTGGCACACCTGCCCCGAGACGGGCCGCATCACCGCCTCGAACCCGTGCAGCGAGTACATGCACCTCGACAACTCGTCGTGCAACCTCGCCTCGCTCAACCTCATGAAGTTCCTGCGCGAGGACGGCACGTTCGACGCCCGCACCTTCGCCCGCGTCGTCGAGTTCGTCATCACCGCGATGGACATCTCGATCTGCTTCGCCGACTTCCCGACCGAGGCGATCGGCGAGACCACGCGCGCGTACCGCCAGCTCGGCATCGGCTACGCCAACCTCGGCGCCCTGCTCATGGCGAACGGCCTGCCGTACGACTCCGACTCCGGCCGCGCCATGGCCGGCGCGATCACGTCGCTCATGCAGGCGACGGCGTACAAGCGCTCCGCCGAGCTCGCCGGCATCGTGGGGCCGTACGACGGCTACGCCCGCAACGCCGACGCCCACCAGCGCGTCATCCGCAAGCACGCGGCCGCCAACGACATGCTGCGCCCGTTCGGCGCCGACGACGCGCGGATCCTGCACGAGGCGACGCGCGCGTGGCAGGAATGCCAGAAGACCGGCCTCGCCAACGGCTACCGCAACTCCCAGGCCTCCGTCATCGCGCCGACCGGCACGATCGGCCTGATGATGGACTGCGACACGACCGGCCTCGAGCCCGACCTCGCGCTCGTCAAGAACAAGAAGCTCGTCGGCGGCGCGTCCATGAAGATCGTCAACGGCACCGTCCCCGCCGCCCTGCGCAAGCTCGGCTACGACGAGGAGATCGTCGAGGCGATCGTCGAGTACGTCGCCGAGCACGGCCACGTCGTCGACGCGCCCGGCCTGCGGCCCGAGCACTACCCGGTGTTCGACTGCGCGATGGGGGAGCGGTCCATCTCGTGGATGGGCCACATCCGGATGATGGCCGCGATCCAGCCGTTCATCTCCGGCGCGCTGTCCAAGACCGTCAACCTGCCCGAGTCCGCGACCGTCGAGGACATCGAGAAG
>DASZER010000067.1:0-160639 GCA_035940575.1 Frankiaceae bacterium | reverse complement strand
GCGGCGAGTTCGGCGCCGTCGCCGTCCCGCGCCTGCTCGACCTGCTGGCCGAGCACGGCGCGCGGGCGACGTTCTTCACGCCCGGGCACACCGCGCTCGCGTACCCGGCGCTGATGGCGCGCATCGTCGCCGCCGGGCACGAGGTCGCGCACCACGGCTGGGTGCACGAGAACCCGGAGGAGCTCTCCCGCGACGAGGAGGAACGCGTCCTCCGCAAGGGCATCGAGGTGCTCGCCGACGTCTGCGGCAGCCGGCCGGTCGGGTGGCGCTCGCCGGCCTGGGCGATGTCGCCGCACTCGGTCGCGCTGCTGCTGGAGCACGGCTTCGCCTACGACTCGTCGCTGATGGGCCACGACACCGCGCTCTACCGGGTACGGCTCGGCGACCGGTGGGGGCCGGACGAGCCCTACGCGTTCGGCGAGCCCTGCGACCTGGTCGAAGTGCCGGTCTACTGGGGGCTGGACGACTTCCCGCAGTTCGAGTTCGTGCCCGGCCGCTGGGGCGGCGGCGCCGCGCCGTCGGCCGTCGAGGAGATCTGGCGCGGCGACCTCGACTACGCCTACGACCGCTGCCCCGGCGGCGTCGTGACGATCACGATGCACCCGCAGTCGATCGGGCGCGGCCACCGGATGCTGATGCTCGAACGCCTGCTCGCCCACCTGCGCGACAGGGGCGGCGTGGCGTTCGAGCGCATCGACGCGGTCGCCCGGCGCTGGGCCGAGGCGAACCCGCTGCCCTGACGCGCGCGGCACGGGCGCCCGACGCCTCCAGGTATTCGCGAAAGTCTGGCCAGTTGACCATCGACGCGCCTGCGCGCGTCCCGCATAGTGACGCCGCGCCCCCGTACCCAGGGGCGTGTCGCCCGCGGCAACGAGCCGCGGGGACTCCTTCAAAGCCGGGGGTTACTTTTCCATGCGTTCCTTGATCAGCGCTGTCGCGATCGCCGCCGCGGTCGCCGTTCCCAGCACGTTCTCGGCGGCGCCCGCCGTCGCGGACGACGCGCTCGTCTGCTTCTACTGGACCAGCTTCACCGTCACGCCGGGGCCGCCGCAGGTGAACATCCCGCTGCCCACCGGCATCGACACCAGGTGCACGGTCCAGACCGAGGTCGTCCAGCAGATCAGCAACCAGGTCCAGCAGGTCGTCGAGCGGATCGACCCGCTGTAAGGCACGGCCACGACGGCGTCGCCGCCCGGTCTCCACGACGGGCGTCGGCGCCGTTCGTACGTCCTGCGGCACGATGACCGCATGCCCCCGGTGCCCTCGCGGTTGCCCGTCGCGACGTTCTCGGCCCGCGAGCCCGCGCGCCTCGCGCGGTTCTGGGCCGACGTGCTCGGCCGCGCGGTCGCCGGCGACGCGACCGGGGTGCTCGTTGCGGGCGAGAAGGGGCAGCTCGACCTGCGGTTCGTCCCCGGCCGTGCCGAGCGGGCCGGGCCCAACCGGATGCACCTCCACCTGACCAGCGACAGCCTCGACCACCAGCGGTCCACGGTCGCGACGGCGCTCGACCTCGGCGCCCGCCACCTCGACGTCGGGCAGCGTCCCGAGGAGGAGCACGTCGTCCTCGCCGACCCGGAGGGCAACGAGCTCTGCGTCATCGAGGCGGGCAACGCGTTCCTGGCCGGCTGCGGCTTCCTCGGCGAGCTCGCGTGCGACGGGAGCAGGGCGGTCGGCGCGTTCTGGAGCGCCGCGCTCGAATGGCCGCTGGTGTGGGACCGCGACGACGAGACCGCGATCCAGTCCCCCGGCGGCGGCACGAAGCTCGCGTGGGGCGGCGCGTCCGACCGCCCGAGGGAGACCGGCACCCGCCTCGACCTCGTAGCGCCGGGCCGCGACCTCGCGGCGGAGACGGAGCGGCTCGTCGCGCTCGGCGCCACGCACCTGCGCGACGCCGAGGACGGCGCCGTCGTGCTGGCCGACCCCGACGGCTACGAGCTCCACCTGACCGCGCCGGCCGACCCGCGTCTGGCCTGAGCCGCACGGGTATGGCACCGTCGTACGCCCACCCTCACCCCTCGAATGGAGTCCCCATGCGAAAGACCCTCAGCCTGCGCCGCGAGACCCTCGCCGCGCTGACCGCGGACGAGCTCACGGCCGTCGCCGGCGGCGACGCGACCGGCGGCTGCCCGCGCACCCTGCGCCTCGCCGAGTGCCTGTCGTTCTACGAGGCCTGCGGGACCGGCCAGGAGACCACCACCTGCTGACGCGCGCCCGGCGTAGGGCACGGCTCGCTCGTGCCCTACGCCGGGGAGCCGCGCCGCCTCGCGGCCGCGGTCTTGTACAGTCCCGTCCTCGCCTCGTCACAGAGGACGGGGCCACGGGGAGATCGGGGGATCTCAGATGAAGAAGACGCTCAGCCTCAGGAAGGAAGTCCTGTCCAGGCTGGACGACGACGAGCTGGCCGACGTGGTGGGCGGCACCGCGACGTTCACCTGCGGGTGCACGTCCGCGCTCACCGAAGGCGTGAGCTGCGGAGGCGTGTGCAGCGTCAACTGCGGCGACACGTTCGGTTGCCCCTCGGCATTGCTGACTCTGGTGCCGACGGTCTGATCCGGCACGGCCGCCGTCCGCGGGAGCACCGTCGTTCACGACCGGACGACCATCGGGCGGCGGCCGTACGTCCGGTCCCTCGGACGGAGTGACCGCGCCCGCGTCGGAACCGACGGAGCAGGCGCGTACGGCACGACGTGACGCGTCGACCTGCCTGTCATGTCATGGCGCCCGTGAAGCCGATGCTCGCCAAGGCGACGAAGTCGATGCCGCACCTGGCGTGCAGGACGAGCGCGGTCCACCGCGCGGAGGTGAGCAGCGCACCCGCGCGGGCGACCGAACGGCTGGCCGGCGGTGCTGTCGCCACCGTGCGAGGACCGGGGCAGGGGCCGGCGGCACTAGTCCCGGTGCCGCGCGCCCGGGGTGACCGGGAAGCACGGTGGCCTGCGCGGGCCGGCTCGACGACGGGGGTCGATCGCGACCGCGAGCAGCCCCCGCGAGGTGACCTGGCAGGCAGGCGGCGACGTGGTGGGGGCCGGCCAACCGGGGTTGCGTCCGGTCGTGCTCGACCTCCCCCGCGCCTGAGCCCTCCTCGACGCTGGAGTCACCCCGGTGACCGAGGCAACACCCCGCTTCGCTCCCGACCGGCGGTACTGCTCCGCCCACCTCTGATGCCGTGGTCAGTCGCCGACGCGCGTCGCGGCCAGCGTTGGTCCTCGCGCGTCGGATGCGCGCAGCGCGTCGGCGACGGTGGGCCAGCGTCGGAGGTCGCCGGCGAGGTCGCACAGGTCGAGCGCGCGGCGGACGCCGTCGCTCTCCGGGTCGGCGAAGCCGCACCAGGCGCCGAGGCGTTCGAGCCGCCGCACCGCGTCGTCGAGGGCGTGGAAGCCGGCGCTGTCGAGGAACGTCACCTCGCGCAGGTCGACGAGCACGACCTCGGGGGCGACGGCTTCGGCACGGGCGACCGCGGCGTGCAGGCGCGGAGCGCTCGCGATGTCGAGCTCGTCTCGGCAGCGGAGCACCACGAGCTCGCCGCACCGGGTGGTGGAGAACTGCTCTCGCCTCACGGTCGTCCTCTGCGGAGCGCAGTGGCGCGGTCGCTTCATGCCGAACGACCGTGGTGTCCCTCATGTACCCGCGCGTTCCGCCGCGAACGCGCCGGAAAGGGAAGTTTGCCTCGACGGTCAGGTCCCGGACGAGGCGTCCCGTCGTACGCCGTCGACCATGGCCTGCGCGATCTCGCGCAGCTTGCGATTGTGGCGCTGCGAAGCCGTCACCAGGAGGCTGAACGCCTTGTCGCTGTCGCAGCCGTGCGTCGCCATGAGGATGCCCTTGGCCTGGTCGATGACGGCGCGGGAACTCATTGCCTCCTTCATCTGCTCCGCGAGCGCGGCCGTCGCCTGGTAGAGCGTGGCGTTGGCGACGGCGACCGCGGCGTAACGGGCGAACGACTCGGCGGCGCCGACGGCATCGGCGTCGAACGCGTGCGGAGACCGGCTGTAGATGTTGAGTGCGCCGTACACGCGCTGCTGGACCGGCAGACCGATCGACAGCGAGCTCTGTGCGCCCCGGTCACGCGCCAGAGGCGTGACCTCCGGCCAGCGATCCTCGGTCGCCATGTCCGGGATGAGCACCGTCGTCGCGGCCTCCGCCGCGTCGAGGCACGGCCCTGCGCCGGCGGCGTACTGCGCCTGGTCCACGTCGAGCGCGAGGTCCCCGGTGGCGGCCGCCGTCACCGGCTTGCCTTGGACGAGGGTCACCGACACCTCGTCCGCCCCCGGGATCGTGGCCTTGGCCAGTGCCGCGATGCGTTCCATCACCGCTTCGAGCGAGTGCTCGGCGAACACGATCCCGCCGAGCTCGGCAAAGGCGTTGACCTGGTCGAGCAGGGTGTCCTGCGGCGTGCGTCCCTCTGCCATGCGGGTTTCCCGTCCGTAGACCCGGGAGACCGCTTCGGCACCCGCGCCACCAGCCTCCCGTCGGAACGAGGAGGCACCACGTGGGCGTCAGCCCAGGACGAGTGCCCACTGCCGGACACGAGCCTCGCTGCCGGTGGCAGCCGAAGTGACCTCAGCGTACGCCCCGTCGCCGGGCCACGCCGGTTGGCGTGGCAACGGGAGCGGGGACGGGCAGGCACACCGGCGCAAGGAGCCCCGCCGTCGCGTCACCCGACGTGCGTACGGGACACTGGGCCGATGCACCTGCCCGTCATGCCGCCGGTCAAGCCGATGCTCGCCAAGGCGACGAAGTCGATGCCGCACCAGAGCGACCATCCCGCGGGCTTCCTCTACGAACCGAAGTGGGACGGGTTCCGTTGCGTGGTGTTCCGCGACGGCGACGAGGTCGAGCTCGGCTCGCGCAACGAGCGGCCGCTCACGCGCTACTTCCCCGAGGTCGTCGCGGCGGTCAAGGAGTCGTTGCCGCCGCGCTGCGTCGTGGACGGCGAGATCGTCATCGCGACGCCGGGCGGGCTCGACTTCGAGGCGTTGCAGCAACGCATCCACCCCGCCGCGTCACGGATCAACCGGCTCGCCGGCGAGACCCCCGCGAGCCTCGTGGCGTTCGACCTGCTCGCGCTCGGCGACGCGGACCTGCGCGGCCGCGCGCTGGAGCAACGCCGCGCCCTCCTGGAGGAGGCGATGGCGGGCGCGACGCCGCCCGTGCACCTGACACCGGTCACGACCGACGAGGCGACGGCGACGGACTGGTTCGAGCGGTTCGAGGGCGCGGGCCTCGACGGCGTCGTCGCGAAGCCGCGCGACGTGACGTACCGCGAGGACGAGCGCGTGATGCTCAAGGTGAAGCACTCGCGCACGGCCGACGTCGTGCTGGCCGGCTTCCGCTGGCACAAGAGCGGCCCGATCGTCGGGAGCCTGCTGCTCGGCCTCTACGACGACGACGGCGCGCTGCACCACGTCGGCGTGGCCGCGTCGTTCACGATGCAGCGTCGCAAGGAGCTCGTAGACGAGCTCGCGCCGCTGCGCGAGGGCGCGCTCGAAGGCCACCCGTGGGAGGCGTGGGCGACGGCGAGCAACGAGGGCCAGATGCCCGGCAACGTCAGCCGGTGGAACGCGAAGAAGGACCTGTCCTGGGAGCCGCTGCGGATCGAGCGGGTGCTCGAGGTGACCTACGAGCACATGGAGGGCTCGCGCTTCCGGCACACCGCGCACTTCCTGCGCTGGCGCCCCGACAAGACGCCGGAGCAGTGCACGTACGAGCAGCTCGAGGTCGTGGCGCCGTACGAGCTGTCGTCGATCTTCGGGGTGTGACCCGCGGGCTCAGGTGCCGGTGATCGAGCAGGTCGCCGCCGTGAGCCCGGGGGCGCTCGAGGTCAGCAGGCGCGTCGTGTTGTTGCCGTTCGCCGTGGTCACCGACAGGGAGCCGGTCGACTCGCTCGCGTTCGACGGGATCGTCAGGGACGAGCCGCTGGCAACGGTGTGGCCGCTCGGGAAGGACGACGAGACGGTGACGGCGGCGGTGTTGGCGACGACGTTGCCGTAGAGGTCGGAGACCGAGACCTTGGAGGTCCAGGCACCGGCGGTGTTGCGGGTCACGGTGACCGAGCCGCCCGAGCAGTCGATGCTCGACGAGGTGAAGAACAGGTTGGTGCGGCCGGCGGCGTTGACCGCGAACGTCGCGGAGGTGCCGGTCACGGCGGTGGCGCCCGCGCCGGTCGTCGCGGTGAGCGCGACGGCGGTCTCGCGGCGGTAGAGCGTGGCGTTGACGGTCGCGGCGCCGCTGGCGAACGTGACGTTGGACGCGGTGCCGACGGCGACGCCGTTGACGAGGGGCGCGGTGCCGTTCGGGGCGGCGGACGGTCCTGAGAACGTCACCGACCTCGCCCCCGAGTACGTCGTGTCGGCGGCGAGCGGGCTGCCCTTCATCGCCGTCACCTTGACCTGGAACTGCGTGCCCGCGACCTGCGTCGACAGCGCGCCGCCGGCGGCGTTCGTCACGGCGAACACCGGCGGCGGGGTCGCCGAGGGCGACACGGCGGCGGAGGCCCAGGAGCTGCTCGGGAGCACGGCCTTGACCGAGTACGTGTTGAGGACGCCGGGGATCGCGGTGGTGTCGGAGCACGTGGAGCCCGAGACGGTGCAGACGGCGTGGCCGTCGACGGTGTTCGTGACGGCGTACTGCGCGCCCGCGAGCTGCGTGGCGGCCGCGGGGGCCGTCCAGGAGACCGTGACGCTGGTGGCGGAGACGACGGTGGCGGTGCCGCCCGTCGGCGCGGCGAGGGAGCGGGCGGTGAACGTCGCGTTGTCGGTGTTCGAGGACAGCGCGTAGAACGCCCACGCGGCGGTGCCCGCGGCGACGGCCGCGACCGCGGCGGTCGCGACGACGGCGCCTCGCCTCTTCGTGCTCGTCACAGCTGCCCCGTCACCTTGAACGGAATCGTGAACGTCGCGCCCTGGCATCCGCTGTCGGCGCTGGTCCCCATCTTGACGACCGCGGGCAGGGTGACGCTCGCGCTGGTGGCGTTGGCGCCGACGGTGAGCGGCAGGCCCGAGTCGGGCGCCTGGACGGTGATGCCGGTGGTGGCGCAGGTGCGGCCCGACAGCGGCGTCACGACGACGTCGCCCGCGGTGGTGAGCGCGGTGACCGAGATCGGGCGGGCGTACGGGTTCGCGACGGTGATGGTCACGGACGCGCCGGGGCCGCCGGGGTACAGGTCGGTCGAGACGGTGCCGGTGACGTCGAGCGTCAGCGGCAGCGCGTTGACCGGGGTCGCAGAGCCGGTGCCCGAGGGGGCGACGAGCGTCTGGTACGACGCGTACGCGAGGCCCGCGACGAGCACGACGGCTCCGACGGAGGCGACCGCCGGGACGGCGGCGGTACGCGCCCTCACGACGACACCTGCCGCGCGGTGCCGTCGAACGTCAGCGCGAACGTCGTGCCCTTGCACGCGGTCTGGTCGACGGTGAGCGAGTCGACCATGCGGACGGGGACGTCGACGCGCACGGTGCCGTTGGCGGGCGCCGTGAGGACCGCGTCGCCCTCGTCGTAGGAGTAGTCGCCGACGTCGACCGTGCCGGCCGCGCAGGTCACCGACGCGGGCACGGCGACGCCGGTGTCCACGGTCAGGACCTGGATGGGCCACGGGTTCGGGTTGGCGACGGTGAGGGGCATCGTGGTGGCGGTACCCGGCACGAGGCCTTCGACGCTGCCCGAGATGAAGAACACGCCCGCGACCGGCGGTGCCGGCGGCGCCTGGGACGGCGCGCCCGGGGTCGGCGTGGCACCGATCACGGTGCCCGTGCCGCTGGGCGGCGTCTGCCCCGCCGGGGTGGCGGGGCTGTCGCCGCCGGCGATGAGGGCGTAGGCGAGCGTCCCGACGACGCCGGTGCCGGCGAGGAGGAGCAGGCCCGCGAGCCGCTGCTTGGCGGATGCGGTGATCGCGTTCATGTCCTGCTCCTCCTCTCGGCTACGTCGTCGGTTCGGGATTCGTACGCGTCGTTACGCCGCGGCGTACGTGACGGTCAGCGCGGCACCCGCGCAGGCGGTCTGGTCGACGGTGATCGAGTCGGCCATCGCGACGGGGACCGTGATCGTGGTCGAGCCGTTCGCGGGGAGGACGCCGGCCGTGAGGTTCGCGGTGCCGGACAGGAGCGCGACGGCGTTCGTGGCGCAGCCGGCGGGGCCGGAGACGCTCGCGACGGAGACGGTGCGCGCCGGGAAGCTGACGGCGTACGCGTTGGGGTTGGTGAACGTCACCGTGGTGCTGACGGCCGAGCCGCCGGGGACGAGGCCGGTGATCGCGCTGGAGGCGAACGTGAGCGGCGAGGCCGCGTTCACGGCCGGCGTGGCCGTACCGGTGCCGGAGCCGACGATCGACGTGGCGTAGTAGGCGTACGCGACACCGGCGGCGGCGACGACGAAGGCCGCGGAACCCGCGACGGCGACGGTCTTCTTCGAGAACTTGCGCATGGGGAACACTCCCTGAATCCGTTGGACGACGTGGTGGCTGGTGCCTCACTGGCACGTTGCCGTTGACGCCGACGGGTGGCGGGAGCCGATCGCAGTCTCGCCCGAGGTCGCCACCGGGTGTCCCTGGCCAGGGGTCCGGCGCTTGTTCCGTCGTTGGGACGTACTCTGCCGGGCGGCGAGGGCCGCCACCATCGGATGATCGTCTCGACTTCATGGCCCGCGCGGACTACGCCGGACTGGTCACCATGAACCGGGTCGAACCCGGACATAAGGCCCTGCGGCTGGGCCGCGGACGGGCGCGTCAGTACGCCGTGTAGAGCAGACCCCAGACCACGGCCGCGCACTCGGCCGGCAGCTCCGCCGCCACCGCGACCGGCACCTGCACGGTCGCCTCGGCCCCTGCGCGCACCGTCACCGCGCCGCGCCACTCGCCGACGGTCAGGTAGCCGCCGTCGCAGTGCGCGGGCCCCTTCACGACGCCCGTCGCGTCGACGCGCACGCGCCTGACGTCGCGGGCCGCGTCGCCGCCGTTCGCGAGCGTCAGGGTCAACGACGCGTCGGGCGCGCCGGCCACGACGCCGGCGATGCTCCCCGAGATCCGCAGCGGGTCCGCGGGGCGCTCCCCCATCGTGAGCGCGACGTCCTGCGTCGCGAACGACACGCCCGTCGCGGCACCCGCCACAAGCACGCCCGCCAGCACCGCGGCACTGCGCGTCAGCGCCGTGCCGCAGAGTCCCCCCAGCTGCCGGATCGTCCCCACGCCTCAGACATCGACGTCCGGTGCGGGACCCTCGCCACTCTCGCGGGCGAGCCGGAGTGCCCTGGTCCGGCAGGGTCGTTCGGCCCTGCCGTCGTGGGACCTTCGTCCCTACTCCTCGACGGCCGCGCACTCCTTCGGCGCGTCGGCGTCGGCGTTCGGCGACGCCCAGCCGCAGAGCGCGCCGGCGCGGTCGCTCGCGTGCCCGGCGTAGCAGAACGACACGTTCATCGGTCCGATGCTGCCGCCGCCGTCGCCGCCGAGCGCGTCGCAGAGCGCCTTCGTCGCGACCTGCCACGCGTTCTGCGACCGTTCCAGCGCGGCCAGGTCGGAGCCCTCGGCCCTGTCGTGGACGGCGGCGTAGACCCGGGCCAGCAACGCCTCCGCCTCGCGCCGCTCCGTCGCCGCGCACTCGTCGAGGTCGAGCTGGGTCTGCGCCGCCTCACACAGGCCCGGCGACTCCGTCGGCGTCGGGGTGGGGGTCGGCGTCGGCGTGGGCGAGGCCGTCGTGGGCGCGGGCGCGGGGCTGGGGCTCGCGGCGGGTCGCGCCTCGTCCCTGGCGGCGCCGAACGCGTAGCCGCCCGCTCCCCCGACGACGAGGGCGAGCGCGGCGACGGCCGGCGTCAGGCGGCTCACTTGCGGTCCCTGTCGCGGCTCGGCTGCACGCGCTTGGGCTCGCCGGCCATCTTCGGGAACTGCGGCGGGTACGGCGCGTCGCCCTCGCCGTGGCGCTCGTAGAGCTCCAGCAACGGCGCCAGGTCCATCGGCGCGCCGTCGATCCCCGCGTGCACGTCGCCGCGCTCGGCGAACCGCGCGGGCATCGTCGCGAGCGTGAAGTCGGCGTTGGTGGCGTCGGCCACCTCGTCCCACGTCAGCGGCGCCGAAACCTGCGCGTCCGGCCGCGCGCGCACGCTGTACGCGCTCGCGATCGTCTGGTCGCGGGCCATCCTGTTGAAGTCCAGGAACACGCGCTCCCCCCTCTCTTCCTTCCACCACTTCGCCGTCGCGATGTCGGGACGGCGGCGTTCGACCTCGCGCGCCACGGCGATCGCGGCGTGCCTGCAGTCCAGGAACGACCACAGCGGCTGGAGGCGCACGTAGACGTGCAGCCCCTTCGACCCCGTGGTCTTGGGCCACGTTACGTAGCCGAGCTCGTCGAAGACGTTGCGGACCTCGAACGCGACCTCGCGCACCATCTCGAACGTCGCGCCCGGCATCGGGTCGAAGTCGATGCGCAGCTCGTCGGGGTGCTCGGTGTCGCCGCGCCGGCTCGGCCACGGGTGGAAGTCGAGGGTGCCGAGGTTCGCCGCCCAGGCGACGTGCGCGACGTCGACGGGGCAGAGCTCGTGCGCGTCGCGCCCGCTCGGGAACTCCACCCGCGCCGTCTCCACCCACGGCGGCCGGTGCTCGGGCGCGCGCTTCTGGTAGATCGGCTCGCTCTCCGCGCCGTCGGGGTGCCGCTTGAGGACGGTGGGGCGCTCGTAGAGCGCGTTGACGATGCCGGGGCCGACGGCGAGGTAGTACTGGACGAGGTCCATCTTCGTCTCGCCGCGCGTGGAGAAGTAGACCTTGTCGGGGTTGGTGACCTTGACCGTGCGGACCCCGGCCGGCGTCTCGACCTCGAGCTCGACGAACGGCGACGGCACGGCTACCTGCTCGGCTGGGGGAGCTCGCAGGTGATCTTCGGGTTGGCGCCGACGTAGTTGAGCGGTCCTGCGAGGACGGTGACGATCGTCGTGCCCGTCTTGGCGCAGGACTTGTCGTCGCCCTCGAAGTAGTCGCGCTGGAACGCCGCGAGGAGACCGATGAGCAGCCAGACGAGGACGAACGGGGCGAGCGCCATCTTCAGCATGCAACGGACCTTACGGCGTCACACTGGCCCCGTGACGTACGCGGGGCGCGGATGACGCCGCGACGGCGCCGCCTCGCCGGCACGCTGCTGCTCGTCGCGGCGACGCTCGTCGCGGTCGCGGCGGTCGCCGGCGCCGTCTACATCGGCGGCTGGCTGCTCGTGGCGCTGGTCGTCTGGTCGCCGGTGCACGCGCCGACGCTGTGCGCGCTGCCGTTCGTCGTCAGGCTCGGGTGGCGGCTCCGGCACGACCGCCCGCTCGGCGAGGCGGGGCTGGCTCCGTTGCTGCCGTTCGCGTGGCTGCCGGTGATCGGCGTCGTCGCGGGCGAGGGGTGGTCGCGCTTCACGGCCCTCGTCGTCGTCGCGCTCGTCGCGGCCGCCGCGGCGCTGGCCTCGCCTACTTCGGAGCCACCGTCGTGACCACCGGGGCGGGCGGGCGTTCGCGGCCCTCGCGGACGTCGCGCGCGATCAGGTTGAGCACCGAGAACACCACGGCCGTGATCGCGACGACGACGAGACCGGCCTTCCAGCCGGTGTAGACGCGCGGCTCGTCCGCCACTACGGGAGGTCGGCGACGATCTCGGCGAGCGGGCGCCGCACGCCGGTGAAGAACGGGATCTCCTCGCGCGTGTGCCTGCGCGCGTCCGCGCCGCGCAGGTGGCGCATCAGGTCGACGAGGCGGTGCAGCTCGTCCGCCTCGAACGCCAGCAGCCACTCGTAGTCGTTGAGGGCGAAGCAGGCGACGGTGTTGGAGCGCACGTCCGGGTACTCCCGCGCCATCTTGCCGTGCTCGGCGAGCATGTCCCGGCGCTCCTGCGGGTCGAGCAGGTACCACTCCAGCGAGCGTACGAACGGGTACACGCAGACGTAGCGCTTCGGGTCCTCGCGCTTGACGTAGGCAGGGATGTGGCTCTTGTTGAACTCCGCGGGGCGGTGCAGCCCGACGACGCTCCACACCGGCTCGAGGTCGCGCCCGAGCGCGGTCTGGCGGAAGCGCGTGTACGCGCTCTGCAGCACGTCGGGGTCCGGGCAGGTCCACCAGACGAGCAGGTCCGCGTCGGCGCGGTAGCCCGACAGCGCGTACGTCCCGCGCGTGTAGACGTCCTTGGCGGCGAGCTCCTCGAACAGCGCGTCCACCTCGGCCGCGTCCCGCGCCCCGCCGGGCTCGGCCCGGAAGACGGAGTACATCGTGTAGAGCAGCTCGTCGTTCAGCTCGCGCGCGGACTTCTCCTCGGTCATGGCGCTCATTCTCCCCTGGCCCGCAGGTGCTCCGCGACACGGGCCGCGGCGGCCTCCCCGGAACGCACGCAGGCGGCGATGCCGACGCCCTCGTACGCCGCGCCCGCGACGGCGACGCCGTTCGGCAGCGCGGCGCGGACGCGCTCGACGAGCGCGCCGTGGCCGAGCGCGTACTGCGGCAGGCCGTCGTGCCAGCGCGCGACGAACGCGTCGTACGGCATGCCCGGCAGCCGCAGCAGCGGCGCGAGCTCCCGGTGGACCCGGCGGACCAGCGCGTCGTCGTCGTCGGGTGGCGGCTCCCCCGCGCGGCCGACGCTCGCGCGAAGCAGGGTCGTGCCGGGCGTCGCGGCGGCGGGCCACTTCTGGCCGTAGAACGTCACCGCCTTGGTCAGTCGCTGCCCCGGCGGCACGAGCACGCCGGAGCCCGGCGGCAGGGCGGGGGCGGCGGTGCCGTGGCGGTACGCGAGCCCGACGACCGCGACGTCGGCGTACTCGATGCCGCGCAGCGCGTCGGCCGCGTCCTTGGCGAGGAGGTCGAGCAGCCGCGCGGCGGGCTTGGCGGGCGTGGCGACGACGACGGCGTCCGCGATCAGCGCGCGGCCTCCGGCGAGCGTGACGCGGAAGCCGTGGGCGAGGCGTTCGACGGTCGCCGCGCGGGTGCGGGTGAGCACGTCCGCGCGGGCGTGCGTCGCGACGGCCTGGACGAGCGTCGAGAGGCCGCCGCGCACGGAGTGGAAGACCGGGCCCGGCGCGGGCGGGGCGTCGGCGGCGCGGCGGCGCGCGGCCCTGACGAGGCTGCGGCTGCCGCGCGCGAGCGCGGCGAGGTCGGGCGCGGCGGCGTCGAGGTCGAGGGCGTCGGCGCGGCCCGCGTAGACGCCGCCGAGCAGCGGCTCGACCAGGCGGTCGGTCGCCTGGCGGCCGAGTCGGCGGCGTACGAGCGCGCCGACGGTGGTGGGGTCGGTCACCGGCCTGCCAGGCAGCCACGGCTCGGCGGCGGCGCGCAGCAGCCCGGCGGGCGAGAGGACGCGGGTCCTGGCCAGCGACGTCAGCCTGCCCGGAACGCCGCGCACGGTGCCCTGCGGCAGCCGGCGCAGCCGCGTACCGACCCAGACGTACGCGTCGCCGGTCGCGGGCGACACGAGGTCGGGGCCGAGGCCGACGTTGCGGGCCAGCGCGGTGGCCTCGGGTACGCGCGCGAGCCAGTTGTCGGCACCCGTCTCGACGGATGCGCCGCCGAGCTCGCCGGTGTAGAGCTTGCCGCCGAGGCGCGGCGACTCCTCGACGAGCGTCACGCGTACGTCGGGGAGCGTACGTCGCAGGGCGTACGCCGCCGACAGCCCGGAGATGCCACCGCCCAGGACGACCACGTGACGTTCGGTCATGCCCGGCGCAGCCTCCCCTCGGCCAGGGCGACGCCGGCGACGACGACGAGGGCGCCGGCGAACAGGTTCCAGGTGACCGGCTCCCCCAGCGCGACCGCGCCGAGGGCGACGGCGATGACCGGCACGACGAACGTCACGAGCGACGTCGTCGTCGGGCCGACGTCGCGGATCAGGCTGTTGTAAATGATGAGCGCGATGCCGGTGCCGAGCGCGCCGAGCGCAAGGACGGCGCTCACCACGCGCGGCGTGAGGTCGACGTCGCCGCCGGTGAGCACGACGCCGGTGCCGAGCATCAGGCACGCGGCGGTGAGCTGGCACGCGGTCTGCGCGACCACGTCGAGGCGCAGGGGCGAGACGACGCGGCGGACGTAGACGAGGCCTACGCCGTACGACGCACTGGCGCCGAGGCAGGCGACCTGGCCGAGGACGGAGTTCTCGCCGATGCCGCGCCAGGGGCCGAGGACGACGACGATGCCGGCGAACCCGAGCAGCAGGCCGGCGGTGCGCTCGCGGGTCGCCCGCTCGGCGGGGAGGAACGCGATCGCGATGGCGAGCGTGAACAGCGGCGTGGTGGCGTTGTAGATCCCCGCGACGCCGCTCGTGACGTGCAGCTCGCCCCAGGAGAACAGCGCGAACGGGATGGCGTTGGCGACGAGGCCGACGAACGCCAGCTTCCCCCACGTGCGCGCGTCGACGGGCACCGGGCGGCGGCGCAGGGCGACGTAGACCCAGAGGGTCAGCGCGCCCGCGACGGAGCGGCCGAGCGCGATGCCGAGCGGCGGCAGGCCCTCCAGCGCGATCTTGATGAGCAGGAAGCTCGTGCCCCAGATGCCGCCGAGGCCGAGCAGGCGGACGAACGGGCTGCGCGCGCTCACTCGCCCGCGTCGGCCGCGACGGCCGCCGCGGCGGCGTCGCGGACCGCCCTGGCGAGCGCCGCGAGGACGGCGTCGTCGTCGTTGACCGAGCGGGTGCGGGCGAACGGCAGCCCGACCTCGCGCGCGAGCGCCGCCGCCTCGACGTCGAGGTCGTACGCCACCTCGAGGTGGTCGGCGACGAAGCCGCACGCGCAGACCACGATCCCGGCCGCGCCCTCCTCGGCGCGCACGCGGATCACGTCGAGCAGGTCGGGGCCGAGCCACGTGTCGGCGGTGCGCCCCGCGCTCTGCCACGCCGTGGACCAGCGGAACAGGTCGGCCAGCGCCGCCGTCGCCTCGGCCGTCGCGCGGACCTGGTCGGGGTACGGGTCGCCGGTCCGGACCGCCTTCTCGGGCAGCGAGTGGGCGGTGAACACGACCTCGGCGTCGCGCTGCACGTCCTCGGGGAGCGTGGCCTGCGCGGCGACCACGGCCCGCGCGAGGAAGTCGAGGTACTCCGGCATCAGGTGCCAGTGCTCGACGGTCGTGGCGGCGAGGCCGTGCGCCTGCGCCGCCTCGGCCGCGCGGCGGGCGTACTCGCCGACGGAGAGCGCCGAGTAGTGGGGCGCGAGGACGACGCCGACGACGCGCGTCACGCCCCGGTCGGCGAGGCGCGCGACGGCCGCCTCGATCGTGGGGTGCGCGTGCTTCTGGCCGAGGACGACGGCGTACCCGTCGCCGAGGTGGCGCTGCAGCGCCGCGACCTGCCGCTCGGTGATCTCGCGCAGCGGGAACGTCCCGCCGATGGCGTCGTAGCGCCGGGTCAGGTCCGCGAGCTGCTCGGGTGCCGGAGGGCGGCCCCTGCGGATGTCGGTGTAGTACCGCTCGATGTCGTCGTGGTCGGCCGGGGTGCCGTACGCCATGACGACGACGCCGATCGTCACGCCCGCGACTCCGCGTGCACGAGGTCGACGACCCGCTTCAGCACGTCGGGGTCGGTCTCGGGGAGGACGCCGTGGCCGAGGTTGAACACGTGCCCCTCCGCGACCTTCGCCCTCCTGAGCACGTCGCGCGCGCGCTCCTCGACCACCGGCCAGGGGGCGAGGACGGCGGCGGGGTCGAGGTTGCCCTGGACCGCCTTGCCGGGGCCGGCGCGGCGGGCGCCCTCGTCCAGCGGGAGGTGGAAGTCGACGCCGACGACGTCCGCGCCCGCGCTGCCCATGAGGCCGAGCAGCTCGCCGGTGCCGACGCCGAAGTGGATGCGCGGCACGCCGAGGTCGGCGAGCCCCTCGAAGATGCGGCGGCTGGCGGGAAGGACGTAGGCGGCGTAGTCGTCGGCGTTGAGGGCACCCGCCCAGGAGTCGAAGAGCTGGACCGCGCTCGCGCCCGCCTCGACCTGCGCGCGCAGGCTGGCGAGCGCGATGTCGGCGAGGCGGGCCATCAGGTCGGCCCAGCCGCGCGGGTCGGCGTACATGAACGCCTTGGTCCTGGCGTGCGTCTTGGAGGGGCCGCCCTCGACGAGGTACGAGGCGAGCGTGAACGGCGCGCCGGCGAACCCGATCAGCGGGACGTCGAGCTCCTTGACGAGCAGGCGTACGGCCTCGGCGACGTAGGGGACGTCCTCGTCGGGCTCCAGCGGGCGCAGCCGCGCGAGGTCCTCGGGGCCGCGGAACGGCTGCTCGACCACCGGGCCTACGCCGGGCTTGATGTCGAGGCCGACGCCGACGGCCTTGAGCGGCAGCACGATGTCGCTGAACAGGATCGCGGCGTCGACGCCGAGGCGGCGTACCGGCTGCAGCGTGATCTCGGTGACGAGGTCCGGCCGCATGCACGAGTCGAGCATCGACACGCCGCGGCGGATCTCGCGGTACTCCGGCAGCGCGCGCCCGGCCTGGCGCATGAACCAGACCGGCGTGTACGGCACCGGCTCGCGCCGGCAGGCCCGCAGGAACGCCGAGTCGGCGAGGTCCGTGGTCGTCACGATGAGTGATCGTCCCACGGCTCGCGCGTTGCCGCCGCACGGCGCCCCGGCGCACGACGTGGACGGCCGGAACCCGCCATGCCGTCGGGGGCGACCGCGCCCCCTACGGCGCCTACCGCTCGTCCCGTCGGGTCCTGCCGACCCGGTACCGCACCGAGCGGGCGGGGTCCTCGCGGAGCGCGTCGACCGCGCGGGTGACGGCTTCCTCGACGTGCTTGTCGGGGCGCCGGAAACCGTGGAGCGGGCCGCTCTTCGGCTCCGGCTTCCTGGGAGCGGTCCTCATGCGGGCCGGGTCCGCGCGGTCTCAGCAGGGCGCGGGCCCTCCTTGACCTCGGGCTTGCCCGGGTCCGGGCGTAGGGGTCGCGGAGGGGGTGGCGGCACTGCCGCGTTGCTGGCCATCGCAGTTGCGCCCTCTCAGGTCGACGACTGAACTCAGTATGCACACCACCAACAGCGCGGCCGCGACCTGCAACCCGACGAGCCGCTTGTTCAACAGCTCGTCCTGATTCCGGTCCCAATGCCGCTCGTTGTAGATCGCGAGGTTGCGGTACATCTCGTCGAGACTCGCCGCCGGCTCGGCATCGACGTAGGCGTCCAGGAGGATCGTGGCGCTGTTGGAGAACGTCCAGCCTTTGCGCGGCAGCACTATCCAGACACAGATCAGCGCCAGCGCGACGAACGCCCCCGCACCGACCCACGTCGCCGGCCGGGGCCGTCCCTCGGCGCCCAGGACGAGCCCGACGAGGAACGTCTCCACCACCGCGGCCGCGGTGAGAAGCTGCGCCGCGCGGCTTCTCAGATTGTCGAGCGACCGTTGCTGGTCCTGGACGGCCCGCAACGACTCCTCGTACACGAGTCGCAGCCTCGGATCGCCGTCCGCCTCGTCATCGACCGGCACGCCAAACCCCCGTCATTCGTCAATCGGAACGATTACCCGGCCGCGAGGCAGAGGACGCCGGCGAACGCGGCCAGGACGCCGCCGAGCTGGATGCCGCGGAGGCGTTCGTGGAACACGACCTGCGCCAGCACGACCGTCACCACCGGGTACAGGGACGCGAGCACCGCGAGCACGGCGACGAGGCCGCGCGTGGCGACGTACGCGTACAGCCCGAACGCCGCCACCATCAGCGCGCCGATGGCGACGACGCCGGCGGCGTCCCGGCCGCGCAGCGGCGGCCCCGGCGGCGGCCGCGCGACGGCGTACGCCGACACCATCGCGACCATGGTGAGCGCGGTCGTGGCGGTGACCATGGCCCACCGGTCGGGCCCGGCGCGCGGGACGAGCACGAGCGTCCCTCCGAAGCCGAACGCCGCGGCCACGGCGAGCAGCACGGCCTTCCGCTGCACGTCCACCCCGCGCAGCTCCGGCCCCGAGGCGAGCACGACGCCGAGCGCGGCGAGGCCGATCCCGGCGAGCTGTACGGCGCCGGGCCGCTCGCCGGCCGCGAGGCCCCACACGACGGGCACCACGAGGGAGGTGCCGCTGATCGGCGCGACGACGCTCATCGTGCCGAGCGCGAGGGCGCGGTAGAAGCACGCGGTCCCGATCGAGGAGAACGCGCCCGTGGCGACCGCCCACCACAGCCACGCCCCCGGCGTCCGCCACCCGCCGAAGGCCACGACGCACAGGGCGAAGGCCAGCCCGCAGGCCTGCGACCACAGCAGCACGCGCACGGTCGCGACGCGCCGCGAGAGCGCGCCGCCGAGGAAGTCGGCGGCGCCCCACGTGGCGCTGGCGAGCAGCGCGAGCAGTGCGGCCATGGGGGACACCGTAGAGAGGGGGTGTGACAGGAATCGGGGCGCGACGCGCCGAGCGCGTGCGGGAGCCGGCGAAATCCTCGCCGGGGAGCGGCCCCGGCCCTACCCTTCCTCCCATGGAGCAGGACGCGGGGCCCGAGGCGTTTCGCCGGGTCGTCGCGAGCCTGCGCGACGCGCTGACCGCCAACGACGACCCGGCCGTCGAGCTCCACGAGACGGCGGCGCCGAGCAGGCTGGCGCCGTACGCGTTCGCGCTGACGGCCGAGGTCGTCAGCGGCGAGGAGGAGCTGTCGGCGGGGCGCTTCATCGTGCTGCACGACCCGAACGGCCAGGAGGCCTGGGACGGCGAGACGCGCGTGGTGGCGTTCGCGACGGCCGCGGTCGAGGAGGAGATCGGGCGCGATCCGCTGCTCCCCGAGGTCGGCTGGACGTGGCTGCTCGACGCGCTGCACGCGCGCGGGGTGACCTACCGCGCCGAGGGCGGCACGGTGACGAGCACGACGTCGATGCGCTTCGGCGCGATGGCGGGCGAGGCGGGGACGTGCGACCTGGAGCTGCGCTGCTCGTGGACGCCGGGCGACGACGACGACCTGGCGGCGCACCTCAGCGCGTTCTGCGACGTGCTCTGCTCGATGGGCGGCCTGCCGCCAGCGCAGCCCGGGGTCGTACGGCTGCCGCTACGGCGCCACGCGGGATAGCGGCCGGGGCCGCGCGGACTGCGCGGAGGGCCTGGGCAGGCGTAGCTGCAGGACGGTGCCCGCGGCGGGCATGGACGAGATCTCCAACGAACCACCGGCGAGCCGCGCGCGCTCGCGCAGCAGCCCGAGCCCGACGTGCCGCCCCTTCTCGGGCCGCACCTCGTCGGGGTCGAAGCCGGGGCCCGCGTCGGAGACCGTCGCGACGATCTCCTCGTCCTCGACGACGAGGGCGGCCTGCGCCCAGTCGACGTCGGCGTGCTTGACGACGTTGAGCAACGCCTCCTGGAAGAACCGGTAGACCGTGATCGCCGACACCAGCGGCAACGGCACCGCCGCCGCCGGCCACGACACCTCGACGGCCATGCCGTAGCGCTGCTCGAGGTCGGCGCGCAGGTTCGAGATGGCGGAGGCGAGGTCGCCGTCGCGCAACGCCGGCGGCCGCGTGCGCGCCATGACCGCGCGCACCTGCTCCTCCGCGTCCTCGACGAAGTCCTGCGCGGCACGGATCGACTCGCTGTCGCCGACGGCGAGGTGCATGCGCGCCATGCCGAGCGACTGGGCGACGGTGTCGTGCAGCTCGGCGGCGAGCTGGCCGCGCGCGCCCTCCTCGGCGGCGACGAGGCCGGACAGCAGCTCGAACATCCCCGCCGACGCGTGCTCGGCGGTACGCCGGTGCTGCTCGGCGATCTCGTCGGCGACCTTGGCGCGCAACGTCAGCGCGTCCAGCGAGCGCGCGAGGTCGGCCAGCTCGGCGAACCCCGCGCCGACCAGCCAGCGGTCGAGCTCGCGGTCGCCGGGCTCGTTGAGGCGGCGGGTCGCGGCGCGGCGCAGGTCGCGGATCTGACCCGCGAGGCGGTCGGCCAGGACGGCGGCGAATCCCGCCGCGACGCCCGAGGTCGCCGTCGCGACGCCGGCGACCGGCACCACGGCGGCGCTGTCGCCGAGCGCGGCGAGCACGCCCGCCGTGACGGCCCCGACGACGAGGCCGCAGCCGCCGACCGTCAACGCGGCGGCGGCGGCGAGCGGCAGGCGGCGGCGGTTCACGCGGCGCTCACACGACGTCCAGGACGCCGGTGGTGGTCCACTCCGGCTCGGCGGGACGCGCACCGCGGTCGGCCGAGAAGTCGCCGTGCGCGCGCAGGTCGCCGTCGGCGGCCAGCGCGATCGCGCCGAGCAGCGACGCCACCGCGCGCTCGACCGCGTGCAGCTCGTCGACGATCTCGCCGACCTCGTTCGGGCCGGTCGGCATGGCCGCGAGCTGCGCGAGGCGCGAGGCGGACTGGCGCAGGACGGACAGCGAGGGCGCGGTCGAGGCGCCGATGTCGCCCAGGGCGCGGGCGGCCTCGTCGGCCTGCTCCGCGCGGTCGATCGCCGCGTCGCGCGACGCGGTCAGGTCGGCGACGGACAGCCACGACTCGGCCTGGCCGACGAGCACCTCGGCGAGCGTGACCTCGCGGCGGCCGAAGCCGGCCGAGCCGCGCGGGCGCTTCGCGTGCAGCATCGCCAGCGGGCTCTCGCGGTGGCCGAGCACGGCCGAGCAGAACGGCCTGCCGTCGTCCATACCGGTCAGCACGCCGCCGGAGCCGAGCGCGCGCAGCACCCATCCCTCGTCGAGGACGGCGGAGGGAACGCGCTCGCGGACCGTGACGCCGTACTCGTCGCCGGCGTAGCGGATCGGGCCGTCGGCGCCCATCAGGATCATCTCGACGTCCGCGCCGCCGAACAGCCGCGCCGACGCCGTCAGCACGACGCGCGCCGACGCCTCGATCGACTGGCCGGTCACCTGCTCCTGACCGCGCGCGAGCTCGGCGAACAGCCGGGCCTCCGCCGCGCGACGCGTCTGCTGGTCGTAGGAGAACCACAGCAACGTCATGGGGACGAGCAGGCCGAGCAGGCCGAGCGGCGCGTTCAGCGCGAGCCACGCCGCGAGGATGCCGACGGACGTGTTGCCGGCGGTGTGCAGCGCGGACATCGGGGCCGAGGCCCAGAGGAAGTTGCGGAGCTTGCGGCCCGACGTGAACGCCACCGCGCCCGCGACGAGGCCGTGGTTGAGCAGCCAGAACCAGCCCATGCCGGCCGACGCGCCCTCGAGACCGCCGCCGAGCCAGGACGCGAACGCCGCCGCGCACGCCGTCGACGCGGCGAACTGCGCGACGTTGAACCACACCTTCAGCCTCGGCTGGCGGCGGACGAGCTGCGCGACGAGCACGCCCGCGACGACCGCGACGACGGTCCACGAGCCGGTCGCGAAGACCAGCGCCGCGCCGATCGCGCCGTCGGTGCAGGAGAACGACCAGCGCTGCCTGCCGAACGCGAGGTGGACGACCGCGACCTCGGAGACGGCGACGCCCGCGGCGAGCGCGAACGGCGCCCAGAACGCCGGGCTCCCCCACCCCGCGTACGCGCACGCGACCGCGGCGAGCACGAGGCTCGCGAAGCCAAGGTACGCCACACGGCGCTGCGGGCTCATGAGGCGCTCACGACCAGCTGCTCGCGGACCAGGAGTTGGCCGACCACGAGTTGGCGGACCAGGAGTTCGCGCTCCACGAGTTGGCCGACCACGAGTTGGCCGACCAGGAGTTGGCGGACCAGGAGTTCGCGGACCAGGAGTTGGCGTCGAAGCCGACCTCGCCGCTGCCCGCCGACGGCGCGCCCGAAGGGTCGGTGCCGGGGACGAGCCTCGTCGCGTCGCGCAGCAGGCCGGCGCCTGCCGTGGCGTCGTTGAGCGGCTTCGCGGCGCCGCGCAGCGACGCCTTCACGTCGGCGGCGCGCGCGCTCGGGTGCCGCGCGAGGAACAGCGCCGCCGCGCCCGCCGCCTGCGCGGTCGCCTCCGACGTGCCCGAGCCGCGCCACAGCAGCTCCGACTGGCGGGACTGCGGGTTGGCCTGCGCGATCGCCGACGACGGCGGGAGGACGGAGAGGACGCCTACGCCGGAGCCGACGAGGTCTGGCTTGCGGATGCCCGCTACGACGGCGGAGCCGCTGAACGGCGCCACCGACACCGACGGCGTACGCGTGTCCGCCGCGCCCACGGTGATGACGCGCGGGTCGAAGCCGGGGTCGCCGACCTCGCCGGGCGTGTTGCCCGCCGAGACGACGATCGCGACGCCCGCGTCGCGAACGCGCTCGACCGCGTCGGTCAGGGGGTCGGCGCCGTAGCCGTCGCCGGGCCGCGAACGGCTGAACGCGAACGACGCCACGTCGACCCGCGACGCGTTCTGCGCCACCCAGTCGAGGCCGGCGACGACGCGCGAGAGGGACGTCTCGCCGGAGGAGTCGGCGACCTTGACGGACAGGACGGTCGCGCCGGGCGCGACGCCGAGCCCGCGGTCGCCGGTGCCCGCGACGGGACCGCCCGCGACGATGCCGGCCATGAACGTTCCGTGGCCGTAGCCGTCGGCGAACGTCCGCTCGCGCGAGGAGTTGTACGCGTCCACCAGGCGTCCCGACGCCCGGGTCAGCGCGGGCGTGTCCGCGACGCCGGTGTCGACCAGAGCCACGCGTACGCCGGCGCCCGCACCCGCGAGGCCGGCCGCGCCGCCGACGCGCTCCCAGGCGAGGACCGAGCCAGGCGCGTCGGAGTCGGAGCCGTTCGGGCGCAGCGTCGCGTCGGGCGCGAGGCCGCGTACGCCGGGGCGGCGGGCGAGCGCGAGGAGCTGCGAGGGCGTGCCCCGCACGACCGCGGTCCGTACCCCCGGCTGCGTCGACACGACGTCGAGGCCGCTGCCGCGCAACGACTCCGCGGGCGACCCGGCGAAGGACGCGACCGCCGTCACTGCGACCGGAACCGTCCCGAGGACGCCGGCGACGAGGGCGGCGGCGACGAGCGCCGGGGCCTTGGAGGAGCGGAGCACGAGGGTCCTCTCGAAACGTGCGGGCATGCGCATGCGTAGTTGTCTTCGGCACGCGGGAAGCGGGACTTTCGCGACACGGACGAGATGTTTGCCGCCGCCTCGCGACGGGCCGTTGCTCCACTTGGCCGAACGAATTGCTACAGCCGACGCGATCACGAGCCGAAACACACTGGCGTAGGCACCCCGGACGACGGAGGCAGCGGTGACGACTGCGACGGATCTCGCCGAGCGCGGCGCGCAGACCGGCTTCACGGCGATGGTCGTGGACGACCACCCGCTCATGCGGGAGTCGATGGTCGCGCGGCTGCGTTCGATGGGCGCGGCGGACGTGATCGAGGCGGCGAGCATCGCCGAGGCCCGCGCGCGTGCCGGTGCCGGTGCCCGCGACCTCTGCGTCCTCGACCTCGGGCTCCCCGACGGCTCGGGCCTCGAGCTGCTCGCGGACCTCCGCGCGGCCGGCTGGGGCAGGCTCATCGTGCTGTCCGCCGCCGACGACCCGTACTCCGTGCGCTCGGCGTTCGTCGCCGGCGCCCAGGGCTACCTCCTCAAGTCCGCGTCCCCGCACGTCGTCACCGACGGCGTGCGCCGGGTGCTCGACGGTGGCGTGTACGCCGACCCGTCCGTCGCCTCGCTGCTCGCGCAGGGCCTTCGCACCGGCCCCGTGGGCGACGGCGTCAACGACCTGTCCGGCCGCGAGGTCGAGGTGCTCCAGCTCGTCGCCGACGGCCAGTCGAACAAGCAGATCGGCGAGCTCCTCGGCCTGTCCGCGCTGACCGTGAAGTCCCACCTCGCCCGGATCGCGCGCAAGCTCGGCACGGGCGACCGCGCCGAGATGGTCGCGCTCGCCATGCGCGCCGGAGTGATCCGCTAGCGCGCCGCTGCCCCGCTCGGAGGCCGTCGCGGCGTACCGTCTGAAGACGTGACCGACGTGGCGGCGGTGCCCGACGCCGAGCCGGCTGAGGAGCCCGCTCCTCTCCCGCTGCTCGCGCTGTCAGGGCCTGTGCCAGACCCCATCGAGGACGACGCGAGGCTGCGCGCCGCCGTCGAGGCGTTGCGCGAGGGCACGGGCCCCGTCGCCGTCGACGCCGAGCGCGCGTCCGGCTACCGCTACGGCCAGCGCTGCTACCTCGTGCAGCTACGCCGCGAGGGCGCGGGGACGTACCTGATCGACCCGATCGCGGTGCCCGACCTGTCGTCGCTGGACGAGGCGATCGCGGACGCCGAGTGGATCCTGCACGCCGCGTCCCAGGACCTCCCGTGCCTGGGCGAGCTGGGCCTGCGGCCGCGCACGCTGTTCGACACCGAGCTCGCCGCGCGGCTGGCCGGCTACGAGCGCGTCGGTCTCGCGACGATGGTCGAGAAGGTGCTCGGCTTCCGCGTCGACAAGGGCGCGTCGTCGGCCGACTGGTCGCAACGTCCTCTCGGCCCCGCGCTGCTCGAGTACGCCGCCCTCGACGTCGAGGTGCTCGTCAAGCTGCGCGACCACCTCGCCCAGGTGCTCGAGGAGCAGGGCAAGTGGGAGTGGGCGCGGCAGGAGTTCGCGGCGATCGTCGACGCTCCCCCGCCGTCGCCGCGCGCCGAGCCGTGGCGCCGTACCTCCGGCATCCACCGCCTCCGCAGCCCGCGCCAGCTCGCCGGCGTACGCGCGCTCTGGGAGCGCCGCGACGCGCTCGCCCGCTCCCGCGACATCGCGCCTGGCCGCGTGCTGCCCGACGCCGCGATCGTGGACGCCGTAGTGAAGTGGCCGAAGACCCCCGACGAGCTCGCCGCGCTGCCGGTGTTCGGCGGCCGCTCGAACAGGCGCCGCCTCGCGCTCTGGTACGGCGCGCTGGAGGAGGCCGCGGCGCTGCCCGACAGCGAGCTCCCTGACCGTACGGGGCCCGCCGACGGCTCGCCGCCGCCCGCGCACCGCTGGGCCGAGCGCGACCCCGACGCCGCTGCCCGCCTCGCCGCCTCCCGCGCGGCGGTCACCGCGATCGCGACGCGCCACGACGTCCCCGTCGAGAACCTCATCGAGCCCGCCGCCGTACGCCGCCTCGCCTGGACCCCGCCGGATCCCGCGACCGACGAGGCCGTCGCCGAGGCGCTGCGCGCGTCGGGCGCGCGGCCCTGGCAGGTCGGCCTCGTCGCGGGCGCGCTCGCCACCGCGCTGCGGACCGCCGCCGCCCCCGCCGAGCCGGCCGAGCCGGTTGAGCCGGCCGAGCCCCCGGCGGACCCCGACCCGGCCGACCCCGCCTGACCGTGGTCCGGCTCGTCCCCGTCTCGCAGGACCTCGCGCGCGCCGTCTTCTCCGGCGACCTGTCCGTCGTCGACGCCGTGCCGGGCTGGCCGCACGCCGACACGTTCGACGCGCTGCGGCCCGTCGCGATCTCCGGCGGCGAGGGGACGTTCCTCGTCGTGGAGGAGGAGTCGGGACGGGTCGTCGGCGAGTGCGGGTGGTTCGGCCCGCCGGACGACGCCGGCGAGGCCGAGATCGGCTACGGCCTCGCGGCGCCCTCGCGCGGCAGGGGCCACGGCACGGCGGCGGTCGCGGCACTGCTCGACTGGGTCGAGCGGCAGCCCGGCGTGCGGCGGGTGACCGCGCGGGTCGACGTGGGCAACGAGCCCTCGCACCGGCTGCTCGCGAGGCACGGGTTCGAGCGCGACGGGACCGACGGCGACCAGGTCCGCTGGGTCCGCGACAACCGGACGAACGGGACGTAGCGCGCCGCGCAGGAGGACTCCGGCCGCGCGGGGCGAAGTGACCTCCGCAGCAGCCCAGGTCCCGGAGGACTCCCGATGAACGTTCGTTCCGCCGCCGCGCTCGCGGTCGCGCTCGCCACGATCGGCGGCACCGCGCACGCCGCGGCGCCCGTCAAGAAGGTCTGCAACAACGTCAAGGACGGCACCGGCGACACGTTCGCCGCGCGGTCGCAGGACGCCGAGGCCGTGTACGGCCCGCAGGAGGACGCGTTCGACATCACGAGCGCCGACATCGCGAGCGACGCCAAGTTCGTCACGGCGGCGATCCGCATGGTGTCGATGGGCAGCGCCCAGACCTCGCCGTACGGCAAGGGCTACGCGTTCGACTTCATGATCCCGTCGTCGGAGATGGTCATCACGCTCCGCGCGGTCGTGCCGAGCAGCGGCGCGCCGGTGTTCGAGGCGTCGTACAAGGACCCCGAGGTCCCCAACAGCCCGTCGACGTTCCTCGGCGCGGCCACGGGCGTCATCGACGACAAGAAGAAGGAAGTCCGGATCTCCGCGCCGGTGTCGCTGTTCGCGCCGCTCGGCGAGATAAAGAAGGGCACGATCCTCGCGCCGCCGGAGGACTCCTCCGCGTCCGCGGGCCGCGCCGTCCCCGTCGTCCCCGGGACGGTCGGCCAGCCGACGCCGACGCGCTTCACGTTCGCCGACGTCGCGCTCGACGCGAAGCCGTACAAGGTCGGCACGCCGAGCTGCGTGACCCCCGGCAAGTAGACCGCCCAGCACGCCCGAACGGCGTCGCGCCCCTCCGGGGGTGCGGCGCCGTTCGCGTGCCCGGGGTGTGACGCAGGTCACCGAGCGACGTTCTGTTACTGGCGAGTAATATGCGCCCATGACGGACTCCCGCTCCCTCCGCGACGTCGTCTTCGTCGACGGCGTCCGCACGCCGTTCGGCGTCGGCAAGGCGACAGGCCAGTACGCGCACACCCGCGCGGACGACCTCGTGATCCGCTGCATCCGCGAGCTGCTGCGCCGCAACCCGTCGCTGCCGCCCGAGCGCGTGGACGAGGTCGCGATCGCGGCGACGACGCAGATCGGCGACCAGGGCCTCACCATCGGCCGCACCGCCGCGCTGCTCGCCGGGCTGCCGCGGACCGTTCCCGGCTACGCGATCGACCGCATGTGCGCGGGCGCGATGACGGCCGTGACCACGGTCGCGAGCGGCATCGCCGCGGGCATGCAGGACGTCGCGATCGCCGGCGGTGTCGAGCACATGGGCCGCCACCCGATGGGCGAGGGCGTCGACCCCAACCCGCGCATCCTCTCCGAGCGCCTCGTGGACCCGTCGGCCCTCGTCATGGGCGCCACCGCCGAGAACCTCCACGACCGCGTCCCCGACATCACCCGCGAGCGCTGCGACGCGTTCGCCGCGGCGTCGCAGGCCCGCGCGGCGGCGGCGTACGAGCGCGGCGTCATCCAGCGCGACCTCGTGCCGATCGCGACGTGGAGCGACGCGGGATGGGGCCTCGCCGAGGCCGACGAGCCGATGCGGCCGGGCACGACGGTCGAGTCGCTGGCGGCGTTGAAGACGCCGTTCCGACCGCACGGCCGCGTCACCGCGGGCAACGCCGCCGGCATCAACGACGGCGCCACCGCCTGCCTCGTCACGTCCGCGCGGGCCGCCGAGGAGCTCGGCCTGACGCCGCGGATGCGGATGGTCGGCTACGCGTTCGCGGGCGTCGAGCCCGAGGTCATGGGCGTGGGCCCGATCCCCTCGACGGAGAAGGCGCTCGCGCGCACCGGCCTGTCGATCGACGACATCGGCGCGTTCGAGCTGAACGAGGCGTTCGCGGTGCAGGTGCTCGCGTTCCTCGACCACTTCGGCATCAAGGACGACGACGAGCGGGTCAACCCCTACGGCGGCGCGATCGCGTACGGCCACCCGCTCGCGTCGAGCGGCGTGCGGCTCATGACGCAGCTCGCGCGGCGGTTCGAGGATGAGCCGTCGATCCGCTACGGCGTCACGGCGATGTGCGTCGGCATCGGCATGGGCGGGACCGTCATCTGGGAGAACGCGCGATGAGCGAGTACGTCGAGGTGGTGACCGAGGCGAAGCTGCGGTGGGTGGGCGACATCGCCCTCCTGACCCTGGACAACGGGCGCGACCACACGAAGCCGAGCACGTTCGGCGAGGGCGGCCTGCGCTCCCTGGACGCCGCCCTGGACGAGGTCTTCGCGCGCGAGGGTCTGCGCGCGGTCTGCGTGACGGGGAAGCCGTTCGTCTTCGCGGTCGGCGCGGACCTCGGCGGCGTGTCCGAGATCACCGACCGCGAGACCGCGAAGCTCGTCGGGCGAGAGGGGCACCGGGTGTTCCGGAGGCTCCACGACTCGGCCGTGCCGACGTTCGCCCTCGTCAACGGCGCCGCGCTCGGCGGCGGCCTGGAGCTCGCGCTGCACTGCCACTACCGGACGATCTCGTCGGGCGCGGCGGCGGTCGCGCTGCCGGAGACGTTCCTCGGGCTGATCCCCGGCTGGGGCGGCACGCAGCTCCTCCCCAAGCTGGTCGGCGCCGACAAGGCGCTGCGCGTGATCGTGGACAACCCGCTCGCGCAGAACAAGATGCTCAAGGGCCCGCAGGCGTTCGAGCTCGGCATCGCGGACGCGATGTTCGAGCCCGCGGACTTCCTCGAGCGCTCCCTGGAGTGGGTGCGCTCGGTGCTCTCCGGCGAGACGACCGTGCAGCGCGCGCCGGTCGACGCCGGCGACGCGTGGAGCGAGGCGGTCGCGCGCACGCGCGCCGGCCTCGACGCGAAGGTGCACGGCGCGGCGCCCGCGCCGTACCGGGCGCTCGACCTCGTGGAGCTCGCGCGCACGGCGTCGCTGGACGAGGGCTTCGCGGCCGAGGACGACGCGCTCGCCGACCTCGTCATGGGCGACGAGCTGCGGGCCGGGCTCTACGCGTTCGACCTCACGCAGAAGCGCGCCAAGCGCCCCGTCGGCGCCCCCAAGGAGGGCGCCCGGCCTGTGACCAAAGTCGGCGTCGTCGGCGCGGGCCTGATGGCGTCGCAGCTCGGCCTGCTGTTCGCGCAGCGGCTCGAAGTGCCGGTCGTGCTGACCGACGTGGACCAGGCGCGCGTGGACAAGGGCGTCGGCTGGATCCACGAGCAGATCGACGGACTGCTCACGAAGGGCCGGGTCAACGGCGACAAGGCCGCGCGGCTCAAGGCGCTCGTCACGGGCTCGTTGAGCAAGGACGCGTTCCGCGACGCGGACTTCGTGATCGAGGCGGTGTTCGAGGAGCTCAAGGTCAAGCAGCAGGTGTTCGCGGAGTGCGAGGAGGTCGTACGCCCCGACTGCGTGCTCGCGACCAACACGTCGTCGCTGTCCATCACCGCGATGGCCTCCGAGCTCGCGCACCCCGAGCGCGTCGTCGGCTTCCACTTCTTCAACCCCGTCGCGGTCCTCCCGCTCCTGGAGGTCGTGCGCGCGGAGCGTACGGACGACGCGACGCTCGCGACGGCGTTCGCCGTGGCGAAGCAGCTCAAGAAGTCGGCGGTGCTCGTCAAGGACGCGCCGGCGTTCGTCGTCAACCGCCTGCTGACCCGCTTCATGGGCGAGGTCACGAAGGCCGTGGACGAGGGCACGCCGTTCGAGGTGGCCGACACCGCGCTGGACCCGCTCGGGCTGCCGATGAGCCCGTTCCTGCTGCTCGCGCTCGTCGGCCCCGCGGTCGCGCTGCACGTCGCCGAGACGATGCACGAGGCGTACCCCGACCGCTACTACGTCTCCCCCAACCTCGCCCGCCTCGTGGCCGCCAAGAAGCCCGGCATCTACACCTGGGGGCCCGAGGGCCAGCAGGTGGACCCGGAGGTCGCGGCGATGTTCTCGCCGCCCGCCGACGCCCGGCCGCTCACCTCGGACGAGGTGCGCGAGCGCGCGCTGTCCGCCGTCGCCGAGGAGATCCGGATCATGCTCGACGAGGGCGTGGTGGCCGAGGCGCAGGACGTCGACCTGTGCCTGCTGCTCGGGGCCGGGTGGCCGTTCTGGAACGGCGGCATCACGCCGTACCTCGACCGTTCGGGCATCTCCGAGCGGGTCAACGGCGCGCCGTTCCTCCCGAAGGGCGTGGCCTCGCTGCCCTCGTAGTCACCCGCGCGCGAGGAAAGCCTTACCCGGCCGTTCCCCGGGGTATGAACGCTCGCCGCCTCACCCTGCTCGCCGCCTGCGCGCTCGCCGCGCCCGCGGCGCCTGCCGGCGCGCTGCCCGCGCCCGTGCCCCACCAGGTCGTCACCGTGGGCGCCGTGTTCGCCTCGCCGGAGATCACGATCTTCCGGGGCGACACGCTCACGCTGACGAACCTCGACGCCGCCCTCACGCACGACCTCGTGTCGCGCGACTACGTGCCCGGCACCGGCGTGCGGCGGTTCGCCTCGTCGCCGGTGACCGCGGGCGGGCGTTCCGACGTCGCGCGCGTCTCGTCGCTGGGGAACGGCGTGTACCCGTTCCTCTGCTCGCTGCACGAGGGCATGACCGGCAACCTCCGCGTCCAGACGGCGCCCGCGCGGTGAGCGACACGGCGACGCGAGCGGACATCTCGCGGCTGTTCGGGCGGGCGGCGTTCGGCGCCACGAAGAAGGACCTCGACACGTGGACGGGGCAGCCGTACGCCGCCGCCGTCGACTCGCTGTTCCCGCCGGGCCCGCCAGGGTCCTCGGGGCGGCTGCCGCAGAGCGACGAGGCCGAGCAGGCGGTCCAGGACTACCAGACCAACGACGTCGCCTCGGCGTACCGCTGGTGGCTGGACCGGATGAGGGCGACGCCGTACCCGCTCGAGGAGCGCCTGACGCTGTTCTGGCACGACCACTTCGCGACGGCGGCGATCGGCTCGCCCGACGTCGGCATGGTCATGGTGCAGAACAAGACGCTGCGCGCGAACGCCCTCGGGTCGTTCCGCACGCTCGCGAACGCGATGACGGTCGACCCCGCGATGGTCATGTGGCTCAGCGGCGTCGCGAACCACGTCGGCGGCGTGAACGAGAACTACGCGCGGGAGTTCCTCGAGCTGTTCACGCTCGGCAAGGTCCCGCAGGTCTACACGGAGACCGACATCCGCGAGGCCGCGAAGGCGTTCACCGGCTTCACGTACAACACGATCACGCGCGCCACGGAGTTCGTCCCGACGCGGCACGACGCCACCGTGAAGACGGTCCTCGGCCGCTCGGTCGGCGGCCACCTTCCCGGCAGCCCCGAGGAGGCGGTCGAGTACCGCGAGGTCACCGAGGCGGCGCTCGCCCACGACGGGGGCCGTACGGCGTCGCGCTTCGTCGCGTACAAGCTCGTCCAGCAGCTCGGCTACGAGGTGACCGGCCTCGCGGCGGACGACCCGGTCGTCGAGGACGTCGCCGCGGCGCTGCGCGCGAACGACGCGTGGGACATCCGCGCCGCGGTCCGCACCCTGCTGCTGCACCCGGGCTGGCGCGAGGCGGACCCCGCGCGGCGGCTCGTCCGCTCCCCCGTCGAGGTCGCCGTCCACGCGGCGCGGGTGCTCGGCTACCCCGCCCCCACCGTCTACGGCTCGCTGCTGTGGCCGCTGGCGATCCAGGGGGTGATGAGCGAGCGCACGCTCCAGGTGCCGCTCCAGCCGCCCAACGTCGGAGGCTGGCCCCACGGCCTCGACTGGCTGTCGCAGGTCAGCGTGCTCGCGCGCTACGACGTGATCTACACGATCGTCCGGTACTTCCACAACGCCGGGCTCTCGTTCGTCAACGTCCTCCCGCCGTCGGGCGACCTGGCCGCCTGGGCGGCGTACATGGGGCTCGACGGGTTCACGACGAGCACGACGCTGCGCCTGCGCGAGTACCTCGACGACCCCGGCACCACGGACGAGATCCAGAAGCAGATCGGCATGTTCGTCCTCGTGGGCACGAGCCCCGATTGGCAGGTCATGTGATGGCGACGGTCACTCGCAGGTCGGTGCTCAAGGGCGCGGGCGCGGCGGTCGGTCTGTACGCGTTCTCGCCGATGCTCGGCGGGGCGTTCGCGGCGGCGGGGCCGCAGGCGGCCGCGCGGCGGCGGCTCGTCGTGCTCGACCTCGGCGGCGGCAACGACGGCCTCAACACCGTGGTCCCCCGCACCGGCGCGCGCCGCGCGGTCTACGAGCAGGTGCGGCCGAGCATCGGGCTCGCCGCGTCCTCGCTGCTGCCGCTCGACAGGGGCGGCGACGACGGGTCGATGGGTCTCCACCCGTCGCTCAAGACGTTGCACAGGCTCTACGCCGCCGACCGGCTCGCCGTCGTGCAGGGCGTCGACTACCCCAACCACGACTACTCGCACTTCACGTCGAACGACATCTGGCAGGCCGGCACGCCGGACGACTTCGGCAACGGCGGCTGGCTCGGCCGCCACCTCGACAGGGTCGGCGTCGCGGACGACGAGATCCGGGCCGTGGGAATCGGAGGGTCGCTGCCGTACGCGCTGCGCGGCGGGACGTACTCCGGCGTGCAGATCAACAACCTGGGGCACACGCACTTCGTCGACGGCACGGGTCCCGAGGCGCTGAAGCGGCACGAGGTGTTCGGGCGGTTCGCCCAGCAGTCCGCGCTCGACCCGCTGCGGGCGTCGTACGGCGAGATGTGCGCCGCCACCGTCAAGCTCGACGCGGAGACGCAGGGCCTCATGGCGGCGCAGCCCGGCGGGCTCGCGGACCTGCTGCTGACCGCGCGCACGCTGCTCACCGCCGACCTCGGCGTCGAGGTCGTGTTCGTCTCGACGTCCGGGTACGACACGCACGCGACGCAGCTCCCGTTGCACGAGCAGCTCCTCACCGACCTCGACCAGGCGCTGGAGGCGTTCTGGTACGGCACCAAGGCGGGCGTCGCGGTGACGGCCGACGGCAGCACGCCGATCGGCCCGCTCGACCCCGCCGTCGCCGACCGGACGCTCGTGATGACGTTCAGCGAGTTCGGCCGGCGGATCGGCGAGAACGCGGGCGGCACCGACCACGGCGCGGCCGCCCCGATGCTGCTCGCGGGGCCGCCCGGCGCGCCCGGCGGCGTGCGGCTCGTACCCGGCCTGCACGGCGAGCACCCGGACATGGGCTCGACCACCCTGCCCGCCGACAACCTCGGGCTCACCGTCGACATGCGCAGCGTGTACCAGGCCGTCCTGACGAGCTGGCTGCGCGACGAGGACGGGCCCCGGCCCGACGAGGGCGACCCGGCGTTCCGGCTGAGCGGCACCGGTCTGGCGGACGACGGCTCGCTGGCGGGGCTGTTCGCCGAGGTGCCGTAGCGGCGCTACCGTACGTCGTCCCCTCACCCCCTGGAGTGCCCGTGCGCCGCACCGTCCTGCTCGCCGTGCTCGTCGCCGCCGTCGGCGGCATCGGGGTCGGGAGCGCCAGCGCCGCCTGCGACCCGAAGTACCGCCCGCTCTGCCTCAGCGACTGCCCCGGCGAGCTGCCCGACGCGCACGACCCGACCGACACGAGCTGGCTGGTCCGCGCCTGCCCCGACGGCACGGCGTCCAAGGCCGGCAGCGAGTGCGAGACCGCGGCCCGCTGCGTCGGCTACTGCGCCAACCAGCGCCTCGACCCCGACGCCGCCGTGTCGTGGACGAACGGCTTCGTGGCCTGCGTCTCGTAGGGCGTTCACCCGTCTGGCCGAGCCTGAACGGGTGGCCCGACGGGTACCCTCGGTACATGGCAGGGCATGTGACGCGAATGCAGCTGAAGCGGTGCGCTCTGGCCGTCTCGCTGCTGCTCGACGTCGACCTCGAGCCCGACGAGCGCGGGGTCGTCGTGTGCGGCACCCCCCCGGTGCACGTCGGGTGGAAGGAGTGCCGCCGCGCGCTCGCCGGCGCCGACCCCGAGAGCGACGCGGGGCGGCGGCTGCTGGCCCGCTGGCTGCTGCGCCGTCGCTGGCTCGCGGACCACACGTTCGACGACCTCGCCGAGCGCGCCCGCCCCGTCGGCCTCCCCGTCGACCACGTGCTGCACCCCGGCCTCGACTGGGTGCGCGACCGCGTGATGGGCGACGCGCTCGACCTCGGCCTCGGCTTCGTCGGCATCCAGCCCGGCCAGCCCGACCGCGTGACGTTGATGCCGCAGACCGCCATCGAGGCGTCTGGCCTCGCCGACGTCGCGGGCGCGTGGTGGCTGCGCGCCAACGCCTACCTCGAGCGCATGGGCGCGATGGCGGCCGAGCGGTGGTTCCGCGACGGCAACACCGTCCTGCGCCCGATGGGCGACTGCGACGTGGTGACGTTGCTCGGGTCGTGGACGTTCCGCGCGGCGCTCGCGGGCAACGACGCCGGCGGCATGCGCGCGATCGTCGTCCCGATGCGCACGCGCGGGTGGGCCGAGATCAGCAGGATCGACCCGGCGTTCGGGCCTGCCGCCGCGGCCGCGACCGACGCGGTCGACCGCGGCTTCGCGCGGCCGCTGCTCGTCACGCCCGACGAGGTGTCGATGGTGCCCGCGGGCGGCAGCATCGCGATCGCGATCGACGACCCGGCTCCCGACGAGTCGTGGGCGCAGCCGCTCCTCTACCGCTGACCGATCCGCGCGAGCTCGCCGTCCAGCCGCACGATGACGGCGCGCAACGGCGCCAGCGACACGTCCGCCGCGGCCTCGTACCCCTGCTCGTAGCGGAACGGGTCGTCGAGGTCGCGCACGAGCAGCACCATGTACGTCAGCAGCAGCGCGATCATGCCCGTGAAGAACAGCGACTCCGCGACCCCGCCGAGGTCGCTCAGCACGAGCCCGAGCATGAGCAGCGTGCCGGTGATCTCGGTGATCGTGTAGCCCGCCGCGACGAACGACGTCGTCCGGATCGTGTCGATGCGCAGCACCATGCGCCGCAGCGACGCCTGCTCGGACTTCAGCCGCGTCACGAAGCCCGGCTGGAGCAGCGGCGACAGCGTGAGGAACGGGCCGTTCAGCGACCTGATCGACGCGAGCACGGAGTCGAGGTCGGCGCGCCGGTGGACCCACTCGTGGATGCCGTTCGCGACGTCGCGCAGGATCCGTACGGCCTCGGCCGCGGCGGGCGTGCCCGGCGACTCGTGCGCGATCAGGCACTCGTCCGCGATCGTGTCGAGGGTCGCCGCCAGGTCGCCGGGGAGGCGTTCGGACTCCTTGTAGTCCGACACCGTGCCCGCGAGCAGGAAGCCGACGAGGAACACCGTCGCGGCCACGACGCCGGAGAGCAGCGCGTTCGGCTTGAGCGGCGTCCAGCCGCTCGCCTCGACCGCCCACTTCGCCAGGACGACGAGCGCGACCACGGGCAGGCTGCGCAGCGCGAGCCGCGGCAACGGCAGGAACGTACGGCGGGTCACGCCGACGCACTCTAGACGGCGGGTACACCATGGTCGTGCACGCGCGACGCGAACGGGGGCACGGCCGTGATCGACGAGGACCAGCGCCAGCAACGGACGTTCAAGGACAGGGAGCGGGAGACCGCTCGGCTGCTGAGCGACGAGGGGTGCCACGTCTCGGCGCGGCCCGAGGGGCAGCGCCCGGACGCCGACGTACGCCACCCGCGCCGCGACCACACGACGCCGACGGAGTTCACGACTCCCGAGAAGAGCGTGGCCGCGTCGCTGAGGGACAAGTCGCGGGACGTGAGCGGCAGCCACGCGGAGTACGAGCTGCTCGTCGACTGCCGCGGCCGTAGCCACGTCACCGCCGACACCGCGCGGCGCGACCTCGACAACCACGTCGAGGGGACGCAGCCGTTCGACCGCATCCGCGTCGTCGGCGACGGGTTCGACTGGGAGTACCGGCGCCACCCGCCCAAGCACGAGGACAAGGTGCGGTCGTACGCCGAGGAGTCCCAGCGGCTGCGGGACGCGGAGGCGGAGCGGCGCAAGGCGCAGGTCAGGACGAACGTCGACAGCGCGCGGACCCGCCCGCCCGAGTACGTCGCGAGCGAGATCGGCGAACGTCCACCGGACGGTCCCGCGGCGGACCGGTGGGACACCACGGTGGCCCGCGTGGAGACCTACCGCGCCGACCACGGCGTCACCGACCGCGCGAGCGCGCTCGGGCCGAGGAACACGCCCGACCCCGTCCGCAACAAGGACCGCGAGGACGCGCGGCTGGCGATCGAGAGCTACCGCGCGCGGTCTAGGGAGCAGGAACGCGGGCGTTAGGGCGGCTCGCGGCGGTCTCCCCCGCCGAGGCCATCCGCCAGTACGGCGGCACGGTCGCGCCACCGCGGCCCTCGGCCACCGCGCGCCACACGCCGTCGGCGTACCACGGCGTCAGCCGCAGCCACTCGGGGCGGGCCGGGCCCGCGAGGCAGACGGCGTAGCCGGGGTCGCCCTGCGCCACCGCCTCCAACGGCACCCTGCGCTCCTTGCGCGTCGCCGTCGTCAGCGTGGTCGGGGGCGGCATCGCGTTGGCGCTCGCGTACGCGATGCGCTGCCAGAACCCGATCTGCGGCTCGGCGACGCTGCGCGTGAACACCTCGTGCTCGCCGAACAGCGCCGAGATCAGCTCGAGCGTGTCCTTCTCCCTGATGCCGCGGAAGATGAGCGTGGTGTTGAACAGCGACAGGAACCCCTTCGCCTCCGCGCCCCACCGCTGCTCGGCCTGGCTGAGGTCCTGGAACACCGCGACCACCGTGAGCCCCTGCCCTCCGGCCTCGCTGACCAGCGACGGCAGGTCGTGGATCGGCGCGATGTTCTTCGCCTCGTCGAGGACGAGCAGGACCGGCGCGTCGAGCGTGCCCGCGGCGCGGAACGTCGCGCGGCGGATCCCCTCGATGAACGCCACCACGATCGGCGCCGTCACGCGCTGCTGCTCGGAGCTCGCGGCGACGTAGACGGTGTCGCGGCCGCGGACGAACGCGTCGGCGTCGAACCGTTCCTCGCCCGCCGCGAGCTCGGTCATCGCGAGGGCGCGGTCGGACTGGTACGCCGACACCACCCCGGCCGTCGTCGACCAGATGCCGCTGCGTTCGCGGTGCTCGGTCACCGCGATGCCGTCCAGCGTGCCGCGCGCCGCGCGGGCCGCCCGCGGGTCCGCCGCGACGATGTCCCTCGGGGTCTGGAGGTCGTGCTCGGCGACCCACTGCGCGAGGACGCCCATCCCCTGGCCGGCGAGGTCCGCGGCGTGCAGCAGGCCGGCGAGCAGCGTTCCCGCCCGCTCCGTCCAGTGCCCCTCCGACGTGACGCCGCGCGCCGGGGCCGCCGCGCCGACCATCGCGTGCGCGATCGCGCGGGCCCTGTCCCAGTCCGCGCACCCCCACGTGGGCGACCACTTCAGCCGCGGCACGTCGTCGTGCCCGGAGACGCTGCCCGTCGGGTCGAACAGCCAGCACCTGCCGATCCCCGCGCGCGTGGCGAGCGTCGTCGCGAGCACGTCGGTCTTGGTCGACGTGCTCAGCAACGGACCGTCCGAGGCGAGGATCGTCGGCACGACCACCGCCGCGGTCTTGCCGGAGCGCGGCGGGCCGAGCACGAGGACCGAGTGCTCGCGGTCGCTGAACAGCCACTGGTCCCCGCCGCTGCCGAGGTAGGCACCGGCCCCCGCGGCGCGCCACTCCTCGCGCAGGAACGCGCGAGGGTCCCGCGCGAGCAGGTCGAGCGCGCGCTTGCGCTGCGGCGTCGCCAGCATCTTCGGGTAGCGGACGGTGGTGAGGCTCCGGCGGTACGCGACCCAGCGCAGCAGCAGCAGCGGCCACCACACGAGGAACACCGCGATCAGCAGGCCCGCCCCGGGGAAGTCGAGCTGGTAGAGCACCTCGCCGAACGCCACGAGCGCCGACAGCAGGAAGAACGACTTCCACGGCAGCGGCGCCTCGCGATACCACCAGCGCGCGAGGGAGTTTCCCTCCAGCGATCTGTGCCGTATGCCGACCACGACGACGACGACGTACACCCCGAGCGTCGCCAATTCGAACAGGTCGCGTACCGAGAAGACGAGGGCGACGCCCGCCACGACGATTCCGAGCAGCGTCAGCGCCGTCTCGCGGTCGCTGCGCGCCTCGCCGCGCATCAGCGCGAGGAAAGGCCCTGTCGCGACCACCGTGACGAACAGCGCGAGGGCGAGCGCCAGCAGGTGGATCGTGACGTCCCACCGTTCCGGCGTCACCGCCTCGACCTCGTAGCCGAAGCCGTCCCTGACCTCGCGGTACTCCGTCGGGGCCAGGCGCACCGTGACCAGCAGCACGACCGCGAGGCCGACGGCCATGGCGACGAGCAGGACCCGGTACGGCTCTACGACGCGTTCCCACCGCCCCGGCACGGCGCGCGGGGGGGCGGCGGGGCGCGTCGGTTCCTGCGGGTGCCGCGCCCCCGGCGCCGTGGTCATGGCGCGCATTCTGCTCAGCGACCCGGTAATCGTCTCTTGCGGCCCCGGCACAGTCCTCTTACCGCGCGCGGCGCATTTCGCTGGTCATCGACCGTTTACGGCGTCGATTTCCTCTACGGCGAATGCGGCGACCACGGCGGCGGCGATGTCCTTCGCGCCGAGGCCCTGCGCGAGCAGGATCGCCTCGCGCTTGCCCTGCGCGAGGAAGTCCTGCTCGAGGCCGAACACCTGCACGGGCACGTCGACGCCGGCGTCCGCCAGCGCGAGGGCGATCGCGGCGCCCGCGCCGCCGACGCGGCCGTTGTCCTCGATCGTCACAACGCGGCGGTGCGCGCGGGCGAGGGTGGCGAGGCCGGGGTTGACCGGCTTCACCCAGCGCGGGTCGACGACGGTCGCGGCGAGGCCCTGCTCGGCGAGGCGGTCGGCCACGTCGAGCGCCGTGCGCGCCATCGCGCCGACGCCCACGACCAGCACGTCGGTGCCGGCGCGCAGCACGTCCATCCCGTCGCGCTCGCCGATCGCGGGGACGTCCTCGCCGACCGCGCCCTTCGGGAACCGCACGAGCGTCGGCCCGTCGGTCGCGACGGCCTCGCGCAGCAGCGCGCGCAGCGTCGCGGCGTCGCGGGGGGCGGCGATGGCGAGGTTGGGGACGAGCTGCATCGTGGACAGGTCCCACATGCCGTTGTGGCTGGGGCCGTCCTCGCCGGTGACGCCCGCGCGGTCGAGCACGATCGTGACGGGGAGGTGGTGCAGCGCCACGTCCATGAGCACCTGGTCGAACGCCCTGTTGAGGAACGTCGCGTACACGCACACCACCGGGTGCATGCCGCCCATCGCCAGGCCCGCCGCCGAGGTGACGGCGTGCTGCTCGGCGATGCCGACGTCGAACGTGCGCTCCGGGTACGCGCGCTCGAACGCGCCGAGCCCCACGGGCTGCAGCATCGCGGCGGTGATCGCGACGAGGTCGGGTCGCTCGACGCCGAGGCGCACGATCTCGTCGGAGAACACGTTGGTCCACGACTGCGCGCCGACGCTCAGCGGCCGGCCCGTCACCGGGTCGATGACGGACACGCCGTGCAGGCAGTCGGCCTCGTCGTCCTCGGCGGGCTGGTAGCCGAAGCCCTTGCGCGTGAGGCAGTGCACGATCACGGGGCCGCCGAAGTCGCGGGCCTTGCGCAGGGCGTTCTCGACGGCGTTGACGTCGTGGCCGTCGATCGGGCCGACGTACTTCAGGCCGAGGTCCTCGAAGAGCACCTGGGGGCTGATGACGTCCTTGAGCGCCTCCTTGAGACGGTGCAGGGCGTCGTAGAGCGGCGGGCCGACGATCGGCGTGGACGGCAGCGTGCGCTTGACGACGTCGAGGACCTGCTCGTAGCCCTGCGTCGTGCGCAGCGCGGCGAGGTGCTGCTGGAGCCCGCCGATCGTGGGGGCGTACGAGCGGCCGTTGTCGTTGACGACGATGACGACGGGGCGGTCCTTGGCGGAGGCGATGGTGTTGAGCGCCTCCCACGCCATGCCGCCGGTGAGCGAGCCGTCGCCGACGACCGCGACGACCCCGCGGCGCTCGCCGCGCAGGGCGTACGCCTTGGCGAGGCCGTCGGCGTACGACAGCGCCGTGGAGGCGTGGGAGTTCTCGATGACGTCGTGGTCGGACTCGGCCTGGCTCGGGTAGCCGGACAGGCCGCCGGGCTGGCGCAGGCTCGCGAAGCCGGCCTGCCTGCCCGTCAGCATCTTGTGGACGTACGCCTGGTGGCCGGTGTCCCAGAGGATCCGGTCGCGCGGCGAGTCGAACACGCGGTGCAGCGCGATCGTGAGCTCGACGACGCCGAGGTTCGGGCCGAGGTGGCCGCCGGTGCGGGACACGGCCTGCACGAGGAAGTCGCGGATCTCGGTGGCGAGCGCGGGGAGGTCCTTGGGATCGAGGTGCTTGAGGTCCTCGGGCGACCGCACGGTCTCCAGCAGCGTCACGCGCCGAGTCTATTCGGCGCCCGCGCCGGCCGCAGGCCCGGGTGTCACACGCGCGCCGTACCGTGGATGCCGTGCTGCTGGTGATTTTCGGCGCGGGCGCGTCGTACGACTCCGTGCGAGATCTCGCGAGCTATTCGCTCCGGCCGGCCCAGATGCCGCCGCTCGCCGCGGGCCTGTTCGGCATCACCGACTACACGCGTGCCGCGCTGAGCACGTATCGCGACGCGCTCCCGGTCGTCCAACGGATGCGCGACCTGCTCCCGGAGGGCGGCGACGTCGAGGTGGAGCTCCGCAAGCTCTTGGACGAGGCCGACACGTACCCGGACCGCCACCGCCACATGATGGGGGTTCGGCACTACCTCAAGGCCGTCATCACGCAGGCCCAGGAGACCGTCCTCTCCGCGACGGCGGGCGGAACCAACTACGTGACGTTCGTGGACGTCCTGCGACAGTGGCAGGCCAAGTCGGGTGAGGACGTGGCCTGCGTGACGTTCAACTACGACACGCTCCTCGAGACGGCCTTGGCGTCGAGCTTCGGCACCGAGTACGAGACGCCGGCCGACTACCTGAACAACCCGTGGCAGGTCTTCAAGCCACACGGTTCTGTCGGGTGGGTCCAACTGTTCAATGCGAAGTCGGAGTCCTACGGGTTGCCGGTTCACCTCGACGCCATCGCGCATGCCGCGCTGATCGAGCCCACGCTGAACTTCGCGGCGGCGGGGGGATCGGTCACTTGGTATCCGCAGGAGGTCTGGGCGCCGGCGCTCGCGATCCCCGTCGCGGAGAAGAGCGAGTTCGCGTGCCCGCCGGCCCACTTGGAGGCGCTCGGGACCCTCATGCCGGAGGTGACGCGGCTGATCATCGTCGGGTGGCGCGCCCGTGAGGCCCACTTCCGCGACTGGATCGGCGAGCTGGTCCCCGGGCACCTGTCGACGCTCGTCGTCGCGGAGAAGCCGGAGGCGGTGCGGGACACGGCCCGCAACCTCCCCTCCGCGGTCGTCCGGAACGCCGTCGGGTTCCACAACGGCGGCTTCTCCGGGCTGGTCCGCTCGCCCAACCTGCCGCGATTCCTCGACAGGGGTCTGTGACGGCGGTCAGCCGGCGAGGCAGCCGGCGACGTCGGCGGGGAGGCCGCCGTCCTTGACGAAGTCTGTCGGCAGGCCCGGCCACCTCCCCGGGACGCCGTCGATCGCGACGGAGCCGCCCTCGCCGTCGAAGCCCTTCCAGTCCGGGCTCGCGAAGCCCTTCGTGCCCAACGGCGCCACGGCCACGATGCCCTCGCCGACCGGGCGGCGCTCGGCGAGGAAGCGCACGTGGAACGACTGCGTCTGCGACACGAGCGAGACCTTGGCGTACCAGCGCTCGACCTTGTCGGAGCCGGTGAAGTAGCGCACGTCGTGGACGAGGAACGACCCGGTCAGCCCCTGCGACTGGCGCAGCAGGTCGAGCGGCTTCGAGCGCAGCGTGCCGGGCGGGGGCTCGCGCCAGCCCTGGACGCACCCCGGCGACGGCGGCCCGCTCTTGAGCGCGGCGACGGTCGCCGAGCCCGACGGCGCGGCGGTCGTGGGCGGCGGCGTGTACTCCGACTCGGGGACGCGTTCGATCACGGGCTCGCCCCTGCACGCGACCGCCGCGAGCAGCACGAGGGCGGCGAGCGGGCGCTTCATGCGCGGGAGGCTACCTGGCATCGTCGTCGAGCCTCGCGACGAACCGTTGCCCGCCCAGCGCGCGCCCCACGAGGTCCACCGCCTGCGCGAGGCGGGCCAGCCGCGCGGCCTCGGTCTCGTACGCCGCCACGACGTCGTCGAGCACGTCGGGCGGCAGGTGCCGCAGGTCGGGCCGCGCCCCCGCGAGGCCGTCGCGGATCGCGGCGCGGCAGGCGGCGACGTGCTCCGCGGCGAACCGCGCGAGCACCGTGGGGTGGCGGCGCAGCACGTCGTACGACCGGAAGTCGCCGGGGCACTGGTCGAGCAGCCAGCCGACCGCGCGGCGTTGCCACTCCGGCGCGTCGGGCGGCGGCACCTCGTCGGGCCACCCGCGCGGCAGCGCGCTCACGCCGGCTCCAGCAGCGCGACGCACTCGACGTGCCACGTCATCGGGAACAGGTCGAACGCCCTCACCGACGTCGCCGCGTAGCCCGCCGCCTCGGCGGCGCGGAGGTCGCGCGCGAGCGGGCCGGGGTCGCAGGAGACGTACGCGATCCGCCGCGGCCCCAGCGCCGCTACCTGCGCGATGACGGCGGCGCCCGCGCCGTCGCGCGGCGGGTCGAGGACGACGACGTCGGCGCGCCCGAGGCCGAGGCGCGCGAGCACGGTGTCGACGCGCCCCTCGTGCGCCTCGGCGTTGGGGAGGTCGCGGAGGTTCTGCCGCGCGTCGGCGACGGCGGGGCCGTACGACTCGACCGCCACCACGCGCTTGACGAGCGGCGCGAGCGCCCCGGCGAACAGGCCGACGCCCGCGTACAGGTCCAGCGCGAGGTCGCCGGGCTCGGGTCGCAGCGCGTCGAGGACCGCCGCGACGAGGGTCTCGGGTGCGGCGACGTGGCTCTGCCAGAACCCGCTCCCGCTCACCCACCACGTACGCCCCGCCGCCCGCTCGCGCACGCCGGGACGGCCGCGTACCGGCTCCGCTCCCCCGCGCCCGTCCCCGCGCAGCACGGACACCTCGGGAGCGACGTCGGCGCCGACCCGGCCGCCGCGCCGGCGCGGCGTGACGACCACCGCACGGTCGCCGCTCGACCCGCCGATCACCTCGACGCGCTCCGCCACGGGCCAGCGCTGCGCCTCCGCGCCGACCGACTCGACGCCGTCGCTCGCGATGAGGCAGCGGTCGAGCGGCTGCACGTCGTTGGAGCGGTGGCGGTACAGGCCGAGCGCGCCGTCGTCCGTCACCGCGAACTGCACCCGCGTACGCCACCCGAGCCCGTCGTCCTCGCGCCCCGGCACGGGCACCGGCTCGACGGTCACGTCGCGGCCGAGCAGGTCGCTCACGACCTCGCCCTTGAGCCGCCGCTGGGCCGGGAGCGCGGCGTGCTGCCAGTCGCAGCCGCCGCAGCGGCCCGGCTTGGCGTACGGGCACGGCTCCTCGACGCGGTCGGGGCTCGGCTCCAGGACCGCGACGGCGTCGAGCCGCAGCGGCTCCGCGCTGGTGACGACCGCGCGCACCCGCTCGCCGGGCAGCGCGTGGCGTACGACTCCGCGCCGCCCGTCCAGGACCGCCTCGCACCCGCCGCCGCGGAGCGGGCGCCCGGCGACGACCTCCAGGGGCGGGCCGGCAGCGTCCATCGGCTACGAGGGCGCGGGGCCCTGCGACGGACCGGAGGGCGCGCCCACGGTCGGGTCGGCGGTCACCGCCTCCGGCTCCGGCGACGACGACAGGTGCCACGGCACGCTCGTCACCATCACGCCCGGCTGGAACAGCAGGAACGCCTTGATCCGCAGCGCCGACTGGTTGTGGAGGAGCTGCTCCCACCACTTGCCGACGACGTACTCCGGGATGATCACGGTCACGACGTCGCGCTCGCCGCCGTCCTTGCGCAGGCGGCGGACGTAGTCGAGCACCGGCTTCGTGACCTCGCGGAACGGCGACGCCACGACCTTCAACGGCACGTCGACGGCGGCCCTGTCCCACTCCTCCTGGAGCCGTCGGGACTCGTCCTCGTCGACCTCGACGTAGAGCGCGGTGAGGGTGTGCGCCTTGATGGACTTGGCGTAGTTCAACGCGCGCAGGGTCGGGTTGTGGAGCTGCGAGACGAGGACGACCGCGTGGTTGCGGGCGGGCAGGACGGGCCGGGTGGAGGCGAGGCGCAGCTCGCGCGCGACGCGCTCGTAGTGGCGGCTGATGCCCTTCATGATCGAGAACAGGATCGGCATGGACACCACGACGATCCACGCGCCGTGCGTGAACTTGCTGAACAGCACGATCACGAGGACGACGCCCGTGGTCGTCGCGCCGACGGCGTTGATGGCGCGCGAGCGCTGCATCCGCCGGCGTTCCTCCGGTGGCAGCGCGGAGTCGCGCATCTTCCGCGTCCAGCGCAGCACCATGCCGCCCTGGCCGAGGGTGAACGACACGAACACGCCGACGATGTAGAGCTGGATCAGGCGGGTGACCTCGGCGTCGAACAGGTACACCAGCAGCGATGCGAACAGCGCGAGGGCGACAACGCCGTTGGAGAACACCAGGCGGTCGCCGCGGTTGTGGAGCTGGCGGGGCAGGTAGCGGTCCTGCGCGAGGATCGAGGCGAGGCGCGGGAAGTCCTGGTACGCCGTGTTGGCGGCGAGCACGAGGATCGCGGCGGTGAAGAACTGCACGTAGAAGAAGCCGGGGGTGTGGTCGCCGAAGACCGCCTTGGCGATCTGCGCGACGACCGAGGGCAACGGCTTGCCGTTGAGCTCCGCGCCGTGCGCGACACGGGCGTGGGTCGCCATGGCGAGCGTCGTGATGCCGACGAACATCGTGATCGCGATGGCCGACATCATGAGCAGCGTCTTGGCGGCGTTCTCGGACTGCGGCTTCTTGAACGCCGGCACGCCGTTGGCGATCGCCTCGACGCCGGTGAGGGCGGTGCAGCCCGACGAGAACGCGCGTAGCAGCAGGAACACGCCCATCAGGCCGGCGGTCTCGGTCGTGTGGTGCAGCTCGAGGTGCGCGCTCTCGGCGACGAGGTCGGCGCCGGTCGCCATCTTGATCAGGCCCCAGACGATCATGCCGAGGATCCCGATGATGAAGCCGTACGTCGGGATCGCGAAGAACGTGCCGGCCTCCTTGACGCCGCGCAGGTTCATCAGCGTGATGAACACGATGAAGCCGAGCGCGATCGCCACGCGGTGCGCGCGCAGTCCCTCGAACGTCGAGTACATGGCGTAGACGCCCGCCGAGATCGACACCGCGACCGTGAGGACGTAGTCGATCATCAGGGCGCTGGCGGCGACGAGGCCGGCGTTCTTGGAGACGTTCTCGTGGGCGACCGTGTAGTCGCCGCCGCCCTGCGGGTACTCGCGGACGGTCTGCCGGTACGACGCCGTGATGACCATGAACAGCAGCACGACGCCGGCCGCGATCCACGGGGCCGACGTGAGGTACGCGACGCCGCCGGCGCCGAGGGCGAGCAGCACCTCCTCGGTGGCGTACGACACTGAGGACATGGCGTCCGAGGAGAACACCGGGAGCGCCAGCTTCTTCGGCAGCAACGTGTGGCCGAGGGCGTCGCTGCGCAACGGCCGGCCGACGAAGATGCGCTTCGGGATGTCGAGGAGACTCACGGATCGGGATGCTAGACGGATGGTGTGACAAAGTTGCTCCGGCTCGTCCAGAGAGGACACGCAACGTGCACGTCGTGATCATGGGCTGCGGCCGCGTCGGCTCGACGCTGGCGCTGCGGCTCGAGCAGCTCGGCCATACCGTCGCGATCGTCGACCGGGACGCGAACGCGTTCCGGCGGCTGCCGAAGGAGTTCCAGGGCCGCTCGGTCGTGGGCGTCGGCTTCGACCGCGAGACGCTCGTCGAAGCGGGCATCGAGGAGGCCGAGGCGTTCGCCGCCGTGAGCAACGGCGACAACTCGAACATCATCGCGGCGCGCGTCGCCCGCGAGCAGTTCGGCGTCGAGCACGTCGCCGCGCGCATCTACGACCCGCGCCGCGCGGAGGTGTACCAGCGGCTCGGCATCCCGACCGTGGCCACCGTCCGGTGGACGGCCGACCAGATGCTGCGCCGCCTGCTCCCCGCCGCCGCCGACGACGAGTGGGCGGACCCGACGGGCTACGTCAGCGTCGTCCAGCTCGACCTCGCGCCCGCGTGGGTCGGGCAGCGCTACGCGACGCTGGAGCACTCCACCGGCACCCGCGTCGCCTGCGTCACGCGGCTCGGCGTCGGGCAGCTTCCCGCGCGCGACACCGTGGTCCAGGAGGGCGACATCGTGCACTTCGCGCTGGAGCGCGCGCATCTGGCGGAGGTCGAGAAGGTCGTGTCCAGCGGCCCCGAAGGGAGCGGTCACTGATGCGCGTCGTCATCGCCGGCGCGGGCAACGTAGGCCGCTCCATCGCCGCCGAGCTCCTCGGCAACGGCCACGACGTGCTGCTCGTTGAGAAGGACCCGAAGGCGTTGAAGGAGACGACCGTCCCCGACGCCGCGTGGCTGCTCGCCGACGCCTGCGAGCTCACGCAGCTCGAGAAGGCCGACCTCGCGAACTGCGCCGTCGTCGTCGCCGCGACCGGCGACGACAAGGTCAACCTCGTCGTGTCGCTGCTCGCCAAGACGGAGTTCGGCGTGCCGCGCGTCGTCGCGCGCGTCAACCACCCGAAGAACGAGTGGCTGTTCAACGAGGGCTGGGGCGTCGACGTCTCCGTCTCGACGCCGCGCATGCTGACCGCCCTCGTCGAGGAGGCGGTGACGGTCGGCGACCTCGTGCGGCTGATGACGTTCCAGCAGGGCAACGCGAACCTGTCGGAGCTGCGCCTCAACACCGACTCGCCGGTCCTCGGCAAGACCGTCGGCGAGGTCGAGTGGCCGCAGGACGCGGCGCTCGTCGCGATCCTGCGCGAGGGCAACGTCCTGCTGCCGTCGCCGCAGATGCCGTTGGAGGCCGGCGACGAACTGCTCGTCGTGGCGACCAGCGACCGAGACGCCGAGCTCGACGCGCTGCTGTCGAAGCCAGGGCCTGGCTAGTCCCGTTCGCGCGGCCTACGCGCCGCGCGGGGGCAGCAGGCGGTACGACGGGTTGAACAGCGTGCGCCGCGAGGCGTCGCCGCCGATGCGACCCTCGACCACGAGGGAGGCGCCCGCGCGGATGCCCTCGATGCGCCGCCGGCCGAGCCAGACGACGTAGACGGTCCCGCTGCCGTCGTACAGCTCGGCCTCCAGCGCGGGCACGCCGCCGTGCGGGCGCAGCGTCACGGACTGGAGCGTGCCGTGCAGCGCGACCGGCGTCCGGTCGGGCGCCTCGGCGATCGGGCAGCATCCGTGGCGCTCGGCCTCGGACTGGAGGTCCTCGGCCAGGCGCTCGTCGTCGTCCTCGGTCAGCCGCCGCAACGCGCGGCGGAAGCGTCCCTCCGGCATGCGCCGGAGCCTACGCGACCACGTCGGCGAGGGCACTGGCGAGGCGGCCGTACGCCCCGCTGACGAGCAGCAGCCCGAGCGCGACGAGCAGCGCGGCGCCGACGAGCCGCAACGGTCGCGCGGCGCGGTTCAGCGCGCGGGCCAGCGGCGGAGACACGGTGACGGCGTACGCCGCCGCGACGAACGGCACCCCGAGACCGAGCGAGTACGACGCCAGCAGCACTCCCCCGCGCAGGGACGCGCCCTCCAGCGCGCCGAGCGTCAGCACCGCGCCGAGGAACGGCCCGACGCACGGCGTGAACGCCGTCCCCGCCACGACGCCCAGGGCGAACGGCGCCGTGACCCCGGCCGCCCCCGCGAGGCGCGGCACGCGTGGCGACACGTCGAGCAGCAACGCCACCGCCAGCGCGAGCACGACGGCGCCGCCGACCCGCTGCGCGCCCGGCCCGTCCAGCGGCAGCGCCCCCGCCGCGAGGCCGAGCGAGACGAAGACCAGCGTGAACCCGAGCACGTACAGCAGCGCGCCCGCGATCAGGCCGCGGCCGGTCGCGAGGACGGCGGCGTACGCCGGCAGCAACGGCACGGTGCACGGCGCGAGGAACGACAGCACCCCGAACCCGAACGCCACCACCACCGCGAGGGCCACGTCAGCCGCCGAACGTGAACGTGAACCACCGCACGCCCGCGCGCGTCGCGCGCAGCGACACGACGTCGCGGCCGGACCGGGGACCGGTGAGCAGGTGGTACAGGTCGTCTGCGGTCACGTCGACGTACGTCCGCCCGCCGTCGCCCGCGACGACCGCCGCGCCGCGGCGTCCCGCCGGGACCGGCACGCCGTTCAGCAGCACCTCGACCCTCCAGGAGCCGGTCGCGCCGGCGGGCGGCGCCATGACGGCGTAGACGTCGCGCGCGTTGTAGTCGAGGGAGACGGTCGCGCCCGGCGCGGCGGCGGCGAGCCATTCGAGGGCGCCGGTGAAGCGGCCGTTCAGCGACACCTGGTCGGGCTCGCCCGGCGCGTCGCCGCGCGTGACGGTCTCGCCGTCGCGGACGGTCGCGCCGCGCGAGTAGCCGAGGTACGTCTCCGGCGTCAGCCGCCCGTGCAACGCGTCGGCGCGCGCCGCGCGGGCCGGTCCCGGGTCGGGCAGCAGCGACCTGATGACGTCCTCGACCTCCTTCTCGTCGCCCTCGCCGATGTGCGTCGCGCGGACGAGGCCGTCGGCGTCGATGACGTAGTCGGCGGGCCAGTAGCGGTTGTCGTACGCCTCCCACGTCGCCTTGTCGGGGTCGGTCGCCACGGGCCAGGTGACACCGAGGGAGCGGACGGCGCGCTCGACGTTCTCCGGCGACTTCTCGAAGTCGAACTCCGGCGAGTGGACGCCGACGATCGTCAGCCCGCGCGGGCCGTACGTCTCGTGCAGCGCCCGCAGGAACGGGAACGTCCTGCGGCAGTTGATGCACGAGTACGTCCAGAAGTCGACGAGCACGACGCGCCCGCGCAGCGCGGGGAGCGTGAGGGGCGGGGAGTTCAGCCACTCGCCGATGCCGGCGAAGTCGGGCGCGGGCCGCGCGTCCTCGGGCGCGACGACGTCGGCCGGGTCGCCGCGCACGATGCGCGCGGCGCGGTCGGGCCCGACGGTCAGCGCGACCGCGACGGACCCGACGATCACGGCGGCCGAGAGGGCCGCTACGAGGCGCCGCACTCCGCAACAATCGCACCGTGCGCTCCTGGCGGCTCGCCGTGGACGGTGCCGCGCTCGCGGTGACCGAGCGCGGCGACGACACCGCGCCCGCGGTCGTGGTCGCGCACGGGGTGGGCTCGACGGGCGAGTTCGCGGCCCGCTGCTGGGCTGGGTGCGTCGAGTCGGGGTACCGGCTGGTGACGTACGACCTCCGCGGCCACGGCGACTCGACCGCGACCGACGACCCGGCCGACCACACGATCGCGACGCACGCGCGCGACCTCGCGGCGGTCGTGGAGGCCACGCAGGCGAGGCTCGTCGGCGGCACGTCGCTCGGCGCGCACGTCGCGGCCGCCCACGCGAGCCGGCACCACGTGGACGCACTGCTGCTCGCGATCCCCGGCAGCCTCGGCCCCGACGTGCCGACGTCGCGGGCCAACGCCGCCGTCGCCGCCGAGGTGCGTGCCACGGGCGTCGCGGAGACGTTGCGCCGGATCGCCGCGGAGGCCGAGGTGCCCCGCTGGGTCGTCATCGAGCTCGAACGCTCCTGGCCGCGCCACGACCCCGCCAGCCTCGCGGCCGCGCTCGACGCGATCGCGAACGAGCCCGCCCCCGCGACGGCGACCGACGCGCCGGCGGGCGTGGTGGGGCTCGTCGACGACCCGGCGCACCCGTTCGAGGCGGCGGAGCGCTACGCGCGGGCGCTGCCGAGGGCGGCGCTGGAGTCGCTGACGCTCGCGGAGTGGGGCGAACGCCGCGCGATCCTCGGCGACGCCGCCCTGGCCGCGTGCCGGCGGGCTATCGCGTCTCGGTGATCTCCGGGCCGCGCTCGAACGGGTTGAAGTCGTCGCCGCCCGCGAACCGGCCCTGGCCGTCCTCGCCCGCCGCCTCGGCCTGCGCGGCCATCTGCGCGGCGTGCGCCTCCTGGGCCTCGCGCGGCAGCCGCAGCGGCAGCGCGTCGCGGGGCGCCATGGCCTCGTTGCCGCGCACCACGACGACGCGCCGGAACAGCTCCTCCAGCGGCCCCGCCTGCGTCGGGTCGGTCGCCGCCGGGCCGGTGATCAGCCCGCGCAGGAACCACCGAGGGCCGTCCGCGCCGATGAAGCGCGCGGGCACCATCTGGCCCGGCTGCCCCGACGGGATGCGCGCGCGCAGCTCGCGGCCGAACGGGCCGTCCGCCTCCTCGGCGGAGCCGCCCTGCTCGGTGCGCAGCGACTGTGCGATCTCGGTGCGTACGTCGTCCCAGATGCCCTCGCGACGCGGCGCCGCGAACGCGTTGACCTGCATCTGGCTGCCGCGGTGCACCGCGACGGCGGCGACGACGTGGCCCTCGGGCGCGACGTCCACGCGGACCTCGACGTCCTCGACGAGCGTCACCCGGATGCCGCCGAGGTCGATGCTCGGGACCTCGTCGCCGAGGTCGGGGGCGTCCGCCTCGTCGTACGGGCCGGTCGTCACCATGACCGGCTCGGGGGGGAGCGTGTTCGCGACCGGCTCCGCCGCCGCGGGAGCGGCGTCCTCCCTGTCGCGCTTCTTGCGTCCGAACGCCACGGCGCTCTCCTTCTATCGTCCCGTCGAGCCGTGGCCACCGGAGCCACGGTCCGACGTCGGCAAGTCTTCGGTCTCCCGGAACGCCGCCCGCTCCACGCGCTGGATCACGAGCTGCGCGATGCGGTCGCCGCGACGCAACGCTACTGCCTCGTGCCGGTCGGAGTTCACGAGGATGACCTTGATCTCGCCGCGGTAGCCCGCGTCGACGGTCCCGGGGGCGTTCTGGATGCCGACGCCGCGCGTCGCGAGGCCGCTGCGCGGGTGCACGAACGCCGCGTACCCCTCGGGCAGCGCGATGGCGATCCCGGTCCCGACGATCGCCCGCTCCCCCGGCTGCAGCGTCACGTCGACCGTCGTCACGATGTCCGCGCCCGCGTCGCCCGGGTGCGCGTACGACGGCAGCGGCACGCCGGGATCGAGCCTGCGGACGCTCACGTCGAGAGTCGTCACGTCGACCGCGTTTGCGTAGTCCGTCACGGGCGCAGACCTTACCGACATGGGACGCAGCGTCGTTGTCACGGGTGCCAACAGCGGGATCGGCCTGTCGACCGCCGTCGAGCTGGCGCAGCACGGGTACGACGTCATCGGCACCGTGCGCAGCGAGGAGAAGGGCGCGCACCTCGTCGCCACCGCCGCCGAGAAGGGGGCGGTCGTCCGCTACGTCGTCTGCGACGTCGCCGACGCCGGGTCGACCGAGCAGGCGTTCGCCGAGGTCGCCGCGATGACCGCCGACGACGGCCTGTGGTGCGTCGTGAACAACGCCGGCTACGGCTTCGGCGCCCCGATCGAGGAGACCACCGACGAGGCGGCGCGGGAGATCTTCGAGACCAACGTCCTCGCGCCCATGCGCATCAGCAGGCTCGTGCTGCCCGGCATGCGCGAGCGCGGCGACGGCCGCATCGTGAACATCTCGTCGATCGCCGGCCGCGTCGTCACGCCGATGACCGGCTGGTACTGCGCGTCGAAGCACGCGCTGGAGGCGCTCTCCGACGCGCTGCGCCAGGAGGTCGCGCAGTTCGGGGTCAAGGTCGTCCTGATCGAGCCCGGCGGCTTCGGCACCGGCATCTGGAACCAGGCCAAGGAGCGCCTGCCCGAGGACTACGACGGCCCCTACGCCGCCGCGTACGGTCGCGCGCACGGCCTGTCCACCGCCGCCGAGCGCCTGCCCGACCCGGTCTGGGTCGCCCGCGCGATCCGCCTCGCGCTCGCCAACCCCGTGCCGCTCGCGCGCTACCTCGTCGGCTTCGACGCGATGCTCGGCACCGCGCTCGACACGATCGCGCCGACCGTCGTCGCCGACTACGTCAAGGCCGCGTCGGCGGGCCTGCGCAAGATCCCGTTCCTCGGCTAGAGGGCTCCCGCCTCGCGCAGGATCTCGACCGCCCTCGGGATGCCGGCGAGCGCGGCCGCCAGGTCGGCGACGGTCGCGATGCGGTACGCGCGGGCGTTGACGTAGCAACGGATCGCGTCGTCGAACAGCTCCGGCGACTCGCGCCGCGCGAGCAGCAACGCGGCCGCGCCCTTCGAGTACACGATGTCGCCGTAGTCGTCGGGGTGCTCGTGCCAGTACGTCATCGGCAGGCCGACGTCCTGGCGCAGCTCGTACGCGCCGAGGTGGTTCTCGGCAGTGTCGTTGACGAGCGTCTCGGCGTACGTCGCGAACGCCTCGTCGAGCCACGGGTCGACGGCCTGGTTGTTGCCGACGAGGCCGTAGAACCACTCGTGCGCGACCTCGTGCGTCACGACCAGCTCGTAGCGCCGGTCGCCCACGAAGATCAGCCCGGGGTACTCGATGCCCGCGCCCCCGACGGCGGGCAGCGCGACGACCGTCAGCGACTCGTACGGGAACCTCCCGAACCGCCGCGTGAAGTCCCTGAACGCCGCCAGCACGTTCGCGCGGATCGGCCCGGCCGTGAGCCGCGTCTCCAGCGACGCGTCCATCGCGACGAGGACGGGCGTGCCCTGCGCGGAGAACGTCTCGACCTCGAACTGCCCCGCGACCACCGCGACGTCGCGGGCGACGGCGTTCTCGAAGTGCCACGCCTTGCGCCCGCCGTCCGCCTCGCTCGGCGCGCCGGTGAGGCCGCTCGCGACGACGGTGTAGCGCGCGGGAGCGGTGACCGTGACGTCGAAGTCGGCGGCCTCGCTCGTCGCGGTCTCGCCGAGGATGCCGACGGCCGGCTCGGTCGCCCAGCCGCGCCCGTTCTGCCAGGCCAGCATCGGGTGGCCGCTGCCCCACCACGCCGTGGTGGCGTCGTAGCCGTAGCGGTCGACGTCCGACTCCGGCAGCGTCAGCGTGAACGCCAGGTCGGCCACGACCCCGCGCCCGGCCGGCGAGGGCCTGGGCAGGGCGAGGCGGATCAGCGTGCCGGGCGCCTTGCGGTGCCCGCCCGCGCGCTCGACGGTCATCGGGAGGCTCGCCCGCGTGACCTCGAGGCGGCCGCCGTTCTCGGCGGTGCCCGGCGCGTTGGCCCAGGCGCGGAACACCAGCTCGGTGATCTGGCGGTCCGGGGTGAACGCCACCCGCTCCGTCCCCCTCACGGTCCGCCCGTCCTCGCCGAGGTCGAACGTCAGCGTGACGTGCGGCCGCGACGGCAGCGGCGCGGCGTACTCGGCCGGGCACGAGGCGGGCGACGCGGACCCGGACGGCGTCGGCCGCGCCGTGGTCGGCGCGACGGTCGGCGACGGCGTCGGGGCCGCGCGGCGCACGCCGAACGTGCACGCCGGCACGAGGGCGAGCGCGAGCCCGGCGGCGGCGACGCGGGCGGGACGCACCTACTCCCCCATCACCGCGCGCTCGGCGAGGTTCAGCGGCATCCGGCCCGACCCGCCGATCGCGTCGTGGAACTCCCGCAGCGACCCCCGCGCCTCCGCGAACCACCGGTCCCTGATGCGCCGGATCTCCAGGGCGCCCGTGAGGTACGACGCCGCCTGCGTCGGCCACGCGCAGTAGCGCATGACCTCGACCTGCGCGGTCTGGCGCGACAGCGACGCCTTCGTCGACATGAAGTCGACGGCCTCGCCGACGCTCATGTCGCCGAGGTGCAGCGACGTGTCGACCACGATCCGCGCGGCGCGGAACAGCCGCGCGTCCACCTGGCAGAGCTCGTGGCGCGGGTCGGTGAAGAAGCCCTGCTCGCGCATCAGCTCCTCGGTGTAGAGCCCCCACCCCTCCACGAAGTACGTCGAGCCGATCACCTTGCGCAGCGTGCGCGGCTGCGACAGCGACCACGTCAGGTGCCAGTGGTGGCCGGGGTACGCCTCGTGCACCGAGATGGTCGGGATCGAGGAGAACGAGTTCGTGGACAGCCGCTTCCGCACGTCCTCCGGGCTCGTCCCCTCCGGCGGGTACGGCACGAAGAAGTGGCCGGTACGGCTCGCCCTGAACGCCTGCGGCAGCATGTACGACGCCACGGCGAGCACGGGCCGCTGGAACGGCGGCGACGGCTCGACCACGCACTCCTCGCCCTCGGGCAGCGTGACGAGCTGGTTCTCGCGGCAGAACGCCCGCGCCTTCTCCGTCCACTCGGCGTACGCGTCGCGCATCGCCTCGGGCGACTCGGGGTGGTCGGCGTTGAGCTCCTCGAGCAGGCGCCGCCAGTCGTCGTGGCCCGCGATCTCCTTGGTGCGCCTTCGCATGTCGGCGGCGAGCTCCTCGTACGCCCGCTCCCCGCGCTCGCGCAGCTCCGCGGCGCCGTAGCCGAGGCCCTCGCGCTCGCGCAGCAGGCCCGAGTACACCTGCTCGCCGATCGCGTACGGGCCCGCAGCCCTGTCCTGCAGGTCGTCGAGGAACGCCGCGAACTCCTCGAACGCCCGCGCCGCCACCTCGCCCGCCTCCGCGAGCTCGCGGCGGAGCGGACCGTCGGCGACCTCCGCGGGAACGAGGTCGCGGGCGTACGCGATGCCCGCCTGCGCCTGCCCCTTCGCGCGGCCGACGAGGAAGGAGCTCGCCAGGTCGGGGTCGAGGTTGGCGCGGCCCTCCGCGAGCAGGTCCGGCACCGCGCGCAGCCGCGCGGCGGCGTCGCGGGCCAGCTCGGGCTCGGGCCTGCCGCGGTGCAGGAACATCAGGAACACGCCGTTGAGCGCGGGCCCCGTGTACGTGTCGGGGTTGCGCCGCCAGACCGCCCACTCGCGCTCGACCCGCGCGCCGCGCAGGGTCGACAGCGCGAGGTCGCGGTCGATGCGCTCGACCGGGTCGAGCGTGTCGTCGCCGTGGGCGCGGAAGCGTTCGAGCCAGCCTTCCTCGTCCCTCTCGCGGCGGGCGTACGCCGACGCCGAGAGGTCGGGCAGGAGGTGGTCGTACCCGTCGGCGCCGAGCGCGGTCGCGAGGACCGGGTTGGCCTCCCACTGCCACGTCAGGTACTCGTCGATGAGCTGGTCGAGCGCGCTCGGTGCCGTCATACCGAACGACCCTATGCTGAGCCGCGTGAGCGTCGCCGAGCTGTTCGACGAGCTGTGCCTGCGCTGGGCGCGGGAGGCCGACGTCGTCTTCCAGCAGACGGGGGCGCTGCCGCCGACGCTGGTGGTGCTGCCGAGGGCCGTCGAGGCCGACGAGGTCGCGATGCGGCTGGACGGCCTGCGCGGCAACCTCGCGCAGCGCTCCGACGCGATCCTCGCCGACCTGCGGCCGGCCGTGGCGCCGTACGACCCGGCGGGTCTCGTCTTCCTGACCGAGGTCAAGGACGGCGCGGCGGTCTACGTCACGCTCGGCGGGGAGCCGTTCCACCGCGCGATCGGCCTGCGCGTCGTGCCCGGCGAGCCGCGCTCGCTGGCCCGCGCCGGCGAGGACCCCGACGTGTCGAACTTCGACTGGCTGGACGCGTTGCTGGAGCGACCGGCGCCGGCTCCGTAGGACGCCTCAGAACGCCGCCCGCTCCTCGAGCCGCGGGTACCTGGTGTCCAGCGCGGCGATCTCCTCGGTCACCGTCGCCGCCACGTCCGGCTCGCGGCCGGCCACGAACGCCGCGAACGCCCGCGCCTCGTCCTCGAACTGGATCAGCGTGTCAGGCGTCGCCGCCCAGAACGCGTCCACCGTCGCGCGCATGCGCTCCCCCAGCGCCGCGACGGTCCGGGGCAGCAGCCGCGCCAGCGGCACGGTCCTGTGCGCGCGGTAGAGCATGCAGTTCGTCGCCATGCGGGGGCTGCCCGCGACGGTGACCAGCCTGGCCCGCTCGCGGGGCGTCAGGTCGTAGCCGTCCAGCACCGCGTGGTCGCCGGCGCGCACGGCCCGGACGGCGTCGGGCGAGGCGACGAGGTCGGCCAGCGCGTTCTGGTACGCCCCCAGCGTCATCGCCGCTCCCACGCCGCGCGCATCCGCGCCACCTCGGCCGCGATCGTGTCCTGGCCGAGCCTGTCGTAGTGGCCGGCCACGATCTCGAACGTCACCCCGCGCACGTTCGGGCATCGCGGCAGCACGGCGTCCAGCAGCCGCCAGACCTCGTCGGGGCACGGGCCCGAGTGCGCGTCGGTGTAGGTGCCCGAGAGCGTCTTGCCCCCGGCCACGTGGATCTCGATGACGTTCGCCAGGTCGAGCGCGGCGACGTACGCCTCCGCGTCGGCGACGCCGTTGACGGCGTTCACGTGGAGGTTGTGCAGGTCGAGCAGCACGTGGCAGCCCGACCGCGCGGCGAGCGCGTTGAGGAACTCCGGCTCGGTCATGTCCTCGTCCGCGAGCGGCGTGAACGTCACCGGGTTCTCCAGCGCGAACGGCACAGGCACCCGCTCGCGAACCCCCGCGACGCGCGCGGCCACGGCCTCCAGCACGTCGGCGTCGTACGGCACCGGCAGCGCGAGCCCGGCGTGCCGCTGCGTGCCTGTCGACGACACGACACGGGTGTACGACAGGTGCTCGCCGTACCACGCGAAGCCGTACCGCTCCTGCCACGAGGCGACCTGGTCCAGGTGCGGCACGTCGAGGTCGGCGGCGGTGCCGATCGACAGGCCGATCCCGTGCGCGACGAGGGGCAGGGTCGAGGCGACCTCGTCCAGCATCGCCGTGGCCGCGGGCGACGAGCGGAACCGGTCGGCCCCGGACCGGCTGTCCGCCCAGAGCGTCTCCGGGATCACGGCGACGTAGTCGACCTCGCCCGGTCGCTCGCGCAGGAACCGCGCGATGTCGGGGTTGAGGACCAGGCCGACGCCGTACGCCCCCACCGCTACAGGTGGACGACCTCGAGGACGGTCTCGTAGAGGTCGTCGACCCACGGGTCGATGCCCGAGAGGCACGCGGCGCAGAACGGGTCGGGCTCCCGCGGGTCGTCCACGACGATCGGCGGCCGCGCGGCGAGGCAGACGCCGCCCTGGCCGCCCCCCGTACCGGTGCCGGCGTCCAGAACGAGGGCGCACTGCGCGCCGTTCGAGGCGTCGCCGTCGGCGTCGTACGTGCGAACGCCGCCGCTCGTGGTCACGGCGTACGTGCAGACGTAGAGCCTGTCGCCGGGGACGCTCGAGACCGACACCGGGCCGCTGCCGGTGGCCGAGCCGCACGTCGACGCGCTGCCCGGCGCGGGGCCGGCGGCGACCGCGTCGTTGACCTGGACCGTGCCGCAGGACCGGGCGGCCAGCAGCGAGCGGGAGGCGGAGGTGGTCCCGGTGACCTCGGCCCAGGGCAGGCAGGTCAGCTGGCCCGTCGACACCGATACGGAGACCGTCTCGATCCTGCCGCTGGGCACGGTCGCGCCGGTGTAGGCGCAGGGAACGCCGACGGTGGCCGACGTGGCGGGCGCGGCGCCCGCGGAGAGGGGGCTGGCCGACGCGGCGGCGACGGCGAGCAGGACGGTACGACGTAGACCAGACATGCGTGTTCCCCCGTGACGTATGAGTGTGGTCCCCCGGTCGGCGGCTACGGTGGCACGGGGCCGAACGGGGGTCAATGGGGCATTTCGGAAATCCTGTCCCCCCGCATTCGCCCGCCTCGTCCGCCGGATGCCCTGACGGGCCGGGGCCCCGCACCTACCATCGGGTCGCGATGGAGACGCCCTACGGCACGCTGCCCGACCTCCCCGCCGGCCGCCTCACCATGGCGGAGGCGGACGCGATCCTGCGCCGCAACGTCGTCACCCGCCGCCGCCTGCTCCGGGGCGCGCTGGTCGCCGCGGCCACCGGGCCGGTGCTGTGGAGCAAGCCGGGCATCGCGGCCGTGGCCCCGAGCGGCGAGCACCTCGTGTTCGGCGCCGACGCCTCGCGCGAGGTCGTCGTGTCGTGGTCGACCCCGGCGAACGTCGCGAGGCCGTTCCTCGACCTCGGGCGCGACCGGGCGTACGGGCTCACGTTCGCCGCGGAGTCGCGCGCGGTCGCGGCGGGCGGCACGGTCTACCACCACGTGCGCCTGCCCGCCCTCGCGCCCGACACGACCTACCACTACCGCGTGCGCCACGCGGGCGGCTCGACGGCGGGGCGGACGTTCAGGACCGCGGCGGGCGTGCCGAGGCCGTTCCGCTTCACGGCGTTCGGCGACCAGGGCACGAGCCCCGCGGCGGTGACCACCATGAGCCGCGTGGTCGCGCTGAAGCCGGCGTTCCACGTCGTGGCGGGCGACCTCTGCTACGCCGCGGCCGGCGGCAGCGGCCGGCCCGACGACTCCGCCGACCCGGCGGTGTGGGACCGCTGGTTCGCGATGAACCGCGCCGCCACCGCGACGACGCCGTGGATGCCGGCGGTCGGCAACCACGACATGGAGTACGGCGAGGGCGCGCACGGCTACGGCGGCTTCCACTCCCGCTTCGCGCTGCCACGCAACGGCGCGGGCGGCGCGCCGCACACGTACTGGTTCCGCTACGGCAACGTCGCCGTGGTCGCGCTCGATGCCAACGACGCGTCGTTCGAGATCCCCGCGAACCTCGGCTGGCTCGGCGACGCGCAGGACCGCTGGCTCGACCGCACGCTCAAGGCGCTGCGGGCGGACCCGAGGGTCGACTTCGTCGTGGTGACGTTCCACCACTGCGCGTACTCCACCAACGCCGGCCACGCCAGCGACGCGGGGGTGCGGACGCGGTGGACGCCGCTTTTCGACCGCCACGGCGTCGACCTCGTGGTCAACGGCCACAACCACGGCTACGAGCGCACGCACCCGCTGCGCGCGGGGCAGGCCGTCGCGCAGGCGCCCACCGGCTCGACCGTCGAGGCCGCTCACGGCACGACGTACGTCACCGCGGGCGGTGGCGGGCAGACGGGCGTGCCGGTGTCGCTGTTCCCGGCGTCGTTCGTCTTCGTCGAGGGCGGCCTCCGCGAGCCGGAGACCGCGCTGTGGTCGGCCGCGCGGCACATGGACCTCTCGGTCCTCGTCGCCGACGTCGACCCCGGCCGCGGGGGCGGCACGGCGTCGATGCGGCTGCGCGCGGTGAAGCCCGACGGCACGGTCGTCGACGACGTGACGCTGCGCCGTACCGCCCGCGCCGCCCGCTGACCCGTGAGGGCCTACGCCCTCAGGTGCAGCTCGCCGACGGCGTTGTCGCGCACGTCGCCCTTGCAGAAGCGGTCGGTCACCCAGCCGCCGCCCGAGAAGAGCCGCGTCTGGTCCGCGTAGTGCGGGCTGTTCGGGTTCGTGGACTGCGAGTACGTGAGGATCGTCCGCGCGTCGGGGCAGCCGTCGCCGTCGAACGACACCACCTGGACGAACGACGAGCCGTGCGCCAGCGGGCCGACGTAGCCGCGCGAGGCGTTCCACGACGAGTTCATCGCGTTGAAGACCCCGAGCGTGCCCGGCCCGCCGTGGTACGGCGTCCGCGTCCCGTCGGGCCGCGCGTCGACCTGCCACTCGCCGAGCGGCGCGTCGACGGGGATGCCGGCGCCCGCGAGGTCGGACAGCGCGTCGCCGAACGAGCGCTGCACGAGCGGGTTCGCGACGTTGAGCCCGCGCGGGGTGCGCACCGGGTCGGCGGCGTCGAACGGCACGAGCCACACCGGCGCCCGCTGCGCGTTCGTCATGACCGCCGCCTGCACCGCGACCGCGCGGCTCCAGAACCGCCGGAACAGCAGCGCGCCGCGCGAGGTCAGGTTGTCGGTGCCGTCCCACCGCTCCAGGACGTCGCAGGCGTTGCCGACGGCGACGGGGCCGTTGGACGACGGCGCCATGCCGCCGGGGAACGCCCGGCACATCGTCAGCAGGTCGTCGCGAGTCAGCTCGAACGAGTGCTGGCGGTTGGCGTAGAGGATGTCCTGCAGCTCCTGGCGGCTGAACGTCCCGCCGCCGGCCAGCTCCTCCGCGACCATCACGAGGCCGGAGCGCGTGCGCGTCGTCCGCTCCGCGCGCTCGTCGCCGATGATCTGCGCGAATCCCTCGAGCGGCTGCTCCGGGTTGGACAGCCAGTACGAGTCGTTGGAGTTGGTGACGTAGTCGCGGCGGATCAGCGACGGCATCGACGAGGGACCGAACGTCCCGGGCTGGCGCGAGTCGGGGTCGCTTCCCCACTCGCACGTCGAGCGCGAGCCGTCGAGGACCGGCAGCCGCAACGCCGTGAACGTCGCCTGCCCCACGGCCGTGCCGCAGGCGCGGGCCTGCACGTCGGTGACGTGGGGGGTCACGGAGATGTCGGCGTAGAGCGCCTCGCCGGTGTCGTCGGCCGCGAGCGTGTTGACCCACGGGATGCCCTGGTTGCGCTTCAGCGAGTCGAGCACCTCGCGGGCGCTCTGGGCGTGGTTCACGTCGAAGAAGTGGTTGAGGTAGCGGAAGTTCGGGGCGTTGGCGTCGCCCATCGCGAACGCCGCCGCCGGCGTCCACGGCAGCGGGATGCCGAGGATCGACGTGAACACCGGGCCGTGCTTGGTGCTGTAGAGCGTGCGGGTGCGCTCCTCCACCTTGCCGTCCACGAGCGCCTGCACCTTCACGGTACGGGCCGTCATCCGCGTCGGGACGCCGTCGTAGAGGTACGTCGTCGGCGAGCCGGGGACGAGCGTCTCCTGGAACGGCGTGAACCGGTACGCCGTGGAGACCGTGTGCGACCACGCCTGGTGCGCGGTGTGGCCGATCAGGACGAGGGGCACGCCGAGCAGCGAGCCGCCGGCGACGTCGAGCGTGCCGGGGATCGTCAGGTGCGCCTGGAAGAACCGCTCGGACCCGAGCCACGGGAAGTGCGGGTTGCCGAGCAGCATGCCCTTGCCGTTGTCGGTCGCCTCGCTGCCGAGCGCGACGGCGTTGGAGCCGATCTGAAGCTTCTCCAGCTCGGTCGTCAGCGCCTTGGCGGTCGCGGCGGTGTCGATCGCGGGCACGGGCGCGGCGGGCGCGGGCGGCTGCGCGGCGCCGATGCCGTCGAGCGCCACGCCGCTGCTGGCCAGCAGGGCGAGCTGGTAGAAGCGGCGGTACGCGTCCATCTCGGTGATCGGCGTGACCCACGGCTTGCCCTGGCAGGCCGGGTCGGTGACGCCGGCCGCGCCGCCGGCGTCGGCGAGCCAGCGGTTGTAGCCGTCGACGTAGCCGCGCACGCCGTCGCGGATCTGCGGCTTGGGCGCGTCGGGGCCGTCGAGCATCTTCTCGACGCGGGCCTCGTCGATGACCGACTGGTAGAAGAAGTCGCTGTTGAGGTTCGTGACCGTGGAGCCGTTCGCCCGGTACGTGTAGCCGGCGTCGGGGCCGAAGAACCGCGACCGCTGCGCGCGGACCGTCGTGTAGACGTCGGCGAGCGTGCAGATCGTCTGGGACGCGACGGCGTAGCCGTAGCCGTACCCGAGGGAGGCGTAGTCGCCGGCCTCGATGTGCGGGATGCCGTACTCGGTCCAGCGGATCTTGACGTCGTACGTCGCGGGGGCCGCGGTCGCGGCGGGCGCGGCCGGCGCGAGCAGGGCGGCGGCGAGCAGCAGGGCACGGGCTCTCATGCCGAACGAAGTTCGGCGGCGGCGCGGGACGGTCCTGCCGGCCGCCGTACCATCGTGTCCGACGGACCACACCCCCGGAGGCCGAGCGATGGCGTTCACCCGCATGGACGAGGGCAGCCTCGACGACTGGATCGTCATCGCGCAGGAGACGGCGCCGTACCAGGAGCAGGTCGCCGACCGCGTCCTCGGGATGCTGCGCACGCTGGAGTCGTTCAGCGGCGGGTTCGGCGTCAACCAGCTCGCGCACGCGCTCCAGACCGCGACCCTCGCCGAGCGCGCGGTCGCCCCCGACGACCTCGTCGTCGGCGCCCTGTGCCACGACATGGGCAAGGTCATCTCCGTCGCCAACCACCCCGCCATCGCGGCCGAGATCCTCAAGCCGTGGGTGTCGGAGGAGACCTACCAGATCATCCGCACCCACCAGGACTTCCAGGGCCGGCACTACTACCACCTGATCGGCAAGGACCCGGAGGCGCGGCAGCGGTACGCCAACGAGCCGTGGTTCGCAATGGCCGAGCGGTTCACCGACGAGTGGGACCAGGCGGCGTTCGACCCGGCGTACGACAGCGAGCCGCTGGAGCACTTCGAGCCGCTCGTCCGCAAGGTCCTGGGCGAGATCAAGATCGCGTAGGCGGTAAGGCCGACCTGTCCCAAAGGCCAGAGACGGCGCGCTTCCCAAGGGTCGGTCCCGCGCGTACTGTCGGTTGCAGACCGGATCTTGATATGCGCTAACCGGCCTGCCGCCTCGCCCACAGACCACGTCGGACGTCTCGAGCCGCGCCACAGCAGAAGGCCAGGTCGTTCCGTGAACGACACGCCCGTATCGAACGCCGCATGTTCAGGGCACCGCCTCGTCGCGCCCGCGGGAGACCTCGACCTCGCGACGGCACCCCGCCTCCGGCAGGACCTCGTCGACGCCAGCGCCAGCGGCTCCACGCTCGTCGTGCTCGACCTGGAGCGCGTGGACTTCCTCGACTCCGTCGGCATCTCCGTGATCGTCGGCGGCCACCGCAGGCTGCGGCACGAGGGGCGCTCGCTGCACCTCGCCGCCCCGCAGGCGATCGTCCGCCGGGTGCTCGGCCTGACGCGCCTCGACACGTTGATCCCGACGTACGAGACCGTCGACGCCGCCGTGTCGAGCTGCCCGTCCGAGCACACCGCCGCGTAGCGCGGCCTAGGGCGTCAGCAGCACCTTCAGCTCGCGCGTGCCCGGCGCGCGCAGCGTCGCCATCACCTCGTCCGTCTCGGCCATCGGCCGCGTCGAGGTGACGAGCCGCTCGACCGGCACCTTCCCGTCCGCGAGCAGGCCGACCGCCTCGTCGAACGACGCCGGCCGGTAGCAGAACGACGCCCTGAGCTGCGCCTCCTTGACCATCAGGAGGAGCTGCGAGATCGGCACGGGCTCGTCCAGCACTCCGAGCAGCGCGACGACCCCGCTCGGCGCGACGAGCTCCAGCGCGAGCCCTGGCGCGCTCGGGTGCCCCGCGCACTCGAACACCACGCGCGGCGGCCCGTCCAGCTCGGCCATCAGCGCCTCGTGCACCCCGTCGAGGCCGAACGCCGCCCCCTCCACGAGCGCGCGCCGCCGCTCGTTCGGCTCCACGACCGCGACGCGCTCGATCCCGCGCGCCCGCAGCGCGACCGCGGTCAGCGCCCCGATCGGGCCGGCGCCGACGACCGCGACCGCGTCGTCGGGCCGTACGCCCGCGACGTCGAGGGCGTGCAACGCCACCGCCAGCGGCTCGACCAGGGCGCCGTGGCTGACCGGCACCGACGCGGGCAGCCGCCACAGCCGGTTGGCGGGGACGACGACCGCCTCGGCGAGGCCGCCGAACGGCCCGCCGCAGCCGATCCCGGTGATCGTCGCGGCCATGTCGTGCTCGTCCGACGGCACGAACGGGTACACGCACGCCGCGTCCCCCTCCGACCAGCGGGCGACGCCGGGGCCCACCGCGTCGACCACGCCCGCGAACTCGTGGCCCATCACGTAGCCCGGCGGCAGGATGCCCATGGCGCGCAGGTGCATGTCGGACCCGCAGATGCCGCAGGCCGCGACGCGCAGCCGTACCTCGCCGGGGCCGGGCAGCGGCTCGGGGATCTCCGACCAGACGAGCTCGCCGAGCGCGTCGAGCGTGACGGCCCTCATGCGCGCACGGGCGCGGCGACGGAGCGGACGTCGAGCCCGCCCGCGAGGCGCGTCGGCACCAGCGGCCACTGGCGCCTGAGCGGCGCGAGCTCGCTCGACGGGAGGATCTGCCGCCACTCGGTGCCCGCGACGCGGTCGGCCAGCGCCTTCTCCAGCACCATCGAGTCGTACTGGTCGATCGAGTCCTCGAGCGTGTTCGCGTTGAGGACGACCTCTCGGCCCATCTCCCGCGCGTGGGCGCGCAGCCCCGGGATCGTGGACAGGTCGGGGTGCCAGTTGTCGAGCGCGACGCCGTTCTCGCTCGACACCCAGACGCCGGACTCCGTACGCAGCACCAGCGACTGGTTGCCGTCGGTGTGCCCCGGCGTGCGGATCACCGCGACGCCCTCGCCGAGCCGCACGTCACCGTCGAGCGCCTGGACGCGGTCGAGGCGTACGTCGCTCAGGTCCGTGGCGACGTACCAGGCCCACTGCATCGGGTGGGTCGAGCGCAGCGTGTCCAGCTCGCGGGACTGGCAGAGGAACGTCGCGTTCGGGAACAGCGGCTCGGTCCGCGACGTGCCGAGCAGCAGCGCGAGGTCCTGCACGTGCAGGTGGTCGAACAGCACGACGTCCACGTCCTCCGGCGCGACGCCGACGGACGCGAGCGCCTGCGGCACGGTCGCGTGCTCGGGCGCGAGGAGGCGTTCGAGCGCCTTCGGGAACTTCGTGGCGAGGTTGGCGTAGAACGGCGCGTGCCTGCTGCCCTGCGGCAGCGTCGGCTCGAAGACGAGCGTGCGCGTGACGCCGGAGAGGTCGTCGTAGCGGACGACCATGAGGCGGTTGACCAGCGTGACGAACGGGTTGACCGCGTGCGCGACGCCCGCGAACGCGTACTTGGCGGGGTACGGCGCCGACACGAGGTCCACGGTGCGCGCGCCGCGCACGACGCCGCCGAACCCCTCCCGGAAGCGCGCCGCCGCCTCGCGCAGCGCGGCCGGCCTGTCCCCGCGCGGCCACACGGCCCAGGCCGCGTCGAAGACGTCGAGGTGCTCGAGGTCCATGCCGTCCTCCCCTGTCCGGGGAGGAGGCTACGCCGCCGCGGCCTCTTCCAGACCCGGCGGGAGGTGGCCCGTGGCCTTCTTCCAGGCGCCGGCGGCGCCGCGGCGGGCGGCGAGGCGCGCCAGCGCGATCGCCACCCCGCTCGCGGCCGCCCAGCCGATGGCCTCGCCCCAGGTGGTGGACGGCGACGCGGGGTTGGCGGGCGGGTCGCTCCGCTTGACCTTCTTCCACCCGCCCGTGACCGCCTTGGCGGTCAGCCGCGCCGCGACGAGCGTGGACGCCGTCGCGGTCGCCTTCCAGGCCACCTTGCTCAGCACAGCAACCGGCTCCGTTCTCTCTCCTCGGGCGGTCAGTGCCCACTTCCGGCGGCTCGTACACTCGCGCCATGTTCCCCGGGGAGAAGGACTACCGCCGCGAGCGGAAGGCGTTCGTCGCGACCATGGAGTCGCTGAGCGCCGACGAGTTCGAGAACGGCACCACGCTCTGCGCCGAGTGGGCGCCCCGCGACGTCCTCGCGCACCTGCTCGGCATCGACCAGGCGCCGGCGGCGTACGTGAAGGCGTTCGGCAACGTCAACAAGGGCAACGCCAGGATCGTCGAGAGCATGAAGGGCCTCTCCCGCGCCGAGCTGCTGGGGCGCGCCGCCCGATGGGCCGAGAAGCCCGCGCTGCTGTCGCTGACGGCGTCGTACGCGCTGCTCGGCGACCTCGCGACGCACCACCAGGACGTGCTGCGCGGGCTCGGCCGCTCGCGCGAGGTGCCCGAGGCGAGCGCCAGGGCGATCCTGCGCGAGGGGCTGGTCTTCGGGGCGGGGCGGCTGCGCAAGTACCGCATCGTCCCCACCGACCACGGCCGCGCGATGGGCCGCGGCCAGGTCGTGCGCGGCACCGCCGAGCAGCTCGGCCTGTGGCTGGCGGGCCGCCACTCGGTCGCCGCGGAGCTGGTGTTCGGAGCAACGAACTAGTCCCAACGGACGGTGTTCCGGCACCTCCCGCGTGCCGACCCCAAGGGGGATGACCGGGAACCCCGGGGACTACCACTACGCCGTCGACACGACGCTGTCGGTCCCCGCCACGCGGATCGTCGCGGTGCACGGCACGCGCGGCGGTGAGACCGCGCCCGCGCAACGGCTCCGCCTCGGCGAGGCGCTCGTCGCCGCCGGCGTCATCACGCCCGGCCAGCTCGACGCCTGCCTGAGGAGGCAGGAGGAGACGACGCCCCGCCGCCGCCTCGGCGGCCTCGTCGTCGAGCTCGGCCTCGCGACCGACGTCCAGGTCGCGCAGGGGCTCGCGACGATCCTCGGCTTCGAGTACGTCGACCCCGGCGAGACCGAGGTGCCGCTCGACGTCGTCCGCACGGTGCCGCGCCTGACCGCCGAGATGCTCGGCGTCGTGCCCATCGGTGCCGGGCCGACGTGGCTGCGCGTCGCGGTCGCGGACCCGACGGACCGCTACATGCTCGAGGCGCTGCGCGAGGCGACCGGGCTGATGAACGTGTCGTTCGCCGTCGCGACGCCGCGCGCGATCGACGCGGCGCTGAACAGGTTCTGGGCGCACGACTACGCGCCCGCCGCCGCGCCCGTGCGCATCGCCGCCGTGCCCGACCCCGAGCCCGAGCCGGAGGAGCCCGAGGCCGGGCCGGAGGCCGTGTCGGGCGAGCCGTGGGAGTACGCGTTCGTCGGCGACGGCATGCCGTCCACGCACCCCGGCCACACGCCCGACGTCCGCGCCATGGAGCGCGAGCTCGCCCGCCTCGGCGACCTCGGCTGGGAGGCCGTGAGCATGACCGCGAGCGGCACCCGGATGGTCGTGCTGCTCAAGCGCCGCAGGCCGTAGCCGGGCGCGCCGCCGCCCCCTACCCTGGGGACCCCCTCGTACGGAAGGTCCCCCTCAATGTCCCGCCACGCCCTGCTGCCGGCGCTCGCCGTCGCCGCCGCCCTCGCCTCCCCCGCCGCCGCCGTCCAGACCGGCCCCGTCTGCACCGCGAGCCTGCTCAACGCCGCCGCCGGCGACGTGACCACGTGCGTCTCGCAGGGCCCGAGCGCGCTCGGCAACCGCGACGTCGGCGCGTACCGCACGGTGTTCGTCACGGTCGTGACCGGCTCGGTCCTCGCGGACGTGCGGTGCGGCTCGGTGCTCGCGGCGTCGGGGACGTTCACCGAGTCGGGCAAGCTCGGCGGCTGGTCCGGCGGCTACGACTGCGTGGTGACGTTGACCTCGCTCGCCCCGGGCACGACGGCCGACGCGCTGAGCGTCGGCCACTACGTCATCGTCCTCGAGTAGCCGCGTCAGGCGGCGACCGTCTCCACGATCCGCAGCGCGCCCGCCGGCTCGTCGCGCAGCAGCACGAGCGCGGCCGCCACGACGTCGAACAGGCTGCGCCCGTCCTCGGTCCAGAAGCAGTGGGCGAGGTCGGGCGCGGTCACCGCGTCGCCCCACGGCGGGGCCGCGTACGGGTCGTCCGCGTCCCACACGACCGCGCTCGCGGGCAGCAGCGACAGCTCGCGCCGGGCGCGCATCAGCTCGGACAGCGCGGTGTCGACCTGCGCGACCGGCAGCTCGCCCTGGTAGAGGTCGTCGAGCAGCACGGGGAAGCGGGTGCCCCAGCCGAGCGGCTCGAGGCGGACGCTGATGGTGGAGAAGAACGCGTGCAGCAGGTCGGGCGAGCCGACGCGGTACGACGCGTCGCCGACGAGCAGGCCGAGCGGCATCCGGGGACCTCCGGTCAGTCGATACCGGACGTATCGGCGTTCCGCGAGGGCGTTCTTGACCGCTATGTGACACTTGCTTGCACTTCCGGCAACGATCTGTAAGGTGAGTGCATGACCGACTCGCAGCTCGTCGTCCCCGAGGGCGGCTTCTGGCCCGCGCCCGAGATCCCGCAGCCGAACATCTATCCGATGGAGTGGCGGGTCGACACGCCCAAGCTCGTCGAGATCTACGAGAAGTCGAAGACGATGCTGTGGAACCCCAGCGACCTCCCCTGGGACGACCTCAACCCGGACGACTTCAGCCGGGAGGAGCGCCTCGGGATGATGTACTGGTGGTCGCTCCTCGCGAACTTCGACGCGAGCGGTCCCGCGGTCTTCGCGCGCGCCACGATCCACGCGTTCGAGATGCACCAGGAGGACCCCGTACGGAAGTGCTTCTTCTCGATCACTCGTGACGAGATGAACCACGAGGAGTGCTGCCAGCGCGCGATCACCAAGCTCTGGCCCGGCGGCCCGCTCGACTGGACGCCGCAGGACGACCTGGAGCGCGCGGCGCACAACAACATCGCGTGGCTGTACCACAACGGCGGGCGTTACTGGAACGGCTACTCCAAGAGCCTCGGCAAGTACCCGATGGCCGTTCTCTTCACGTCGTTCATGATGGGCGAGGTCGCGTCCTCGACGCTGTTCCGCGGCATGGCGACCGGCTCGAAGCACCAGGTGTTCCACGAGGTGTTCAAGCGCATCGGCCGCGACGAGAGCCGCCACCTGCAGATCTGCATGACGCTGCTCGAGAACGACTGGCCCGGGCTCACCGACGAGCACAAGGAGCACATCACGCGGCAGCTCCGCGCGGGCTTCGTGTTCCTGTCGATGATCCTGTGGGAGCCGCCGCCGCAGTTCTGGGACCTGCCGCCGTACTTCCTCGACAACCACCGCGTGCTCATCGACTACGCCCGCCAGGCGGGCCTCGGCGTGCTGACGTACGACGAGCAGGCGGAGAACTGGAAGGTCGCGATCGCGAAGGTGCGGGCGATCGTCGAGCGCTGGGGCATCGCGTTCCCCGCGATCCCCGAGCTCGACCTCGACGGCGTCGACGTCGGCGACATCTCGGCAGAGGACATCATCCCGGTCTTCTAGGTGACGGTGAACGCCACCGTGCACCCGGGCGTCGCCGGCTTCGTACGGAAGTAGTACGCGCCTGGCGTCGTCGGGCCGCCGCCGTGGTTCATCACCTCGCCGAGCGACGGCGGGATCGTCCACGTGACCGTGAACGTCCCGTCGGCGCCGACGATCGGCGGCGGCGTGACCTGGGCCGCGCCGTCCGGCTGGTCGCGGGAGAGCAACAGCAGCAGACCGGGCCGCACGACGGCACGGCGGACGGCGTGACGGGCGGCGAGCCCGACTGGGCGACGGAGGGCCGCTGCTGCTCGCCGGAGCAGGTCAGGAGGGCGAACGAGAGCACGACGGCGACGGAACGGGCCACGGACGTCGTCGAACTCCTCGCCGTACGCTCAACCCATGGACGCCGACGTACGCGACACCGACCTGTACCGCGAGGTCTCCGACCTCGTCCGCCGCCTCAACGAGCCGTTCGGCGAGATCGGCACGGCGACCGAGCTCACGGCCTCGCCCGACGGCACCAGGGTGGCGTTCACCGGCACGCGCCGCGACTCGATGGAGACCGACCCGGTCAGCCGGGTCTGCGTCGCCGACCTCGCGAGCGGCGAGGTCGAGGAGGTCACCAACGGACCGTCCTCCGACCGCTACCCCGCCTGGTCGCCCGACGGCGAGACGATCGCGTTCCTCTCCGACCGCGGGCACCCCGGGCGCTTCGGCCTGTACCTGCTCCAGCGCGGCCGCATCGGCGAGGCGTGGGCGGCGCCGGAGGTCGACGGCTCGGCCGAGTGGCTGGCGTGGTCGCCCGACGGCGGCGCGCTGCTGCTCGGCGTCGCCGGGCTCGGCGCGGAGAAGTCCGGCGTCGAGGGCTCGGGGCGCGTCACCGGCGACGCCGCCGACCGCCCGTCGTGGCTGCCGACGGTGACGACGAGCGGGGAGGCGCGGGCGTGGCGGCGTGCGTACCGCTACGACGTCGCCGCGCGCACGCTCACGCCGCTGTCCCGCGAGGGCCTCAACGTCTGGGAAGCGGCCTGGTGCGGCAACGACGCCGTCGTCGGCGTCGTCTCCGAGAGCCCCGGCGAGGACGCCTGGTACGACGCCCCGCTCGCCCTGCTCGACGTCGCGACCGGCCAGGAGCGCGTGCTCTACAAGCCGCGCCAGGGGCGTTCCCTCGGCTGGCCGACGGCCACCGCCGACGGCACCCGCGTGGCGTTCGTGGAGGCCGTCGCGTCGGACCGGTGGATCGTCGCGGGCGAGCTGTTCGAGCTCGACGTCGAGACCGGCGAGGCGACGCCGGTCGACACGCGCGGCACCGACGTCTCCGACGTCCGATTCCGCGCCGACGGCAGCCTCACCTACGCCGGCGCCCGCGGCCTCGACACGGTCGTCGGCGACGGCACGGGCGACCTCTGGGTCGGCGAGCCGGCGGTGACGATGCAGCCGCGGTTCGCGCCGCTGCCCGACGGCAACGCCGTCATGGAGCTGTCGGCGTGGGACCTCCCCGCGCAGCTCGCGGTCGTCGGGCGCGACGGGATGCGTACCGTGCACGTGTTCACCGCGGGCCGCGACGTCGAGACCCCCGGCACCGAGCGGCGCCTCGAGTGGCAGGCACGCGACGGCCTGACGATCCAGGGCCTGCTGTACGAGCCCCACGGCGTGCCCAAGCCGTACGCCACCGTCCTCTACGTCCACGGCGGTCCCGTCGGCCGCGAGTTCACCCGCTCGCCGCAGCGCCAGCGGTTCGTCACGCTGCTGCTCTCGCGCGGCTACGCCGTCCTCGTCCCGAACGTCCGCGGCTCCTCCGGCCGCGGCGCGGAGTACGCGAGCAGGGTCGTCGGCGACATGGGCGGCCACGAGACGACCGACCACCTGTCCGGCCTCGACATGCTGGTCGAGCAGGGCGTGGTCGACCCGGAGCGCATCGGCGTCATGGGCGGCAGCCACGGCGGCTTCATGACGGCCTGGCTGGTCACGCAGACCGACCGCTTCGCCGCGGCGGCCGCGCTGTCGCCGGTGACGGACTGGCGCAGCCAGCACTACACCAGCAACATCAGCCACTTCGACGAGCTGTACGTCGGCTCGATGAAGGACGACATCCGCGACCAGCGCAGCCCGGTGCTCAAGGTCCACAACGTGCGCACGCCGACGTTCCTCACGGCCGGCGAGGTCGACAGGTGCACGCCGCCGGGGCAGGCGCTGGAGTTCCACCAGGCGCTGCTGGAGCACGGCGTCCCGACGGCGTGCGCGATCTACCCCGGCGAGGGGCATGGCGTACGGCGCTACCCGGCGGTGCTCGACTGGTTCACGCGGGTCGTCGGGTGGTTCGAGGAGTGGATGCCCGCGCGCCGCTGACCGGCGGCTCCGCTCGTTCCTTGAAGCCCGTGGCGCGGCCCCCCGCGTGACGATCTTCAATGTTCGGGGGCGGGGGCGGCGTACGCCGCCGCTCGCGCGGGCAATAGTCTCCCCGACATGGAGCAGCCGGACGTGGACGCGCCCCGCGGCGTGCTCGTGGTCATCGGCGGCGCCGAGGACAAGCTCGGACGGCGCACGATCCTCAACCGCTTCGCCCGCCTCGCCGGCGGCAGCGCGGCCAGCATCGCGGTCATCTCGACCGCGTCCGCGCTCGGCGACACGGTGACCGAGGTCTACCGGGCGATCTTCGAACGCATCGGCGTCGCCGACTTCAGGGGCCTGCGCCCCGAGACCCGCGCCGAGGCGGACGACCCCGCGTGCGCGGCGATGCTCGACGACGTGACCGGCGTGTTCATGACCGGCGGCAACCAGAGCAAGCTCTCCTCCGTCGTCGCAGGCACCCGTCTGGGCGACGCGATCAAGCGGGCGTACGCCGCCGGCGCCGTCGTCGGCGGCACGAGCGCGGGTGCCAGCGTCGTCACGACGCACATGGTCGCGACGGGGGCGGAGGGCGCGACGCCGAAGGAGCGGATGGTCCAGCTCGCGGCGGGGCTCGGGCTCATCGACGGCGTGATCTTCGACCAGCACTTCAGCCAGCGCAACCGCTACGGACGCCTGCTCGCCCTCGTCGCGCACTCCCCCCAGCTCCTCGGCGTCGGCGTGGACGAGGACACCGCGATGGTCGTCACCGAGAGCCGCTACCTCGAGGTCGTCGGCAAGGGCGCCGTCACGATCTTCGACGGCAGCCACGCGGTCACCCGCGCCTGGGCGGCCAAGCGGACGCAGCCGCTCCTCGTCTCCGACGTGCGCCTCCACACGCTGCCCGCGGGCGCGCGGTTCGACCTCGTCACGCGCGCGCTGCTGCCCGAACGACGCCACGGCCACGAGGACCCCGACATCGCGACCGGCATGCGCCTGAACCGCCAGCTCGCCCGCCGCATCGCCGCCGAGGGCGCGGACGACACCGTGGTCGAGCGCGCCGCCAGGCGCCGGCAGAAGGCCAACCCCCCGCAGGTCGAACGCCGCCGAAAGGACGACTCGTGACCGAGCCGAGCCCCGACCTCCGCGTCCTCCAGACGCGCGTCTACCGCGGGCCCAACTACTGGTCGTACGACCAGGCGATCAACATGCTCGTGGACCTCGGCTCCCTGGAGGACTGGCCGACGGACAGGCTGCCGGGCTTCGCCGACGCGCTCCTCGAACGCCTCCCCGGCATCGCCGACCACGCCTGCTCGCGGGGGCACCGCGGCGGGTTCCTCGAACGCCTCCGCGAGGGCACGTGGCTCGGGCACGTGAGCGAGCACGTGGCGCTGCAGCTCCAGCGCGAGGCGGGCCACGACCTGCGGCGCGGCAAGACGCGCGGCGCGAAGGAGCGCGGCCAGTACCACGTCATCTTCGGCTACCACGACGAGAAGGTCGGCCTCGCGGCGGGCCGGCTCGCGGTGCGGCTCGTCAACGACCTCGTGCGGCGCGACCCGGAGTTCGACTTCGAGCGCGAGCTCGAGGACTTCCTGCTGATGGCGCAGCGGACGGCGTTCGGGCCGAGCACCCAGGCGCTGCTGGACGAGGCGGCGCTGCGCGACATCCCCTACATCCGGCTCAACGAGCACTCCCTCGTCCAGCTCGGGCAGGGCGTCCACCAGAAGCGCATCCGCGCGACGATGACGTCGGAGACCTCGGCGCTCGCCACCGACATCGCGAGCGACAAGGAGCTCACGCTCTCCCTGCTCGCCAACGCGGGCCTGCCCGTCCCCAAGAGCGACTCCGTGCGCGACGCCGACCACGCCGTCGCGGCGGCCAAGCGCATCGGCTACCCCGTCGTCGTGAAGCCGCTCGACGGCAACCACGGCCGCGGCGTCGGCCTCGACCTGCGCGACGAGGACGCGGTGCGCGCGGCGTTCGAGGTGGCGAAGCGGGAGTCGCGGCGCGGGTGGGTCCTCGTGGAGTCGTTCGTGACCGGCAACGACTACCGGGTGCTCGTCGTCGGCGGCAGGATGGCCGCCCTCGCCGAGCGCGTCGCCGCGCACGTCGTCGGCGACGGCACGCACACCGTCGCCGAGCTGGTCGAGGAGACCAACGCCGACCCGCGCCGCGGCGTCGGCCACGAGAAGGTGCTGACCCGCATCAAGCTCGACGACGCGGCGGTCGAGCTGCTGCGCAAGCAGGGGTACGAGCCCGGCTCCGTCCCCGGCAAGGGCGAGGTCGTGCGGCTCACGCTGACCGGCAACATGAGCACCGGCGGCATCTCGATCGACCGCACGATGGAGGCGCACCCCGACAACGTCGAGATCGCCGAGAACGCCGCCCGCGTCGTCGGCCTCGACGTCGCCGGCATCGACTTCATCGCGCCCGACATCGGCGAGCCCGTCCGCGAGACCGGCGGCGCGATCGTCGAGGTCAACGCCGCGCCCGGCTTCCGCATGCACACGCACCCGACCGTGGGCGAGCCGCAGTACGTCGCCAAGCCGGTGCTCGACCTGCTGTTCCCCCCGGGCGCGCCGAGCCGCATCCCGATCGTCGCCGTCACCGGCACGAACGGGAAGACGACGACGAGCCGGATGATCGCCCACATCTTCAAGGGCATGGGCCGCAAGGTCGGCATGACCTCGACCGACGGCATCCTCATCGACGAGCGGCTCGTGATCCGCGCCGACGCGTCCGGGCCGAAGTCCGCGCGCATGGTGCTGCAGAACCCGAGCGTCGACTTCGCTGTCTTCGAGGTGGCGCGCGGCGGCATCCTGCGCGAGGGCCTCGGCTACCAGCGCAACGACGTCGGCGTCGTCCTCAACATCGCCCCCGACCACCTCGGCCTCGGCGGCATCGACACGCTGGAGCAGCTCGCCCAGGTCAAGCAGGTGGTCGTCGAGGCGGTGCCCCGCGACGGCTACGGCGTCCTCAACGCCGACGACCCGCTCGTCGCCGACATGCGCCGCGCCTGCGCGGGCGAGGTCATCTGGTTCACGATGAAGCCCGACAACGAGATGGTCGAGGAGCACTGCCGCCGCGGCGGCCTCGCGGTCGCCCTCGAACGCTCCGCCCTCGGCGACATGATCGTCATCCGGCACGGGCGGCGCTCGCTCCAGCTCGCGTGGACGCACCTGCTCCCGGCGACGTTCGACGGCAAGGCGATGATGAACGTCCAGAACGCCATGGCCGCGGCCGGCGCGGCGTTCGCGGCTGGCGCGCACCTGCACGACATCCGCCAGGGCCTGCGGACGTTCCAGACGTCGTACTACCTCGCCCCCGGCCGCCTCAACGTCACCGACATCGAGGGCGTCAAGGTCGTCGTGGACTACTGCCACAACGCGCCGGGCATGCGGATGCTCGGCGACTTCGTGGAGAAGATGGCCGAGCCCGCGCCCGGCTCGATCGAGAAGCCGCGGCGGATCGGCGTCATCGCGACGGCCGGCGACCGGCGCGACCACGACATGCGCGACCTCGGCGAGGCGGCGGCGCCGTACTTCGACACGATCCTCGTCCGCGAGGACCGCAACCTGCGCCGCCGCGCCCCCGGCGAGACCGCCGCGCTCGTCGCCGAGGGCGTGCGGACGTGCATGGACGCGGGCGCGCGCTGCCGCGACCTCGAGGTCGTGCTGGACGAGCTCGAGGCGACCCGCCGCGCGCTCGACAAGGCGAACCCCGGCGACCTCGTCGTGATCTGCGTCGACCAGACGAACGCCGTCTGGGCCGAGCTGCAGCAACGCTCGCAGCGCGCGGTGGCCGCGGCCGCCGACCCCGACGTCAACCCGTAGCCCCGGACGGCGCGAACGCCCGCCGCGACAGGAGCGGCGGGCGTCGCGGGCGCCGGCAGGCGCGGGTCGAGCCGGGGGGTGACGCTGCCCCGCCGGCGCCCCTCAACGCCGGCGGGGCACGTCGCCCCGTTCCCGCGCCACCGCCCCTCAACGGCGGCGCGGGGGTCCACCGCTGCTAGATCGGCGGAAGAGTGATCGGTGGCACCGTCACCGGCGGCAGCGTCGGCGGCGTGGTCACCGGCGGCGTCACCGGCGGCACGGTGACCGTCGGAGGCTTGATCGAGGTGGGGACGTCGACCGGCGACGTCGGGATCGTCGTGGGCGGCCTGGTCGTCGGCGGGACCGAGATCGGCGGCCTCGTCGTCGGCACCGTCGTGACCGGCGGCGGGGTGAGCGTGATCCCCGGCGTCGGCGTGCCGGGCAGCGGCGGGAGCGGCAGCGCGGCGAGCTGGGCACCGGCGACGTTGAGCGTGGTCATGGCCTGCGAGGCGGCGGCCTGCGCGTCGGCCGGCAGCGTGGGCAGCAGCGCGACCAGGCGCGCGTTGACCTGGGCGACGACGGCGGACAGGCGGTCGTACGCGTCCCGCGAGCCCTCGCGCGCGGCGTCGAGCAGCCGCGACGTGGCGTCGTCCAGCTCGGCCACGAGCTCGTCGAGGACGGCGGTGACGCGCTCGGTGTCGCCGTCGGCGAGCAGCGCGCGGACCTCGTCGAGGCGGGTGTTGGCCTGCTCCAGGAGCGCGTCGGCCTCGTCCACGGCGCCGCCGGCGAGGCCGACCTGCCACCGCTCGACGGTGCGCTTGAGGTTGTAGAGGGCGTCGCCGGGCATCGAGCGCGAGGTGCCGACGCCGACGCCGGTCGCGGCGACGGTGGCGGCGAGCGTCCCGGTGGCGATCGTCATGGCGGGCTTGGCGAGCACGGCGCGCAGGCCCGCGGCGGCGGTGCCGGCGGCGGCGCCCGCGCCGGAGCCCGCGGCACCGACGGCGGCGGCGGTCGAGGCGGCGGTGGAGGCGGCGGCCATCGTCGTCGCCTCGGCCATGAGCTGCGCCCGCAGCGACTCCTTGAACGCGGGCGCCGCCTTCTGCGGCACGGCGGCGAGCGCGCCGGCGACGGCGAGCAGCCCGGCCGTCGTGGCGTTGACGGGACCCGAGCCCGACAGTGCCCTGTCGAACTCCTCCGCGCGGCGGTTCGTGGTCATCTCGTTGCCTCCTCGTCCTGGGTCAACGAGGACGTCCGCATGCCGGGAACGGGCGGGAACGGGTGGTTTCGGAAGATGGCCCGAAGTGACCATGCGGGCCGGGACGTCCGGTCCTCCCGGGCGTGCTCCGCCATTTCCTGAGCCGCCTCCCGCGCGGGCACGGCGGCGGCGCGGCGCTCCTGCTCGGGCGCGCCGCCCTGCGCCGGCACGGCCAGCGACAGGTCGACCTTCTCGGGGAGGTTCACAGGACCAGCTCCGCGGGGAGCAGCCGCTTGAGCGACTGGACGGCGCGGTACTGGAGCGCCTTGATGGCGCCCTCGTTCTTGCCCATCGCCAGGGCGGTCTCGGTGACCGAGAAGCCCTGGAGGAACCGCAGCACGATGCACTCCTGCTGCTCGGCACCCAGCATCTTCACGGCCTCCAGCAGCGTGAGGTTCGTGATCGAGTCGAGGACCTCGTTCTCCGGCCCCTCCTGCGCGCGGTCGGCGTCGACCATGTCCGCCGTCTGCACCTCGAGCTTGTAGCGGCTCGACTTGTAGTGGTCGGCGATGAGGTTGCGGGCGATCGTGACGAGCCAGGCGCCGAAGTCGCGGCCCTGCCACTGGAACGACCCGATCCGCCGCAGCGCGCGGAGGAACGTCTCGCTGACCATGTCCTCCGTGAGCGACTGGTTGCCGACGCGGTAGTACACGTAGCGGTACACGACGTCGACGTAGCGGTCGTAGAGCGACCCGAACGCCTCCGCGTCGCCCGCCTGCGCCCGCGCGACGAGGTCGACGACGTCGGCGTTGACGGAGTCGACGGCCGCCTGCGCGGCGGCCTCGAGCGGCGAGTCCTCGCGCTGGTCGGGAACGGAGCCGAGTGAGCCGACGGTCTTGGACGCGGCGCGGTGACGGACCAGGGACGCCAGCTCGCGCAGGCCGTCCGGGTCCGGCGCCGGGAACCGCCGGTACACGCTCATGTCCGTTGATGCTCGGGTACGTCCGCCGGGACGGACATGGCCCATTGGGATGGTTTACGGACTAAAACGGACGAGCGCCCGGCGCCACCTCCTGGCGGAGGCGGGGCACGGACGCTCGGGCGGCCGGGGTCAGGCGGTCAGGCGGGTCGCCGCGTCACACGCAGTCGCGGCAGAGGTTCTTCTTGGGGTCCACGAGCTGGCTCTGGTGCTTCACGAGGAAGCAGGAGGAGCAGGTGAACTCGTTGGCCTGCTTGGGGACGGGGCGGATCGCGAGCTCGTCGTTGATCTCCTCGGCACCCGCGAGCTCCATCTCGAAGGCGAGCTCGTTCTCGTCCTCGGCCACGCCGACCGGCTGCTCCGGCTTGCGCGTGATGATCTCCTCGAGGCTGTCCTCGGCCTCGAGCGAGCTCGACTTGCGGGTGTCGTAGTCCTGCGACTGCGTCATGGCTTCCTTATCGGCTTCGACTGCTGCTGCGGTGTAGCGCGCCCGGCTGAACGCGTGGCGCGGGCAGAGTGTTCCCTATTCCGCCGAAGGGCGCTCGTTCAAACATCGGCGCGCGTGGCGACGACGGCACAATGGCCCCATGCTCACCGATTCCGCAACCTCGCTCGCGCGCCGGATCCGCTCCGGCGAGGTGACGTCGCGGCAGGTCGTGGAGGCGCACGTCGAGCACGCGCGGCGGCACAACCCGCGCCTCAACGCGATCGTGGCCGACCGCTACGACGCCGCGCTCGCCGAGGCGGACGAGGCCGACGCGCGCCTGCGCGAGGGCGCCGAGGTGGGGCCGTTCCACGGCGTGCCCTGCACGATCAAGGAGACGTTCGCGCTCACCGGCATGCCGAACACGGCGGGGCTGGTGTCGCGCGCGGGCACGCCCGCTACCGCCGACGCGCTGACGGTCGAGCGCCTGCGCGCGGCGGGCGCCATCCCGATCGGCGTGACGAACGTCTCGGAGCTGGCGATGTGGTTCGAGTCGTCGAACCGCGTCTACGGCCGCACGAACAACCCCTACGACACCTCCCGCATCGTCGGCGGCTCGTCGGGCGGCGAGGGCGCGGCCGTGGGGGCGGGGTTCGCGCCGTTCGGGCTGGGCAGCGACATCGGCGGGTCGATCCGGATGCCGGCGTTCTTCAACGGCGTGTTCGGGCACAAGCCGTCGGCGGGGCTGGTGCCCAACGACGGGCAGTTCCCCGTCGACAACGACCCGCGGATGCTGCGCTACCAGTGCGCCGGGCCGCTCGCCAGGCGCGCGGAGGACCTGCTGCCGCTGCTCCGCCTCCTGGCCGACGACCCCGTCGGACCCGACGAGGTCGACCTGTCGCGGCTGTCCGTCGTCTCGATCGAGACGAACGGCGCCATGCACCCCTCCCCCGAGCTCGTCGCCGCGCAGCGCCGCGCGGTCGCGTCGCTGCGCGAGCTCGGCGCGACGGTGCGGACGGCTCGCGTGGCGGCGCTGCGGAGGTCGTTCGACATCTGGGGCGCCCTGCTGTCGGAGGCGCGGGAGGTGCCGTTCCGGACGCTGCTGGCCGACGGGGACCGGTTCTCGACGCCGCGCGAGGTGGCGCGGTGGCTGGCCGGCAGGTCGCTGCACACGTTCCCCGCGCTCGGCCTCGCCGTCGTGGAGCGCTGGCCCGACCTGCTGCCGGGCCGCTCGCGGCGGCTCGTCGCGACGGGCCACGCGCTGCGCGAGGAGCTCGCGTCGCTGGCGGGCGACGGCGTGCTCTTCTACCCGTCGTTCCCGACCGTCGCGCCGAGGCACCACGCGCCGATCCGGCGGCCGTTCGCGTTCGCGTACACCGCGATCCTCAACGTCGCCGAGCTGCCGGCCACGCAGGTGCCGCTCGGGCTCGACCCGGCCGGGCTGCCGCTGGGGGTTCAGGTGGCCGCCGCACCGGGCAACGATGCGGTGACGATCGCGGTGGCACGGCACCTGGAGAGGGCGTTCGGGGGGTGGGTGCCGCCGCGCGGCGTGGTCCCCGCGGAGGCGATGGCATGAGCGTGTGCGGCAAGCCGGTGACGGTGGCAGGCGTGTTCTCGGCGACCGAGACCGACCTCGGGCGGCTCTGCCAGCGCGAGGAGGGGCACACCGGGCCGCACCGCTGGCAGGAGAAGTGGTCGGGCTCCTCGCCCGCGCAGGTCGAGGCCGAGATCGAGCGCGACCGCCTCGCCTGGGACGCGGGCGACGACGAGGAGCTCGAGGACTAGTAGGGGATCTCGCGCAGGGCGTCGCGGGAGAGGAAGAACCCGCCCGTGCCCGCGTCGCGGCACGTGACCCCGGCCCGCTCGCTGACGCACGTGAGGTCGCCGACGCGGACGCCGGTGCCGTAGTCGAGCACCCGCCGCGCCCCGAGCACCGTGTCCGACCGGCACAGGCCGAGCTCGATGCCCGTCAGGCCCACGTTCGCGCCGGCGACCCAGTCGAACTCGCACTCCGGATCCCTCGGCGGCAGCCGCCAGGTGTGCTCGCGGATCTCGCACGAGGCGTTCTCGTTGGTGACGCCGCAGGCGATGTTGCCCGACGGCGTGCGGAACTGGACGAGCCCGCGCTCGGCCGTCACCCGGACCGACGGCGGCGGCCACGCCGTGGGCGCGGCGGTCGTGGGTGCCGCGGTGGTCGGAGGAACGCCGGGAGGCGGCGCGCTCGACGCGCGCGGCGCGGGGTCGCCGCCGCCGCAGGCGGCGAGGGCCAGGGCGAGCGGCACGAGCGTCCCCCGTCTCATGCGCGCAGCGTACGCGCGGGAAATCGCGTGACGGGCGGCGCGGCGCGCCGTAGCCTGCCCGCGAGCACGCGGCGATCCCGCGACGAGCCAGGAGGAGGTGGACAGGCATGACCGTCCTTGTGCGCGCCCTCCTCCACTCCCCTTCCACGGCGCCGCTGCCGTAACGAGCCGCGGCGTCCTCCCGAGAGGCTCCCCGCGTTGACCGCTCTGCCCGACCTCGGCTGGGACTCCGGCCGGGACATCGACTTCGCCCCCTACGCCGGCTCCTGCGTCGCCGGCCGCGTCGCGCGGCCCGACAAAGGGTCGCACCTCGTCCTCACCGAGCACGGCCCCCTGCGGGCCGAGGTCTCCGGTGCCCTGCGCCACGCCGCGAACGACGCGACCGCGCTGCCGACCGTCGGCGACTGGGTCGCCGTGCGCGACGGGCTCATCGACGCCGTGCTGCCGCGGCGAACGGCGTTCGTACGGCACGGCAGCGCGAACGCCGCCGTGGGCCAGGTGCTCGCGGCCAACGTCGACGTCGTCTTCGTCGTCGTCGCGCTGTCCGCCGCCCCGAACCTCCGCCGCCTCGAACGCTTCCTCGCCCTGGCCTGGGAGTCGGGCGCGCAGCCGGTCGTCCTGCTCACCAAGGCCGACCTGTGCGACGACCTGCCGGGCGTCGTCGCCGACGTCACGTCGGCCGCGCCCGGCGCGCCCGTGCACGCCGTCTCCTCGCTCACCGGCGACGGCCTCGACGACGTACGCGCCCACCTCACGCCGGGCGCGACCGTCGTCCTGCTCGGCGCGTCCGGCGTCGGCAAGTCCACGCTCGCCAACCGGATGCTCGGCGCCGAGCACCTCAGCACGTCGGCGATCCGTACGGACGGCAAGGGCCGCCACACGACGACGCACCGCGAGCTGATCCCGCTGCCGGGCGGCGCGGTGCTCATCGACACGCCGGGCCTGCGCGGGCTGCAGATCTGGGACGCGGAGGAGGGCATCGAGAAGGCGTTCCCGGAGGTGGAGGCGCTGGTCGAGCGGTGCCGCTTCGCCGACTGCGAGCACCGTACGGAGCCGGGCTGCGCCGTCCTCGAGGCGCTGGCGAACGGCGAGCTCGACCCGCGCCGCTGGGAGAGCCACCAGAAGCTCCAGCGCGAGATGCGCCACATCGCCGCGAAGACCGACGTGCGGCTGCGGATCGCCGACCGCGACAAGTGGAAGGCGATCCACAAGCAGATGCGCGCGAAGGGCGCGTACCGGCCGTAGGGGCTACGCCGTGGCGACGCGGCGGTGCACGACGGCACCGAGCAGGCCGGGGCCGACGTGCGCGCCGACGACGGCGCCGACCTCGCTCTCGTGCATCGTCGCGATGCCGGGGAGGCGGGAGCGCAGGCGCTCGCCGAGGGCGGCGGCGTTGTCCGCGGCGGCGAGGTGGTGGACGGCGACGTCCACGGGCCCCTCGCCCGCCGCGGCGACGATCGAGTCCTCCAGGCGCGCGATCGCGCGCTCGGCCTTGCGGACCTTGTCCATGGGCTCGATCGCGCCGTCGACCATGTGCAGCAACGGCTTCATCGCGAGCGCCGTGCCGAGCAGCGCGGCCGCCTTGCCGATGCGGCCGCCGCGGCGCAGGTACTCCAGCGTGTCGACGTAGAACATCGTCGCGGTCCGCCGCGCCGCGTCCTCGGCGGCGCGGACGACCTCGAACGCGTCCCCGCCCGCGTTGGCGCACTCGGCCGCGGCGATGACCGCGAAGCCGAGGCCCATCGCCGTCGTGCGCGAGTCCACGACCTTGACGCGCGGGCCGCCGCCGTCGAACAGGTCGTACGCCGCCGTGACGGCCGACTCGCGGGTGCCCGAGAGCTTCGCGGACAGGTGGATCGAGACGACGTCGCGCGCGCCGGTCGCGAGGTAGGCGTCGCGGAACGCCGCCGGCGAGGGCGGGCGCGTCGACGCCGTACGGCCGGGGTGCTGGATCCACGCGGCGAACTCCGCCGGCGTCAGCTCCACCCCTTCGAGCGCCTCGCCGTCGGGCGTGACGACGTGCAGGGGGACGACCGCGACGCCGTACGTCGCGGCGAGGCCGTCGGGCAGGTACGCGGTCGAGTCGGTGACCACCGCGACGCGGGCAGAGTCCATGACTGGTTCGTCATCGGCGCGTTCGGCCCCGGGCATGAGGGGGAAGATGCGAGATCGTGATCACGATCTGGTCCGACGTCGCCTGCCCGTTCGCGTCGCTGCTCGTCTGGCGGCTGCACGCCCGGCGCGCGGCGCTCGGCCTCGACGTAGGCATCGACCACCGGTGCTTCCCGCTGGAGCTGTTCAACGAGCAGCCGACCCCGCGCGCGATCGTCGACGCGGAGGTGGAGGTGCTCGGCGCGCTCGCCCCCGCGGCCGGCTGGCGGGCGTGGTGGCGCGACCCGTCGGAGTACCCCGTGACCATGCTCCCCGCGCTGGAGGCCGTCCAGGCGGCGAAGGAGCAGGGCGCGGCGGCGTCGGAACGGCTCGACCTCGCGTTGCGGCAGGCGTTCTGGCGCGACGCGCGCTGCGTCTCGCTGCGCCACGAGATCCTCGCCGCCGCCGAGGCCGCCGAGGTGGACGTCAAGGCGCTCGCCGAGGCGCTGGACTCGGGCCGCTGCCGTGCGCGGGTGGTCGAGGACTGGCGCGAGGCCGCGGACGGCGCGGCCGAGGGCTCGCCCACGGTCGTGCTGCCCGACGGCACGCGGCTGGTCAACCCCGGCCTGACGTACCGGTGGGAGGGCCCGAAGCCAGGAGGCCGCCCCGTCGTCGAGAGCGACGACGTGGCCGCCCTGGACGAGCTGCTGCGGGCGGCTAGCAGGTAGCCGGCGAGGTGGCCGGCTTGGTCTGCGTGTAGCCGAGCGTCCCGTCGAGGACGCCGGTACGGCACGCGGGCCGCTCGTTGCGCGCGAACAGCGCCGTCAGCCGCTCGAAGCCGGCCATCCCGACGATGTGCGACTCGCTCGCCTCGGACGCGTGGCCCGCGAACGGCGACTCGAACCCGGGGATGTTGCTGGTGACGTAGCCGTCGAGGGTCGTGCCGGGCTCGGAGTCCTCGCCGCGCGTGACTGCGGTCCAGAAGTCCACCGGGATCCCCAGGGCGCGCAGGCGTGTGTAGAGCTCGGGCGACTGGTTGTAGCCGACCAGGCCGTCGTCCACGCCGTGCACCATGACGACGCCCTTGATGCCGGCCGCCTTGATGTCGTCGACGCGGGTGACGACCGAGCGCTCGAGGTAGGTGTCGCTCTGCGACTCGAACGGGCCGCCCATCTCGCGCTCGATGTCCTCGACGGCGTTGACGGCGGTCTTGTTGCCTGACACCGCGAGCCCGCGGGCCTCGAAGTACGTCTCGGTGACGTTCATCGCGCCCTCGACGTCGAACAGGTAGTCGAACAGCGGCTGGCCGTTCTTCCGCTTGGCCCCCGCGGCGACGGCGAGGCCGGCGGTGTTGCCGCCCATGCTGACGCCGTACATGACGACCGTCTTGGCGGTCGGGCAGGTGCGCTCGAAGAGCTGGGCCGCGGCGATCGAGTCCTCCGCGCCCTCCTGCACCTGCCACCCGCGCGAGGTCGGCAGCGGGTTGCCCGGGTAGTCGTACTGGCCGCGGTAGTCCATCGCGACCGTGACGACGCCGAGCTGGTCGGCGACGCGGCCGAGGTGCTTGCGCCACGACTCGGCGGTGTGGCCGTAGCCGTGCGCGAACACGACGATGCCCCTGGGCGTCGTCTTCGGCATCGCGTAGAGGCCCCAGGTCGGCTGGCCGTTGACCGTGAGGTCGAAGCGCTGCACGTCGTACGGGTACGCGTACGTGCACGTGGGCGCGTAGTCGGACGGCGGCTTCGTGGCCTTCGGCTTGGGCCCGCGGCGCTTGCCCGGGTCGGCGAGCGCGGGGCTCAGGGCCGAGACGGCGACGGCCGCCACGAGGGCGGCGAGGGCGGTACGGCGGAACGCGCTGGGTCGCATGAGGTCTCGCTTCGACGCTAGACGGGCTTCGTCCTGCTCCAACGCCGCGGCCGCCGGAGGGTGACGAGGCGCTGCCCGTCCGGGTACAGGCGGGTCCGCGCCAGCTCCCACTCGCCGAACTCGGCGTGCAGCTTGAGGATCTCGACGGCCGCGTCCCTGCCCACGGAACGAGGAAGCGCGACCCGCCGGTACTCGTACGACTGCATGACAGCCGTTGTACCCGCGAGCCGCGCTTCCTGTCGCGCTCGGCTGGTTACGCCTCGGCCCGGCGGCGCAGGGCCACCGTCGCTCCGGCCGCGGCCAGCAGGGCCACCGTCGCCACCGTGAACGGACCGTTGGCACCGGTCGCCGGGTGCGTCGGCACCGTCGGACGGTTCGGCGGGACGGTCACCGGCGGCTTGTTGACCGGCGGCTTGTTCACCGGGGGCTTCTGCACCGGCGGGTTGCCCGTGTTGCCGGCCGGGTACGTCGCGTGGCCGACCAGGAAGTCCTGCGACGCGGCCGAGTCGACCTGGTACAGGTACGACTGCTGCGCCTGGACCGGCGTGAACGAGTTGCCCATGGCGAACACGGTGCCGTCGAACAGGCGGCTGCCGTCGGTCGCCTCGACCAGCGTCGGGACCTGGTCCTTGCCGGTCGGGCCGCTCTGGATCTTCAGCAGCGACCGCGGGATCGACAGCTTGATGATGCCGGAGTCCTGGTTGACGTAGCCGGGGATCTCCGTGGCCTGCGGCCAGTAGATGAGCTTCTCCGCCGTGGGGTCGGCCTGCCCGGAGCAGCTCGCGCACGTCGTGAAGTCGTCGAAGCCGAACGTCCACGCGCCGGTGGCGCCGTTGTACGCCGCCGTGGCGCCCGCGGGCTGGAAGCCGTTGAGGAAGCGGAACAGGTACACGAGCGACTGGCTCGGGACGCCGGTGCCGGTCATCGCCGTCTGGAGCGCGCTGTCCGTCAGGTCCTTGATCTTGATCGTGACCGTGACGCCGGGGTCGTCGACCGGCTCGTCGTTCTCCGGGTTGACCTCGGGGCCGATCTCGACGTTGGTGATGTCGAGCGCGGGGAGGTTCACCGGGCTTGGCGTGACGTACAGGTTCGAGTACGGCGCCAGGGCGTCGCCCTCGGGGTCGCTCGTCGTCGGGCGCAGGGCCTGGCGGCCCGGGCGCGGCTTGAGCTGGTAGCCGTAGAGGCTCGGGCCGGTCTCCTGCACGACGACCGTCGCGGTGGAGACGTGGCCGGCCGCGTCGTCGGGCTTCTTCGCCGCGGAGCCGTAGACGATGGCCAGGCGGCCGGTCGTCGGGCTGATGTCCATGGCGAAGTAGTCGGCGAGCGAGCGGTCACCCTCCGGCGGCACGTCGCAGCCGAGGCCGCCGAGGCAGATCGAGTTGTAGTGGAACGGGTGCGTGGTCGCCTTGGTCTGGTACCAGGTCGGGTTGGGGTCGAGGGCGTTGAACGTCATCGACACGTACGGGTACCAGGACGCGACGAACGCGCCGCTGTCCGGGTCGCCGACGGAGTCGGTGCCGAAGTACGCGATCGCGACGCGGCCCTTGCCACCCGCCACGAGCCACGGCATGACCGTCGTCTCGACGTTGTCGCGGTTGACGCGGATCTGGCGCCCGAGGCCGAGCTCGGCGTTGCCCTCGCAGTCCTCGATCTGGTTGCGCGGCAGCGCCGTCATGTAGGTGTCGGTCTCGCCGCCCTTCTCCGAGTACGCGATGTAGACGTTGCCCTCGGAGTCGTGGTCGCCGATGACGAAGCCGGCGCTCGGGTTGAGCTCGGCGTCGATGACCGCGCAGGTGCCCCACGTGGCGCCGCCGTCGAGCGAGCGCGTGAGCGTGATGACCGTGCCGGCGTACGACGGGAAGTAGACGATCGCCTTGTCCGGGTCGCCGTCGGGGCTGAGGATCGCACGCATCGGCCCGATGCGGCCGCCGCCCGCGCCCGTGTCGATCGCGGGGCCGTAGGTCAGGCCGCCGTCCGTCGACTTCTGGACCGTGTAGCCGTTGGCGAGCTGGTTGTAGTTGAACAGCACCGTCTCGGGGCCGGTGAAGACGTGCCACTGGCGGTCGACGCCGGGGGGCGACTCCGAGATCGGCGACGCCATGATCGTGTGGCCGTTGTCCTTCGAGGTGAAGGTGCTGAAGTTCGTCAGCGGGCCGAGGCCGGAGTACGCGAGCGTGTAGTGGCCCTGCGCGTTCGGCGCGGTGCCGGTCGCGAGGCCGCAGTCACCGCCGCCCTCGCCGCCGGAGATCTGGCCGCGCGGCGGCGCGCCGAGCAGGTGGAACTGGTCGCCGCCGTCGGTGCTGATCTGCATGTAGTCGGCGACGTTCGAGAAGCCCGAGGGGCCGCACGTGTAGATGTTGCCGGCCAGGTCGATGTGGATCTCGGGCTCGCCGACGTCGCGCTGCGGGTCCGTCGGCGTGGACGCGGTCCACGTGACGCCCGCGGTGCCCGCGGACGGGAAGGCGGACGCACCGTGCGCGCCCGGCAGGGACGCGAACGACGCAGCCAGCGGCACCAGGGCCGTGGCGGCGAGCCGCGCCCGCCGGTACAGGGATGAAGCCATCGGGTTACGACCTCACGAGGTTGGGGGGGACTCGGGTCCTTCTTCGACTCTTTCTACCGTCTTGGGGTGATTCCTGCCGCGCGGCTAGTGCTTGAGGAACGCGCCGCCCGCGCCGATGACACCAGTGTGAACGAGTTCGAGCGGCTCATGACGGAGCTGTACGACGACGGCGTGGTCGAGGAGGTCATCCGCCCCGCGGCGGTCCTCCCCGAGGCGGCCGCCCGGCTCGTGCTGGTCGAGCTCGCTCTGCGCCACATCGACGCGGGCGGCGTGTGGGACGCCTCCCCCACGACCTGGCACCGTTACGACCGCCCGCGCGACCCGTCCTCGGCCGCGCCCATCGAGCAGCGCCTCATCGGCACGCTGCAGGTGGCGTACGGCACGCCCACCAAGTACGAGATCACGATCTACCGCGCGACGGTCACCCGCCTCGGCACCGACGCCGGCTGGACCGTGGAGTCGCTCTGCGACGAGGCGCTCGGCTACGGCGGCCTCACGCTCGCCTCCTGCCCCCGCGCCTCCCTGGTCCCCCCGCCCAAGCCGTTCAAGCTGTAGCGGCCCCGGGGCCGGGGCGCCCCCGAACCTTGAAGATCGCCACGCGGGCAGCCGCGGCCTGGGCTGCACTGTTGGAGCCGGCCGGGTGGCGGCGGCGGTGGGGGCGGCTAGGCGCCGGTGTCGAGCTCGAACCAGACCTGCTTGCCGCCCGCCAGGGTCTCGACGCCCCATCGGGTGGACAGCTCGGCCACGAACTGCAGGCCGCGCCCGCTCTCGGCCAGGTCGTCGGAGCCGTCGGGGTTGCGGACCCTCAACGCGGGCAACGTCGTCGCGTCCCTGTCGTGCACCTCGACGCGCAGGCCGCCGGGGCGGCGTACGACCCGCAGGCGCAGGTCGCCGGCGGCGTGGCGGACGGCGTTCGTGGCGAGCTCGGAGGTGAGCAGCACGGCCACGTCGGAGACGTCGGGCAGCGACCACACGTCGACGGCGCGGGCGACGGTACGGCGCGCGTCGCGTACGGAGTCCGGGCGCGCCTCCAGCGTGACCCACGCCTCGCGGTCGGTCGGCGTGAGCTCCTCCGGCGAGGCGGCGGGCGCGTGGTCGTGGACCGCGAAGACGAGCAGCGCGATGTCGTCGTCGTGCTCGAACCCGGGCCGCATCGCCCCGAGCAGCGCGTCGGCGAACGCCTCGGCGTCGAGCCGCTGCTCGACGGCCTCCGCGGCGGCGGCGCAGAGACGTTCGAGGCCCTCGTCCACCGACGACGACGGGTCCTCGACGAGGCCGTCGGTGTAGAGGACGAGCCGGGCGCCCGGGTCGAGCTGCACGCGCGTCTGCACGAACTCCGCCCCGCCCACGCCGAGCGGCATGCCCGGGTCGGACTCGACGTACGACGTCTTGCCATCCGGCGCGACGAGCAGCGGCGGCAGGTGCCCGGCGGTCGCGATCAGCGCCTCGCCGGTGGCGGAGTCGTAGCGGACGATGATGACGGTCGTGAGCGCCGGCTCGTCCAGCGTCGTGACCATCCGGTCGACGCGGTGCAGCACCTCGGCGGGCTCGTGGTCGTCCAGCGCGTACGCGCGCACCGCCGAACGGAGCTGCCCCATGACGGCGGCCGCTCCGACGCCGCGTCCCATGACGTCGCCGACGACCACGACGACGCGGTCGCCGCTGACGGGGACGACGTCGTACCAGTCGCCGCCGACCTCGGCGCCGGCCGCGCCGGGCAGGTAGCGGACGGCGCACGAGCCCGACGCCAGCGGCGGCACGGCGCGGGGCAGCAGCGAGCGTTGCAACGTCAGCGCCGCGCGCCGCTCACGGGAGTACAGCGCGGCGTTGTCGACGGCGAGCGCGGCGCGGGAGGCGAGCTCCTCGATCAGCCGCATCTCGGCCGCGTCGGGCGCGGGGCGGGTCTCGCGGGCGAGGGTGAGCGCGCCGATGACGCGGCCCCTGGCGCGCAGCGGCACGCAGACCCCGGGCGCGACGTCGAGCGGCACGGGCTGCCCCGACTCGACCACGTCGGCGGCGGACTCGGGCGGGAGCGACTCGCGCAGGCGGCGTTGCTCCTGGCTGTCGCGGTGGAAGACCGCGGCGAGCTGGAGGTGGCCGTTGTCGTCCACCACGTGCACCGCCGACCAGTCGGCCAGCGTCGGCACCGCGATCGTGGCGAGGCGGGAGACGGCCTGGTCGAGGTCGAGCGTCGAGCCGAGCAGCTCGCCGGCCGTCGCGAGGAACTGCAGCTTGGCCTGCGCGGCCTCCGCGTCGGTGCGCGCGGCGCGCTCGGCCTCGTACAGGCGGGCGTTGTCGATCGCGATGGCGGCCTGCGCGGCGACGCCGACGACGAGGCGCTCGTGGCGCTCGGTGAACACGCCGACGTCCTCGTGCCCGAAGAACAGGCCGCCGTGCACCTCGCCGGTGCGCGAGACGACCGGGACGGCGAGGTACGAGCACACCGGCAGGTGGCCCTTCGGCATGCCGTTGTGGGGCGGGTTGTGGCCGTAGCGCTGGTCGCGGCGCACGTCGTCGATCCGCACGGGCGCCTCGCCCGCGAACGTCGGCGCGAAGATCCGCGTGTTGCGCGGCAGCCCGAACCGCTCGAACGCCTCGATCGGCGCCCCCGACAGCGTGTAGAGGAGGAACGACTCCCCCGCCGCGTCGACGGTGTTGTAGAAGAACGCGCCGAACTGCGCCCCCGTCAGCCGGGTCGTCGCGTCGGTGAGCGTCTGGACGAGCGACTTCAGGTCGAGCGAGGCCGACAGCGCCGCGCCGATCTCGCGCAGCGTCTCGACCGCCCGCGACTCCTCGCGCAGCCGCGCCTCGGCCTCGCGCAGCGACGTGATGTCGTCGCTGGTGCCGACCCACTCGCGGATCGTGCCGTCGTCGTCGCGGACGGGCGTGCCGCGCGCGACGACGGTCCGCCAGCCGCCGGCGCCGTCGCGGATGGGGTACTCCGCCTCGTACGGCTCGCCGGTCCTGACCGCGGCGTCCCACAGCGCCGCGACGCGGTCGCGGTGGTCGGGGTGGATCGCGTCGAGCCAGCCGTTGCCGACGACGTCGTCGAGCGCCTGGCCGGTCCGCGCGCGCCACTCGGGCATGTCGCCGGTGAGGCTGCCCGTCGCGTCCGCGCGCCAGACGTCCATCGCGGTCGACTCGACGAGCGACCGGTAGCGCGCGTGGCTGCGCCGGAGGTCGTCGTCCATCCCCCGGAGACTACCGGCGCGCGCGCCTCACCTGCTCCGCGTGGTCGTACGGGTGCTCGGCGTACGTCCGCAGCCAGTCCTCGACGCCGTACGCGCCGCTGTCGGTGTGCGAGCCGCGCCGCGCCCACTCGTCCTCGGTGAGCCGGTCGAGCAGCTCGGCGTTGGTCGCCCGCGCCGCCTCCGCCGCCCGCAACGACGCCTCGACCGGCCGGGAGTCGTAGTGCAGCAGCCGCGCGAACGCGTTCTCGTCGTACGCCGCGATCACCGGCTCGTCCTCGGCGAGCAGGCGTCGCAGCCGGATCGCGGACGTCATCTCGGAGTCGCCGAGGTGGTGCGCGACCTGGCGCGGCGTCCACCCCTCGACGGCCGCGTCGAGGTCGTCGCAACCCGCCAGCGCCTCGGCGAACGCCGCGTAGCCGCCGCGGTAGCGGGCGACGAGCGCCGCCCGCTCGTCCGGGGTCAGCGGCACGGCCCGCCGCACCGCGAGTCGGCGCCGAAGCGCGGCGCCAGCAGCGCCATGGCCACCATCCACGTCAGGAGCACATAGATCGTCATGCGTCGATGCTCTGCCGGCCGGGCCGCGGGGACGAGTGGCAAGAACGACGCGCTGCGCGGCTTTTCTGCCATACTCTGCCCATGCTGGAGAACGTGGCCGTCGCGGTCTGCGACGAGGTCAGCGTGTTCGAGCTCGGCGTGGTGTGCGAGGTGTTCGGCATCGACCGCTCCGACACCGGGCTGCCGAGGTACGACTTCGCCGTCTGCGCCGCCGAGCCGCCGCCGCTGCGCTCGGGCGGCGGGTTCGCGATGACGCCCGACCACGGCCTCGAACGCCTCGCCGAGGCCGACCTCGTCGCGGTGCCCCACTGGCGCTCGATCGACGAACGCCCGCCCGAGGCGTTGCTCCAGGCGCTGCGCGACGTCGTCGCGCGCGGCGGGCGCGTGATGAGCGTCTGCTCGGGAGCGTTCGTGCTCGCGGCGGCGGGGCTGCTCGACGGCCGCCGCGCGACGACCCACTGGCGCTACGCCGACGCCCTCGCCGCGCGCTACCCCGCCATCGAGATGGACCCCAACGTCCTCTACGTCGACGCGGGCCCGGTCCTCACGTCCGCCGGCACGTCCGCGGGCATCGACCTGTGCCTGCACGTCGTCCGCGAGGAGCACGGCCCCGCCGTCGCCAACGCCGTCGCCCGCCGGATGGTCGTGCCGCCGCACCGCGACGGGGGGCAGGCGCAGTACGTCGAGGCGCCGGTCCCCGAGCCGCGCCGCGACGACGGCCTCGCCGACGTCCTCACGTGGGCGCTGGAGCACCTGGACGAGCCGCTGGCGGTCGAGGACCTGGCGGCGAAGGCGCTCATGTCGCCGCGCACGTTCGCGCGGCGGTTCCGGGCGGCGACGGGGACGACGCCGTACGCGTGGCTGCTGCACCAGCGGACGTTGCACGCCCAGCGCCTGCTCGAGAACGGCCTGCCCGTCGAGGAGGTCGCGCGGCGCTCCGGCTTCGGGTCGGCGGCGACGCTGCGCGAGCACTTCGGGCGCATCAGGGGGACGAGCCCGAGCGCGTACCGCCGCACGTTCGCTTCCCGCTGATCTTGGGCAGATAGCGGGGGTGACCCGGATCGGTCTGGTCCTCGGCGCCGGCGGCGTGACCGGCGAGGCGTTCCACCGCGGCGTCCTGTGGGCGCTGAAGGAGGCCGCAGGGTTCGACGCGCGCGACGCCGAGGTCATCGTCGGGACGTCCGCGGGCTCGCTCGTCGGCGCGTCGCTGCGCTGCTCGGGGATGCCCGCGCGACCCGTCGCGGCGCTCGTGGAGGAGCAGCGCATCCCGCGCCGCCCCGACCCGCGCCCGATCATCGCGACGCTGCGCCGCCCCTGGAACGCCCGTGCCGGCGTCCTCGCGACGGCCCTGCTGCCGACCGGCTCGCGGCCGATGGACGCGATCGTGGACGGGCTGCGGCGGCGCTGCGGCGACGGCTGGCCCGAGCGCGAGCTGTACGTCTGCGCGGTACGCCGCCGCGACGGCCGCCGCGTGGTGTTCGGGCAGCCAGACGCCCCGAGCATCGGCCTCGCCTCGGCGGTCGCGGCGTCGTGCGCGATCCCCGGCTACTTCCGCCCGCTCGTGCACGAGGGCGAGACGTACGTCGACGGCGGCGTCCACTCCCCCACGAACGCCGACGTCCTCGCAGGCCGCGGCCTCGACCTCGTCGTCATCTCGTCGCCGATGTCGGTGGAGCGCCACGCGATCCGCGCCAAGCTCGACCTGTCCGCGCGGCTGCTCTGGCACCGCTACGTCGTCGCCGAGCGCCGCGCGCTGGAGCGGGCGGGGACGCTCGTGCTCGCGATCGAGCCCGGCGGCGACGCGCTGCGCGCGCTCGGGGTCAACGCGATGAAGGCGATGAACGTCGACGCGATCGAGGAGACCGCCCGCCAGGCCACGCTCGACCTGCTGGCCCGGCCCGAGAAGGCCGGCCGCCTCGCGCTCCTGCGGGGCTCGCGAGCGGCCTAGTCGACGATCAGGACCGGGGCGCCCTCGGGGAGGAACGACACGAGGTCGACCAGGTCGGAGTTGTAGAGCCGCACGCAGCCGTTGCTCGCGGCCTTGCCGACCGAGGACGGCTTGTTGGTGCCGTGGATCGCGATCTGGCCGATGCCGTTCTTGCCGAACTGCTGGAGCACGTTCGAGAAGCCGGCGACGGACACGAGGTACGGGCCGTACGCGCCGCCGTAGCGCATCGGCGCGACGAAGTCGACGTAGAACGACCCGAGCGGCGTCGGCGTGCTCGGCTTGCCGACCGCGGCGGGCCGCTGCCAGACCTGCACGCCGTTCTTGAACACCGTGATCCGCTTCGCGCAGCGCTGCACGACGACCCGGTACGCCACCTCGTACTGCGTCATGTCGGTGACGCTGACCCAGCCCTCGGCGTGGTTCGGGCGGACGGGGAGCTGCACGCGCAGCCACATGCCGCGCCGCTCCTTGACGAGCGTGTTGAGGGTCGCGCCCTCGACCGTGGGGCTGTTCAGGACGCGCAGCACCTTGCCGCCCGGGCGGTCGAACACCTTCACCCTCGCCACGACGGACTTGGCGAGCGCGGCGGGCCTGGCGGAGACGTTCGGCAGCGTCGGGCAGACCGTCCGCGTGCGCGCGGGCGCGGCGCGGGTGGGCGCCGGCGCCGGCGGCGCGACGCGCGGGGCGGGGGCGTCGGAGACGCGGAGCAGGACGGGCGGCGGGTCGATGGCCATGACGCCGCCGGGTCCGTCGCGGCCCTCGCGCAACGTGCGCCCGACCGCCGTCGACCCGGCCGTCGTGAGCAGCACGGCGATCACGGCCGCGAGGGCCGTGACGTTGCGTCGCATCCGCGTCTCCCGCACGTAGTCACTATGCCCCGGTTGTCCCCCTTTGTCGTCGGGCGCGAGGGGTCAGTCCTTGAGCGCGACGAGCAGCGGCGCGTGGTCGCTCGGCTTCAGTCCCTTGCGGAAGTCGCGGTCGATGCCGCACCGCTCGATGCGCGGCGCGAGGTGCGCGGACAGCAGCGCGAGGTCGATGCGCATGCCGAGGTTCTTGTGGAACATCCCGGCGCGGTAGTCCCAGTACGTGTACGCCACCGCCTCCGGCTCGACCACGCGGAACGCGTCGACGAGCCCGGTCGCGAGGATGCGGTCCAGCCGGTCGCGCTCCGGCCTCGACACGTGCGTCGCGCCGACGAACAGCGCCGGGTCCCACACGTCGCGGTCCTCCGGCGCGATGTTGAAGTCGCCCGCCACGAACACGGGCCCGGCCTCGGCGAGCGCCGCGAGCCGGTCGCGCATCGCGTCGAGGAAGGCGAGCTTCTCGTCGTACGTCGGCGTGCCCAGCGCGCGGCCGTTGACGACGTACACGCTCGCCACCCGCAGGTCCCCGACCGTCGCCTCGACCCACCGCGCCTCCTCCGCGCGCACCTCGCCCGGCAGGCCGCGCACGACGTCGTACGGCGCCCGCTCGACCGGCGACAGGATCGCCACGCCCGCCCACCGGCCGCCGGACAGGTGCGCGGCGGCGTAGCCCGCCTCGGCGAGCGCCTCGGTGGGGAACGCCGCCTCCCCCACCTTGGTCTCCTGCAGGCACAGCGCGTCGGGGCGGTGCTTGGCGAGGAACTCCAGGACGCGCGGCAGGCGCATGGTGAGCGAGTTGACGTTCCAGGTGGCGAGCAGCATGTGCTTGAGTCTCCCGCGTGGCGGCGGACCTGGCGGCGCTGGTGCTGGCGGCCGGCAGCGGGACGCGGCTGCGGCCGCTGACGCTGCTGCGCCCCAAGCCTCTCTGCCCGGTCGGCAACGTCACCCTCCTCGACCGCGGCCTCGCGATCGCGTCCGAGGTCGCGCCGCACGTCGCGGTCAACGCCCGCTACCTCGGTGACCAGATCGAGGCGCACGTGGGCGACCGCGCCCACGTCTCGCGGGAGCCGTTCGACCTCGGCACGGCCGGGGCCCTGGGCTACCTGCGGCCGTGGCTCGACGGGCGCGACGTGCTCGTCCTCAACGGCGACGCGTACCGCCCCGGGTCGCTGCGGGACTTCGTGGACGGGTGGGACGGCGAGCGCGTACGGCTGCTCGTCGTCCGCGACGAGGCGCGCGGGGACTTCGGGCCGTGGCTGTTCTGCGGCGCGTCACTGCATCCGTGGTCGGTCGTCAAGGACGTGCCCGCCGAGCGCAACGGCCTCTACGAGCTGCTCTGGTCGCGGACGGAGCCGGAGCTGGTGCCGTGGGAGGGCGCGTTCGTGGACTGCGGCACGCCGCGCGACTACCTCGACGCCAACCTGCACGCCTCCGGCGGCGAGTCCGTCGTCGGCGAGGGCGCGGTCGTGGAGGGCGAGCTGGTGCGCTCGGTCGTCTGGCCCGGCGGCGTCGTACGCGCGGGCGAGCGGCTGGTCGACGCGATCCGGGTCGGCGCCGACCTCACGGTCACGGCAGCGTCACCGTGACCGGCGCCGCGTAGACCGGACCGCCCTCGCCACCCGCGCCGGGGTAGACGAGGGCGCTCGCGACGAGCTGGTACTGCCCCGCGGGCAGCGGCGTGCGCCCGCCCCGGCTGTGCGCGCAGCCGACCGCGTGCAGCCGGTGCTCGGCGCTGACGGACTCCCCGGGCCGCAGCTCGTGCGTCAGCGTCGTGCTCTCGACGAACGTCCCCGTCCCCGTCATCTGCGTGCCGCCCTGGTCGAGCGCCTCCATCGGCACCATCGTCTCCTCGGAGAGCTGGAGTCGGGTGGTGCCGGTGTTCGTGAGGGCGACCGTGTAGAAGACGGTCGTGCCCTGCACGCGGACGCCGCTCGCGGTGACCGTGAGGTCGGGGAACAGCGCCGCCCTGTCGGGGTCGCGGTCGTACTCGCAGACGCCGTACGCCGCCGGGTACGCGCGCCGGGTGCCGTGGTCGTCCGTGTACTCGTCCGGGTAGGCGACGGGCGCGGGGCCGGTCGGGCCCGTCGCCGTCGGCGAGGGCGACGGAGGGGCCGGAGGAGCCGGGGACGGCGCGGGCGAGTGCGCAGGCGCCACGGTCGGCCTCGTGGACGGCCGGAGCGGGGACGGCGACGGCGAGGCCGTCGGCTCCGGCGACGCGGTGGGCTCCGCGGACGCGGACGCGGTCGGCTCCGGCGACGGCGTAGCGGTCGCCGGCACGAGCACGTCGGGGCGCCGCGCGGCGTCGGGACGCGCGAGCGTGCCGCCCGCGACGACGCCGGTCAGCAGCAGCGCCGCGCCCGCGGACGTCAACGCCGCCTGCCTCCGGTGCCGCAGCCCCCGGCCGCGCCGGACGACCGCGTCGCGTACGTCGGGACCCGCCGCGAAGTCGGGGGGGTCGCCGGGGTCGCGGCCCCAGGGGGTGCGCTCGCTCATCGCTGCTCTCCTTCGGGGGTCAGGTGCGCGCGGAGCGCGGCGGCGCCGCGCGAGGCGGCGCTCTTCACGGCGCCCTGCGAGATTCCGAGGACGGCGGCGACGTCGGCCTCGGTGAGGTCGGCGAGGTAGCGCAGGACCACGACCTCGCGCTGCCGCCTCGGCAGCGCGCGCAGCGCGCGCCGCAGGTCGAGCGCGGCGTCGGAGCCGCGCTCGCCCGCCGCCTCGGCGAACCCGCCGCTCAGCTCGGCGAACCGCCGCGCGTCCCGCCGCCTGCGCCGGAGCCCGTCCAGCGCGAGCCGCGTCGCCACCGTGACGGTCCACGCCACCGGGTCCTCGCCCACGCGGGACCACCGCGCGACCGCGCGCGCCACGGCCTCCTGCGCCACGTCGGCGGCGTCCTCGCGGTCGCCGAGGATCCGCCACGCCGTGCCGGCGGCGGCCGCGTACAGGAGCGGGAACCGTTCGTCGAACCCGGGCGGCGCCACCGGCCGCGCCTTCGCGCTCACCACGACCTCTACCGCCGTCATCCGTCCCTCCCCGTCCAGGACGTTCCTACGTCCGGGCGGCGCGCGGGGTTGCTTCGCGATTTTTCGGGGCACGTTCCCGCCGTGGCATCCGACGACCCGCAGGAGATCCTCGAGAGCTGCAAGCGCGCCGCGGCCGTGCTGCTCGACGCGAAGATCCCGTTCGCGGTCGGGGGCGGCATCGCGTGCTGGTGCTACGGCGCGCCGGAGTCCCAGCACGACGTGGACTTCATGGTGCGCGAGGAGGACGCCAGGCGCGCGCAGGAGGTCCTCGCGAACGAGGGCATGAAGCCCGTCGACCCGCCCGAGGACTGGCTGCTCAAGGTCTACGACGGCGACGTGCTGGTCGACCTGATCTACCGCCCCGAGGGCATGCCGATCACCGACGAGGTGCTCGAACGCGCGCCCGTCCGCGACGTGTCCGCGATGAAGATGAAGGTGCTCAGGCTCGAGGACGTCTTCATCACGAAGCTGCTCTCGTACAACGAGCACCACCTCGACTACCTCGGCCTGCTCGCCGTCGCGCGCGCGGTGCGCGAGCAGGTGGACTGGGTCGAGGTCGCGGCGGCGACCGACCACTCGCCGTTCGCCGCGGGGTTCCTCACGCTGGTCGAGCGGCTCGGCATCGTGCCGGAGAAGCTGCGGAGGGCCGGGTAGTGCAGCCGCCCGACCAGCCGGAGTACCTGGGCGGCTGGATCTCCGAGCGCCTCGCCGAGGACGGCGACCTGCACGAGCTCGGCATCACCGTGCGCGTCGCCGGGACGTCGGTGTTCCTCTCCGGCGTCGTCGGCACGGAGGCGCGGCGCGACCTCGTCGGCGCCCGTGCCGGGGAGCTCGTGCCCGGCGGCTACCGCGTCTGCAACGAGGTGACCGTGGCGTCGTACGCCGAGCCCGTCGAGCAGGAGTCGCTGGCGTGATCCGCATCGCGGCCGTCGGCGACGTCCACGTCGGCAAGGACTCGCGCGGCGTCCTCTCCGCGTCGCTGGGGCACCTGCGCGAGGCGGCGGACGTGCTGCTGTTCGCGGGCGACCTCACCCGCTGCGGGTCCGTCGAGGAGATGCGGGTGTTCGTGGACGAGGTGCGCGACGTCGGCGTCCCCGTCGTCGCCGTCCTCGGCAACCACGACCACCACGCGGGCCAGGTGCCCGAGGTCGTGCGCGTGCTGCGCGACGGCGGCGTGACCGTCCTCGAGGGCTCGGCGACAACGGTCGAGGCCGGCGGCTGCAGGCTCGGCATCGCGGGGACCAAGGGCTTCGGCGGCGGCTTCGCGGGCGCGTGCGGGAGCGACTTCGGCGAGGCGGAGATGAAGGCGTTCGTCGGCCACACCAAGCACGTGGCCGAACGCCTCTGCCACGCCCTGGCGTCGCTGGAGGGCTGCGACCACCGCGTCGCGCTGATGCACTACGCGCCCGTGCCCGACACGCTCGCCGGCGAGCGGCTGGAGATCTACCCGTTCCTCGGGTCGTACCTGCTCGCCGAGGCCGTGGACTCGGCAGGCGCGGACCTCGTGCTGCACGGCCACGCGCACGCCGGCACCGAGAAGGGCGTCACCGCGGGCGGCATCCACGTCCGCAACGTCGCGCAGCCGGTGATCCGGCAGGCGTACGCGCTCTACTGCCTCGGCGAGGCGCGGACGCTCGTCTCGGCCTAGCCGCCGACCAGCTCGGCGCGGGCCTCGTGCACGTCCACCGCGCGCGTGCTCGACGGCGCGACCGGCGTGCCGCCGACGTCGTAGGGACCGAACGTCCCGAGCGCGCTCGTCACCGTGAACTCCGCGTGCCAGCGCGTCGTCAGCCGCACGGTCGTCGCGCCGGGCGCGCGGTAGGTGTGCGTCACGTCGCCCGCCGGGCCGCCGGGGCTCGTCGTCTCGAGCGTCGTGCCGTCGCCGAAGTCCCAGACGTACGTCGGCACCGCCGCGATCGTGACCGTCAGCGCGTCGGGCCCGAACGTCCCGCGCATCGGCTCGGCGCCGTTCGCGCCGAAGTACGTCAGCGCGTTCACGAGCACGCGGTCGGGCGGCGGGGTCACGCCGATCGTCGCGGCGCCCGGCGTCATCCGGTCGCGGTACAGCGCGCCCGCGTCGGCGGCGACGTCGGCGACGGTGACGACGCCGTTGCCGTTGCCGGTGCAGTACGTCCCCGCGACCGTCCACGACTCGCCCGGCCTGCGGACGAACACCCGCATCCTGATGCCGCCCTGGGGGCACGCCATCGCGGCGCCCGAGCACATGACGTCGGCGGCGTTCGGCGGGGGGCCGTTGATCGGGCAGGCGGGGGTGACGTACCAGTCGCAGCCGGCGCAGCCGCCGCCCGACGAGCCGCCTCCGCCGGAGCCGCCGGGGCCGCCCGAGAGGCCCGGGATCGCGACGACCGTGTTGTACGACGTGCCGTCGCCCGTCGCGCCGCCGCACCCCTCGACGTGGGACGAGGGGTCGCCGCCGCAGCCGGGAGCGCCCGCGGCGGGGGCCGCCGTCCCCACCACCGCCGCCACGGAGAGCGTCGCGAGGGCGAGCGTCAGCCGAGCAGCACGAGCCGTACCAGCCGCCACGTCGTCCCCTCCTTCCGGAACAGCAGGTCCCGCCCGACCTTCGTCTTCCCCGGGTACGTGCTCACGACGCGCCCGTCGGCGCCGACGAGCTCCGAGGCGCCGTACGTCAGCGTCACCGTCGCCCACCCCGCCGTCGCCGTCACGTCGTGGGTCGACAGGCCCTCGACGGAGTAGCGCGTGGTGAGTCTCCGGTGCGCGCGACGGTACCCCTCCATCGTCGCGACCTGCTGGAAGCACTCGCACGCCGGGTCGACCAGCGCGCGCAGCGCGGCGACGTCGCCGTCGCGCCCGGCGCGTTCGAGGGCGGCGTAGTACGCGCGGGCGGCGACCTCGACCTCGGACCCGGCGCGCGGGGGGGTCGCGGTCGGGGCAGCGGTCGCCGAGGTGGGCGGCGGGGGCGGGGGCGGCAGCGAGCCCGCGCGCTCCTGGGCGCAGCCCGTCAGCGCGAGCAGCGCGACGAGGCCCGCGTACCGGCGCATGCCGTCAGGATACGGACTCCGCGCGCAGGTCAGGGAGCACCTCGGCTACCCGCTTCACGATGTCCGGGTCGGCGCCGCCGTGGCCCGTCCGCTCGTCGGCCGGGTGGTCCGGGTACATCAGCACGAAGTCGTCGAAGCCCGCGTCGCGGAAGCGGCGTACGGCGTCCGCGAACGCCGCCGCCGACTCGCGCACCGGCCAGTCCCTCGACCCGAGGAACACCGACCTGCTGATCGACGCCGGGTCGCGCCCCTCCTCCTCGGCGAGGCGGGAGAGGTCGGCGTTCAGCGCCGCCGCGCGGGCCAGCGACTCCTCGGCCGGGAGGTCGCGGGGGGCGATGGTGTTCCACCGGGTGGCGTGGCGGGCGGCGATCCGCAGCGTGCGCGGGCCGTGCGCCGCGAGCGTCAGCGGCAGCGGGCGCTGCGCGGGCGGCGGGACGTTCGCGAGGCGCTCGCCGCTCGAGATCGCGAGGACCGTCTCGACGGTCTCGCGGAAGCGTTCGACCTGCTCGGCCTTGGACCACGGCTGCATGCCGAGCACCTCGTAGTCGCGCAGCACGCCCGCCGCGCCGATGCCGAGGTCGAGCCGCCCGCCGCTCACGTGGTCGAGCGTGAGCGCCTGCTTCGCGAGCAGCACCGGGTGACGCAGCGTCGGCGACGCGACGAGCGTGCCGAGCCTGATCCGCGAGGTGACGGCCGCGGCGGCGGACAGCACGCCGAACGAGTCGAGCAGCGGGTCGGTCTCGTCCAGCGTCCGGTGCACGAGGTGGTCCCAGACGTGCACGGTGTCGTAGCCGAGGTCCTCGACCTCGACCGCGCGCCGCCGCCACTCGGGCCACGGCACGTCCTGGACGACGACGACGGCGAACGTGCTCACGCGGGGACGCGCCTGCCGCGGAAGAAGAGGCCCGCGACGACGCCCGCGACGAAGCCGACGACGTGCGCGAGGTACGCCACGCCGCCGCCCTCGGTGATCGTCGCGCCGCTGGAGAACGCCCACTGCAGCAGGAACCACAGCCCGAGCACGACCCAGGCGGGCAGCCGTAGCGGGAAGAAGAACAGGATCGGCACCAGGCTCACGACCTTGGCGCGCGGGAACATCATCAGGTACGCGCCGAGCACGCCCGCGATCGCGCCCGAGGCGCCGATCACGACGGCCGTGGAGTCGGCGTCGGCGGCCGCGAAGCCGTACGTCGCGACGACGCCCCACACGAGGTAGGCGAGCAGGAACCTCAGCCGCCCGAAGCGGTCCTCGACGTTGTTGCCGAACACGAACAGGAACAGCATGTTGCCGAGCAGGTGCGCCCACCCGCCGTGCAGGAACATCGCGCTGATCGCCGACAGGAACGGGCTCTTGTCGTAGTCGCGCTCCACGACGTAGCACTGGTCCTCGCCCGCGGGCGGCCCCGCCGTCTCGTCCAGCGGGTCGTTGGTGAGCAGCTCCTTGGGGATCGCGCCCCACCGCTGGAAGAACGCCTCCTGCCGGCACGCCTGCGCCGTCGCGACGTCGCCCGACACCGACGAGCGCACGATCGGCTGCATCAGGAAGACGACGACGTTGAGCGCGATGAGCGCGTAGGTGACGTAGGGGCGGCGACGGGTGGGGTTGTGGTCCCAGACCGGGATGACCAACACCGCTCCTCTACCCGGCGGCCTTGGCCGCGGCCTTCATCTGCTTCTTGTACTCGCGCACCTCGCGCAGGCTGTCGGTACCCGTGATGTCCGCGACGGAACGCCTGCAGCCGTCCTCGCCGTAGACGCCCGCGGCCTCGCGCCAGCCGCGCGGGCGGACGCCGAGCTGCTTGCCGAGCAGCGCCACGAAGATCTTCGCCTTCTGGTCGCCGAAGCCGGGCAGCGCCTTCACGCGCCTCAGCAGCTCGTCGCCGGTCTTGACGCCCGTCCAGACCTTCGCGGCGTCGCCGTCGTGGTCCTCGACGAGCGTGCGGCAGAGCTCCTGCACGCGCCCCGCCATCGAGCCGGGGAAGCGGTGCAGCGCGGGCGGCGTCGCGAACAGCTCCGCGAGGCGTTCGGGATCGAGGTCCGCGATCTCCCGGGCGTCGAGGTCGTGCCCGAGCCGCTGGGTGAGGACGTACGGCGAGGAGAACGCCTTCTCCAGCGGGATCTGCTGGTCGAGCACCATCCCGACGAGCAGCGCGAGCGGGTCGCGCGTCAGCAGCGCGTCGGCGTTGGCGTCCTGTGACAGGCGCAGCGTCTTCGGCATACGCGCAACCTAGGCCAACGGCGCCACGAACGTCCCGTCGCCGAACCCCATCTCGCGCATCCGTTCCGCGCCGAACACCACCATGACCTCGTCGCCGCCGACGAACGGCGGCCGCGACCCGTCGGGCTCCGGCATCGCGGCGACGAACCACACCGGCCCCGCCTCGAAGTCGAGGCGGACGGCGTGCGGGACGTCGTACGCGCGCCCCGGCGTCGCGACGGTGCCGTCGGACGTGCGGCCGGGGCCGAGCTCGACGCGCTCCCAGCGCGTCGCGACGCCGCGCACGGGGTCGCGCCGCGCCCGCCACTCCGCGTGGTCGCCGGCGCTCCAGCCCCGAGTCCCGTCCTGCGAGAGGTCGAGCGGCCCGCGCGACATCTCGACGCCGTACGCGAAGAACGTGTCGGTCGACGTGAGCGAGACGACGCCGCCGTCGGTCGTGAGCTCCACGCCCATGACCGCGTGGTGCCAGTCGCCGCGGTCCCAGTCGGGGTCGGGCGCGCCCTCGTAGGCGACGTCGCGGTACGTCACGTCGAGGACGCGCAGCCCGACGAGCGCCGCGAGGTCGCGCTCGAACCGTTCGCGCTTCGCCGCCTCCCCCGCCGCGCGGCTCTCGTCGGTGACCGTCGCCTCCCGGCCTTCGGCGTGGAGCGTCACGTCGGCGCCGGTCCGCGCGAGGGCGGCGACGAGGTCGTCGAAGCGGTCGGGCTCGACCTCGCCGAGGAGCAGCACGTCGTCGCCGTCGGCCGTGAGGAGGACGTCGCACCAGTCGTTGCCCACCTCGCGGTCGCCGCGCGAGGTCTCCGCGACGCTCCACCCGGGCCTGCCGAAGTGCCACGCGACGCCCGCGACGCCGCCGACGTGGCGCAGCGTGCCGCGCACCTCCGCGCGCGTCACGGCGCCGCGTCCGCCTCCGCGAGCAGCGCGGCGAGGTCGTCGAGGCGTCGCGGGTCTCCGGCGCCGGAGAGCAGCACGGCGTCGCCGTCCGGCGCGAGGACCACCTCGCACCACCCGGTCCGCGCCTCGCGGCCGGTCCGCGACGCGTCGCGGACGCTCCAGCCCCGCGCGCCGAGGTGCGCCGCGACGCCCGCGACGCCGCCGGCGTGGCGCAGCGTGCCGTGGACGTCGTTCCGCTCGGGAACCGGTCCCATTCGGGCAGGATCCCGTACGTGCTCCCCTCCGACGACGACGTACGCAGGCTGCGCGACGTCGTGTCGTCGCACGGCTACACCGCCGACGCCGTGCTCGACCTGCTCGGCCCGCGCGCGCACGCCGCCCTGGGGCGCGGCGACCATGTCCCCGCGCTGCGCGCCACGCGCGGCGGCTCGCCGCTCGAGACGCTCGTCCGGCTGTTCCTGCTCGGCACGACCGAGCCGGACGCGGCGGGCGTGCCGGAGTCGTTCCTCGAACGCGACGGCGACGGCGTGCGCGCGGCGCTCGACGTGCGGCCGTACGGCACCTCCGACGTCGACTCCTGGTGGGTCGTCTCCGACCTCGGCACGGACGTGCGCCCTCCCCCGCTGCGCCCCGACCACGTGCTCGGCGTCGGCGGCGCGTCGCTGACGCTCGCGCAGGCGACGATCCGCGACGGCGTACGGACCGCGCTCGACGTCGGCACCGGCTGCGGCATCCAGGCGCTCCACCTGTCGACGCACGCCGATGCCGTCGTCGCCACCGACCGCAACCCGCGCGCGCTCGCCGTCGCGCGGATGACGGCGTTGCTGAACGGCGTCTCGTGGGAGCTGCTCGAAGGCGACCTCCTCGCGCCGGTCGAGGGGCGGCGGTTCGACCTCGTCGTCGCCAACCCGCCGTTCGTCGTGGGCCCCGAGCGCGACGACTGGGCGTACCGCGACAGCGGCGCGGCGGGCGACGCGATCAGCGAGCGGCTCGTCCGCGAGGCGCCGTCGGTCCTGACGGTTAACGGCGTCGCGCAGCTCCTCGCGAACTGGCTGCATCGCGACGGCGAGGACTGGCGAGAGCGGGTCGCGTCGTGGGTGCCCGAGGGCGTGGACGCGCTCGTGCTGCAACGCGAGGCGCAGGACCCGGCGGAGTACGTCGCCCTCTGGCAGCGCGACGCCGGCGACGAGCGCCGCGAGACGGCGGAGGCGTGGCTGGAGTGGTTCGAGCGCGAGCGGGTCGAGGCGGTCGGCTTCGGCATCGTGACGCTGCGCCGCACCGGCGCCTCCGAGGCGCGCGTGGCGGTCGAGGACGCGCCGCAGCAGGTCGTCCAGCCGATCGGCCCGCACCTCGCCGCCTGGCTGCGCCGGGTCGGCGCGCTGCGCCGCACGGACCTGCTCGACGCGACGCCGCGCGTGGCTGCGGGCGTGACGCTGGAGCAGTCGGCGTACGCCGCGGAGGAGGGCTGGGAGGTCGCGACGCAGGCGCTCCAGCAGGCCCACGGCCTGCGCTGGCGCGCCGAGCTCGACCCGGTCGGCGTCGCGCTCGTCGGCGCGTGCGACGGGACGCGGACGGTGCGCGACCTCGCCGACGTGCTGGCGGCGGCGTACGAGATCGACGCCACGGTGCTGCGCGAGGGCGCGGAGCGCGCGCTGGCGCACCTGGTGGAGCGCGGCTTCCTGAGCCTCTAGCCCGTCTCGACCGGCAGGTCGCGGCGGACCCAGTCGCTCCACGAGCCCGCGTACAGCGCCGCCTCGACGCCCGCGACGTCGAGCGCGAGGACGACCTGGCAGGCCGTGACGCCGGAGCCGCAGTACGCCGCGACGGGCTTCGAGCCGTCGGCGCCGAGCGCGGCGAACCGCTCGCGCAGCGCCTCGGGCGGCAGCAGCGTGCCGGCCTCGGAGACGTTGCCGGAGGTGGGGGCGTTGAGCGCGCCGGGGACGTGGCCCGCGACCGGGTCGATCGGCTCGGCCTCGCCGCGGTAGCGCTCGGGCGCGCGCGCGTCGAGCAGCACGCCGCCCGCCGCGACGTCCGCGGCACCCGAGGCGTCGAGCAACGGCATCCCGCCCGGCCGCGCGACGAGGTCGCCGGGGACGGGCGTCGCGGGGTCGGTCGAGACGGGCAGGCCGGCCGTGACCCAGGCGGCGTAGCCGCCGTCGAGGACTCGCACGTCGTCGTGGCCGAAGTAGCGCAGCAGCCACCACGCGCGCGCGGCGGTCGTGGCGTCGCGGTCGTCGTAGGCGACGACGCGCGAGGACCCGGACACGCCGAGGCGCCGCATCGTGGCCTCGAACGCCGCCGCGGACGGCAGCGGGTGGCGGCCTCCCTCGCCGGGTGGCGAGGCGAGGTCCGCGTCGAGGTCGACGAAGACGGCGCCGGGAAGGTGCCCGGCCGCGTACGACTCGGCGGCCGGTGGCCCGGTCAGCCGCCACCGCACGTCCAGCAGGACGGGCGGTGCGGCCGACGCGATCTCGGCGGCGAGGTCCGCCGCCGAGACCAGCGGGGAGGTGCTCAGGAGTACGTGTAGGTGTACTTGACGGTCGCGGTCGGCGAGCCGATGAAGTTGCAGACGTCCAGGAACAGCGTCTGCGCCTTCTTGGACTTGTACGTCAGCGTCTCCTTGGGAGCCGCGTCCGTGTTGGGGGTGTCGGCGCCGCTGCCCTGCGTGAGGTTGACCTCGTTGGGGCCGTAGAGGCCGGCGTCCCAGTCGCCGGTGAAGCCGGAGACCTCGACCACGAGCTTGCCGGGGCCGGTGACCTTGATGGTCTCGCGGTGCTCGCTCACGCCCTCGGGCGCGGAGGAGCACGAGGGGCCCTCCGGCGGGTTCGGGTGCGGGACCGCGGTGACCTCGTACGTCTTCGTGATCGGCTTCGGCTTGCGGGGAGCGGCGTTCGCGTCGACGGCCGCGCCCGCGAGGACGATGGCGACGGCGAGCGGCGCCGCGGTACGGACGCGCATGGGGTTCCTCCGGCTTGGCTGGGGCTTGGTAGCAGGCTCAACGACGGCTTTCGCGCCTGGTGACGCGTTCTCCTGCTCTCGCTGGGGCAAGATCGACGTATGGGCCGCATCCTCGTCGGCACCGCGTCGTGGACCGACAAGTCGCTGCTCGCGTCGGGCTGGTACCCGCCCGAGGCGAACACACCCGACGAGCGCCTGCGCTTCTACGCATCGCGCTTCCCGCTGGTCGAGGTCGACGCGACGTACTACGCGCCGCCGGCCGAGGAGACCGCGAGGCTGTGGGCCGAGCGGACGCCGGAGGAGTTCACGTTCAACGTCAAGGCGTTCTCGCTGCTGACCCAGCACCCGACCAAGCCAGGCGCCCTCTACAAGGACCTGCGCCCGGACACCAAGAAGAACGTCTACCTCAAGGACTTCGACGACGACGTCGTCGACCAGGTGTGGGAGCGGTTCCTCTCCGCGCTCAACCCGCTCGCCGACGCGGGCAAGCTCGGCGCGCTGCTGTTCCAGTTCCCGCAGTGGTTCCCGATCGGGAAGAAGAACAAGCAGTACGTCCTCGACTGCAAGGCACGCTGCGAGCCCGTGCCGATCTGCGTGGAGTTCCGCAGCGCGTCGTGGATGACGCCGGAGAACCAGAAGGAGACGCTCGACTTCCTCTCCTCCTACGGCATCCCGTACGTCTGCGTCGACATGCCGCAGGGGTTCCGTTCGTCGATCCCGCCGGTCGTCGCGGCGACGACGTCGGACCTCGCGGTCGTCCGCTTCCACGGGCACAACGACGCGGAGTGGGAGTCGGGGTCGGTGCAGCGGAGGTTCGCCTACCTCTACTCCGAGCAGGAGCTACGGCAGTGGGCGCCTCGCCTCGAGGAGCTCGCCGGGCAGGCACAGGAGACGCACGTGCTGATGAACAACTGCCACCGCGACTACGCCCAGCGCAACGCCGCGCAGCTCATGGCGATGGTGACCTCGTGAGGCGCGTGGCGCGGCTGCTCGCGGCGCTGTCGGTGGCGCTGCCGCTGCTGCTCGTCGCCGCGCCGGCCGAGGCGGCGTTGCCGATGATCCACCGCGTCCGCGGCATCGAGGACGCGCACCAGGTCATCACGGTCACCAACCGTTCGTGGTCCTCGACGTACGCGACGTTGCAGGCCTGGGAGCGGCGCGGGGACGGGACGTGGCGGTCGGTGTACGGGCCGTGGACGGCGCGGGTCGGGCGCAACGGCTTCGGGCAGCCGAAGTACGAGGGCGACGGGCAGACGCCCGTGGGGACGTACCTGATGACGGGGCTTTTCGGCACGCGGGCACTGTCGTACACGCGGTTCCGCTACACCGTCGTGGGCCGCGACGACGTGTGGGTCGACGACTCCGGCAGCGCGTACTACAACACCCACCAGCGGCTGCCCGCCGACGGCCGGTGGCGCTCGGCGGAGTCGCTGTACCAGCCGGTGCCGTACGCGCACGCGGCGATCGTTGGCTACAACCCGCACCGCTGGGCCGGGCGCGGGTCGGCCATCTTCCTCCACGTCACGACGGGCTCGGCGACGGCCGGCTGCGTGTCGCTGCCCGCGTCGCAGGTCGTCCCGCTCCTGCGCTGGCTCAACCCGTCGAAGCGGCCCCGGATCATCATGGGTCCCGAGGCGGCCGTGACGTACCGCTGATGCCGCCGGCCCGCCCGCGCTGGCGCGACCGGCCGCGCCCGAGGCTCTCCGAGGCCCACGGCTGGCGGGGATGGGTCCTCACCAACGGCGTCCTCTGGTACTGCGCGGTCCTCTACCTGGTCAACCTCGTCACCAGCCGCGGACCCGCGCCGCGACCGGAGGCGGCGCTGGTCGTGCTGGTGAGCGGCCCGGTCGCGATGGCGATGACGTGGGTCGCGGTGCTGTTCGTGAAGCGGCCGGTCGTCACCCGCGACGACGGCACCGTGTCGCCGGGGGAGCTGCGCGAGGCCGAGCCGCGCGGCGCGGGCTACGCCGCCAGGGCCGAGAACGACCGGCGCGCGTGGCGTTCGCGCTGACCTACCAGACCGGCAGGCGCACGCACGCGTCGGCTTTCGAGTCGCGTGAGGGGCAGGCGCCGAGGAGGCGTTCGCGGGTGCCGTCGAGCTGCACGACGTACGTCGTCGGGTCGTCGTCGAACGCGTCCGAGGTCCGCGTCCCGACGAGCCGCCCCTCGCCGTCGGAGCCGGTGAGGTCGTACGACACCGGCAGCCGCGCCGCGAGCCGCCCGCGCTCCGGCCTGCGGAACGGCGGCGCGAAGCGCAGGAGCCGTTGCTCGTCGCCGCCGGCCAGCGAGCACCAGGCGACGGTGACGATCGCGCCGCGCGACCACAGCGGCGCGCTCGGGCGGCAGCCGTCCTCGAACGGCACCTGCGGCAGCGCGTCGATGTCGACGCGGCGCCGGCTCGGGCGCACGTCGAGGACGGCCAGCCAGCTCGTGTCGTGGATGCCGGCGTGCAGCACGACACGGCGCCGGTGGACGGCGAAGCAGCAGACGCCGATGAAGCCGTTCCCCTCGAACGAGCTCCACGCGTCGACGACGGTCCGCCTCGTCGCGACGTCGACGACGCGCAGGTAGGTGTGGGAGTCGTCGCCGCGGCAGCGGGTGAAGGAGTACGCGAGCGTCGTGCCGGCGCGGTCGATCCCGAAGCCGGTGACGTAGGCGTCGCCCAGGTCGAGCAGGGTCTCCTCCCTGCCGCCCGCGGCGGGGACGCGCAGGACGGTGCCGCCGCAGCCCTGGCCCGTGCCGGCCCGGACGAACGCGACGTACGTGCCCGCACCTCCGGTGACGACGGCGGGGCGGTCGTCGGCCAGGCCGCGGCGCGGTGACGTGAGCCAGCGCAGGCGGCGCCCGGTCGCCGAGTCGAACGCCGCGACCCGGGCGCCGAGGACGCCGTAGAACTCCGCGGGCGCGCCGGGCAGCACCGGCGCGAACGTCGGGGTGGGGGTCGGGCTCGGGGTCGGGCTCGGGGTCGGGCTCGGGGTGGGGTCGCGGTGGGCGAGGCCGACGAGGGCCGCGCGACCGGCGGGGCGGGCGCGGGCTCGGAGGTGCACGCGCAGAGCAGGGCGAGGACGGCGGCGGCCCGTCGCGCCCGCCGCTCGCGCGTACGCATCCCCCCGGCACCTCCCTCGCGCGGACGCCCTCCCGGCGGCATCATGCTCCGACGGCGGGTCCCCTGCCGCCGAAACGGAGGGCGCGATGACGACGCGGGCCAGGATCGGGTACGCCGTCGCGGCCGTGAGCATGGTGGCCGGCGGCGCGGCGGGAGCGCGGGACGTCGCGCCCGCGCCCGCGGTGGCGCAGGCTCCTGCGGCCGCGCCCGACCGCCACGACGCCGGCCACGCGCGTCCCGCGTACCTCCCCGCCGGGGCGACGCTCGTCGCGGAGCGGGAGCGCGACGGCGTCCTCGTCCAGCGCTACGCCCTCGCCGGCGAGGCGAACCAGGACCGGATGCCCACCGACATCTCGTCCTACGACGGCACGTCCGAGGCGCACCCCGCGACGTACGTCGACCTGTACCAGACGAGGCGCGTGCCGACGATGCTCGGCCCGGTCGACCGCGTGTCGTACGACGAGGCGCCCGTGACGATCGGCGACGCGGTCGGGCGGGTCGTGACGCCCAGGGACGGCTACGGCACGTACCGCGTGTCGTGGGCGGCGGACGGCGTGACGTTCCTCCTGTCGTCGCTGCGGCTGCGTACCGTCACCCAGGGCACGAGCGGGGTGCCGGTCGAGGAGCTCGTGCGGATCGCGCGCTCGGTCTCGTAGCGCGAAGCAACCTCCGCCGGCCTGACGGGTGTCGGTACGGGTGATGGACGGTGCAGAGGGATTCGACGAGTTCGCGGCCACGCGGTGGCCGGGGCTCGTGCGCGCCGCGTGGCTGCTGACGGCGGACTGGCAGCGCGCCGAGGACGTCGCGCAGGTGGCGCTGACCAAGGCGTGGCGCCACTGGCGCCGCGTCTGCACGGCCGACGACCCCGACCGCTACGTGCGGCGCATCGTCGTCAACGAGTTCCTCCGCGCGCGGCGTCGCTGGCGCGAGGAGGCGCCGTTGACCGGCGACGGCGTCGTGCCGAGCGGGGACGACGGCGTCGCGGAGCGCGACGCGCTGGTGCGGGCGCTGCGGCGGCTGCCGCCCGGCCAGCGGCTCGCGGTCGTCCTGCGGCACTACCTGGACCTGTCGGAGGCGGACGCGGCGGCGGCGATGGGCTGCGCCGAGGGCACCGTGAAGTCGCAGGCGTCGCGCGGGCTCGCGCGGCTGCGCGACGAGTACGGCGTGGAACGGACGGAGGCGTGATGGACGACGTACTGAATGCGCTGCGCCGGGTGGACTCGGCGCCGGTGCGGCCGCTGGACACGGCGGCGCTGCGCGAGCGCGCGGCGCGTAACGCGCGGCGCGGGCGGCTCGCGACGGCGGGCGGTGCCGCGCTGGCGGTGGCGGCGGCGGCCGCGGCGTTCGCGATCGTCAGACAGGAGCCGCGGCCCGTCGTCCCCGCGACCCCGCTCGCCTGCCCCGGCGAACGGCCCCCCGCCGGCGTCGGCCCGGCCGACGCCATGGTCTCGGACGGCGCGATCGAGGTGCTCGTCTGCGAGCGCACGTTCAGGACGGCCGCACGCGGGCCCGTGACGCTGCGCGGCGGCGACCCGCTCGCGCGGCGGATCGTGACGGCGCTGCGCGCGGTGCGCAGGGAGGACCAGGTCAGCGGCCTCCACGGCTGCATGCTCGACCTGATCGGCGACTACGGCGTCGCCCTCCGCTACGACGACCACGTCGAGGTCGTGACCGTGAACCCCGACGGGTGCGCCGGCATCGACAACGGCACGTGGCGCACGATCTACCCGAAGGTCTCGGTGGCGCCGCTGCTCGACGAGGCGCTGGCCCCGACGGCGCACGGCTGCCGCGCCCGGCCTGCGCTCGCGGAGCCTTCGTGGCCCGCCTCGGCGCCGTACGTCCCCGGCCCGGTGGACACGATGGTCCCGGACGGCACGGTCGCGGTCCACGTCTGCCGGTACCAGGGCTACCTCCTGGCCGCGACGGCGACGGTGACCGACTCGACGGCGACGCGGATCGTCGACGGGCTCAACGCCGTCGGGCTCAGCCACGGCGCCCGCGACTGCTCGAACACCTCGGAGACGCTCTACAACGTCCTGGCCGAGCGCGCCGACGGCAGCGTCACCACCGTCGCCGTCAGCCACGACGGGTGCCGGTACGTCACCAACGGCACCCGCCTCGGCAGCGACGCGCCCGACGCGCTCCTCGACCTGCTGGCCGAGGCCGTCACGCAGGGCTGAGGGGCGCCGCTACGACGCGCGGCTACTCGGTCGTGGCGACGCCGACGGGGCAGGAGACCCCGGTGCCGCCCACGCCGCAGTAGCCGTTGGGCACCTTGTAGAGGTACTGCTGGTGGTAGTCCTCGGCGAACCAGAACGGCCCGGCCTTCTCGATGTCGGTCGTGACGGCTCCGTAGCCGGCGGCGCGCAGCCTCGCCTCGAACGCCTCCCGCGTCTCCTCGGCGGCCTCGCGCTGCTCGTCGGACGTGACGTAGATCGCCGAGCGGTACTGCGTGCCGACGTCGTTGCCCTGGCGCATGCCCTGGGTCGGGTCGTGCGACTCCCAGAAGACGCGGAGCAGCTCGCGGTACGACACCACGGCCGGGTCGAACACGACCTGCACGACCTCGGTGTGGCCGGTGCGGCCGGAGCAGACCTCGTCGTACGTCGGGTTCGGCGTGTGGCCGCCCGCGTAGCCGGCCGCGGTGGACCAGACGCCGTCGGTCTGCCAGAAGCGCCGCTCGGCGCCCCAGAAGCAGCCGAGGCCGAACACCGCGACCTCGAGCCCCTCGGGGTACGGCCCCTCGATCGGGTTGCCGAGGACGGCGTGGGTCGCGGGCACGGCGAACGGCCGCTCGGCGCGGCCCGGCAGCGCCTCCTCCGGCGTCACCATCGTCGTCTTCGTGCGCGAGAACAGCACGGCGCCACCTCCGCCTCTCGGGTTGCTCGGTACCGGTCGCAACACCGGCGGGAGGCGGCGCGTTCCCGGTCAGCCGGGGATGTCGCGCGGGTCCTCGCCGTAGGTGAACTCGTCCTGGATCCTGCCGTCCTCGCCGTGGACGACGACCTGGCCGAGCTCGGCCTCCTTCGCCAGCTCCTTGGCGCGGGCGACCGCCAGGTCCTTGTGGTCCCAGACGCCCAGCGAACCGTGCTCCTCGGAGGCTCCGCCGAGGCGGACCTCCCACCCGTTGACGTACGGGACCACGTGATAGCTCTGTCGTTCTGCCATGGCGCGACGCTACCGTGCGCGGCGTGGACGTGGCGATCATCGGCGGCAGTGTCACCGGCCTCTGGACCGCGCTGACCCTCGCGCGGGCGGGGCACGGGGTGACGGTGTTCGAACGCGACCCCGCTCCCCCCGGCGACGCGGCGGGCGCCGTGCTCGGCTGGCAGCGGCCGGGGACGCCGCAGCTCCGCCAGTCCCACGCGTTCCTCGCGCGCACCGTCCACCTGGTGCGCGAGGAGGCGCCGGACCTCTACGCCGCGCTGCGCGACGAGGGCGCGCACGTGTTCCGCGCCGCCGACCACCTGCCGCCGTGGATCGCCGACCGCGCTCCCCGCCCGAGCGACGACGAGGTCGTCACGATGTCGGTGCGCAGGCCGGTGTTCGACCGGCTGCTGCACGAGCACGCGGTCCGCGAGGGCGTGCGCGTCGACCGGCGCGGCGCGGCCGGCCTGGTCACCGAGGGCGGCGACGTGCCGCACGTGACGGGCGTCGGGCTCGACGACGGCAGCGCGTACGCCGCCGACGTCGTCGTCGACGCGAGCGGGCGACGCAGCCGTACGCCCAGGTGGCTGGGCGTGGCGTTCCCCGAGAGCGGCAACGAGTGCGGCAACCGCTACTACACGCGCTACTACGAGACCCTGCCCGGCGAGGAGCCGCCCGCGCTGATGCGCGGGTTCACGCAGGGCGGCGAGGGCGATGCGTACGCCACGCTGGTGTTCCAGGGCGACGGGCGGTCGTTCTCGGTGCCGCTGCAGACCGAGGACGACGACGAGCCGGCACGGGTGCTGCGCGAGCCGGCGGCGTTCGACGCGGTGGCGCGGCTCCTGCCGGTCACGGCCGGTCCTGTGGCCGTGGGGAGGCCGCTCAACGACCCGTCGGTGATGGCCGGGCAGCGCAACCTCGTCCGCCGCGCGGTCCGCGAAGGGCGCCCGGTCGCGACCGGCGTGCTGCTCGCGGGCGACGCGGCGGCGACGAGCAACCCGTCGTACGGGCGCGGCGTCTCGCTCGGCCTGGTGTCCGCGGCGCTGGTGCGCGACGCGCTCGCGCACACCGACCCCGGCGACCAGGTGCTCGCGCTGGACGCGGCGGTCGAGCGCGAGGTGGCGCCGTTCGTCCGCAACGCCGCCGACGTCGACACGCGCACCCGCGCCCGGTGGCGCGCCGCGCTCTACGGCGAGCCCGCTCCCCCGCGTCCGGAGCGGGTGCTGTGGGAGGACCTGTTCGCGGGGGCGATGCGGGAGCGCGACCTGTTCGACGCGCTGGTGCGCGGGGCGAACCTGCTGCGTACGCCCGACGAGATCCTGGCGACCGAGGCCGGGCGCATCCGCGCGGCCACGGCGGACGGGTGGGAGCCGCCGCTCCCGCCGCTGCCGACGCGCGACGAGCTCGTCGCGGCCGCGACGGCGGCGGTGGCGTAGGGCGCTACTCCGGGCGGTGCGTCGGCATGACGTCCGGCGGGGCCAGCCTCGGGAAGTCCGGGGTGGGCTCGGGCTCGAGGTCGGCGAGCGCGCCGCGCAGGAGCTGGACGGCGTTGCGGGTCAGCGCGTCGGCCTCCTCGGCGGACAGGCCCATGTCGCCGGCGACGTGGTCGAGGCCGTCGTCGGAGGCGTGCGCGGTCAGCACCGCGCGCCGCTCGGCCGGCGGCAGCAGGCGCAGCGCGGACTCGAGGCGTTCGAGCAGCTCGGCCCTGGGCGTCGTGTCCAGGCTCGCGTCGCTGACCATCGCCACGACGTCGGGCGAAAGCAGGACGGGACGCCGCGGGCGCGGTGCCTCGGGCAAGCGGACTCCTTCGGGGAACGGCAGACGAACGGCGCCGGCCCGCCAGGTCGCCTCTCGGCGGTGTGTCGCTCGTAGCGACAAGGTTGGGACCGGGGGCCATGGATCGAGCCGGCGCCGCCGTTGACGGTACCCCTCGCCCCCCGCGCCAAGCGAGGGAACCGGGACTGTTACCGTCGCGCCGACGCCAGGTGACGAGTGCACGGAGGACGCGATGACCGAGAAGTCCGGATACGCGCAGGGCGAGCCGAGCTGGGTCGACGTCAGCTCGTCGGACGTCCCGGCGACGCGGACGTTCTACGCCACGCTGCTCGGCTGGCGGGCCGACGACGTGCCGATGGACGACGCCGGCGGCTACGGCATGTTCACCCTCGACGGCCGCTACGTCGGCGGCTACGGCCCCGCGCAGATGCCCGGCGCCACCGCGTGGTCGGTGTACTTCGCGACCGACGACCTCGACGCGATGCTCGACACGGTCCGCGGCGCGGGCGGCACCGTCGTCGCCGGTCCCGTGGACGTGTACACGTCGGGGCGCATGGCCGTGCTCCAGGACCCGGCGGGCGCGTTCTTCTCGCTGTGGGAGGCCGGGGACCACAAGGGCGCGCAGGTGCAGGACGAGGCCGGCGCGCTGACGTGGGTGGAGCTGACGACGACCGACGTCGAGGGCGCGAAGCGCTTCTACGGCGAGGTGTTCGGCTGGGGCGAGGAGACGTCCGAGGCCGGCGGCCCGATGCCGTACACGGAGTTCAAGCAGGGCGGGCGCAGCGTCGCCGGGATGATGGCGAAGTCGCCCGACATGCCGGCCGACGTGCCGCCGTACTGGATGCCGTACTTCCAGCCCGCCGACATCGACAAGCTGGTCGGCGAGGCCGCGGCGCTCGGCGCGACCGTGATGGTGCCGCCGTCGCCGATCCCGGGCGGGACGTTCGCGATCCTGCGGGACCCGCAGGGGGCGGCCTTCGGCCTCTTCAAGCCGGAGACCGCCACCCCGACGGAGCCCTAGACCAGCGTCATCACGGGCTCGCCGCGCGAGCTCAGGCCGGTCGAGTAGATCCGGCACGAGCCGCCGCGCGGCGTGCCCGCGTTGTACGCGAGCCGCACGCAGGAGCGCAGCGCGAGCTGGCCCCAGTAGTTCGGGTGCAGCGACTCCTGCAGGTAGTAGTTGCCGCAGCACGTCGTGACCGTGCGGATCTGGTTGACCCACTCCGTCTGGTCGACCGCGCCCGCGGAACGCCAGTCCCACAGGCCCTTCTCCTCGATCAGCCCGACCGTGCTCTCGCAGAGGCGGCGGCCGTTGAACGCCGTCGACAGGTTGAGCGTCCTGATGTTCGTGATGCCGCTGGCCGTGACGGCGTTGGCGACGGCGTTGTTGATGGTCGGCAGCGCGGAGTCGTTGGCCCAGTCGGCGTCGGCGTTCCAGAAGCCGCAGCCGCCGGTGGACTGGCGCGTGTAGCCCGACTGCGAGTAGCGGAAGCCGCTGCCGCGCGGGATCGGGCTCATGTAGTTCTGCACGAGGATCGTGTACGCCGCCGAGCCGTAGCCGGCGTTGGTCATCGCCTGGCGGACGTTGAGCAGCGCGTTCCTGATGGCGGTGGTCTGCGCGCTGACGTTGGTCGACGTGAAGTTGGCGGTGACGTCGGAGTCGTCCTTGCAGTAGTCCGGCCACCACGACGGCGAGGCGAGGAAGTCCTCGACGCAGCGGCTCACGACCGAGCCGAAGTTGAAGTTGTTGCCGCCGATCGAGACGACGACGAGCTTGACGTTGTGGGTCGTCGCGAACGCCTGGAGCGCGCGCGCCTGCCCCTGCTGGCCGTACGAGTCGAGGTAGAAGTCCAGGCCCGGCTTGAACCTGCCGTCGCCGTCGGTGAACGTCGACGTGCGCGCGCCGGAGCACGCGAGGTTGGCGCCGTTGATCCCGCCTCCGACGAACGCCTCCGCCGCCCACGAGCGGTGGCAGCGGTCGATGGTCTCGGCGGTGCGGGAGGCGTTGTCGAAGTACGCGGTCGAGCCGAGCGCGTCGTGGTACTGCTCGCCGTCGTTCGTGTTGCCGGCCCAGCGGCCGGCCTCGCCGGAGATGTACGAGTCGCCGACCGTGACGACCCACGGCGTGCCGACGCCGGGCCCGTCCGCGCGGGCCGGCACCGTGAGGGCGGTGACGGCGAGCGCCGCGGCGGCGAGTAGTGCGGACCGTGCTCCGTGCATGAGGGAACCCCCTGTGATGGTGGAAATGCACTGGTTCGTCTGGTCCAAGCGCTGCGACTGAAGCACACTTGGCGCCGCCCGCGTCCACTCACCCCCCGGAGAACCCCGTGCGCCGTGCCCGCGTCCTCGCCCTCGCCGCCCTCACCGCGGCGGCCGCCCTGTCGTTCGCCCCGCCCGCGTCGGCCTGCGTCGGCCTGCCGTGCGACGCCGTCAACGCCGTCTGCGAGGTCGTGCGCGACTCCCCCTGCGTGCGCTAGGTCTAGACGCGCCCGAGCCTGTGCAGCGCGATCGCCGCGGCGGTCGCGACGTTGAGCGAGTCGACGCCCGCGCGCATCGCGATCCGCGCGCGGACGCCGGCTCGCTCGATCGTCTCCCGGCGCAGGCCTGGCCCCTCGGCGCCGAGCAGGAGCGCGACGCGTTCGGGCGGCGGTACGTCCTCGAGGCGCGTCTCCGCCGACGGTGTGAGCGCGACCGTCGTGAACGACGCCAGCGCGCCGAGCAGGTCGTCGGTCCGCGCGAACGGCACGTGCAGCACGTGGCCGAGCGAGACGCGGACGGCGCGGCGGTACAGCGGGTCGCACGTCTCGCCGTCGAGCAGCACCGCGTCGGCGCCGAGCGCGCGGGCGACGCGGAACAGCACGCCGACGTTCTCGTGGTCGTTGAGGCGTTCGAGCGCGAGGACGGTGCGCGCGTCGCGCAGGACGTCGGCGGCCTCGCGCGGCGGCGGGCGGGTCGCGATCGCCAGCGCGCCGCGGTGCACGTCGAACCCCGCGACCGCCGCCATCACCTCGCGCTCGGCGACGTAGACGGGCGCGTCGGTGGCGGGGAGGCGCTCGCGCATCGCGGGCGTGACGAGCAGCGAGCGGACCTCGTACGGCGACGCCAGCAGGTTGGCGATGGCGAGCGTCCCCTCGACCACGAACACGCCGTGCTCGCGCTCGTACGCCACCCGCGTCGCGGGGTCGCGCAGGGCGCGGTAGTCCGCGAGCCGCGGGTCGTCGGGGTCGCCGATCACCGCTTCGACGTGGCGAGGATCACGCACGCGCCGAACAGGCTGACGTTCTTGGCGAAGTGCACGCGCTGATCGCGCCTGCGGTCGCGGTCCTTCTCCGTCCAGAACGGGTGCCCCGTGAGCGTCGTCGGCACGAGGCTCGCGGCGAGCCCCGCGGCGGCGGTGCGCGGCAGGTGGTCGGTGGCGAGGGCGAGGCCGCCCGCGACCATCGCGGCGGCGTTGGCCCGGACGAGCGTCGTGCCGTCGACGCCGAGGGCGTCCGCGACCGGCTTCGCCTTCCCGGCGCGGGAGCCCGGGTCGCGCAGCGCGTCGAGCCCGCCGCTGACGAACACCGTCGCGAGACACGCCTGACCGACCCGCCGCACGAACGCCATGGGCAGACCCTACGAGAATGGGCGGGTGCTGCTGAGCGAGGTCGCGCGGACCTCCGACGAGGTGGCCGCGACGCGGTCGCGGTCGGCCAAGGTCGCGCTGCTCGCCGGCTGCCTGCGCGCGGCCTCGGCAGACGACGTCGCGGTCGTCGTGTCGTACCTGTCGGGCGAGCTGACGCAGCGGCGCACCGGCGTGGCGTACCGCTCGCTGGCCGACCTGCCCGGCCCGTGCGAGGAGCCGGTGCTGACGGTGCGCGAGGTGGACGAGACGTTCGACCGCATCGCGGCGTGCGCGGGCGCGGGCTCGGTGGCCGAGCGGCGGCGGCTGCTCGGCTCGCTGTTCGAGCGCGCGACCGCGACGGAACGGCGCCTGCTCGTCGGGCTCGTCGCGGGCGAGCTGCGGCAGGGCGCGCTGGAGTCGCTGGTCACCGACGCGGTGGCCCGCGCGGCGGGCGCGGCGGCCGACGACGTGCGCCGCGCGGCGATGCTGCGCGGGGCGCTGGCGCCGGTGGCGGAGGCGTTGTGGCGCGACGGCGTCGCGGCGCTCGCGTCGTTCCGGCTCGAGATGGGCCGGCCGGTCCAGCCGATGCTCGCCTCGCCCGCGGTGGACGTGGACGACGCCGTCGCGCGCCTCGGCGAGGCCGCGTGGGAGTGGAAGCTCGACGGCGTTCGCGTGCAGGTCCACCGGCGCGGCGGCGAGGTCGGCGTGTTCACGCGGACGCTGGACGACGTGACGGCGCGGGTGCCCGAGCTCGTCGCGGCGGCGCTGGCGCTGCCCGCCGGCGAGGTGGTGCTCGACGGCGAGGCGATCGCGTTGCACGACGACGGGCGGCCGCGCCCGTTCCAGGTCACGGGCTCGCGGGTCGCCACGCGGGGGGCGCGCGGCGACGTGCCGCTGACGCCGTTCTGGTTCGACGTGCTGCACCTCGACGGCACCGACCTGCTCGGCGCGCCGGCCCGTGCGCGGTGGGACGCGCTGGCGTCCGTCGCCGGGGACGCGGCCGTGCCGCGCCTGGTGACCGGCTCCGCCGACGAGGCGCGGGCGTTCTTCGACGGCGCGGTCGCGCGCGGGCACGAGGGCGCCGTCGCCAAGTCGCTCGACGCGGCGTACGAGGCGGGCCGCCGCGGCGCGGCGTGGCTCAAGGTGAAGCCGAGGCACACGCTCGACCTCGTCGTGCTCGCGGCCGAGTGGGGGCACGGGCGGCGGCGCGGCTGGCTCTCGAACCTCCACCTCGGCGCGCGCGACCCGGCGTCGGGGTCGTTCGTGATGCTGGGGAAGACGTTCAAGGGGCTCACCGACGAGCTGCTCGCGTGGCAGACCGAACGCCTGCTCGCGCTGGAGGCGTCACGCAACGAGTGGCAGGTGTTCGTGCGTCCCGAGCTGGTCGTGGAGATCGCGTTCGACGGCGTGCAGGCCTCGCCGCGCTACCCCGGCGGCGTGGCGCTGCGGTTCGCGCGGGTGCTGCGCTACCGCGAGGACAAGCGGCCCGACGAGGCGGACACGATCGACTCGGTGCTCGCGCTGCACCGGGGGTAGCCAGCAGAGGACGTGGTCCCTCGTCGGGTCCGCCGTACAGAGCACGTTGTCGCACACGAATCCGCCACACGACACGAGCCGTCCCTCGCCGTCGTACAGGACGACGTTCGGCACGGTCACCTCCCGGCAGGCGGGGTCGGTCGGCAGGTAGAGGCAGCGCGAGAGGAGCTCTCCGCGGGTGCCCCGCGACGGGCCGCCCTCGGCGTCCACGCAGACGACGAGGTCCTCCTCGGTGCCCGCGCAGCTCGGGGCGGCCGACGCGGCGGGCGCGGTCGCGACCAGGAAGGCGAGGGCCAGGGAGGCTCCGACGCGGGGACGCGCGGGACGCGTCACGGGCGGCAGGCGTGGTCGGTCGTCCCGTGCCTGGGGAGGTAGACCTCGTTCGCCGGGAAGTTCCTGCCGTCGCGGGCGCAGACGAGCCAGGAGCCGCCGGTGCCGTCGGCGTTGACGCAGACGCCCGTCCAGCCCTCGACGACGACCCTGCCCACGCAGGTGATCGCGGCCTCGGCGGGCGCGGCGAGCAGGGCGGGCGCCGCGGCGGCCGCGACCGCCATCAGCGCGGCGGCACGGCGAGTCGTACGGAGCATGGCGGCGCCTCTCGGGAGTGGGTACCTGGTGCACGACACACGCGCGGTCGTGCCGGTGATTACAGGGTGTGTGTCGTCCTCGACATAGGGGTAGAGGGAGCGCATGCGCTTCACGACCGCCACCCGGCTGGTGCTCGACGTGATCATGGGCGCGCCGCCGGAGGACCCGGCATGGGGCTACCGGATCATCGACGAGTCGGGCCTCGGCTCCGGCACGGTCTACCCGATCGTCGACCGGCTCGAGGAGGCCGGGCTGATCGTGGGCGAGTGGGAGGCGGCGCAGCCCGACGACCGGCCCCGCCGCCGCTTCTACACGGTGACGGGCGCGGGGCGGGTCTGGTACGAGCAGCACTCGCGCGGCCGTACGCGCCGGTCGTTCGCCCCGCGCGGGGTGACCCCGTGAGCCCGCGCCGCGACCGGAACCGACCGCTGCCGTGGTGGGCGCCGCTCGTCCTCGCCGCCGCGCTCTCGGCCACCACCGCGGCAGTCGCGGGGGTCTGGATCGACGGGGAGTCCGGGTGGGACTCATTCCGCTGGGCGCTCATGGGGATGGGCACGACCTTCTTCGTGATCGACCTCGTCACGTCGGGCGCCCCCGAACGGCTCGCCCGCGAGCTCGTACGCCGCGGCCGCGCGATGCGGCGGATCGGGCCGGCGGCGGCGTGGCGGCTCGCCGACCTCGCCGCGCTGATCGGCGGGCGCAAGCGCGCGTTCCGCCGCGAGGAGTACCGGCGGGTGCTCGCCGAGGCGCGGGGCGAGCCGGGGCGCGCGCAGCTCCGGCACGGCGTGGGGTTCGTGGTGGCGGCCGTGAGGATGCGCGCCCGCGACGCGGGCCGGCGGCTCGGGCGGGTGCTGGACTGGTTCCTCGCGAAGCCGCGTCTGGAGTACGCCAGCGGCACGGCGGCGGGGTTGACGGCGGCGTACTTCCTCGGGGGCGGCGTCGCGCCGCTGCTCGGCAACCTCGAGAACGTCCTCGCGGCCGCGACCCTGGTCGAGGTGCCCGGGATCTTCCTCCGCACCGCCCGCGCCGTCCCGCCGGTCCCCAGGAGGGAGAACGGCGACGCGAGGTCCCGGCGCGGGTAGGGGCCCTGCCGCGGGCGCGGCAGGACCCCCTCGCGACTCAGAGGTGGCCCTCCTGGATGCAGACCACGATCCTCGGGATGACCGGGCCGCGCTGCGTCGGGTCGCCGCAGCCGCCGCCGCCCGGCAGCGGGCCGGTGTCGGGGACCGGGTCGCCCTGCGGCGGGCACTGCGGGCCCTCGCACGTGACGAGCGGCACGTCGCCCGACGTGATCCGCACGCCGGGCACGGAGACGGTCGTGCACTCGGGGATGGTGGGCACGAACAGGCAGCGCGAGAACAGCGATCCTTCGAGGCTCGCGCCGGGCGTGCCCGCCGGGTCGACGCAGACCTTCGCGTCCTCGGCGGTGCCGGTGCAGATCGGCTCGGCCGACGCCGCGGGCGCGGCGAGCGTGACGGCCGCGAGCGCGACGAGCGGTAACGCGGAGACGAGACGCATGGTGGTAACCCCCCAATCTGGGACCGGGCCTGGCGCCCGGCATGTCCTTGATGAGTGGGTTCGCGGCACCGCGGGTTCAACCGTTCCTCGCTGACGCGGCGACTGTGCGCGAGGTGGCACGGGTACGTCGTATGGCGTGATCGTGCCGATGCTCGCGAAGTCCGCGGACGACCTGCCGGTCGGCGAGGGCTGGACGTACGAGCCGAAGTGGGACGGGTTCCGCTGCGTCGCGACGCGCGACGGCGACACGGTCGACCTGCGCAGCCGGCACGGCAAGCCGCTCGCCCGCTACTTCCCCGAGGTCGTCGCGTCGCTGCTCGCGCTGCCCGAGCGGGCGTACGTCCTCGACGGCGAGCTGCTCGCGTGGCGCGACGGCCGCGCGGACTTCGGCGCGCTGATGGCGCGGCTGCACCCGGCCGCCTCGCGCGTCGCGCGGCTGAGCGCGGAGACGCCGGCGAGCTACGTCGCGTTCGACGTGGTGACCGGCGAGCCGTTCGCCGACCGCCGCGCCCGGCTCGAACGCCTCCTCGCCGGCGCGCCACCGAACGTCTGCGCCACCCCCACGACGACGGACCCGGACGAGGCGCGGCGCTGGCTCGACGCGCCGCCCGGCGGCGCGCTCGACGGCGTCGTCGCGAAGCGCGCCGACCTGCCGTACCAGCAGGGCAGGCGCGCGATGGTCAAGGTGAAGCGGGTCCGGACCGTCGACTGCGTCGTCGCCGGGATGCGCCTCGGCGGGACGCCCGACGCGCCGAGGGTGGCGAGCCTGCTGCTCGGCGTGTGGGAGGGCGACGCGCTGCGCCACGTCGGCGTCGTGACGAGCGGCCCCGCGCCCGACGACCTCGCGAGGTACGTCACGCCGTTGCGCGGGCATCCCTGGGAGAACGGGTTCGCGCTGGAGGGCGGGCACATGGGGCGCCTCAAGGGCTCGTCCGGACGCTGGGCCCCGGGCATGTCGATGGACTGGGTGCCCCTGCGCCCCGAGCTCGTCGCCGAGGTCGCGTACACCGTGCTCGACGGCATCCGCTTCCGCCACCCCGCGCGCCTGGTGCGCTGGCGCCCCGACCGCGACCCGCGCTCGTGCACGGTGGAGCAGCTCGCGTGACGACGCTGCGGGTGCTCGACCGCGACGTCGCCGTGTCGAGCCTCGACCGCGTCCTCTACCCGGCGACGGGCACGACCAAGGCCGAGGTCATCGACTACTACGTCCGCGTCGCGCACGTGCTCCTCCCCCACGTCGCGGGACGGCCCGTGACGCTGCACCGCTTCCCCGAGGGGGTCGGCGGGCCGCACTTCTTCCAGACGCGGACGCCTCCGCACCCGCCGTGGGTGCGCACGGCGCGGATGGCGTACGAGCGCAGCGGCAAGACGTTCGAGTCGCCGGTCCTCGACGACCTCCCGAGCCTCGTCTGGGCGGGCAACCTGTCGACCGTCGAGATCCACCCGTTCCTCGGGCTCGCGGAGGCGCAGGAACGGCCGCTGGTGATGGTGTTCGACCTCGACCCGGGCCCGCCCGCCGGCCTGCGCGAGGCGTGCGAGGTGGCGCTCCGAGTGAGGGAGCGGCTCGACGCCGACGGCCTGGCGGCCTACGCCAAGACGAGCGGCGCCAAGGGCATCCACGTCTACGTCCCGCTGCGCGACGCGACGTACGACGCCACCAAGGGCTACGCCAAGCGCCTCGCCGCCGCGCTCGCCCGCGAGACGCCCGAACGCGTCGTGGACCGCATGACGCGGTCGCTGCGGCCCGGCAAGGTGCTCGTCGACTGGAGCCAGAACGACAGGGGCAAGTCGACCGTGGCGCCGTACTCCCTGCGCGCGCTGCGCGTCCCTACGGTCTCGATGCCGGTGCCGTGGGATGCCGTCGAACGCGCCGACGCCGAGGAGCTCACGTATGACCCGCAACGCGCGCTCGACACGGTGGCCGCCGAAGGTGACAGGTTCGCCGGGGTGCTGTCGCTATCGTCAGCCGCGTGTCCGGACGCGCGTTCGTAGCCGCCACCGCCCTCGTCCTCGTCGCGATCCCGGCGCCGGCGCACGCCGCGTACTCGAACGACCCGAACAACTGGACGAGCACGCAGCTCGCCGGCCAGCTCGTGATGGCGGGCGTGCCGATGTCGAGCCTGTCCACGGCAAGGACCTGGGTCGCGAACGGCATCGGCGGCATCGTGCTGCTCGGCACGCCGCCGTCGAACCTCGGAGCGCAGCTCGCGTCGGTGCGCGCGGCCGGGCCGGTGGTGCCGTTCGTCGCCTCCGACGAGGAGGGCGGGCAGGTCCAGCGGCTCGAGAGCGTCATCTACGCGCTGCCGAGCGCGGAGACGATGGGCGCGACGCGTACGACGAGCCAGGTGCAGGCGATCGCCTACGACTACGGCCGCAGGATGCGCGCGCTCGGCGTCGACCTCGACCTCGCGCCGGTCGCGGACCTGAAGATCGACGGCTACTACATGGAACGCAGCGACCGCGCGTTCGCGACGAGCCCGAGCACCGTGGGCGCGTTCACGACGGCGTGGTTGCGGGGCATGCGCTCCGCGCGCGTGCTGACGAGCGCGAAGCACTGGCCGGGCCACGGCCAGGCGACCGACACGCACGCGGGCGGCGCCACGACGCCGCCGCTGTCGACGATGCAGAGCCGCGACATGGTGCCGTTCGACACGGTCATGGCGAACGGCGTCCCGAGCGTCATGGTCGGCCACCTCAAGGTGCCGGGCCTCACCGAGAGCGGCGTCCCCGCGAGCCTGTCGCCGAACGCGATGCGTTACCTCCGCCGGCGCCTCGGCGGCGCGCGGCTGATCCTCACCGACTCGCTGTCGATGGCGGCCATCACGAACATGGGCCTGTCCCCCGCCGACGCCGCCGTGCGCGCGCTGCGCGCGGGCGCGGACATGGCGCTCGTGACGAGCGACCCGCTCCCCGTGATGTCGAGGATCCGGGCGGCGATCGACGCGGGGACGTACCCGCGCGCGAGCGCGATCGCGAGCGTCCGGCGGGTGCTCGCCGCGAAGCGCGTCGTCAACGCGCCCGGGGTCCCGTCGTCGATCCGCCCGACGAGCGGCTCCCAGACGATGCCCGTCACCGGCACGATGAGCGCCGTGGTCACCGACCGCGTGCCGGGGGTGGACCGCGCGCTGTTCTACGTGCGCACCAAGGGCGCGAGCACGTGGAACGTCACGAACGGCTTCACGACGTCGGTCGCCGCGGGCAGCCGCGCGTACTACCGGGTCGAGGCGGGGAGGCTGCGGCCCGCGACGACGTACGAGTTCGCGCTGCGGGCCTGCAACGCCGCGGGCCTCTGCGCGACGACCGGGGTCGGCTGGTTCAGAACGGCAGCCTGACGTAGGCCACGCGGCTGACGCCGATCCCGTCGATCTGGACGGTCTTGCCGGTCGACACGACCCGCAGGCTGACCGAGCCCGAACGCACCGACGCGAACGCCGGGATCACCCACTGCGCCTTGTTCAGCAGGGTGCCCGCCATGTCGATCCGGGCGACGCGCGAGGTGCCCATGAACAGGTCCACCACGCCGCACGACGGGCAGCGCGTGCCGACGAGCGCGAGGCGCCGCGCCTGGACGCCGGGCGCCGGGGACGGAGTCGGTGGCCTAGGCGGGCGCGACGGTCGCGGTCGCGGCGACGACGGACAGACGACGGAGCACGAGGACCCCCCCAATCGGACGGTTGCCTCGACGCTACGCGCGACGACGCCGCCGTGCGGGGTCGCGAAAGGTCAGCAGGGACGGGCGCCGACGGCGGGCATCAGCACGCGCAGGCTGTCGGTGAACGCCGCGCGCCAGTACGGCCACTCGTGCGAGCCGCCGTCGTAGCGGCCGTCGGTGTAGGGGATCCCGGCCTCGTCGAGCCGCGCGACGAAGCGGTCGGTGAGCGTCCGCGTGTACGCCTCGACGGCGTTCATGGGCGCGGTGGCCGGCGCCGACGGCGCCGCGACGCCGGTGCCGCCGGAGACGTAGAGCGCGGTGTGGCGCAGGCTCGGCACGAGGTCCCACGGGTTGTGCGCGCGCCACGTCGCCGCGTCCGCCTGCTGGTCGCCCCAGACGCCGCGGCTCGGCGCGCCGGTCGAGTAGACGTCGTTCTGGCCGCTCGCGTCGTAGAACGCGCCCGTCGCCGGCGCGGCGAACATCGTGTCGAGGAAGCCGGAGTACGACGCGGCGGCGCGGTAGAGCGACGGGTTGCGGGCGGCGTACGACATCGCGCCGAAGCCGCCCATCGACAGGCCCGCGACCGCGCGCCTGCCCGTCGTGCCGAACGTCGCCTCGACGCCGAGCCGCAGGTCCTCGACGTGGTAGCGCTCCCAGTCGTAGGAGCCGTCCTGCCAGTCGGAGTACCAGCCGGCGACGCGCCCGCTCCCGCCGTCGGGCGTCACGAAGATGGCCTCGCACGTCGCGGTCAGGGCCGCGAGGTCGCCGCGCTTCGGGTCGGTCCAGGACGTCTCGTCGTCGCCCACGCCGTGCAGGACGTAGACCACGGGGTAGCGCCGGCCAGGCCGGTACGACGCGGGCAACACGACGCGCACGGCGTTGCTGCGGACCTTCAGCGTCGTGAAGACCGTGCACGACCGCACGCGTCCGGTGCCCGTGCAGCGCAGCGGCGGGCGGGCCGGAGCGGCCGAGGACGCGCCCGCGAGCCCCGCGGCGAGGACGCTCGCCGCGAGCACGGCGGCGACCGTCCTGCGCATGCTCAGGCCTTCGACACCCCGAGGCCGTCGACCTGCACGGCGCGTCCCGACGTCGTGACGCGCAGCGTCACGGTGCCCGTCCTGACGGACGCGAACGCCGGCAGCACGGCCACGTAGGAGTGCTGCGTCGTGCTCGCCGAGAGGTTGACCGTGCCGACGTACGACGTCCCGATGTAGACCGCGACGGAGCCGCACCCGTAGCAGCGGGTCGCGACGACCGCGAGCCGCTTCGCGGAGACGTTGCCGAGCGTCATCGTCGCGCCGAGGCGGCTCGACGCGGTGTACGTCGAGGCGTAGTAGCCGGTCATGGAGCCCCGGCTCCAGCCGGACGACACCGACAGCGACCTGTCGTCGAGCGGCATCGTGCTGCACCGCTCCGCGGTCCATCCGGAGTAGTTCCCGAGCGTGTCGCGGGCGCGTACCGACAGGCAGTACGTCGAGCCGCGCGTCGTCGGGATCGAGTACCCCGGGCCCGGGCGGTTGCTCGACGTGGTGTACCCGCCGAAGCCGCCGTTGTACGGCGCGCGGCGGTAGCGCACGTCGTAGGCCACCACGCCGGTCGCGTCCGTGGCCGACCAGCGGAACCCGACGCTCGTCCCGAGGTGGAACAGCGCGGTGGGCGTGAGCATCGTGATGACGGGGCCGGCCCGGTCGACGGTGAACGTGTGCGAGAGCACGCGCGAGTAGGCGCCGTACGTCGCGCGCACGACGAGCGTGTGCGTCCCCGCGGTCAGGCCCGACCTCGAAAACGACGTCGTGCACGGCACGCCCGCCTGCGCGTCGAGCGTGCAGGTCGCCGACGGAAACGGCGACGACAGCGCGATGCCGACGGTGACAGAGCCCGCGACGGCGTACGGCGCCGACGTGAACCGCATGCCGACCGAGCGCCACGCGGGCTCGAACGACGGGTGCTCGACCACGAGCCCCGCCGCGGAGAGCGTCGAGCCGTCCCAGTCGGCGAGCCCGACGGCGATCCGCTCGAGGTCGTTGTTGACGAGGGTGTACGCGAGCCGCCGTCCCGTGCCGTCCCACGCCGGCGCGAGCCTGTCGGGGGCACCGGGGCCGAGCGGCATCCACTTCGGCGTGCCGCCTGTGACCGGCAGGACGCCGATCGCGTAGACGTCGTACCACTCGTTGTACTTCGCGAACGCGAGCCACCTCCCGTCGGGCGAGACGTCCGGGTACTCGCCGGCGGTCGTGCCCGGGACGGCGGTGCGCGCGTTGTTCGGCGCGATGCGCACGAGCGGCGCGGTCGCCGACGTGTAGTCGGTGACGACGAGCGAGCGCGAGTCTGGGAGCCACGTCGGGTCGGCGACGTTGTCGCCGCGGTGGACCGGCACGCCGCCGTTCACCGAGACGTGCCACACCGAGATGGTGTCGTCGAACTCGCGGGTGAACGCGATCCACCTGCCGTCGTTGCTGAACGCCGGCCAGTACTCCTCGCTCTGCCCGCCCATCCGGCCGCCGGTGAGGTTGACCGGCGTGCCGGTGCCGTCGGCGTTGCGCAGGTACAGGTCGTAGCTCGTGTGGTCGCCGTCCGCCACGGCAACGGCCCTCGCGTACGCGATCTTCGTGCCGTCGGGCGACACGGCGGCGTGCCGCACGTCGGCGCCGCCGACGTCGTAGGGGCTGGCGACGACGCCGTACGGCACGGTCTCCGCCATGCCGTACGGGCTGGCGTCGCCGACGCCGTGGATCACGCTGGTGCCAGGGGTGTCCACGTCGTGCGGCAGCCACGCGACCGGGCCCTCGCCCATCGCGTTGACGGCCGAGACGCCGTAGCGCTGCGTCGAGCCGGGCGGGCGGGCGTCGTCGTACGCCACGGAGCTCGCCGGCACCTGCGCGAGCGCCTCGGGCTCGCCGTCGCCGACCCGGCGGTAGACCCGGTACGCCGTCACCGGCGAGTTGCCGTCGGATGCCGGCGCCTGCCAGCCGGTCGACACCACGCCGATGCGCAGGCCGAACAGGCCGACGTTCGCCGGCGCGCCGGGCACCGAGGACGGGATCGCGGACAGCGTCGCGCCGCGGGTGCCGCGCGCGGTGTCGTCGGCGAGCGCGACGGTCGCCGTGCGGGTCGTGGCGCCGGAGACGGTCGCGCGGACGACGACGTCGCAGGTCGCGCCGCCGGCGAGCGACTGGCCCTCGCAGGCGTTGCCCTGGATCGCGAACGACGCCGCGTCGGCGCCGGAGAGCGTCGCCGCGCCGAACGTCACCGGCGCGTCGCCGACCGAGGCGAACGTCAGCGTGCGGTCGCCGTACGAGCCCGACGGCACGCGCCACTCGCCCGCCGGCACCGTGCCGCGCACGCCCTGGTACGGCCGCGCCGAGTGCCAGCGCACGAGGCCGTGCGTGGGCGTGCCGGCGCAGTCGACGTTCCAGGACGCGGCGTACGTCAGCAGCGCGCCGGCGGCGTCGTAGAGGACCTCGTCCACGGCGATGGAGCCGGACGTGGCGGTGCAGAGCGAGCCGGCGCGGGTCACGGCGAGGCCGGTGGCGTCGTACGTGCCGGGGCCGCCGACGCGCGGCAGCGTGACGGTGGTCGTGTCGGAGTGGACGCGGTCGCCGGTGCGGGCGAGGCCGGCGTTCACGACGACGCCCGCGCCGGTGTCGTCGACGTGCGCGTCGGTCGTGCCGACGGCCGGGTCGGCGGCGAGCCGGGTGAACGACGGCGCGGTGCGCGGCGTGCTCTCGACGTCGCCCTGGACGGTGGCGACGGAGTAGACGGCCTGCTCGCCGCGCGCGAGGTCGGCGTCGACGTACGACTCGGTGCTCGCCGGGACGGTCGTGACCTTCGCGGGCGCGGCGTCGCCGGTGCGCTGCCGGTAGACGGCGTAGCCGGTGCCGCCGCCGGTGGGCGCGGTACCCCACGCGAGGCGCGGGCCCTCCGGGGTCGGGACGACCTCGATCGTGGGCGGCGCGGCCGGCGCGACGGGCTCCTCGGCGGAGGCGGGCAGCGCCGGGACGGCGGCCACGGAGAGGGCCACGGCACACGCGGCCGCCGCCCTGGCAAGGCGCATCAACGAGACAACCCCCCACTGAGTCGGTGCCGGCAGGCTAGCGGCGCGAAGGCCGCGCCGGGACCGCATCGGGACAAGTTCGGCCGTTCGGCGGACCGGCGCCGCGCCCCCGGGCGACGATGGGGCCTCCAGCCACGCCGCCACGGGGGAACCATGACCGAGCCCGCTCGCCACGCCGTCCGCTGGGCGGAGCGCGAGAACGCGCGCCGCCACGCCGCGTACCGCCGCGCCCACGAGGCCTGGGCCTCCGACGACGCCGTCCTCGCCGGCTTCGCCGACCGCGTGCGCTCCGGACCGTCCGGTGAGGCACCGCCCGGCGTCGTGCTCAAGCGCGGCGAGCACCTCGTCCAGGTGCTCTCCGGCATCCGCCTCGTCGAGTGCGCGCGCACGCCGGGCCACTACGTCCGCGGCTACGCCGGGTTCTCGTACCGCGTCACGAAGAACCTCCGCTACTCGATGGGTGGCTCGCGCGGCACGTACGTCCCCGGACCCGAGGTGCTCAAGGTCAAGGACAGCGGCGTCGCGGTCGTGACGACGCAGCGCGTGGTGTTCCAGGGCGGGCTCAAGACGCGGGAGTGGGCGTTCGGCAAGCTCGTCGGCTACGCCCACGACGAGACGTCGCCGTACACCGCGCTGCACGTGACGAACCGGCAGAACGTCTCCGGGCTGCTCTACGAGCCGGCGGCGGCGCCGTACGTCCACTTCGCCCTCGCGCTGGCGCTCGCGGCGTTCCAGGGCGAGACCGCCCCGCTGCTCGCGGCGCTGGAGGCCGAGCGCGCCGCGCACGCCGCCGCGCGTCCCGTCCCGCCGCCGGTGGTGACGCCGGAGGACGCGCCGGGGCGGCCCGTGCTCCACGCGCTGCGCGTGGCGTACATCGGGCGGCCGGGCCACTCGCTCGCACGCAAGGTCACCCAGGGCGTGATAGTCGGGACGCTCACCCTCGGCGCGCTCGGCGCGGTGCTGCCGGAGCCGCCGGCGGAGAAGGCGGCGAGCCGCACGGTCGCCGCGGAGTCCGCGCCGCCGGCCGTCGTGACGACGCCGAGCGCCGAGCCCACGCCCGAGCCCACCGCCGAGCCGGCCGTCGCCGCTCCCCCGCCGACCACGGCTCCCGCGCCGCGGCCGACGACCGCGCCGCCCGCCCCGCGCCCGACCACGGCGCGGCCCGCCGCGCGGCCGACGCGGGCGCAGGTCGTCGTCCGGGCGACGACGCGCCCGCCCGCTCCGAAGCCCGCGGTCTCCACGTGCGGCGCCGCCGCGAACCCGTGGGGCTACAACCACTGCGGGCGGGGCTCGTACATCAGCAGCCCGCCGTCGAGCTTCTGCTCCTACTTCGACTGCATCCCGTCGTTCTGGGAGAGCACGAACGGCTACGTCATGCGCTGCGACGACGGGATGTACAGCCACTCGGGCGGGCGCCAGGGGTCGTGCTCGCACCACGGCGGCAACGACGAGCCGCTCTACGGGTAGCTACGCGACGGCGGGGCCCCGGGTGCGGCCGCGCTTGACCTCGAAGACCTCGTCGCGCGTGATGAACCGCGTCAGGTCGTCCCACACCTCGCCCGCCTCGGCGCCGCGCGGCGCGGGCGAGAGCACCGGCCCGAACCAGCCGACGCCCCGGTACTCCATGACCGGGCTGCCTGACTCGCCGCCCGCCGCCTCCTGGGCCGCCTCGTGCTCGGCCCGCACGACGACGTCCCACGTGTCGTCGTCCATCGCGGCGACCAGCGCGGGGTCGAGGTGCGCGTCGCGCAACGCCGCCTCGACCGTCGCGGCCTCGAACGGCTCCTTGCGCTCGTGGACGCGCGTCGCGTACGTCTCGAAGAACCGCTCGCGCGCGTCGTTGTCGCGCACCGCCGCGACGACCCGCAGCACCCGCGCGCCGAGCTCAAGCCGCTCGCGCAGCCACGGCTCGAGCTCGCGGTCGGCGTTGAGGATCGCCAGCGACATCGGCCGCCAGCGGACGCGCAGGTCGCGCTCGCGCGCGGCGTCGACCAGCCAGCGCGACGTCGCCCACGTCCACGGGCAGCCGGGGTCGAACCAGAACGTCACGTCGTCGGCCACGCCGTCCCCGTACCCGCGACCCGGCTAGCGGCCTCGCCACGAATGCGTCACCGGGCTCAGCGGGAGGGCTTGCCCTTGCCCGACGAGACGAGCACCTGACCGGAGAGGAACCACGTGCCGTTGCCGTTGTCGATGCGGATCGACAGCGAGTGCTCGCCGGGCGCGAGGCCCTTCACGACGTCGGTCACGTCGAACGTGTACGGCGGGATCACGCCCGTCCCCGTGTAGACGCCGTTGTCCGCGAGGACCGGCTGCGCGGTGTTCCACGCGGCCTGGTCGGCGGCGCTCCACACCGGGTCCTCGGGGTAGCCGCCGACGAACGCGTACGTGTACGGGAACGGCACGAAGTCGGCGAACGACGCGCCGTCGATCGCGAGGTGCACCTGGCGCACGGGCGTCGGGCGGACGGTCGAGTACCAGAACTCCTCGCAGCCGTGCGCGGTGAGGTAGCCGTAGAACGTCGCGCTGCGCACCTCGCCCTCGGGGCGGGTGAACGCGCGGGTGTCGTCGATGTGCGCGGCGTAGGCCGGGTTGACGTCGCCGAGGTTGCCGGCGCAGCCGCCGCCGGACTTGGGCGCCAGGCCCGCGTAGCTCCACGGCGCGCTGATGGAGTCGGCGACCGACGGCGGCGTCCGCTTCGCCTCGTGCAGCACGAAGTCCAGCGTCACCCAGTGGCCGCGGCCGAGGTAGGACTCCTCGCGCACCATGACCTTGTGCGTCCCGCCGGACAGCAGCGACAGGTACGGCGTCACGTCCCACCGCACCGAGTAGTCGACGCGCGGGCCGGTCGCGCGGAACATCTCCACGCCGTCGACCTCGACCGTGATGAGCCGGTCGAACGCGTCGCCGTCCGGGTGGTCGGAGAACACGAGCTCCGCCTTGTCGTACGTCCCCTCGGGGAACGCCACGTCGGCGCTCGCGCCCGGCGCGCCCCACGGGATCAGGACGTCGTCGAGCGCGTGCACGACGACGTCCTTCCTGCCCGGCTCGGCCGGCTCGCCGCCGCCGCCCACCGACGGCGCGGACGGCGCGGACGCCCACGCGTACGTGCCGGTCGCCGTGTACGGCGCCGTGAGCGGCACCTCCGGGTCGGCGTACGGGCAGACCTGCGCCTCGACGGTGTCGCCCGCCGCGGCGGGCGGGTCGAGGCGCTGCGCGACGTACGCCTCGGGGCTCGTCGCGCTGTCGGTGGCGGCGAGGAGGGTGCCGTTGCGGAAGACGTTCAGCACGATGTCGTTGGCCGGGACGGTCGCGGCGGCGGTGACGGCGAGCGAGGTCTCCCCCGGCTCGACGGGCAGCGCCACCTTGGCGCCGCACTCCGTCGCCGTGAACGCCGTCTCCCACGTGCCGCCGTTCGGGGCGGCGGTCGCGGGGACGGCGAGGGCGAGCAGGGCGGCGAGCGGCAGGAACGCGAGGCGAGGGGTCACGGCGCCCGATTCGCGGCGCGCGGGCGAATCTCCTGCGGCAGGATGGGCGGATGCTCGATCCGGAGGGCCTGTTCACGCTCGACCCCGCCTTCGCCGGCGGCGACCTGGGCCGGCCGGTGCTGGTCCAGGCGCTCGACGGCTTCGTGGACGCGGGCGCGGCGCGGCGGCTCGCCCGCGAGCACCTCGTCGCGTCGTCGCCGGAGGCGCGGGTGGTAGCGACGTTCGACGTCGACCAGCTCCACGACTACCGCGCGCGGCGTCCGGTGATGCTGTTCGTGGAGGACCACTGGGAGTCCTACGACGCGCCGGCCCTGACGCTCACGGCCCTGCGCGACGCGCACGGCACGCCGTACCTCCTGCTCGCCGGGCCGGAGCCGGACGTGCAGTGGGAGCGGTTCACCGCGGCCGTGCGGGTGCTCGTGGAACGGCTCGGCGTGCGCCTCTACGTCGGCCTCAATGCCATCCCGATGGCCGTGCCGCACACGCGCCCGGCCGGGCTCATCGCGCACGGCTCGCGGCGCGACCTGACCGAGGGCTTCGACCCGTGGGTGGCGACCGTGCAGGTGCCCGGTGCGGCGGGCCACCTGCTGGAGTACCGGCTCGGGCAGTGGGGGCACGACGCGTGCGGGTTCGCGGTCCACGTGCCGCACTACGTCGCGCAGGCGGAGTACCCCGCCGCGTCCGCCGCGCTGGTCGACGCGATCGCGCGCGTCTCGGGCCTGTCGCTGCCGACGGAGGGCCTGCTGCGGGCGGCGGAGGAGACGCGGCGGCTCATCGACGAGCAGGTCGACGACAACGCCGAGGTCGCCGCCGTCGTACGCGCGCTGGAGGAGCAGTACGACTCGTTCGTCACCGCGCGCGGCGGGCTGCTCGACGGCCAGCGGCTGCCGACCGGCGAGGAGCTCGGCGCCGAGCTCGAACGCTTCCTCTCCGAGCGCCGCCCGGGCGAGCTGTAGCCCGCTAGCGGCGCAGGGCGTCGTTCAGCAGCGCGACGTAGCGCTCGCCGATCGCCTCGACCGAGAACGACTCGGCCCGCTCCGCCGCCGCCGCGCCGAGCGCCGCGCGGCGGCCAGGGTCGGCCAGCAGCCCCGCCAGCGCGTCGCGCAACGCCGCCACGTCGCCCGGCGGTACGAGCAGCCCGCTCTCGCCGTCCACGACCGCCTCGTCGATGCCGGCGAGGCGCGACGCGACGATCGCGCTGCCCGCGCCCATGGCTTCGAGCAGCACGACGGGCAGGCCGTCCTGGTCGCCGGAGGCGGCGGGCACCGAGGGCACGACGACGACCTCGGCGGCGTACATCGCCTTCGCGAGCTCGACCCGCGAGAGCTGGCCTAGGAAGCGCACCGGCATCCCCGCCGCCGCGCGCTCGAGGTCCGCGCGCAGCGGGCCGTCGCCGACGACGTCGAGCGACCAGCCGGACGGCAGCGAGCGCAGCGCCTCGAGGAGGACGGCGCCGCCCTTCTTCTCCACGAGCCGCCCGGCGAACAGCATCCGGCCGGGCACGCGTTCGACTCCCTCGCCCGTCTTGCGCAGCGCGTCGAGGTCGGCGCCCATCGGGACGACGTGCGTGCGCTCCGGGTCCGCGCCGAGCGCGAGCAGGCGCTCGCGCATGTCGGTGTTCATGGTCGTCAGCGACGACGCCTTCTCGACCACCGCGCGCTTGAGGCGCGTGGGCAGCGCGCCGTTGAGGGCGTAGAGGTCGCCGCCGAGCGTCGTGAGGACGAACGGCACCCCGCGCGCCGCCATCAGCACCGCCGCCCCCTGCGGCACGACCCAGTGCGCGTGGATGACGTCCGGCCTGAACCGGCGCACCGCCTTGCGGATCGCGGCCAGCTCCGCGCCGAGGAAGAACGGCACCTGCGCGAGCATGCCCTTGGACTTGCGCATGTTCTCGACCATCGCGCCGTGCGCGAGCGCCTCCCACCTGCGCGGGAAGTACGGGAACCACTCGATCGTCAGCGAGTCCGAGACACGCTCGCGCGCGGGCGCGCCGGGTGTCCTTGGCACGAGCACGAGCGTGTCAAAATGACGCGCCTCGTACTGCGCGAGGTCGCGGACGAACCCGGGCGTACCGTCGCCCGCCCGCGCCGGGAACGTCGACGCGACGACGAGGAGCCGACTCATGCCGCGGGGTGCACAGTTCGCGCGGCGGTAGTCGGGGCGAGCGGCTTCCTCGGCGGCGCCGTCTGCGCCGCCCTCCGTGCCGCGGACGTGCCGTACGACCCGTACACCCGTGACGCTCCGTTCGTCTCCGCGGCCGGCGCGGACGTCGTCTACTACCTCGCCAGCGCCGCCAACCCGGCCACCGCCGAGTCGCGCCCCGAGCTGCTCGCCGACGAGCAGGCGTCGTTCGACGCGTTCCTCGACGTGCTGGCCCGGGCGCCGCGCCGCCCGTACGTGGTGTTCCCCGGGTCCGGCGGCACGGCCTACGACACCGACGTGCCGCCACCGTACACGGAGTCCTCGCCCGTGAAGCCGCGCGGCCGCTACGGCACCGCGCGGCTCGCGATGGAGCGCGCGCTGCTCGCCGCGGGCCCCGCGACGGTGCTGCGGATCAGCAACGTCTACGGCCCCGGGCAGCGCACCGGCAGCGGCCAGGGCGTGGTCGCGCACTGGGTCGAGGCGGCCTCGCAGGGGAGGCCGATCACGCTGTTCGGCGACCCGCACGTCGTCCGCGACTTCGTGCACGTCGAGGACGTCGCGCGCGCCGCGCTGCTCGTCACGCCCGGCTCGCCGCCCGTCGTCAACGTCGGCTCCGGCGTCGCGACCTCGCTCGGCGAGCTGGCGGACCTCGTGGACGAGGTGTTCGGCGGCGTCGAGATCGTGCGCGAGCCCGACCGAGGCTTCGACGTGCCGCACAACTGGCTCGACGTCACGCTCGCCCGCGAGGCGCTCGGCTGGTCCCCGAACGTGTCGTTGCGCGAAGGGCTCGAACGCCTCCGCCGCGATACGGTCGATTCGTGAACGACGCCCGCCTCCGCGAGCGCCGCGGCCCCGTCCGCCTCGTCAACGGCATCCCGTACTCCAACCGCGACACGACGCTCTCGCTCATCCCGGGCGCGGCGGTCGGCGAGTGGCTGCACGAGCACCGCGCCCTCGTCGGCGGGCGGCTGCTCGACGCCGGCTGCGGCAACCGCCCGTACGAGCCGTGGTACGCCCCGCTCGTCGAGTCGTCGTACGCCCTCGACGCCGCGCCGCTCGAAGGCGTCGACGTCGTCGGCTACGCGGACCGGCTGCCGTTCGCGACGGGGACGTTCGACACGGTGCTCTGCACCGAGGTCCTCGAGCACGTGCAGGACGCGGAGCGGGCGGCGTCGGAGCTGTTCCGCGTGACGCGCTCCGGCGGCACCGTGCTCGTCACGGTCCCGTACCTCTACCCGACCCACGAGCCGCCGTACGACATGCGCCGCTTCACCCACTACGGCCTGCGCGACCTCATGGAGCGGCACGGCTTCGAGGTGCTCGACGTCGAGGCGAAGGGGGGCGCGGGGCGTCTGCTCGCGCACTACGTCGTGCTGTTCCTCGTCGCCGCGCTCGGGCCGCTCGCCCGGCGCGGGCCGCTGCGCGCGCTGCTCGCGCTGCCGCAGGAGGGGTTCATCCGCGTCCGCCGCACGCCGCGCCGCGTGAAGGGCAGCGCGACGCGCGTCAGCCTCGGCTACATGCTCGCCGCGAGGAAGCCGTGACCGACACGCACGACCCCGCCACGACGGAGACGGCGGTGCGCGAGACGCCCGCGACCGCCGAGGCTCCGCTCCCCCGCCGCCGGCGGCTCTGGCTCGAGGGCGCCGGCGTCTACGCCGCCTACCAGCTCTTCACGGTCGTCGTCCTCAAGGCCCTGCGCGTCTCCGGCGCGACGTTCTTCCAGGACGTCCTCATCAACGGCATCGGCCCCGACCGCCAGGCCGCCGCGGACTACCTGCGCGACGGCTTCCTCCCGACGTGGACGCGCGACCTGTACGGCGGCGTGCCGTTCATCGCGAACATCCAGCACGCCGTCTACTACATAGGCAACGCGCCCTGGCTGTTCCTCCCGACGTCGACCGCGCTCGAGGTCGTCGTCGCGACGACAGTGGCGTTCGCGGCGTTCTCGATGTGGTGCTACTGCCGCTTCGCGCTGCGCGCGTCGATGGCGGCGTCGGTGCTCGGCGGGCTCGCGTTCGGGTTCAGCGGCGTCAGCCTGCAGCACGTCATCCTCACCAACCAGCTCCAGGCCATCTCGTGGATGCCGCTGGTGCTGCTGTTCGGCCACCTCGCGCTCGAACGCGGCCGCCTCCGGTGGGTCGTCGCGACCGCGGTGGCGATCGGCATGCAGTTCCTCGCGGGCCACCCCGAGGAGTGGGTCTACACGGTCGGCGCGCTCGCGCTCTACGGCACCGTGTGGACGTTCGGCGACGGGCTCCGCGCCTGGCCGGGACGGGCGTGGCGGTCGATCGCGCGGCTCGGCGGCGCGGTCGTGCTGTTCGTGCTGCTGTTCGGCTGGCAGCTCTTCCCGACGCTCACGCTGCGCTCGCAGGGCTACCGCCAGGCGGCGAACTTCCGCGAGCAGTACCCGCTCCCGAAGTCCATCGCGGTCAACGCGCTGCTGCCCGACTTCGGCCGCGTCGTCTACGGCGAGAACCCGTCCCACATCGGCCTGCTCGCCCTCGCGCTCGCGATCCTCGGGCTCGCGGTCCGCGGGACGCGGGAGCAGCGCTGGCTGCGCGCGTTCTTCGTCGTGCTGGCGGCGTTCGGCTTCACGATGGCGCTCGGCCACGCGACCCCGCTCTACGGCTTCCTCTACGACAACGTCTCCATCGTGCGCGGCTTCCGCGTCCCGTCGCGGTACCTGATGCTGCCGACGTTCGCGCTGTCTGCGGCGGCGGCGTACGGCGTCGACGCGCTGCTGCGCTCTGGCACCTGGCGCGCGCGGCTCGTCGACGCGGGGCGGGCCGCGTTGCTGCTCGTCGCGGGCGGGGTGTTCGTGTTCGCGCTCGGCGACCTCACGAAGCCGCTCGGCTCGCTCACCGAGTGGGGCGTCGTCGCGCTGCTCGGCGCGCTCGTCTGGGTGGCGGCGGCGTTCCCGCGGGTGCCGCGCCTGCTGCTCGCCGCGGTGCTCGTCGTGACGACCGGCTACGAGCTCAACGCCGCCCGGCCGCGCGCGGAGTACCGGCAGGTCGCCCCGAACGAGACCTACGACGACTACGGCGCGATCATCGAGCGGATGGCCCGCGAGGGCGGGCGCTTCGTGACGAACGCGAAGATGCCGAGCGAGGGCGCGACCGGCAACCCCATCCCGATCCCCGCCGGCGTCGAGCCGGGCATCGAGAGCGACTACTTCCGCGCGGGCTTCGGCTACCGCGTCATCGCGCGCCCGAACGTCCACGTCGGCAAGCACGTCGAGACCGTCATCGGCCGCGACGGCGGCCTGATGCCGTTCAAGCTCTACAAGGAGTTCTTCGAGGTCTCGATGAACGTCTCCGGCGCCGTGCACCGCGGCGTCCACGTCACGCCGCCGTCGGGGTGGTCGTGGGAGACGCTCGACTTCCTCGGGGTGCGGTGGTTCGTGACCAACGCCCTGCCGCCGGCCGAGCAGGCGGTCCTCACCGCGCACGGCTTCACGCGGGTCGAGCAGTTCGCGTTCGCCGAGCTGTGGGGGCGCCCCGCGCCGCCGATCGTCCGCGCCGTCGGGTCGGTGCAGGTCGTCCCCGGCGAGGCCGAGCGGCTGAAGGTGCTCGACGAGTTCCCGCTCCAGACCCGCGCGGTCGTGGAGAAGCCGGTCGACGTGAGCGGCACCGGGACCGTCCGCGACGTGCGCGTCGGCAACACCACCGTCCGCGCGACCGTCGACGCCGCCGCGCCGACGCTGCTCGTGCTGTCCGACCCGTGGTACCCGCAGTGGCGGGTCTACGTCGACGGCGAGAGCGCCGAGCTGCTGCGCGTCGACCACGCGTTCCGCGGCGTACGCGTCCCCGGCGGCACGCACACGGTGGAGTTCCGCTACGAGGACTCGGCGCACAAGCGCGGCCTGCTGCTGGCGTTCCTGACGATCCTCGGCCTCGTCGCCGCGACCGTGCTGATGAACCGGAGGCGGCGCCCGCGCGAAGGGTAGGCGTGTTCGACATCGACGCCTACGCCCGCCAGGTCTCCCCTGTCTCGCTCGACGGGATCGACCTCGCGGCGTTCCGTGCCCGCCCGCTGTCGCCCGAGGCGTTGCGCTGCCTGCGGTACATGCACGACGTCGAGTCGCACACCGTCTGCTACCTGCGGGACCTGCTCGTCACGCCGTCGCACCGCGACCCGCGCGTGACGGCGTTCCTCACGATGTGGAACTACGAGGAGCACTGGCACGGCGAGGCGCTCGGCCGCGTGCTCGCGGCGCACGGCGAGGCTTCGGGCGCCGCCCGCGTCGAACCGATGCGCGCGCGGCAGGGCCTCGGCGACCGCGTGTCGCCCGTCGTCAACGCCCTCGGCGGCGCGCTGCTCGGCGACGCGTTCGTCGCGGTGCACATGACGTGGGGCGCGGTGAACGAGTGGTCCACGCAGGCCGGCTACGCCCGCCTCGCCGAGCGCGAGGGCCACCCCATGCTGACCGAGCTGCTCGACCGCATCCAGCGGCAGGAGGCGCGGCACGTGGCGTTCTATGCCACCGAGGCGCGCCGCCGCCTCGCCGCGAGCCCGCGCGCCCGGCGCCTCGTGCGGCTGCTGCTGCGTACGCGGTGGGCACCCGTCGGGTCGTCGGTGATGCCGCGCGAGGAGACGGCGTTCCTGCTGCGCCACCTCGTCGACGGCACCGTCGCCGACCGTCTCGACGCGAACGTGCACCGCCTCCCCGGCCTCGACGGCCTCGGCATCGTCCGCAAGGCAGCGGCGGAGTACGGAGCCCTCGCCGCCGCCTGACGGACCCCGCCCGCGCGTCCGCCGTTCCCCAACATTGAAGATCGCCACGCGGGCGGGCGCGCCACCGCCGTCAAGGAACGAGCGCAGCGGCGGCGCCCCCGAGCCCCTACCGCACGACGTGGGGCATGAGGGCGTTCGGCGGGATGACGCCGAGGCGGCCCGCGCGGTAGTCGTCCACGGCCTGCGCGAGCTCGGCCTTGGTGTTCATCACGAACGGCCCGTACGCCGCGATCGGCTCGCGGATCGGCTGCCCGCCCAGCAGCAGCACGTCCATCGCCGTGGTCGCGGTCAGCGTGAGCGAGTCGCCCGCTCCGAGCACCGCGAGCTGGCCCGAACGCACCGGCGCGGCAGGCACGCCGACCGTCCCGTCACCGGAGAACACGTACGCCAGCGCGTTGAAGTCGGCCTGCCACGGCAGCGAGAGCGACGCGCCTGGCGCGATCGTCGCGTGCACCATCGTGATCGGCGTGTGCGTCGAGCCGGGGCCGGCGTGGCCCGCGACCGAGCCGGCGATGACGCGGAGCAACGCCCCGCCGTCGGCCGACGACAGCAGCGTGACGTGGGAGCCCTCGAGGTTCTGGTACGCCGGGTCGCGCATCTTGTCGCGCGCGGGAGGTTCACCCAGAGCTGGAAGCCGTGGAACAGCCCGCCCGAGACGACCAGCTCCTCCGGCGGCGTCTCGATGTGCAGGATGCCGCGCGCGGCGGTCATCCACTGCGTGGCGCCGTTCGCGATGAGCCCGCCGCCGCCGTGGCTGTCCTGGTGCTGGAACGTGCCCTCCAGGATGTACGTCACGGTCTCGAACCCGCGGTGCGGGTGCCACGACGTGCCCTTCGGCTCGCCCGGGCCGTACTCGACCGAGCCCATCTCGTCCATGTGGATGAACGGGTCGAGGTCGCGCAGGTCCACGCCCGCGAACGCGCGGCGGACCGGGAAGCCCTCGCCCTCGTACGACGACGGCGCGGTCGTGACCGCCTTCACGCGGCGCGGCACGTCACCGAGGGTCGGCGACGGCACGCGGGGCAGGGAGAGGGTGTCCGCGGTGACGGCGGGCATGGTGCGCTCCTTCACATGTTGTTGCATAGACAACTACCTCAACGCAGCGCCGTCAAGCCGCATTCCGCTACGGTCCCGAGGCATGACCCGCACCGTCGAACGCCGCTACGACCGCACCCCCCGCGAGCTCGTCGAGGGGATGGTGTCGGAGGAGTACCAGCGCGACAGGGGCGCCGCGCTCGGCGGCATCTCCCCCGCGACCATCGAGAGGAACGGCGACCTCGCGACCGTACGCTGGCCGCGCCGGCTGCCGCTGGAGCACCTGCCCTCGCAGCTCCGCAAGCTCGCCGGCAACGGCCACGTGACGCAGGTCGAGCGGTGGACGTCGGTGACCGACGACCGCTGCACCGCCGAGTGGGAGTCGGAGTCGAGGCTGCCGGGCAAGGTCAGCGGAACGTTCGAGGTCGTCCACGACGGCGACGGCGCGCTCTACCGCGTGACCGCGACCGTCAAGGTGAACGTCCCGCTGATCGGCGGCCGCATCGGCAAGGAGGCCGAGGAGCAGGTCGTGAAGCTCATCGAGCAGGAGATGGACTTCGCGGAGGAGTGGCTCGAGAGCCATTAGGAGGGTGATGATGTCCGCCCGAGTCCCTCACCCCCCAAGGAGCGCGCATGCGCAAGCTCAGCCTCAACAAGGAGACCCTCGCGGAGCTCACGGACGTCGAGCTCGGCGCGGTGGCCGGCGGCGCCATCACGCCGAACTGTCCGAACAACACGCTCACCTGCGCCGGCGGTTGCAACAGCGACTTCCAGCAGTGCATCACCGGCGTCCGCTGCCTCTCGGTCACCGGCTGCTGAACGACGTGCGAGCGAAGGGGCGCCTCCGGGCGCCCCTTCGTCATGTCGCGAGCACCGCGAGCGAACGCTCCGAGATGCTCGCGAGGTACAGCCGCCCCTCGTGCTCCGCGACGCCCGTCGCGAACGCCCACCGCTCGCCCGGCGCCTGGTAGTCGCGGACGACCTCCCCCGAGGGCGAGACGCCGAGCACCCACACCGTCCGCTTCGGCTGCGGCTGGAGCCGCTGCGGCAGCGCGTGCGTGACGACGCGGATCCACGGCGACCGCGGCAGCGCCCGGTCGAGGACGGCGTTGCGGGCGTTCGGCAACGTCACCCACACCAGGCCGCTCGGGCCGCGCGCGATGTTGTCGGGGAAGCCGGGCAGGTTCGTCACCCACGGCTCGTACGTCCCGGCCCGCTCCCCCGTCAGCCACAGGCGGCTCAACGAGTACCCGGCCGTCTCGGCGACGACGAGGTACGACTCGTCGGCGGCCAGCGCGAGGCCGTTCGCGAACCGCAGCCCGTCCACCACCGTCTCGACCGTGCCGTCCGGGTCGAGCCTGAAGACGCGGCCGGTCGCGGAGTGCTCCACGATGTCGTCGCGCCAGTCCTCGAAGCGGTGGCGGCGCGTCGACTCGCTGAACCACACCGTGCCGTCCGCCTGCGCGACGGCGTTCGAGCAGAACACCAGCGGCACCCCGCCCACCTCGCGCACGAGCGTCTCGACCGCGCCCGTCGTGGGGTCGAGCCGCAGCAGCCCCCTGTGGCTGTCGCAGACGAGCACCCGCCCGTCGGGCAGCGCCTCCAGGCCGAGCGGCCGCCCGCCCGTGTCGCCGACGACCGAGGTCGCGCCTGACGCCGGGTCGACGCGGACGATCCGCCCGCCGGACAGGCCGGTCAGCAACGCCCCGTCGGCCGCGACGACGACGTCCTCGGGCCCCTCCCCCGGCAGCGGCAGGAGGTCCATCGGCGGGAACGGCGTCTCCCCCGTCTCCCGCCGCGCGCGCGGAGGCGCCGGCGGCGGCGTCCAGCGTCGCGGCGCGATCACGACACGAGCAGCCCGTAGTGGAAGCCGACGGCCGGCCGGTGGTCGCGGTCCCCGCGGAACACGACCCTGAAGTAGTGCGTGCCCGCCGTCCCCGGCGCGGCTCCGGGCAGCCGCGCGATGCCGTCGCTCGCGGTGTACCGCGTCACGACGTCGTGCCACGCGCCGCCGTAGTACCGCTGGAGCGTCAGCGCGACGCCGACGTGGCCCGGGTCGAGCCCGGCGTACATCGTGAACGGCGCGTTGCGCGCGAGCCGCGACGGCCTCGGGTTGGAGAGCACCTCGGGAACGACGCCGACGACCGCGGTCCCGCTCGTCGCGGCGGCGACCGTCGAGGCCGGGTGCCGTAGCTGGTACTGCATCTCGACCGACGGCGCGTGCCGGTACGCCACGCGGCCGTACTGGTTGCTCGTCAGCGCGCTCACGAACCGGAACGGCGCCGTCCCGAACCTCGGCCGCGCCCACAGCTCGACCCGCTGGCCGTTGTAGCCGCTGCCGGTGTCGGGCTTCACGATCGAGCCGCGCACCAGCACCTCCTCGCCGTACCGCACCGTCGCGGGCACCGCGATCGTCAGGCGGACCGGGCGGCGCGGGACGAACAGGTAGGTCGCCCGCGACGTGTTGCCGGCTGTGTCGGTCGTGAACACCGCGATGCGGTGCTGGGCGCCGTAGTACGTGATCGGCCAGAGCGCCTCGCCGCGCGAGGACGTCGTCGGCTCGAGGCCCTGGTCGGGCGTGGCCGGGTACGTGTAGCCGGTCAGCAGCCGCGCGCGGACGTACTTCACGTCGGCGCCCGGCGCGGTCCACGCCGCCTTGACCCACGCGCCGCTGATGACCTGCGACGCGGTGAGGCCGGTCACCGGCGCGGGCGGCGTCCTGTCGACGAACACCGTCCCCGACAGCGGCGCGCTCCTGTTGCCGTAGAGGTCCTCGTGGAACACCGAGACGCCGTACGTGCCCTGCGGCAGCGACGCGATGCTCCAGTACGCGACGCCGAGGCCGACGTCGGTCGACCCCGTTCCCGCGTCCGCCGTGGCGGGCGGCGTCGTCGGCGCGAGCCGCGCGACGGCGCGGTAGAGGTCGGCGTCGCCCGGCTTCGTCCACGTCGCCTTGAGCAGCCCGTCCTCCACCGTGAACGCGAGGTCGGAGCCGGTCCCCGGCGGCACGGTCTCGGGCAGCGGCGTCGCGGTCGCGACGGCGGGCGCGGCCACGCCGGACCCGCCGCGCGCGAACACCGCCACGGAGTACGGCTCGTCGTTCAGGCCGGGGTAGCCGTCGACGAGGCCGGCGCGCGTGAGCGTGACGGTCGTCGTGCCGACGGGGACGACCACGCCCGACCCCTCGCCGAGGCGCGGCGTGGCGGGCGGCGTCGTGCCGCGCCGGATCGCGACGACGTAGCCGGTGAGCTCGTCGGAGGCGACGGCGTCCCACGACAGCGTCAGCGACCCCGGGCCCGGCGTCACCTGGAGGCCGGTGACGGCCGGAGGCATCGCCTGGTCGCGCGGGGTCAGCCGCAGCAGCGTGCGGTCCTCGTGGATCGCGAGCAGCGTCCCCGAGGGCTCCGCCGCGAGGCGCAGCGCCCGGCGCTCGGTCCCGTCCACGACGTACGACCTGCGGACGACCCCGCCGTCGGGCAGCAGGCCCTCCGCGGCCAGCTCGACCGTGCCGTCGGGGCGCACCGCCACGCCGGTGCCGAGCGGGGCCTTCTCGAGCAGCGTGAGCGTGCCGTCGGGCTCGACGCGGTGCAGCAGCATCTCGCCGCTGACGTTCCGCGTCAGGAGCGGACGGCCGTCCGCGTCGAGGGTGACGTCGAGCAGCGACGTCGGCGAGCGGTGCGCGCCCGTCGAGTCGCTCTCCTGCAGCGTGCAGGCCGCGGGCGTCGCGAGCTCCGACGTCGTGCCGTCGGGCTGGATCGTGTACGCGTGGCACGCCGTGACCGCGTGGACGGCGCCGTCCGCGGCGACCGCGAGCCCCGTGACCGCGCTGTCGAGCTGGGCGAACGCCGTGATCGCCCCGCCGGGCACGACCTTGCGGACGTACGGGCCGTCGGCGACGTAGACGTCGCCACCCGGCGCGGGCGCGGCCTGGCGCAGGTCCTCGAACACCGCGTCCTTCGCGGGCCCGCCGATGCCGGAGCGCGGGCCCACGGCGCCGCTGCCGGCGAGCGTGCCGAGCACGCCCCCGGGCGAGACGGTGCGCAGCAGGCTGTCGTCGACGACGTACGCCGTGCCGTCCGCGCCGACCGCGACGTCGCGCAGCCACTGGAACCACGCGCCCTCGACCGGCGCGCCGTCCGCCGCGAACCTCGCGCCCGCCACGCGCTCGCCGCCGGGCAGCGTCCGGACGGTCCAGCCGTCCGGGTAGCCGTGGCTCATCTCCACGAGGTGGCCGGCGGCGTCGGCCGCGACCCCCTCGAACGAGAAGCTCGTCCCTACCGTCGTCAGCGGGCCCGGCGTGGCGCCGCCGGCGTTGGCGAGGACGCGGATCGCGTCGTGCGACAGGATCGCGACGGAGCCGTCGGGGCGGCTCGCGAGACCCCACGGCTCGAAGATCGGCGGGTTGCCCAGCAGCGTCGTGATCGAGGCGCCCGGCACGCCGCCGAGGACGCGGCGGACGCGGTGCGTGTACGTCTCGCTGAGGATCAGGTGGCCGTTCGGCGTGAACGCGATGTCGGTGACGAGGTAGAGCAGCGCGTTGCGCGCGTCGCCGACGGTCGCGGCGTTGGTGCTGCCGCCGCCCGCGACGCGTTCGAGCGCCGTGCCCGTCCAGCGGGAGACGGCGCCGCTCTGCGCGACGTACAGCACGCCCGACGGCGACAGCTCGACCGCGACCGGCGAGGCGACCGTGACGAGCGTCGAGACGGTGCCGTCGGGGGCGATGCGGCGGATGCGGGAGTTGCCGTTCTCGGCGATGTACATCGTCCCGTCGTCCGCGACCGCCACGTCGCGCATCGAGGCGAACGTCGCCGCCGTCGCCGGGCCGCCGTCGCCGGAGAGGCCGCGCACGCCCGTGCCCGCGATCGTCGTGATGACCTTGCTCTCGGCGTCGATCCGCCGCAGGCGCGTCGCCTCGACGACGAGCAGGTCGCCGTTCGGGGCGTAGACGAGCTTCTTCGGGTCGATCCGCGCCTCGGTCGCGACCCGGCCGTCGCCGTTGCCCTGGCCGACGACGACGGCGACCCCGTCGGGCACGAACGCCGTGACGGCGGCGGCGGGTGGCGCGAGCGGGACGAGCACGGCCGCGGCGGTGGCCGCGGCGGTGACGAAGGACAGCCGGAACGAACGCATGGTGGACCCCCCACTGGACGTGAGCCCACGGTAGCCCTCGGAAGGACCGCCCGGGCCGGAACGTCAGGGCTCGTACGCCGGCGGGATCGGCAGGTCCTGGCGCGGGCGAGCAGAGGAGCCGGAACCCGGCCCGCTGCCAGCCGCGCGGGTCACGCAGGGCGGCGTCGTCGATCCCGGGGAACCACCGCGAGGAGCAGGAGCGCTACGGCCGCGCTACGGCAGCGCGACGTTGCGCAGCGTGCCCTTCTTGTCGAACGTGACCGTCGCCTTGCCACCCTCGACACAGTAGGTGAACGTCTCCCCCACCCGCGTGTCGGGCTGGCCCACGGCCGCGAGCACCTGCTCCGGCGTCGCCGACTTCGGCAGCGCCTTCATCTGTGCCTTCGTCAGGTCGGTGACGTCGGCACGGCAGGCGTTCGGGCGGATGCCGATGGCCCGCTCCCACATCTGCAGGTACGCCTCCGCGCCCCGCGCGAGGTCCGCGACGAGCTGCGCGCCGTCGGCGCCCGCGACGAGCCGCGCGTCCTCGACCCAGTCCGGGTAGAGGCCGTAGTGGTCGGTGCCGGTCTTGTTGTAGTCGTACGTCTTCTCGCCGCTGCGCTGCATGTCGACGGTGACGCCGCCGAGGCCGGTGAACGGGTAGTCCACGTCGTTCGCCTCGGACGGGTTGCGCGGCGAGCCCTGCGTCGAGAAGCCGTTGACGTCGGAGCCGAAGCCGATGCCGTAGAGGTAGCGGTCGTCGGACCACTCGCGCAGCTTGCGCCACTTCTCCACGAACGTCGTCGTGCGGCCGGCGTGCGGCGTCACGACGCCGCCGAGCTTGAGGATCGCCTGGTACGTCGGGTCGTCCGCCCACGAGTGCGACGAGACGATGCCGCCGTAGTGCAGCGTGTTGGCGAGGTAGTCCATCGCCTGCTCGCGCGCCTTCGCGCTCATGTGGTCGGGGTCGAACACCATGCCGAGCTCGGACATGCCGCGGATCGCGTCGCGGCCGAGGTCGGAGAGGCCGACGACGTTGCAGTGCGGGCCGGCCGAGTACACGGGCGCGGCGCCGGTCTTGCCGAACTGCTCGAGCACCGCCGAGAAGATCGCGTCGCGGCCGATCTCCTCCGGCGGCGCGTTGCCGTCGACGCCGTCGGAGACGTTGTACTGGTAGCGGTCCGTGCGCCCGTTCTCCGGGTGGTCGCAGGTCTCCATCTGCCAGTTGTGGCCGGTCTCGTACTTGTTGCCGGCGTTGACGATGACGCCCTGCTCGGTGTTGTCGCCGGTGACGCCGGTGAGCGCGTTGTCGAACTTGTTCGTCAGCTCCATCTGGCGGACGCCGAGGTCGTAGACCTCCTGCAGGCGCGACTTGATGGCGGCCGCGTCGCAGCCGGGGCGGGTGACGTTGAGGTACTCGCCGCAGTCGAACGGCACCGACACCTCGATGCCCATGACGACCGCGAGCTTGCCGTCGTTGATGACGCGGCGCGCCTCGAACGGGTCCTTGACGATCCTGAACCAGCCGCGGCCGGGGCCGCCGCTCTGCGCGTCGACGTAGCGCTCCAGCTCGTGGAGGCGCTGCGCCTGGAGGCGCACGCCGTCCATCTCGTTGCAGGAGTTCTTCTTGTACGGGTACAGCTCGCAGAGCACGTTGTTGTCCACCAGCAGGTTGGTGAACATCCGCAGGCCGCCCTGCCACGAGCGCTCGAGCCACTTGTAGTAGACCTGCTCGTGGGTGAGCGAGGAGTACTTCGGCCAGTAGCCGAACGTCGGCCAGCCGACCGTGTCGTGGCCCTCGGCGGGGTTGGAGCCGGACAGCGCCGCCTCGAGGACCGCGCCGTGACCGCCGGGCTCGTGGTCGGGGCAGTCGACGAGCGCGTACGCCACGCCGTACGGGTGCCACGGCCTGCCGCAGCGCGACTTGCCGCCGATGAACTCGAACGCCATCGCGTGCAGGTGCGCGTCGAAGTAGCCCTGCGTCTCGCCGTACGGCGTCGCGCCGGCCGCGACGGGGCCGGAGACGTTCGTCGTGATCTCGGGGAACGTCGCGCAGCCGGTCGCGAGCTCGAACGTGAACCGCGCCGGGTCGCCGGTCACCGCGCCGTCGGTCGCGGCGAGCGCGCCGTCCTTGGTCGCGGTCAGCGTCGCGCGGATCGCCGGGTCGAGCGGGCCCGGGTTCTCCGGCTCGGAGTCGTCCACGGGGTTCTGCAGCGTGAAGCCGCCGCCGTCGAGGGACTTGAGCACCCACTCCGCCGCCGCGCTCGGCGCCGCCGCGACGACGACGCCCTCGCCGCGCGCCTGCTCGGCGACCGCGTCGCTCGGGCCGTCGGCGGTGCTCGCGAGCGTGTCGACCGCGCCTACGGCGGGGTCGCGGACCGGGTCGAGGTTCTCGTCGCCGGTGCCCTTCACGTAGCCGGTGGCGACGCGCGCGACGGTCGGCGGGCCGCCGTTCGTCGGGTCGGCCTCGACGGCGACGTAGTCCTTCTGGCTGGCGAAGAGCAGGTACTTGCCGAGGTCGTAGGCCTGGAAGTGGATCGGCTCGGCCTTGTCGCGCGTCGCGGTCGCGGCCCACGCGTCGCCCGCGCGGGTGACGTACTTGCCGCTGGCGGCGGACTTGGCGACGTAGCAGCCGCCGGCCGGGGCGTAGCGGTCCTCGGGCGTCGCGGCTCGGGCACGGGGCTCGGCGGCCACGGTCCTGCGCTTCAACGCGTCCGCCAGCGTCGCGGTCTTGGCGCGCGGGCCCGCCGCGCCTGCCGCCGCGGTGGCGACGACGCCGGAGGCGGCGAGGAGGACGAGGAGACGCCGGGGGCGCACGAGCATGCGGGCACTCCAAGGAGGTGACGGGCTGCTTACCTTCGTGTTCGACGCGGGGAGGCGCCGTTCCTCTCAACGAGCGGCGTGCCCGCCGGTCGCGCTCCTACGCCTCCAGGTCGGGCGGGTCCTCGCCGACGAGGCCGTCCACGGTCTCGCGGATCAGGTCGGCGTGGCCGACGTGGCGCGCGTACTCCTCGACCAGGTCCACGAGCAGGCGGCGCAACGACAGCCGGTCGCCCTCCGGCGGGATCGGCTCGCTCAGCGCGCCGAGGTCGCCGCCGCGTTCGAGCAGCTCGGCCGTCGCGGCGCGGTTGCGGTCGGCGGCCCCGCGCCACAGCGCCATCAGGTCCTCCGGCGCGTCGTCCCTCGCGGTCGTCCACGCCGAGTCCCAGTCCCACGGGTCCCACGGCTCGGGCGGCCGCTGCCCGCGGATGCGCCGGTACGCGTAGTCGTCCTCGACCTGCGCCATGTGCTTGAGCAGCCCGCCGATCGTGATCGCGGAGACGCCGACCGTCGCGCGCAGGCCCTCGGCGTCCAGGCCGCCGCACTTCCAGGCGAACGTCGCGCGCTGGCGTTCCAGCGAGCCGAGCAGCGTCTCGACCTCGGTGCCCGCCATGGGTGGGTATCGGTTCATGCCCCGGCCTTCTCGTACACCGACACGTGCCTGCGACTGTCCGCCTCGAACGGCTCCCCGAGCCACCCGCCGTAGCGCGCCCGCAGCCGCAGCCCCGCGACCCGCGCCATCAGGTCGAGCTCGCTCGGCCACGCGTAGCGGCACACGATCGGCGCGACGCGGATGCCCGCCGCCGACAGCGTCACGTGGCTCTCGTCGAGGATCTGCGCGACCGGGTCGTGCCTGCCCACGTCGAACGTCACGGCGTCCACCTCGATGCGCTCCGCGTCGACGTACTGGCCGTCGCGCAGCGCGTACAGGTAGCCGGGCGTGAACGCCTCCACGACGAACGCGCCGCCGTCCTCCAGGTGCGCGGCGACGTTGACGAAGCAGCGCACCTGGTCGTCCTGCGTGAGCAGGTTGAACAGCGTGTTGTAGACGAGGTAGACGAGCCGGTACGTCCCGTCGACCGCGACGTCCGCGAAGTCGCCGATCGTGACGGCGAGGTCGTCGCGCTTGGCGCGCAGGCGCTCGACCATCGGCTCCGAGAAGTCGATGCCGTCCACGCGCACGCCTCGCTCCGCGAGCGGCACCGCGATGCGGCCGGTGCCGATGGCGAGCTCCAGCACCGCCCCGTCCCCGGCCAGGTCCGCGAGGAACGCCACCGTCTCCGCCTCGTCGCCGCGCGGGTGGTCGTCGTAGATCGCGGCGGTGCCTTCGCGGAACGTGTGCGTTCGCGGGTCGAAGTCCTTCACGCGCTCACCCTGACACGCCGTTGCGGACGGCGTACGCCGTCGCCTCGGCGCGGCTGCCGAGACCGAGCTTGGCGAGGATGTTCGAGACGTGGTGCTCGGCGGTGCGCGGACTCACGAACAGCCGCGCCGCGATGTCGGCGTTCGACAGGCCGTCGCCGAGCAGCGCGAGCACCTCCTCCTCGCGCGGCGTCAGCACGCCCGACCCGCGCGGCCCCGAGTGCCCGCGCACGCCGAGCCGGCGCAGCAGGCTCGTGGCCGCGTCGGCGTCGCGCGCCGCGCGTAGCGCCTGGAACGTCGCCAGCGCCCCCCGCGCCTCCACGACCGCCATCGCCGAGCCGTCCGCCGCGAGGACGGACGCGAGGTCGAGCCGCGCCCGCGCCTCCTCGAGCGGGAGGCGTTGCGCGGCGAACGCCGCCACGGCCGCCTCCAGGTGGCGTACGGCGTCCTCGCCGACGAGCCCGCGCGCGTGGCACGCGGTCGCCGCGACGGCAGGGTGGTCGGTCGCCGCCGCGAGCGCGTCGAGGCGGGCCGACGCGGCGACGGCGGCCGTACGGTCGCCGCGCGCGAGGTGCGCGCGGACCGCGAGCAGCAGCAGCGCGCCGTCGTCGCGCGCGTGCTCGCGCAGGAACCGCTCGACCCGCGCCACCGCGAGGTCGGGCTCGCCGCGCGCGACGTGCAGCTCGACGAGCGGGCGGACGGCGTACGCGTCGTGCTCGGCCTCCGCGAGCAGCTCGCCGGCCTCGGCGAGCCGGCCCTGCCGGACGCGCAGCGCGCCGAGGCGCACGACCGCCGCGCCGCGCAGCGCGCGGTAGCTGCGGTCGTAGAGCTCGACCGACTCGCGCAGCTCGGCCTCGGCCTCGTCCCACCGGCCGGCGGCCGTGAGCACGCCGCCGTAGTGCGTACGGCAGATCGCGCGGATGGGCACGCGGCCGCTGCGCTCCACCCACCGGTCCGCGAGCCCGAGCCACTCCTCGGCGCGCCGCACGTCGGAGGTGACCTCGCAGGCGTGCAGCATCTTGCAGTACATGGCGCCGACCGACGTCGCGTCGCGCACCTCGCCCGCCGCCACCGCCGCGAGCGCCTCGTCCAGCAGCGCCATGCCCGCCCCGACGTCGCCGGCCACCACGCGGTGGAGCCCGCGCACGCTCATCGCGTCGAAGACCAGGTCCTCGTCGCCGCTGCGCCGCGCGATCGCCACGGCGGCCTCGAGGTGGCGCTCGCGGGTCTCGTCGTCGCCCGCGAGCGTCGCGCGCGTCAGCTCCAGGCGGGCGCGCTCGCGGCAGTCGCCCGCCGACTCCAGCAGGCTCGCGGCGCGCCCCATCCAGCCGCTCATGACGGCGCCGTTGCCGTGCACGACGCCGTACAGGTAGCCGACGAGCCGCGCCGACGACGCGGCCGCGACGTCCTCGCCGCGCGCGCGGAAGCCCGTGTACGCCTCTTCGCCGCGCGCGATCGCGCCGTCGTAGTCGCCGAGGGCCAGCAACGCCTCGGCGAGCCCCTGCGCGGCCTCGGCGCTGCCGGTCGCGGCCGCCTTGCCGTACGCCTCCCGCGCCGCCGCCCAGTCGCCCTCGGCGAGCGCGAGGCGCCCGGCGTCGAGCAGCGCGGCGAGGTCCATGCGCGACATCCTCCGGTACGCGACCCCGGGACGGAATGGGTGGTACCACCCATGCGCGCCCACATCGCCCGCCGCGATGCTGCGCGGCATGACGACCACCGACACCACCCACCGGACCACCGCCGACCCGACCGCCACCGCCGCCGCGGCCGCCGCCGCCCGCTGCCCGTCGTTCGTCGCCTCGGCCGACGGCTACGACCGCCTCATGGGCCGCTACCTGCCGTCGCTCGCGCCCGCGTTCGCCGACGCCGCCGGCGTCGTCGCCGGGCTCACCGCGCTCGACGTCGGCTGCGGCCCCGGCGGGTTCACCCGCGAGCTCGTCGCGCGCCTCGGCGTCGCGAACGTCGCCGCGGCCGACCCGTCGCCGCCGTTCGTCGCCGCGTGCCGCGACCGCCTCCCCGGCATCGACGTGCGCGAGGCCGCGGCCGAGCGGCTGCCGTTCGACGACGGCGCGTTCGACCTCACGCTGTCCTCGCTCGTCGTCGGCTTCCTCGCCGACCGCGAGGCCGGCGCGCGCGAGATGCTGCGCGTCACCCGCCCCGGCGGCACCGTCGCCGCGTGCTTCTGGAGCAGCGACGGCATGCCCGCGCTGCGGACGTTCTGGGCCGCCGCCGCGAGCCTCGACCCGTCGGTCCAGGGCGACGGCATCCGCTTCGGCACCGAGGAGGGCGACCTCACCGGATGGCTCGCCGCCGCCGGCGCGACGGACGTCACGGGCGGCAGGCTGACCGCGACCTCGACGTACGACGGCGCCGACGACTGGTGGAGCGGGTTCACCCAGGGCGTGGGCCCCGTCGGGGCGTACCTCGCCTCGCTCGACGCCGGCCACGCCGCCGCCCTGCGCGACGCCGCGTGGCGCTCGCTCGGCGCTCCCGAGGGAGCGTTCACCCTGACGAACGTCGCGTGGTGGGCGAAGGGCGTCGTGGCCTAGCCGCGGAGGTACGCGATGCGGGCGCGGATCTCCTCCGCGCTCGCCTCCTTCGTCTGCGGCCCGCCGAGCACCCGGCGCAGCTCCGCGTGGATGACCGCCTGCGTGCGCCCGGTCGACATCGACTTCGCGTTGACGAGCGCGTTGAGCTCGCGGCGCAGGCCGGCCAGCTCCTCGTGCGGCGACAGCGCCCGCTCGGCGGGCACCCCCCCGCCCCGCAACGCCCGCTGCTGCTCGGCCTGGCGGCGTTGCAGCAGCACCGCGACCTGGTCGGCGTCGAGCAGGCCAGGCAGCCCCAGGAAGTCCTCCTCCTCGGGCGTGCCGGGCGCGGCGGCGGAGCCGTAGTCGGCGCCGTCGAAGATGACGCGGTCGAGGTGCGCCGACGCGCCGAGCGCCTCCCACCGCGGCGCGTCGAAGTCCGGCTCGGTCTTCGTGCGGTTGGCGTCGGCGAGCAGGTCGTCGTCCCACTCGCCGTCGCGCAGCGGGCGTTGCAGCGCGTGGTCGCGCTCGACCTCCATCTCGGCCGCGAGCGCCATCAGCGTCGGCACGCTCGGCAGGAACACGCTCGCCGTCTCGCGCGGCGACCGCGCGCGGACGAAGCGCCCGACGGCCTGGGCGAAGAACAGCGGCGTCGACGCGTTCGTCGCGTAGACGCCGACCGCGAGGCGCGGCACGTCGACGCCCTCCGACACCATCCGCACCGCGACGAGCCAGCGCTCGTCGGACGCCGCGAACGCGCCGATCTTCTTCGACGCCTTCGGGTCGTCCGACAGCACGACCGTCGGCGCCTTGTCGGTGATCCCCTTGAGCAGCGCGGCGTACGCCCGCGCCGACTCGTGGTCGCTCGCGATGACGAGCCCGCCCGCGTCGGGCATCGCGCGCCGCTTCGCTGTCAGCCGCGCGTCGGCCGCCGCGAGCACCGTCGGGATCCACTCGCCCTTCGGGTCGAGCGCCGTACGCCACGCCTGCGCGACCGCGTCGGGCGTCAGGTCCTCGCCGAGCGTCGCCGCGACCTCGTCGCCGGCGGACGTGCGCCAGCGCATCTCGCCGCTGTACGCGAGGAACAGCACGGGCCGCACGACCCTGTCGCGCAACGCGTCCGCGTAGCCGTAGGAGTGGTCCGACCGCGAGCGCCGCACGCCGTCCGCGCCGGCCTCGTACGTCACGAACGGGATCGCGTTGGTGTCGCTGCGGAACGGCGTGCCCGTCAGCGCCAGCCGCCGCGCCGCCGGGGCGAACGCCTCGCGCACCGCGTCGCCCCACGACCGCGCGTCGCCAGCGTGGTGGATCTCGTCGAGGATCACCAGCGTCCGCCGCGCCTCGGTGCGCGCGCGGTGCAGCATCGGGTGGGCGGCCACCTGCGCGTACGTCACCGCGACGCCCGTGAAGTCGCGGCTCGTCCGCGCGACGGCGTTGCTGAACGTCGGGTCGAGCGCGATCCCGGCCCGCGCCGCCGCGTCCGCCCACTGCCCCTTGAGGTGCTCGGTCGGCGTCACGACCGTCACCGCCTGGACCGTGTGGTCGGCGAGCAGCTCGGCCGCGACCTTGAGCGCGAACGTCGTCTTGCCCGCGCCGGGCGTCGCCACGGCGAGGAAGTCCTGGGGGCGGCGCTGGAGGTACGCCACGAGGGCGCGGCGCTGCCACGCGCGGAGCGGGGGGCCGGTGGCGGCCGACGGGGCCGGGTCGAACGCGAGGGTCACGTGCCGCTTTCCTGGTGCCGAGGAACGGACCCCGACGCTAACCCAGCCGCCCCGCCGACACGCCGAGGGACGCGCGGGAAACTCCGTCGACACCGCGCCACCTCGCTGTCACCCTCGCTCCCGGCCATGCGGCGGCCACCTCCACCGAAGGAGCACCACCCGTGCCTTCCGAGAACCCGGTGCGGCGTACGTCCTGATCTCGCGGGGCGCGACGCGGCGCCCCGACATCCCGAGACAGCCATGACCTTCCAGACCCGCCTCGTCGGGCACGTCCCGCTCGGTCTGGACACCGACCTCGGCGTCCTGCTGTTCCTGCGCGAGCACGACGCGTCCCGCAACGGCCACCTCGTCCGGCGCGGCTTCCAGGCCGCGGCCGGGCCCGACGTCGTACCCGGCGACTTCCGCGTCCTCCAGCGCGGCGACCTCGGTGGCGCGGGCACGTTCGTCCTCGCCAGGTCCGGCCGCGTCGTCGTCCTCGCCCGCCTGTTCCCGTGGGGCGGCGAGGTCGTCGTCACCGCGCCGACCGCGGCCGCCGCGAACGCCGCGACGCGGCGTGTCCTCGACCGCGTCCCCCCGCCTCCGCCCGATGACGGGCGGCTGCCTGTGACGTTCGTCGACGCCGACGTCCCCGACCGCGAGGTGCGCATCGTCGCGCCGCCGTGGGGCGACGTGGCCGGCCTGTACCCGGCCCGCGTCCGTGACGCGCTCTCCGCGCTCATGGCGCACCGGGCGTCCGTGGACGAGTCACGGCGCCTGATGGTCTGGTACGGCGAGCCCGGCACCGGCAAGACCTCCGCCGCCCGCGCGCTGCTGCGCGAGTGGAGGGAGTGGGCCCGCGCCGTCGTCGTCTCCGACCCGGAGCGGCTGCTCACCGACGGCCGGTACCTGCGCCGCGTCGTGCTCGGCACCGCGGACGACGACACGTGGACCGTCGTCGTGCTCGAGGACGCCGAGTCGCTGCTGCACACGAGCACCAAGGCGACATCCGCGCTCGGCAAGCTGCTGAACCTCGCCGACGGGATGCTCGGCCAGGGGCTGCGCTGCCTGTTCCTGCTCACGACGAACGAGCCGGTCGGCGCGCTGCACCCGGCGCTCGTACGGCCCGGCCGCTGCCTCGCGCGCATCGAGTTCACCGCGCTGTCGGCGGCCGAGACGGCGGCGCTGCTCGGCCGCCCGGTCGACCGCGGCCGCACGCTCGCCGAGGTCATGGCGGCCCGCGCCGTGGCGACCGAGTCGGACCCGGCGGCTGTCGGTCAGTACCTGTGACCCGCTGACGCCCCGGCCCCGGGGGAGCCGGGGCGTTAGCGTTGCCGGGTGGCGTACGACGAGGTGCTCGCGGCCCGGCTGCGCGACGTGCTCGTGACCGAGGCGCCGCACGCCGAGCACCGGCGGATGTTCGGCGCGCTGGTGTTCCTCGTCGGCGGCAACATCGCCACGGGCGTCGTCCGCGACGACCTGCTCGTACGCCTCGCGCGCGAGGAGGCCGACGCGGCGCTGACCAGGCCGGGCGTGCGCCCGTTCGGCGGGAACGGCCGCGTCATGTCTCCGGCTTCGTCGTCGTCGACGGCGAGCTGCTGGACGACGACGTGCTGCGCTCGTGGGTCGAGCGCGGCGTCGCGTACGCCGCGTCGCTGCCGCCAAAATAGTCACGTCCGATTTCCGCCAGCGCCCGTCGTCGCGGCGCGGCAGGATGGCGTACGTGATCGAGGACCAGGACCGCTGCTACACGGCCGTGCTGAGCCGGGACAGGCGGTTCGACGGCGTCTTCTACACGGGCGTCCTCACGACCGGGATCTTCTGCAGGCCGAGCTGCCCCGCCGTCACCCCGAAGCGGCGCAACGTCCGCTTCTTCCCGACCGCCGCGGCCGCCGTCGCGGCGGGCCTGCGCGCCTGCAAGCGCTGCCGCCCCGACACCACTCCGGGCTCCCCGGAGTGGGACGTGCGGGCCGACGTCGCGGGCCGCGCGATGCGCCTCGTCAACGACGGCGTCGTCGAGCGCGACGGCGTGCCAGGCCTCGCGCGCCGACTCGGCTACAGCGAGCGCCAGCTCAACCGGCTCCTCACCGCCGAGCTCGGCGCGGGGCCGCTCGCGCTCGCCCGCGCGCGCCGCGCGCAGACCGCGCGGCTGCTCGTCGAGACGACCGCGATGCCGCTGTCGGACGTGGCGTTCGCGGCGGGGTTCGCGAGCGTGCGGCAGTTCAACGACACGATGCGCGAGACGTACGGCGTCGCCCCCTCGGCGCTGCGCGCGCGCCGCCGTCCCGTCGCGGGGACGGGCGACGTCGAGGTACGGCTCGCCGCGCGGGAGCCGTTCGACGGCGCGGCGCTGCTCGACTTCCTCGGCGAGCGGTGCGTGCCGGGTGTCGAGGAGGTCGCGGACGGGACGTACCGGCGCACCCTGCGCCTCCCCCACGGCCCGGGCGTCGTCGCGCTGACGCCGGGACCGGACTCCGTACGCTGCGTGCTCCGGCTCGCGAGCCTCGCCGACCTCCCGGTCGCCGTCGAGCGGTCGCGGCGGCTGTTCGACCTCGACGCCGACCCTGCCGCCGTCGCCGACGTGCTCTCCGGCGACCCGGTCGTCGGCCCGCTCGTCCGCAAGCGGCCCGGCCTGCGCGTGCCGGGGCACGTGGACGGCGCGGAGCTGGCGTTCCGCGCGGTGCTCGGCCAGCAGGTGTCGGTCGCGGGCGCGCGGACGCTGGCGGGCCGGCTCGCGGCGGCGTACGGCGAGCCGCTGCCCGACCCCGACGGCCGGCTCACGCACCTGTTCCCCTCGCCGGCCGCGCTCGCGGCCGTCGACCCGGAGACGCTGCCGATGCCCCCGGCGCGCGCCCGCGCTCTCGTCGGCCTCGCGCACGCGCTCGACGCCGGCGACGTCGTCGTGGACCGCGGCGCCGACCGCGCGGTCGTGCGGGAGGCGCTGGTGGCGTTGCCCGGCATCGGGCCGTGGACCGCCTCCTACGTCGCCATGCGCGCGCTCGGCGACCCCGACGCGTTCCTGCCGACCGACCTCGGCGTCAAGCACGCGCTGGCCCGCCTCGGCGCCACCGCCGACGCCTCCGAACGATGGCGCCCCTGGCGCTCGTACGCCCTCATGCACCTCTGGACGCGAGACCCCGCATGACCTGGACCGTGCTGGAGCCGACGCCCGCGGGGCCGTTGCTGCTCGTCTCCGACGGCGAGGCGCTGACGACGCTGCACTTCTCGGCGGGGCCGGGCCCCGGCGAGCGCGACGACGACGACCCCGTGCTCGTCGCCGTGGCGACCCAGCTCCGCGAGTACTTCGCGGGCGACCGCAAGGAGTTCGACCTGCCGCTCGCGCCGCGCGGGACGGAGTTCCAGCGGGCCGTGTGGGAGCGGCTGCGCGAGATCCCGTACGGCACCACGATCACCTACGGCGAGCTGGCCCGCCGCGTCGGCAACCCCGCCGCCTCCCGCGCCGTCGGCCTCGCGAATGGGCGCAACCCCATCGCGATCGTCGTCCCGTGCCACCGCGTCATCGGCTCCGACGGCAAGCTCACGGGCTTCGCGGGCGGCATGGAGACCAAGCGCGCGCTGCTGGAGCTGGAGTCCGCGACGCTGTTCTGATCCACAGGCGCAATCCACACCCCTGTGAATTGGGCCAAACCCCTTGTGGCCCGGGGTGCGAGAGCGTAGACATACGGAGCCGCGGCGCCGCGAACCGTCCCGGGAGGCGACTCCCGATCCGGGGGCGGGCGCCGCTTGGCCGCGCAGGCGCCTGCGCGGCCTGACGAGGCCGCTCCTGCTCAACCCAGGAGCGGCCTCGTCGCATTCTCGGCTCGTTCACCGGGGCGCGGTCGGAGCCACGCCGGGGCCGGCGGTCAGCCGCGCGCGCCCGCGAAGCCGAGCAGCACGGCGAGGCCGAGCGCGCTGCGGGGGTCGTACGGCGAGCGCCAGAGGCCGCCGTGGGCGGCGGCGTACGCCTCGTCGCGCCACGGGTGGTCGTGCGACGGCGTGCCGTTGCGCAGGTCGTGGACGAGCAGCGCGGCCATCAGCGTGTTGCTCGTGGCCGGCTCGAACACCTCGATGCCGAACGGACGCGCGCCCCGGTACGCCGAGGCGAGCAGGCGGTTCTTCACGACGCTGCGCGTGCGCGTGGCCGGCGCGACGTGGAACGACACCGTCGCACCCTCGGCCCGCGCCGCCGTCGCGCGCCAGCGGTGGACGCGCTTGGCGAGCGCGTAGTTCGGGCCCTGCTGCGGGACCAGGGAGTCGTTGACGCCGGGGTCGGAGCCGGCGACGTAGTTGCGGCGCAGCAGCCGGCCCGCGCTGATCGCCTTGAGCGGGCGGCGCAGCGCCTTCACCTTGCTCGTCCGCTTGTACGCCGCGGCCGAGAAGTCGACGACCTCGCGCGGCACGGCGTAGACGTCGGTCGGAGTCCCGAGGAACGCGAGTGCCACGTCCTCGCGGCGCTGCCGCACGTACGTCGTCAGCGCGTCGACGGCGAGCGCGAGGCGGACGTTCGTCGCGCCGTCGGCGTAGACGTAGTTGCCGAGGACCAGGCGCCCCTCCTGCTCGAGCAGCCACTCCGCGACCTCGGCGACCTCGGTCAGCAGGTCGGCGCCCGGCTTGCCGCTACGGACCGGGGCGTGCAGGCGGCCCGCTCGCTCCTTCGCGTCCTCGCGGAGGCGTTCCCAGATCTGCGGGCGCGGCAGGTCGACCGCGACGACGTCGCCGCCCCAGCGCAGCAGCGAGCGCAACGGCCCCATCTCCGCGCCCGCGCCGAGCACCACGACGCGCTGGTCGGACAGGTCGAGCCAGTCCGGGTTGCGTTGGACCGTCCGGACCGCCTCGGCGGCGCTCGGCTCGACGATGCCGCGCTCGACCCAGTCGTCGAGCTGGCGGTGCAGCGCGTCGCCGGAGAGTCGTTCGCCGCGGTACGGCAGCGTCAGCTCCCGCTCGGGCGTCCCCGTGCCCGCGATCGTCGCGGTGTCGAAGCCCTGCGTCCCCGCCTTCGCGACCGCCTCGTCGAGCGGGATCTCGCCGGCGTCAGTGGCGTAGCGCATGCGCTCGCGCGCCGACGCGAGGCCGTTGCGCGCGATCGTGCGAGCCTCGTCCGGCTTCGCCAGGCCGGCCTCCACGAGGCGCCGGAAGTGCGTCAGGTAGCCGCGCCGCCAGTTGGTGTCGTACTCCGCCGCCGTCGCGCCGACCGGGTCGACGTCGCGCAGCGCGTCGGCGACGACCGCGCGGCCGTAGGCGGTGGTGCTCCGGCCCTCGCCGGTGCTCGGGAAGACGACTCCGCGTTCGCTCATGCCGCCGATCCTCCCCCGAACGCCGCCCCGGATGCGTTCGCTGTCGCGCGCCCGGGAAGGTGCCGGTCATGTCTCCGCTCGAGGTGGCCGACGTCGTGTCGCTCCCCGCTGCTTCGGTGCGGCGCTGATGGACGTCGAGGCGCTGCTGCGCCGCCTCGGCGAGGCGGTCGGGTCGCGGGACCACGAGGCGACGCTCGCGCTGTTCGCGCCGGACGCGTCGGTCGTGTTCGTGGGGTCGGAGGCGGGAGAGCAGGCGTTCGGGTGGGCAGAGCTGCGGGCGTGGCTCGACCACGTCTACGCGCGGCCGATCGCGTTCCGCTGGGAGTGGTCGCGGATCGAGACGTCGTCGCGCGGTGACGTCGTGTGGTTCCTTGCCGACGGGGACGTCGTGGAGACCGTCGGGGCGTCGGAGTCGCGGACGGCGTACCGGATGAGCGGGGTGGCGTACGGGTCGCCGCCGCTGCTCGCCCTCGTGCACGGCTCGGAGCCGGTGGCCCCGAAGTAGCGCCGCTGCCTACCGCCAGGTGCTCGGGTCGCGCGCGACGCGTTCGAGGCGGCGGAGCTGCTCCGCGCTCAGAGCGGGCGGGTGGCGTTCGAGCCAGCGGACGAGGCGCCGGGCCTCCACGACCGTGACGTCCCTCGGCTGCTCCTTGATCATGAATTCGTCGGCGAGCACCACCACGACGCCGTGCACCGTCACCGGCGCGGCGGCGCGAGCGGTGAGGAGACGCGCGACCCGGCGGGCCTCGTGACGCGCCTTGCGGACGTAGTCGGTGCGGTGACCGTTCGTCAGGAACGTGTCGCCCCCGACCCACACCTTCCCCGTGAGGTTCTTCGTGTTCATCGTGAACACGCCCCCGGGGCCGATCGCGACATGGTCCACGTTGGCGCCGCTGTCCCCGATCGGGAGGTCGTGCAGGACGCTCCACGTGCCGCCGAGCCTGCGGAGGCGACGCGCCACGGCCTCCTCGCCGTCCGCGCCGACCCGCCACGCACGTTCGTCCGTGTGCACCTTGAGCAGGCGGGCGAGCGTCGTGCGGACGGGGGCGGCGTCGCGTTCCTCCCGCGCCTTCGCGCGCGCACCGGCGCCGGGCTTGAACGTCGCCGTGTCGCCCGGGAGCGTGATCGCCCACGGCTCCGGCGGCGGCGCCTTCCGCTCCGGCTCGGCGCGCGTCGCGTCGTCGGTGAGGTACCCCGCGGCGACGAGCGCCGCGCGTACCTCCGCGCGCCGCGACTCGTCGGTCACCGTGAGGCTGTCGCCGTTGCGGTCCAGGTGTCCGAGCCGCAGCGTGCCGTCGGCGACGTACACGCGGTCGTGGCCGTAGCGCCGCCACGGCGTCAGAACGAGCTCCCCCATCTTTCGGTGGTCGCCACGTTCGACGGCGAACTTGAGGATCGCTGCGGTAGAAAGCTGCATGGTCCTCGCCGACCGCGACTCTGTGTTGCGCGCCGCGCTGTTCGCGCGCTTGGACCTGTTGGTCGGACAAAGCCCGGACGGCGCCGTTCGCTCCGCGGATGTGAACACGTTGTCGTTCGAGGGCAGGCCGTTCCAGGTCATCGGCCAGCAAGGCATTCGACGAGTCGCCGGGCTCGACGCGGCGCTGTCGTTCACCACCGTGTACCGCCGCCCGGGAGCGGAGAGGCCGTACGAGGACGAGATCGGGCCCAACGGGATGCTGGAGTACCGCTACCGCGGAACCGATCCGAACCACCCCGACAACCGCGCGCTGCGCGAAGCGATGCGGCGCCAGGCGCCTCTCGTCTACTTCGAGGGCGTGGCACCCGGGGTGTACGTCCCGCACTACCCGGTGTACCTCGTTGCGGAGCATCCGGACCGGCTGGCGTTCTCGGTCGCCATCGACGAGAGCCAACGCTTCGTCGACCTCCAGCACCAAACACCGGAACAACGGCGCTACGTGACGCGGACGACGAAGCAGCGGCTCCACCAGACGACGTTCAGGACGAGGGTGCTCCGTGCCTACGACGGCACGTGTGCCATGTGCAGGTTGCGGCATCCGGAACTACTCGATGCGGCGCACATCCTTCCGGACGGCCACCCGCAGGGGCAGCCGATCACGCCGAACGGCCTGTCCTTGTGCAAGATCCACCACGCCGCGTACGACAAGAACATCGTGGGCGTACGCCCGGACCTCGTCATCGAGGTGCGAGCGGACATCCTGGCCGAGGTCGACGGGCCGATGCTCCGCCACGGCCTCCAGGAGATGGAGGGAGGTCGGCTGATCGTGCCGCGGTCGCGATACGACCACCCCGACCAGCTCCGTCTCGAAGAACGCTACCTGCGGTTCCGCGAAGCCAGCTGAGTAGAACGCGGCACCTGCCACCGCTCCCGCAAGAGAAACGGGCAACCTCCGACGCGAGGCTGCCCGTTCCCTTGCTCGATGATCAGCTGCAGCCGGAGGTCGACCCGCAGGACTCGCAGACGTAGCAGGAGCCGGCGGGGCGCATCTTGATGCCGCAGTTCATGCACAGAGGCGCGTCCTGGGCGGTGGTCGCCGAGACGTCCAGGCCGCCGCCGGCGCCCGAGGGCGAGGCGAGGGGCTCGGGTGACGCGGGCGGGGCGTGCTCCACCGGAACGCTCTGGGCGAGGCCCTCGACGTCCAGCTCGGCGACGTCGGCGGGCTCGGCGGGCGCGCCGTAGGAGGACGCGACGGTCGCGGCGCGCTCCTCGGCGGTGAAGATGCCGAGCTCGGCCCGCTTCTCCACCGGCAGGTAGTCGAGCGCCAGGCGACGGAAGATGTAGTCCATGACCGACTGCGCCATCCGCACGTCCGGGTCGTCGGTCATGCCGGCCGGGTCGAAGCGCATGTTGATGAACTTCGACACGTACGCCTCGAGCGGCACGCCGTACTGCAGCGCGATGGAGACGGCCACGGAGAACGCGTCCATGACGCCGGCCAGGGTCGAGCCCTGCTTCGACATCTTGATGAACACCTCGCCGAGACCGTTGTCGGGGTACGACCCCGCGGTCATGTAGCCCTCGGCGCCGCCGACCGAGAACGACACCGTCTGCGACGGGCGCTTCTTCGGCAGGCGCTTGCGCGTGGGCTTGTGCTCGTGGTGCTCCACGGAGGCAGTCTGCGCCGCGGCGGCCTTCTTCGTGTCGTTGATGTCCGACAGCGGCTGGCCGACCTTGCAGTTGTTGCGGTAGACGGCGATCGCCTTGAGGCCGAGCTTCCAGCCCTCGAAGTACGCCTTCTCGATGTCCTCGACGGTCGCGGACTCGGGCAGGTTGACGGTCTTGGACAGCGCGCCGGAGATGAACGGCTGGATCGCGGCCATCATCCGGATGTGGCCCATCCACGAGATGGACCGCTCCCCCATCGCGCAGTCGAA
>DASZER010000066.1:0-29082 GCA_035940575.1 Frankiaceae bacterium | reverse complement strand
CCGCAGGGCAAGGGAGGTCACACGGTTGTGTCTCGCGCCGTCGAGGCGGTCAGTCGTCCTCGTCGGCCAGGGCCGCGTCGGCGTAGCCGCGCGCGTAGTCCCAGCTCACGTAGTCGGACGGGTCCGGGGAGAACGCCGGCTCGTGGACGCGGGCCGTGCCGCGGTCGAGCAGGTGCCGCAGGTTGCCGCGCAGCAGGTCCCACGCGAAGTAGTGCGGCTCGTCGCAGTCGTCGCAGTCCACGACGAGGCCGCGCACGCCGCGCGGCTCGAGCAGCGCGCGGTACACCTCGAGGTCGGACAGGTCCGCGAGGACGTCCTCGCGCTCGTCCGGGGACAACGGCACCGCCTCGGTGTCGTCGTCGATCAGCGCCGCCGGGTCGACGGGGTCGTCGAGGAACGGGTCGCGTGGCTGCTCGTCATCCACGAGACCACGGTACCGCCCGCGCGCCGTCTCTCCCGCGCGCGACGGCCCTGTAAGATGGCCCATGCGCAACGACCTCCCCGCGAAGTTCGCGACCCTCGGGCTCACGTTCGACGACGTGCTCCTCCAGCCCGGCGCCTCCGACGTCATGCCGAGCGAGGCCGACACCACGACGCGGCTCTCCCGGAACATCACCCTGCGCATCCCCCTCCTGTCCTCCGCGATGGACACCGTCACCGAGTCGCGCATGGCCATCGCCATGGCGCGCCAGGGCGGCGTGGGGGTGCTGCACCGCAACCTGCCCGCCGACGAGCAGGCGCTGCAGGTCGACGTCGTGAAGCGCTCCGAGGCCGGCATGGTCTCCGCGCCGATCACGTGCTCCCCCGAGGACACGATCGCGACGGCCAACGACCTCATGGCCCGCTACCGCATCTCCGGCGTGCCGGTCACGACGCCCGACGGCACGCTCGTCGGCATCGTCACCAACCGCGACATCCGCTTCGAGACCGACTACTCGCGCCTCGTGCGCGACGTGATGACGACGGCGCCGCTGCACACCGCCAAGGTCGGCGTCTCGCCTGAGGACGCCATGGCGATCCTCGCCGCGAAGAAGGTCGAGAAGCTCCCGATCGTCGACGACGACGGCAAGCTGCGCGGCCTCATCACGGTCAAGGACTTCGCGAAGAGCCAGGAGTACCCGCACGCCACCAAGGACGCCCGCGGCAGGCTCGTCGCCGGCGCGGCCGTCGGCGTCGGCGAGGAGGCGTACAAGCGCGCCGAGCTGCTCATCGAGGCCGGCGTCGACTTCCTCGTCGTGGACACCGCGCACGGGCACTCGTCCGCCGTCATCGAGATGGTGCGCCGCCTCAAGGAGGCGACGAGCATCGACGTCATCGCCGGCAACATCGCCACGGCCGAGGCCGCGCAGGCGCTGGTCGACGCGGGCGCGGACGCCGTCAAGGTCGGCATCGGCCCCGGCTCGATCTGCACGACCCGCGTCGTCGCCGGAGTCGGCGTGCCGCAGATCACCGCGATCTACGACGTCGCCACCGTCGCGCGTCCGGCGGGCGTCCCCGTGATCGCCGACGGCGGCATGCAGTACAGCGGCGACATCGCCAAGGCCATCGCGGCCGGCGCCGACACCGTGATGCTCGGCTCGCTGCTCGCGGGCGTCGAGGAGTCGCCGGGCGAGCTGCTGTTCATCAACGGCAAGCAGTTCAAGAGCTACCGGGGCATGGGCTCCCTCGGCGCGATGCAGTCGCGCGGGCTCGCGAAGTCGTACTCCAAGGACCGCTACTTCCAGGGCGACGTCCTCTCCGACGAGAAGCTCGTGCCCGAGGGCATCGAGGGGCGGGTGCCGTACCGCGGCCCGCTCGCCTCCGTCGCGCACCAGCTCGTCGGCGGCCTCCGCGCGGCGATGGGCTACTGCGGCGCGCGCACGATCAACGACCTCCAGGAGAACGCCAAGCTCGTCCGCATCACGTCGGCCGGCCTGCGCGAGAGCCACCCGCACGACATCCAGATGACCGTCGAGGCCCCGAACTACTTCAGCGAGCGGTAATGACCCAGGTGGAGATCGGCGTCGGCAAGAGCGGCCGGCGCGCGTACGGCTTCGACGACATCGCGATCGTGCCGTCCCGGCGCACCCGCGACCCGGAGGACGTCTCGATCGCGTGGGAGATCGACGCGTACCGGTTCGAGCTGCCGCTGCTCGCCTCGGCGATGGACGGCGTCGTGTCGCCGCGCACCGCCGTCGAGCTCGGCCGGCTCGGCGGCCTCGGCGTGCTCAACCTCGAAGGCCTCTGGACGCGCTACGACGACCCGGAGCCGATCCTCGCCGAGATCGCCGAGCTGCCCGACGACGTCGCGACCAAGCGGATGCAGGCGCTCTACGCCGAGCCGGTGCGCGAGGACCTGATCCGCTCGCGCGTCGCGGAGGTCAAGGCCGCGGGCGTCGTCACGGCCGCGTCGCTGACGCCTCAGAAGACCGTGCGGTTCTACGAGGCCGTGCTGGAGTCGGGCGTCGACATCTTCGTCATCCAGGGCACGGTCGTCTCGGCCGAGCACGTGTCGACGCGCAGCGAGCCGCTGAACCTCAAGCGCTTCATCGCGGACCTCGACGTGCCGGTCATCGTCGGCGGGTGCGCGACGTACCAGGCGGCGCTGCACCTCATGCGCACGGGCGCGGCCGGCCTGCTCGTCGGCGTAGGACCGGGCCAGGCGTGCACGACGCGCGGCGTGCTCGGCGTCGGGGTGCCGATGGCGACCGCGATCGCCGACGCGGCGGGCGCGCGGCGCGACTACCTCGACGAGTCCGGCGGCCGCTACGTCCACGTCATCGCCGACGGCGGCATGCGCACCGGCGGCGACATCGCCAAGGCGATCGCCTGCGGCGCGGACGCCGTGATGGTGGGGTCGCCGCTGGCCAGGGCCGTGGAGGCCCCGGGCCGCGGCTACCACTGGGGCATGGCGACGTTCCATCCCGACCTGCCGCGCGGGGCGCGCGTGCGCGTCGGGACGGCGGGGACGTTGAAGGAGATCCTCGTAGGCCCCGCCCCCGTCAACGACGGCACGATGAACCTGCTCGGCGCGCTGCGCACCTCGATGGCGACCACGGGCTACTCGAACCTCAAGGAGTTCCAGAAGGTCGAGGTGATGGTGGCGCCCGCGATCACCACCGAGGGCAAGTCGTTGCAGCGCGGTCAGGGCGTCGGGATGGGCGTCAGGTAGAGCCAAGCCCGCAGTCGACCGTGCCGTGCAGCGTGCACTCCCACGTGACGGCCGGGCCGTCGAGGTCGTACGTCAGGCACGCGTAGACGATCGGCAGCAGCCGTACGTGCACGTCCTCGCAGACGACCGTGACGGGATCGGCCGCGGCGGGCGTGGCGACGGCGGCCGCCAGCGCGGCCGCGACGAGGAGCCTGCGCATGGCGATGCCTCCCGCTCAGGTGCAGACGGCGATGTCGCCGAGGCGGCAGGTCCAGTCGACGGGCTGCGGGTCGTTCGGGTCGACGATGACGCACGCGCCGACGAGGTAGCGCAGGCCGACGCGGACGTCGCGGCAGACGGTGACGGCGTTCGCGGACGTCGGGATCGCCAGGGCGGCGGCCGCGACGGCGAGTACGGCGGTGGTACGGATCATGCCTACTCCCGTGGGTGAGGGGGTTCCGCGACCCAGACCTGGGCCACGTCGTCGAGGGTGGTGAAGCCGAGGCGCTCGTACATGCGCCGCGCCATCGCCGAAGGGTAGAGCCACGCGAGGTCCGCGCCGCGCGCGGCCCCCCACGCGACGGCCGCGGCGGTCACCGAGCGGCCGACGCCGCGGTGGCGGTACGCCTTGAGCGTGCCGACGCCGACGACGCCCGCGCCGTGCTCGCTGACGGAGACGCCCGCCGTGCCGCAGTCGACGTCCTCGTACGCCGCCAGGAACCACCGCACGCCCGGCGCGTCCGCGCCCGCGCGCGGCAGGAACGCCGTCGCGACGTCCTGGCGCATGTCGAACACCTCGGACTGGATCGCCTGGAACGCCGTGAGGTCGGCGTCGGAGACGACCTCGCGCACCTCGATCCGACCGTCGGCCTCGGGCACGTCGAGCGGGTGCAGCACCATCGCGGGTCGGCGCACGACGACCGTGAACCCCCTGCGGCGCAGCAGGTCCTCCATTTCCGGGTGCCGCCCGGCGCGCAGCTCGATCCCGGGCTCGAGGCCGCGGCGCTCGAACTCCGACACGAACCACTCGACCGCGCCCGCCGGGTCGCTCGGCGTGCCCGGCACGAACGCGCAGTTGAGGGTCGCGTCGGAGAGGTTCGTGAGGGTGACGAGGACGCCGTCGTGCTCGGCGACCTCGCCTCCGGCGACGTACCCGCACTGGGCGCGCCAGTGCGCGTGCAACCCCGCCGCGGCACGCTCGGCCAGCATCGGGGCACCGTAGACGCGCGCGGACGTGCGGGACAAGGGGCAGGAACGCCGCGCCTCGCGCAGAAAGGGTGCGGCAGCACGCGCCGACCCCAGATCGGCGCTACTACGGGAGGAACCTCATGCGCCGCTCCCAGGCCGCAGGCGTCGCGCTGGCCGCGGCACTCGTCGCCGTCGCCGTGCCGCTGCTCGGCACCGCCTCGGCGGCTCCGTGCCCCACCTGGACCGACCCCGCCGGCGACGCGTCCATGGCCGGCCAGGCGCCGGACGACAGCGTCGACATCACCGCCGTCCTCGTGCAGCAGGACGCGACCGGGCTGACCGTGACGTTCACGGTGCCCGGGCTCAAGTCCGCGAACGAGTACTCGCCGGGCGACCGCTTCCAGCTCGCCATGGACGCCGGCGGCTCGCCGCTGACCGTCTACGGCGACCGCGACGACGCCGGCTACCAGGCGACCACCGGCTCCGTCGCCGGCGCCTCCGGCCCCGCGGGCGCGAAGTCCGGCGGCACCGTCAAGCACGACGTGGCGGGCAAGAAGGTCGTCCTCACGATGCCGTACACGCTGCTCGACACGGCGATGGGCAAGCCGTTCGCGGGCCTCGCGCTGAAGTCGTTCTCGGCGGCGTCGTCGGTCCACTTCGGTCCGTTCACGTCGAACGACTTCGACAAGGCCACCGCGCCCGCGGGCGTCACGGCCGTCGGCGCGCAGGCGTGCGGCGGCAGCGGTCCCGCGCCCACGACGGGCCCGACCGTCGCGCCGAAGCCGACCGCGACCGCGACGCCCTCGCCCAAGCCGAGCGCGACGCCGTCGCCGACCCCGTCGCCCACCGCCACGACCCCGGCGCCGAACGGTCTCCCCACCGGTCTGCCGCGCGCGGGCTGCTTCCACGTCGTGGACCCGACGGGCGACGCGCACGTCGGCAACGCGAACGTGCCGAACGACCCCGACCTCGACATCACGGGCCTCACGCTGCGCTCGACCGGCGGCTGGGTGCTCGCGTACGTCAAGGCCGACAAGCTCGCCACCGCGCCCGCCACCGCCGACGGGCACAGGTACTCGTTCGAGTTCACGTTCAACAAGCACCTGTTCACGGTCGGCGCCTCGGCGTACGACTCCGCGCAGTCCGAGGACGTCCGCGAGGGCATCGCGGCGACCGGGATGGGCGGCCACATGGTGCAGCTCTCGGTCGACACCGTCTCGACGCTCAGCGCGGCGACCGCCGCCGACTACGCGGCGGGGCAGGTGTCGCCGCCGTTCGTCGACTCCGGGGCTCAGGCGTCGTTCGACACCAAGAACGGCTGGGTGACGATCGGCCTGCCGATCGCGGACATCGAGAAGTACGGCCAGGCGAAGCTGAGCGGCGCGCTGACCGGCGTCGTCGCGAAGTCCGCCGCCGACTACTGGCGCAACTCGCTCAACGCCGACAACACCGTCAAGGACAACGGCACGACGTCGACCGACACGTGGACCGTCGGCGACAACAAGTGCTTCCCGCAGCCGGTCGCGACGGCGCTGTCGCTGACCGTCGCGAAGCGCGGCAGCAGCCGTACCGTCACCGCCCGCCTCACGGCCGCCGGCAAGCCGCTCGCCGGGCAGACGGTGACGTGGCTCGTCAACGGCAAGAAGGTCGGCACGGCGACGACGACGTCGGCGGGCACCGCGGTGCTCACGACGGCGAAGCCGACGCAGACGGTGACCGTGGAGTTCGCGGGCGTCGCCGACCAGTACCTCGCGAGCAGGGCGACGGCGCGGGTCTGACGCGCAGCAAGGGGTGGGGGGATGACGACGAGGCGGGTCCTCGTGGCCGCGGCGGCCGTCGCGGTGGTGGCGGCGTCGCCGGCGGTGGCGCGGCCGTTGCCCGCGTGCCTGGCGTACGCCGACGCGAAGGGCGACTCGGGTCCCGGAGGCGCGACGGCGCTCGGCGACCCGTCGCTCGACGTGACACGCGTCCGCGTCTCGTCGGAGAACGGCTCGTGGGTCGCGCGGCTGACGGTCGCGGGGTTCGCGGAGCGGCCGGAGCTCGCGGCGGGCAACCGCTACGAGGTGCTCTTCACGGTCGGCGGGTCGCGGGTGCGCGTCTACTGGAAGACGAGCCCGACGCGCGACGAGGAGTCGACGCTCTACCTCCAGCAGGGCCTGTACGTGAACGACGAGCCGCGCCACGACCAGGTGAGCGGCCGCGTCGACGGCGACGTCGTGACGATCGCGGTCAAGCACACGATGCTGTCGTCCGCGCTCGGCTTCCGCGCGGACGGCCAGCGGGCCACGGCGGTCAGCGCGGAGGCGTACGGCAGCTACGTCGCGCAGAAGGCGGCGTGGGACGCGGCGCCCGCGCCGGGCTCGGCGGGCTTCGTCGTCGGGCGCGCGTGCCGCTGAGGCTCGGTGTCGCGGCCTTCCCGGGAGCGCTCGCGCCGGTAGGATGAGGCCCTTCCCACGTACGCGGCCCGGCGAGAGGGCGTAGATGAGCGTTTCCGCGAACGGCTTCGACACCGTCCTCGTCGTCGACTTCGGCGCGCAGTACGCGCAGCTCATCGCCCGCCGGGTGCGCGAGGCGCGGGTGTACAGCGAGATCGTGCCGCACACGATGCCCGTCGCCGAGATGCTGGCGAGGCGGCCCAAGGCGATCATCCTGTCGGGCGGCCCCGCGTCGGTGTACGCCGAGGGCGCGCCGCAGGTGTCGGCGGAGCTGTTCGAGACGGGCGTGCCGACGTTCGGCATCTGCTACGGCTTCCAGGCGATGGCGCGCGCGCTCGGCGGCGACGTCGCGCGGACGGGCGTCGCGGAGTTCGGCCGGACGACGCTCACCGTGACGGAGGAGCGGACGCTGTTCCACGGGCTGCCGTTGGAGCAGGACGTCTGGATGTCGCACGGCGACTGCGTCGCGGCGGCCCCGTCGGGGTTCGTCGTCACCGCGAGGTCCGAGGGCGCGCCCGTGGCGGCGTTCGAGGACGGCGCGCGGCGGCTCTACGGCGTGCAGTTCCACCCCGAGGTCATGCACACCGCGTACGGCCAGAAGGTCCTCGAGCAGTTCCTCTACGAGGGCGCCGGCTGCCAGCCGTCGTGGACGATGGTCAACATCGTCGACGAGGCCGTCGACGCGATCCGCGCGCAGGTCGGCGGCAAGCGCCTCATCTGCGGCCTGTCGGGAGGCGTCGACTCGTCGGTCGCGGCGGCGTTGGTGCACAAGGCGGTCGGGGACCAGCTCACCTGCGTGTTCGTAGACCACGGGCTGCTGCGCAAGGGCGAGGCCGAGCAGGTCGAGAAGGACTTCGTCGCGTCGACCGGCGTGCGGCTCGTGGTCGTGGACGCGTCCGAGCGCTTCCTCGGCGCGCTGGCCGGCGTCACCGAGCCCGAGGCCAAGCGCAAGGCGATCGGGCGCGAGTTCATCCGCGTGTTCGAGGAGGCCGCGCGCTCCGTCGTCGCCGACGCGGGCGCCCACGGCGAGACCGTCGACTTCCTCGTGCAGGGCACGCTGTACCCCGACATCGTCGAGTCGGGCGGCGGCGAGGGCGCGGCCACCATCAAGAGCCATCACAACGTCGGCGGCCTGCCCGACGACCTGCAGTTCGCGCTGGTCGAGCCGCTGCGCAAGCTCTTCAAGGACGAGGTCCGCCGCGTCGGCGAGGAGCTCGGCCTGCCGCCCGAGATCGTCTGGCGCCAGCCGTTCCCCGGCCCCGGTCTCGGCATCCGCATCGTCGGCGAGGTCACGCGCGAGCGGCTCGAGGTGCTGCGCGAGGCCGACGCCATCGCGCGCGAGGAGCTCTCCCGCGCCGGCCTCGACCGCGACATCTGGCAGTGCCCCGTCGTGCTGCTCGCGGAGGTGCGGTCGGTCGGCGTGCAGGGCGACGGGCGTACGTACGGCCACCCTGTCGTGCTGCGCCCCGTGTCGAGCGAGGACGCCATGACCGCCGACTGGACCCGGGTGCCGTACGACGTGCTGGCCCGCATCTCGACCCGCATCACCAACGAGGTCCGCGCGGTCAACCGCGTCGTCCTCGACGTCACGAGCAAGCCCCCCGGCACCATCGAGTGGGAGTAGCGGGGACCGTTCGGCCGTCCGAGAGCTTTCCGCGCTACCCCCCTGGCTGGCTCCCTCTCTCGCGCCTACGGTGACCCCCTCGACAAGACGATGGGGGGGCCATCATGAGGAATCGCAACCGTCTTCTGCTGTCGGTATCGCTCGTTCTCACCACGGTCGTGGGCGGTCACGCAACGGCGGCCGCTACGTCCTGCCAGGCGGGGGGTGAGCTGCCGATGGTGCGGGCCGACGCCGACGGCAAGGGCGGCGTCACCTACTGGTTCCGGGAGCCGGACGGGTCCCTGATCGGGGCGCCCGTCCCTCCCGCGGGGTGGACGCCGCTGGCCGCCCCCGACGCGGAGCTCGCGCAGTACGCGTTCCCGGCGCGGCCGGCCGACGCCGTGCAGCTCCTCCAGTGGCAGACGACGTTCCGCAACTACGTCCGCGGCGGGCGGCCCACGCTGTGCGTGAGCGACGTCCGCGGCTCCACGTCGGACGGGCTGCTCTCCATCGACCCGGCGTCCGGAGCCACCGGTGACAACATCTGGTCGGGTGGCGTCGCGAAGGGCGGGACGTATCGGTACCACGCCGCACAGACGTCGTTCGTCGTGCCGTCGTACACGTTGACCTGCACCGACCCGGAGGACGAGCTCCTGTGGGCCGGGCTCCGCGGCTACGGCACGCAGAGCCTCATCCAGGCGGGCGTCGACCTCAACAAGGGCAACCCCTTCGCGTGGCTCGAGTACATCAGCCCGGCGTCGGACACCGGGGTCGTGGCGATGTCCGCGCTGCGATCGGACGCGCCGGCGTTCTCGACGGGCGACGCCGCGTACGCGTACGTGGACTACGACGTCTCGAAGTCGTGGGCGCACTTCACGGTCCGGAACTCCACCACCGGCGCGACCTCGACGTACGTGAAGGCACTCGGCCGCGAGTTCTACGACAGCACGAGTGCCGAGTTCATCGACGAGAGGCCGCAGGACCTGCAGACGCGCCTGCCGTACAAGCTGTCGCGACACAGCTACGCGAACTTCTCGTACGCCCAGGGGCTCGACCAGAACAACGTGTGGCGCGGCGGCCAGACCGTTCCGAACGTTCAGCTCAACATGGTCAGCAAGACCGGAGTTACGATCAACAAGACGAGTGGATGGACCTCCACTCACGCGTTCCGAACGAGCTGGATCACATGCGGCTGACGAAGGCGATGCTGGTCGTGGCCACCGCGGCGACGGCGGCGTGTGCCGCGCGTGCCGACGGTGGCCCGACCGCCGCGCGTCCTTCGGTCACGGCGTCGCCGCCGGTCGCGACCTTCTGCCAGGACCCGTTCCGCGGCGAGGACGTCGCCGGTGACGGCGCCGCGTGGCGGGTGCCGTCGGACGCGACCGACGTCGTCGCCGTCGAGTACGACGGCCTGAACGCGAAGCCCTGCCGCACCGTCACGGCACGCGTCGGCGGCGGGCGCGAGCTCGCGGCGCTGGTCGCGCGCCTCAACGCGTTGCCGGAGCTCCCCCGGCGGCTCACGTCGTGCCCGTCCGACGACGCGCGGGCGGTGACGCTGACGTTCACCGCGCCCGGCGGCGTGACCGTCGTACGCGTGCACGGCCAGGGCTGCCGGCTCGCCACGAGCCCGTCGGGCGCCACCCGCAGGGGCAACGACGCCCTCTACGCGCACCTCGTGGCGCTCGTCGCCGCGCACCGCGTCCCCTGACCGGCCGGGCGTCGGTAGGGTCCGGCGGCGTGACCGAGGACGTCGTCGCGGCCGTGGCCGAGGTGTACGCGCGGCACGCGCGGCCGTGGCTCGTGGGGCTGGTGGCGTTCGGGTCGTACGTGCGCGGCGACATCGTGCCGGGGTCGAGCGACCTGGACCTGCGGCTGTACCTCGCGCCGGAGGCGTTCGACGGCGACCACCTGCCGTGGCCGCTCGTCCGCGCGATCCACGCCGACCTCGCGGCGGTGGACGCGGTGCCGTTCGCGTACGTGCAGTGCCACGCGACGCGCGCGGACGCGGCGGAGCCGTTGGTGCCGGGCACGTGGCGGCTGCTCGAAGGCACGTGCCCCGCTCCGGAGGCGACGGCGGACGACGTACGGGCGGGCGCGGCGCGGACCCTCGAACGCGTGCGGCGCGCGCGGCCCCGGGCCTGCGAGACGTTGCTCGACAGCGGCGGCGGCAGGCTCGAACGCGAGGTCCGCCTGCTGGCGACCGACGTCTGGCCCGCCCTCTACGCCACCCTCGTCACGACCGCCGACGACCCGCTGCCGGTCTGGACGCTGCCGAAGCGCGACGCGATCGAGCGACTCACCGAGCCGGCGGGGAGCAGGGCGCGGGCGTTCCACGACGCGCTCACCGCCTACCATGCGGGCGGCGCGACGCCGGCGGGCGCGTTGCGTGCGATCGACGCCGGGCTCGCGTTCCTCACGGAGGTCACGACATGAACCACCTCGCAGGTCTGGCCGCGGTCGCGATCGACTGTGCCGACCCGCCGCGCCTCGCGCAGTGGTGGCACGGCCTCCTCGGCGGCAGGTTCGAGGTCGACTTCCAGGGCGACGCGGAGCTGCACGTGGACGGGTTCCCGCGCCTGGACTTCCTGCGAGTGCCGGACGCGAAGACGACGAAGAACCGCCTGCACCTCGACCTGCTGTCCGAGGACTTCGACAAGGCGGTCGAGGCGGCGCTCGCGCACGGCGCGACGAAGGCGAACGACGTCTTCGACCACGAGGCGTGGCAGGTGCTCCGCGACATCGAGGGGAACGAGTTCTGCATCCTGCGCCCGCGCACGGACTAGTGAGGGAGACCCGATGCGCACGCTTCCCGTGCTCGCGCTGGCGGTGACGCTGTCGGCGTGCGGCGGCGCGGCCAAGGCGCCGGTCGCGACCGCGCCACCGCCGACCACCGCCGCGCCCACCACGGCGTCGGCGACACCGACGCCGACGCTCGCCCCGCTCGCGGTCGTCAAGGCCGCGGTCGCCGCGACCCGCGCGAAGGGCACCGCGTCGTTCTCGGTCGAGGCGACGACGTCGTTCCAGTACGGTCACTTCACGATGCTCCGCGAGGGCGCGTACGACCTCCGCAACGACCGCATCAGGGTGACGCAGACGTTCGACGCGAAGCCCAAGGAGCTCGTGAACCAGCTCATGGGCGAGGACGTCGACATCGACAGCCTCGCGGTCCACTCGATCGCCATCGGCAACGAGGGCTACCTCCAGATGCCGGCGTGGCCCGCGTCCATCAGGTCGAAGTGGCTGCGGATCACGCACAAGGACGTGGCGAGCAGTACCGGCATGAACGTCGAGGTGCAGCGCTTCCCCGCCGCGGTCGAGATGCTCTCCGCGGCGACCGCCACGAACGTCCCGACCTTCGGCAACACGTACTACGTCGACGTGACCGCGCCCGTCGCGATCCTCGCCGCGCCCGGGTTGAGCAGCGTCAAGGTGCTGCGCGACGCGGGCGTCGACCTCGACGCGCTGACCGGCACCGTCCAGGTCGCCGTCGAGGTCACCGGCGGGCTGGTCACGCGCGTGACGTTCGACGCCATCGAGGCGTACCGCCAGGCGTGGACCAAGGCCGGGCAGGGGCAGCTCGCCGGCGTCGTGAGGTCCGTGGAGACGATCGTGACGCTGACCGACCACGGCAAGCCGGTGTCCATCGAGGCCCCCACGGCTGTCATGACCGACCGGGAGTTCGAGACCGCGACCTAGGAGTCGGCCTTCCAGGAGTGCCAGAGGGACGCGTACGAGCCGCCCCTCGCGAGCAGGTCGTCGTGCGCGCCGAGCTCGGTCACGCGCCCGTCCTCCACGACTGCGACGCGGTCGGCGTCGTGCGCGGTGTGCAGCCGGTGGGCGATCGCGACGACGGTACGTCCCCGCAGCACGGCGCCGAGGGAGCGTTCGAGGTGGCGGGCGGCGCGCGGGTCGAGCAGCGACGTCGCCTCGTCCAGCACGAGCGTGTGCGGGTCGACGAGCACGAGCCGCGCGAGCGCGACCTGCTGCGCCTGCGCGGGCGTCAGCGCGTGGCCGCCGGAGCCGACCTTGGTGGCGAGCCCGTCGGGCAGCGCGTCCACCCACTCCAGCGCGTCCACGGCCTCCAGCGCCGCGCGCAGCGTGCCGTCGTCGGCGCCTGGCGCGGCGAGGCGGAGGTTCTCGGCGAGCGTCCCGACGAACACGTGGTGCTCCTGCGTCACGAGCGCGACCTCGCGGCGCAGGCGTTCGAGCGGCAGCTCCAGCAACGGCACGCCGCCGACCGCGACGCGGCCCGTACGCGGGCCGTGCACGCCCGCGAGCAGCCGGCCGAGCGTGGACTTGCCGGCGCCCGAGGGGCCGACGACGGCGAGCCGCTCGCCGGGGCGCACGTCGAGGTCCACGCCGTGCAGCACGTCGCGGGCGTCGGTGTAGGCGAAGCGCACGTCCTCGACCTCGAGGCGTTCGTGCGCCGGCTCCTCGCCGGTCGCGGCACGGTCGTCGGGCACGGCGGTGACGCCGACGAGCCGGGCGAGCGACGTGGCGCCGAGCTGGAGCTCGTCCAGCCAGCCGAGCAGCCGGTCGAGCGGGTCGAGGAGCTGCTGGACGTACAACGTCACCGCCGTCACCTGCGCGAGCGAGGCGTCGCCGCGCGCGTGCAGCCACGCGCCGAGCAGCAACGTCGTCACGACCGGCGCGACGAACGACACGTCGACCACGGGGTACCACCGGCTGCGGAGGTTGAGCGAGCGGACCTCCGCCTCGAACGACCGCGCGACGTGCTCGTCGGTCACGGCGACGCGGTGGCGTTGCAGGCCCATCGCCTCGACGGTCCGCGCGCCCTCGGCGGTCTCGGACAGGCCGCCGACGAGGCGGGCCCAGCGGCGGCGTTCGCGCAGGTACGCCTCGGGCGCGCGCCGCAGGTACCAGCGCGTCGACACCCACAGCGGCGGCACGACGACGAGCACGGCGACCGCGACTCGCGGCGCGACGACGAACGCCGCCACCACCGTCAGCACCGTGGTCGTCCCGGCGACGACGACCTCGGGGAGCGCGTGGCGGACGGTGCGCGCCATCGTGTCGATGTCGGCGGTCATCCGCGAGATGAGGTCGCCGGTGCCGGCGCGCTCGACGGTCGACAGCGGCAGGTCGACCACGCGCGCGAGGAAGTCCTCGCGCAGCTCGGCGAAGATGCGCTCGCCGAGGGTCAGCGAGACCAGGTGCGACAGGCGCGTCAGCACGGTCTGGAGCAGCACGAACGCCGCCAGCACCAGGGCGACCCTGTCGACGTGGGCACGCGTCGTGCCGCGCGAGACGGACTCGACCAGGCGGCCCAGCAGCGGCGGCCCGGCGAGGCCCGCGACGGCGGCGGCGGCGTACAGGCCGACGGAGGCGAGCAGCGCGCGCGGGTGCCGGCGCATCAGCATGCGGGTGTACGCGCGGACCTCGGGCGTGCCCGCGACGGGGAGCTGCTCGCTCACGCGTCCCCCCGCGTGACGACCGTGCGGTACGCCGCCGAGGTGTGCAGCAGCTCGCGGTGCGTGCCCGTCGCGACGACCCGGCCGCGGTGCAGCAGCGCGACGGTGTCGGCGCGGTCGAGCAGCAACGGGCTCGTGGTGCAGACGACGGTCGTACGTCCCCCTCGCGCCTCGCGCAGGCGCGCCGCGATCCGCGCCTCGGTGTGCGCGTCGACCGCGCTCGTCGGCTCGTCCAGGACGAGCACGTCGGCCTCGGTCGCGAGCGCGCGGGCGAGCACGAGCCGTTGCCGCTGGCCGCCGGAGAGGGAGCGGCCGCGTTCCTCGAGGACCGCGTCGAGGCCGTCGGGCAGCGCGTCCACCACGTCCTGCGCGTCGACGGCGGAGACGTACGCGTCGCCGCCGATCTCGTCGCGAAGCCTGCCGGTGAACAGCATCGGGTTCTTGTCCACGACGACGACGCGGCGGCGTACGGCCTCCAGCGGCAGGTCGCGCAGCGGCACGCCGCCGAGCGTCACGTCGCCGTCGGCGAAGCGGCCGAGCCGGTCCGCCAGCGCGCTCGTCTCCTGCGGGTCCTCGCTGACGACGGCGGTGACGCGGCCGGGCTCCACGACGAGCCCCGTCGCGGCGTCGGCGAGCGGCACGCCGTACGGCGGCTCGGCGGCGGTGCCGTCGTCGGCGATGGCGGGGTCGTTGGCGAGCAGCGTGATGACGCGCCGCGAGGCGACGAACGCGCGCGTGAACTTGTCCGCCGCCTCGGCCAGCGTCCGAAGCGGCGTGACGAGGAAGGCGGCGTAGCCGTAGAACGCGATCAGCTCGCCCGGCGTGATGCGCCCCGCCAGCGCGAACCGCGCGCCGAGCCACGTCACGAGCACGACGAACGTGCCGGGTACGAGCACCTGCGTCGCGTCGAGCACCGACTGGGTCCGCGCGACGTCGACGCCGGCGCGGCGGACGCGTTGCGACTCCTCGCGGTAGCGCTCGACGAACGCGTCCTCGCCGCCGATGCCGCGCAGCACGCGGAGCCCGGCGACCGTGTCGGAGCCGAGGCCGGTGAGGGCGCCGAGCGCCTCGCGCTGGCGCGCCTGGCGGGCGTGCAGCGGCTTGAGGATCGGGCCGAGCGCGAGCGTGAACAGCGGCACGCCGATCACGACGACGAGCCCGAGTACGAGGCTGGCGCGCAGCAGCAGCACCGAGACGAGGACGAACGACACGATCGCGCCCGACATGCGCGCCGACAGGTCGAGCGCGTGCGCGACCGAGGACGCGTCCGTCGCGCCGATGCTGACGACCTCGCCGGTGCTGGTGCGCCGCGGCAGCGACGCGCCGAGCCGCACGACGTGACGTACGAGCCACTGCTCGATGCGGAAGCAGGTGACCATCCAGTTCGTGACGGCGAAGCGGTGGCGCGTGACGCCCGACACGGCCTGCAGGGCGCCGACCGCGGCGAGGATCGCGACCCAGCGGACGAGCGCGTCGGAGTCCTGGCGGCGCAGCCCCTCGTCGATCGCCTTGCCGACGACGTACGGGACGACGGCCTGGCAGCTCATCCAGAGGACGCCGAACACCACGCCGCCGGCGAGGGTCGGGACCTGCATCCGCGCGAGCCTGGCGACGAAGCGTGCCGGCGACCTGAGATCGGGGATCCCGGGGTCCTCGAAGGGCAGCTTCCGCACGTGGCGTCACGCTACCGCCGCCTCGGTCGGGCCGCTCGCGGATAACGGCCGCGCGGCGCCGCCGCTCGGGGCCTCGCCGACGAGGCGACGCGCCGCTACGGGCGATCCGGTCGGAGCGCCGACGCGACGGAGCCGCCGGGCGCTGATCGCACCGGCGGCTCCGTCGTGACTGAGTGGCGCTAGACCCCTGACACGCTCGTGATGAACGCGCGGATCGACGGGTTGTTGATCTCGCTGTAGACGCCGGGCGACTTCGGGACGGCGCAGGAGTTGCCGTAGCTCACGATGCCGACCTGGATGCGGGTGGCGCCGTTGTAGAACAGCGGGCCGCCGGAGTCGCCGTTGCACGAGTCCCTGAGCAGCGCCTCGGCGCAGACGCCGGTCGGGTCGTCGAAGCCGAGGTTGGCGACGCCGCACTCGGAGTCGGAGACGACCGAGAGGTCGGCGTACTGCAACGCGTTCGTGGAGAAGAAGCCCATCGTCGGGAGCGTGTCGCCCCATCCGGTGACGCGCAGGACGGTGCCCGGCGTCTCGAGCGCGTCGTCGGCCGCGCCCGCGAGCTGGATCGCCGGCGCGCTGGTCGGCGACGCGAGGCGCAGGACGGCGGCGTCGTAGCCGTTGCCGTTCCAGCCCGAGTGGATCGTGACGGCGGCGACGCGGATGCGCTGGCCCTGGCTGGTGTTCCCCAGGTTGGTGCGGCCGGTGATGACGTACGTCGGCGTCGTCGTCGGGTTGAGGCCCTCGACGCAGTGCGCCGCGGTGAGGATGTACGACGGCGCGATGACGCTGCCGCCGCAGTACTGGAAGTCGGTGCTGTCGACGATCGCGGCCATGAACGGGTACGCGCCCTCGGGCGCGGCCGAGCCGTTGACGACGGCCGAGGCCGGGGTGAGCATCGAGGCCGTGGCGACGGCGGTGGCCGCGGCCATGACGCCGAACGCGCGAGCGATCCGCATGTGGGTCCTTCCAGTGGGTGGTGAGGGGCTCTCTGCTCTGGACAACGGCGCTCGGCCCCACTCGTTTCGCACGGCAAGCAGAACGTGGCCCCGGAGACGACGGAGCCGCCTGGCGCGTGGTGCGCGCAGGCGGCTCCGGACGAGCGTGCGGGGCTAGACGCCCGAGACGTTCTTGATGAACGAACGGATCTCGGTGTTGTTGACCTCGCTGTAGACGCCGGGGGACTTCGGGACGGCGCAGGAGTTGCCGTAGCTCACGATGCCGATCTGGATGCGGGTGGTGCCGTTGTAGAACAGCGGGCCGCCGGAGTCGCCGTTGCACGAGTCCTTGAGCAGCTCCTCGGCGCAGACGCCGGTCGGCGCGTCGAAGCCGAGGTTGGCGACGCCGCACTCGGAGTCGGAGACGACCTTGAGGTCCACGTAGCGCAGCGAGTTGGTCGAGTTGAGGCCGAGGGTCGGCGTCTGGTCGCCCCAGCCGGTGACGCGCACGACGGTGCCGGGCGTCTCGAGGTTGTCGTTCGCGGCGCTCGCGAGGGTGATGGCCGGCGAGGTCGTCGGCGAGGCGAGGCGCAGGACGGCGGCGTCGTACGCGTTGCCGTCGTACTTCGGGTGGACCGAGATCGCGGAGACGCGGATGCGCTGACCCTGGCTCGTGTTCGACAGGTTCGTGCGGCCGGTGATGACGTACGTCGCTTCCTTCGACGGGTCGATGTCGAGGACGCAGTGCGCCGCCGTGAGCACGTACGACGACGAGATGACGCTGCCGCCGCAGAACTGGAAGTCGGTGCTGTCGACGATGGCGGCCATGAACGGGTACGCGCCCTCGGGGGCGGCGGAGCCGTTGACGATGGCCGAGGCCGGGGTGAACGAGGTGGCGGTGGCGAGTGCCGTGACAGAGGCCACGACGGCCAGCGCGCGAGCGATCCGCATGCGAGGTCCTTCCGGTGAGGGGGGAGGTGCCTGTACAAGGTTCAACGGGCGCCGCGCCCTGCGCCTGCCTGACTCCGAGTGCGTCATACCTGCCCCAACTGCTACAAAACGTCCGGTGGACGACACGTTTGCGGTACCGGGACCTGGGAATCGGGAGTCGTTCCACGACCAGCAGGTACGTCACCGCCGCGCGAGCGGCTGGTTCACGCTGCTGTCCGCGAACGCCGTCGGCCTCATGGGCGTGCCGCTCGCGGCGGTCGTGTCCCCGCTGCTCTACGCCGTCGCGCTGCTCGCGCTCGACCTCGTCAACCTCGTCGTGGACATGCCCGACCCGCTGTCGCCGCTCGGCTCCGGCGGCTCGTCGGGCGACCTGTCGCCGCGCCAGTGGGTCGTCGTCGCGCTCGCCCTCGTGATCCCGGGGACGGTCGCGCTGCTGCTGACGTGGCTCGGCGTGCGGCGGGTGTTCGCATGGGTCGGCTCGGGCACGGCGGTCCTCGCGCTCGGCGCTCGCGAGCCGAGCGGCGAGCTGGAGGAACGCCAGCTCCGCAACGTCGTCGACGAGATGGCCGCGGCCGCCGGCATCCCCGCGCCCCGCGTCGCGATCCTCGACTCCGACGTCCCGAACGCCGCCGCCGTCGGCGGCCGCATCGACGACGCGACCCTCGTCGTCACGACCGGCCTGCTCGCGACGCTCGACCGCGCGGAGACGCAGGCCGTCGTCGGCCACCTCGTCGGCTCGGTCGGCAACGGCGACCTGCGCATCGGCACGACGCTGGCGTCGGTGTTCCAGACGCTCGGGCTGGTCGAGACCGTGCTGCGCTCGCCGGGGGAGCGCGCGCCGAGGCGGACGCTGCGGCGGCTCGTCCGCTACGCGTTCCGCAGGCCCGGTGCCGACGACACGGCCGACGCCGCGCGCGTGCTGCTGACGGCGGGCACGACCGTCGAGGTCGAGAACGAGCCGGCGCCGGGGCCCGTGCGCTCGGTGCTGACGCTGCCGTTCGTCGCGGCGGGGATGTCGTTCGCGATGACGCGCATGATCTTCGGCTGGCTCGTCGTGAACCCGTTCCTCCGCCGCGCCTGGCGCTCGCGCAAGCACCTCGCCGACGCGACCGCGGTGCAGCTCACCCGCGACCCCGGCGCGCTCGGCCGCGCGCTCGCGACGCTGGCCGAGCGCGGCGGCGTCGTGCCGGGCACGGAGTGGGCGTCGTACCTGTTCGTGGTCGGCAGGGAGGCGCGCGACGCGAAGGACCCGGACACGGTGTCGTTCAACGCGCCTGTCCGCCCGCGCCTCGAACGCCTCCGCGCGATGGGCGCCGACGTGACGCTCGCCGCGAAGCCCGTCTACACCAGGGCGCAGCGCGCGATGCTGGTCGCCGTCGTGGTCGTGACGAGCCCGTGCTGGCTGACGATGCTCGGCGTCCTGCTCGCCTGCGCGATCGTGCTGACGCTGGTGAGCCTCGCGATCGACGCGCTGTTCCTCGCGCCGGTCGTCGCGGTCCTGCACGCGCTGCTTCGCTAGGGGACCGGCGCGTCCGGGTCCACGACGGGCGTGCGCGTGCCGAGCGCGACGACCACCGCCGCGACCATCACCACGGCACCGCCGGCAAGCTGCGGCGGACGGATGCGCTCGTCCAGCAGCAGCGCCGCGAGCCCCACCGTGACGAACGCCTCCAGCGTCATCACGACGGCCGCCGCGCCGGCCGCGAGGTTGGCGAGCGCGGCGTAGAGCAGCGCGAACGCCACCGCCGTCGCGGCGCCGTTGAGCAGCAGCAACGGCACGTCGCCGCGCGACGCGTCCAGCGCGCCGGTCAGCGCGCCGACGGCGAGGATGCACGCGCCCGCGCCGAGCGCGACGTGCGCGCCGACGACGGCCGGTGGCGACGCGCGCAGGAGCCGTTGCGACAGCAGCAGGTAGCACGAGAACGACAGCGCCGCGCCGAGCGCGAACGCCACCCCGCCCGGCGTGATCGACACGCGGTCGCCGGTGACGACGATGAGCGTCGCGCCCGCCGTCGACAGGAGCACCACGCCGAACGTCACCGCCCTCGGCGGCCGCAGCCGCAGCACGACCTCGAGGACCGTGACGATGGCCGGGTAGGAGTAGAAGAGCAGCGACACCGCGCTCGCGCTGCCGCGCTGCAGCCCCGCGTAGAACAGCGCGGCCTCGCCGGCGTAGCCGATGCCGCCGAGCAGCAGCGCCCACCGGCGCTCGCCGCGCACCGGCAGCAGCGGCGCGCGCCGCAGCGCGAGGAACGCGAGCAGCAGCAGCGCCGCGACCGCGAACCGCAGCCCGAGCGTCGTCGCGACCGACAGGCCGTGCTGCGCGAGGCGCCGCTGCGTGACGATCGTGACGCCGAACGCCGTCGCGCTGCCCGCCGCCGCGAGAACGCCGAACGCCGGGCGCTTGGCGGCCGCCGTCACGCGGTGGCGAGGACCTGGAACGCCTCGGCCAGCCGCCCCTCCGGCAGCCCGGCCGTGGACGCGTTCATGGTGAGCCAGCCGCGGATCATCGTGTCGAGCTCCTCGGGCACGCCGGGGAGCTGCGAGACGTGGCTGCGCAACGCCGCCATCTTGCGGTCGTACACGTCGGTCACGTCGACCACGTGCCCGGCGCCGGGCGACGCCATCAGCCACGTCTCCGCGACGGTCCACGCCTCGTAGCCGTCCGCGGCGAGCTCGGGGTGCGCGAACGGGTTGCGCGCGTCCGGGTACACCGCGCACAGCGCCGCCTCGCCCACCGCGAGGTGGTCGGGGTGCGAGGCGTAGATGCGCTCGAAGTTGCGCTGCGGGCTGTGCGTCAGGACGCGCTGCGGCCGTACCTCGCGGATGACGCGGCTGATGTCGCGGCGCAGCTCGAGGCTGACGGTGAGCCGCCCGTCGGGGTAGCCGAGGAAGCGCACGTCGGTGACGCCGACGGCCTCCGCGGCCGCGCGCTGCTCGGCCTGCCTGATGCCGGCGATGTCGGAGCGGGGCACGTCGGGGTCGAAGCCGCCGGCGTCGCCGTTCGTCACGATGCAGTACGTCACCGCGATGCCCGCGTCGGTCCACGTCGCGACGGTGCCCGCCGCGCCGAAGTCGACGTCGTCCGGGTGCGCGGTCACGACGAGGATGCGTTCGGTCTCCACACCCACAGTCAACACGAATGGTCACTTCGGGCCATGTCGCGCGCGTCCGGGTTTCCCTACTTTCAGGCGAAGGGACCAAGGGCCGGGACGTTCGGCCCCCTCGCTCGGGGCGGAGGCACGTGGCGGAGACGGGCGTGGACCGCGCCGTACGGTCGCGCCCGGCCGCCGTCGAGACGCACGCGAGGGCGGGCGCGGCGCGGTTCGAGCTGACGATGGCGCTGCTGCGCGCCCTCGCCGCCGTGGCGACGTGCGTGATCCTGGTGGCCCGCCCGGACGGCGCGGTCCGCGACCTGCCGTGGATGGTCGGCCTGCACCTCGCGGTCGCGGGGTGGTCCGGGCTGGTGGCGGTCGTCGCGTCGCGGTTCCCCTCGCGCGTGACGATGGACAGGCTCGGCCTCGTCGCGATGTCGTTCGACCTCGCGTTCTGGGTGCTCTACGTCGCGGCGTTCCACGACAGGCAGGGCGGCGGCTCGCTGTTCGGGCTGTTCGTGCTCGTGGAGGCGGCGGTGCGCTACGGCGTCGTCCCGACGGCCGCGGTCGCCGCCGTCGTGGACGTGTCGGTGATCGTGTGGCCGACCACCGACGCGACGGGGCAGACCAATACCGCGCCCACGGTGCTCGTGCTGACGCTCGTCGTCGCGGGCGGCGCGCACGTCGCGGCGCGGCTCGTACGGCGGCAGGCGACGCAGGAGCGCGACAGCGTGCGGCAGCTCTCCGACGCGTTCGCGTACGCCTCCATCGGGCTCGCGGTCGTGGACGGCACGCGCGGCGTGGTCGAGGCCGCGAACCCCGCGCTCGCCGCGCTGCTCGGCGACGACCGCGAGTCGTTGACCGGCGTGCCGTTCGTGGACCTCGTGGAGCCCTCGGCGCGCGCCGAACTCGAACGCATCGCCGGCGAGGTCCGCGCCGGGCACTCGGCCGGGGCGCGGTTCGAGGCGCGGGTGCGCCAGGCCGAGGGGCGCGGGCGGTGGGCGCTGATCGCGCTGTCGCTCGCGGCCGCCGAGGACGGCGACCGGCTCGTCGTGCAGGTCGAGGACATCCACGAGCGCAAGGTGGTCGAGGCGAAGCTCGCGCACCAGGCGAGCCACGACATGCTGACCGGCCTGCCGAACCGCGCCGAGCTGGTCGAGCTGATGGGCGCGGCGTTCGACGCGCAGGAGCCGCTGGCGCTGCTGTTCATCGACCTCGACAGGTTCAAGTGGGTCAACGACTCCCTCGGCCACGAGGCCGGCGACATCCTGCTCGTCGAGGTCGCCGACCGGCTCCGCCGCGTGCTGCGGCCGGGCGACGTCGTGGCGCGGCTCGGCGGCGACGAGTTCGTCGTCCTCGCGCACGGCGTCCGCGAGGTCTCGACGGCGGTCGCGCTGGCGGACCGCGTGATGGAGGCCGTACGCCGCCCTGTGTCGCTGCCGGGCGGCCGCGAGTCGTACGCGTCGGCGTCCATCGGCATCGCGATCGCGGGCCCCGAGGACGGTCCCGAGACGCTGCTGCGCGACGCGGACACCGCGATGTACCAGGCGAAGGCGGCGGGCGGCGCGGCGTACGCGCTGTTCACGCCGTCGATGCGCGCGGCCGCCGTGCGCCACCACGAGGTGGAGGGCGCGCTGCGGCGCGCCGTGCGCGCGGAGGAGCTGACCGTCTGGTACCAGCCGGAGATCCGGCTGATCGACGGGTCGGTCCGCGGCTTCGAGGCGCTGGTGCGCTGGACCGACCCGGTGTGGGGCCCGGTGCCGCCGAGCGAGTTCGTGCCGATCGCCGAGGAGAGCGACCTGATCCTCGAGCTCGGCGCGCTCGTGCTGAGGCAGGCGCTCGCGCAGGCGGCGTCGTGGCCGGCGCTGCCCGACGGCACGCGACCCGTCCTCGCCGTCAACGTCTCCCGCCGCCAGCTCGCGCAGCCCGGCTTCCCCGCGCTCGTGGCGAAGTCGCTGGCCGCGTCGGGCGTGCCCGCCGCGTCGGTGTGCCTGGAGGTCACCGAGACCGCGCTGACGCAGAACGTCGAGTCCGTCGTGACGGCGTTGCACGAGCTCCGCCACCTCGGCGTGCAGATCGCGATCGACGACTTCGGCACCGGCCACGCGTCGCTGACGTACCTCACGCGGCTGCCCGTCGACGTGCTCAAGGTGGACAGGACGTTCGTGACCGGGCTCGGCCGCGACGAGCGGTCCGCCGCGATCGTCGGCGCCGTGACCGCGATGGGCAGGGCGTTCGGGCTGACGGTGGTCGCGGAGGGCGTCGAGACCGACGAGCACATGAACGCGCTCCGCGCGCTCGACGTCGACCTGGCGCAGGGCTTCCTGTTCTCGCGGCCCGTGCCCGCCGACCACGTCGCGGGGCTGCTGTCGTCCGACCCGGTGCCCGCGGTGCCGGAGCAGCGCGGGGGGTCCGTGTCGCGGCTGCCCGTGCCGCGCCGCCCGCTCGTGTCGAGCGGCGACGACGTGCGCTACCGCCTGCTGCTCGACCTCGCGCGCGACATCACGGGGCGCCTCGACCTCGCGACCGTGCTCGACCGGACGTTCGCGGCGTTGCGGCAGCTCATCGACTTCACGGGCGGCTCGGTGCAGCTCATCGACGAGACGTCGCACCTGCGCCTCGCCGCCACCGACCCGCCCGCGACGGCGGAGGCGTTGCGGATGCGGGTGCCGCTCGGGCACGGCGTCGGCGGGTCGATCGCGCTGACCGGCGAGCCGCGCTACCTGCCCGACATCACGGCCGACGCGGACGTGACCGACGAGCGGCGGAAGCGTTCGACCTCGCACGGCGTCCGCTCGTACTTCGGCGTCCCGCTCATCACAGGCGGGCGGGTGATCGGCCTGCTCCAGGTCGACTCCGTCGAGGCCGACGCGTGGACGGAGGGCGACCGGCTGGTCGTGCTGGCGTTCACGCCGATCGTCGCGGCTGCCGTGCAGAACGCCCGCCTGCTCGAACGCGACCTCGTCCGCCGCGAGGCGTAGCGCGCGATCAGCCGGTGACGTCGTTCCAGGGCAGCTCGTCGCAGATCGGGTGGAACTGGCAGCGCGGCAGGCACGCGGCGGCGCGGGTGTCGCAGACGGCGGGTGCCGCGGTCGCGGCGGGAGCCGCCGCCGCGACGGCGAGGGCGGCGGCGAGGACGAGCGGGCGGATGCTCACGGCGGGCTCCGAGTCGGTCGATTGCGGACGGGGTGCGCGCCGCGGCGCGGACGACGAATGCCGCCGCGCCGCGGGCACACCGGTGCTGGGACGTGATGGGCGTGCGAGCCGACGTCAGTGCTGGATCTTGATCGCGCCGACGCAGACGTTGCGCCCGGCCACACCGATGCCGGTGTAGCCGCTGGGGCAGTAGGAGATCCCGTTGGTGCAGACGTCGTGGTCGTCGACGACCACGCCGACGTAGCCGTCGGGGCACCGCTCGGCGACGGCGGCGTTCGCCGCGCCGGCGAAGCCCGCCGCGACGAGCGCGGCGCTCGCGAGCAGGGTGGGGACGAGACGCATGGCGGACCTTTCGGTGAGGGCGCCCCGGCGCGGCGGGGGGCGCCGCGCCGGGTGCACGAGGATCGGTCAGCCGCCGACCTTGATGTCCCTGATGATGTTGGTGCAGACGTCGTGGTTGTCCACGACGACGCCGACGTAGCCGTCGGGGCACTTCTCCGCGACGGCGGCGGACGCGATGCCCGCGGTCGTGGCGACGGAGACGGCGACGAGCGCGGCGATGACGAGCTTGCGCATTTCTGGGTTCCTCCCTTGGGGCGAACGCCGCGCCGGATCGGCGGCGTTTCACCGTTGGTTACGCGCATTCCGGCGATTCCTGCGCCGCGCCCTCGTCGTTTTCCCGATCCCACATCGCGTGCCCCGGAACGCCCCTCGCCGCCTCCCTGTCGTGGCGCGAACGTAGACTCGTCCGTACCGATGACGACCCTCTTCGACGACGACCCGGCCTTCTCGCCGGGGGCGTCGCCACGGCCCCGTGCACGCCTCGACGTGGACGCGTTGCTGCACGGGCTGAACCCGCAGCAGCGCCAGGCCGTCACGCACGCAGGAACGCCGCTGCTGATCGTCGCGGGCGCGGGCTCCGGCAAGACGCGGGTGCTGACGCACCGGATCGCGTACCTGATCGCCGAGCGCGGCGTGCAGACGGGGCAGATCCTCGCGATCACGTTCACGAACAAGGCCGCCGGCGAGATGAAGGAGCGCGTCGCGCACCTCGTGGGCCCGCGCGCGAAGTCGATGTGGGTCAGCACGTTCCACTCGGCCTGCGTCCGCCTGCTCAGGAGCGAGGCCGCGCGGCTCGGCTACAAGAGCACGTTCACGATCTACGACCAGGGCGACTCGCAACGGCTCATGACGCTCTGCGCGCGCGACCTCGACCTCGACCCGAAGCGCTACCCGGCCCGCACGCTCACCCACGTCGTGAGCAACTGGAAGAACGAGCTCGTCGACTGGGAGACCGCCGCGCAGGCGGCCGGCAGCGACCTCGAACGCCGCGCCGCCGAGGCGTACGCGATGTACCAGCGCCGCCTCCGCGAGGCGAACGCCATGGACTTCGACGACCTCATCATGGTGACCGTCGAGCTGCTGCGGCTGTTCCCCGACGTCGCCGACCACTACCGGCGCCGCTTCGGGCACGTGCTCGTGGACGAGTACCAGGACACCAACCACGCGCAGTACGTCCTCGTGCGCGAGCTCGTCGGCGACACCGGCGAGCTGGCCGTCGTCGGCGACGCGGACCAGTCCATCTATGCGTTCCGCGGCGCGACGATCCGCAACATCCTCCAGTTCGAGGAGGACTACCCGAACGCCACCGTGATCCTCCTGGAGCAGAACTACCGCTCCACCCAGACGATCCTCAACGCCGCCAACGCCGTCATCACGAAGAACCCCAACCGCAAGCCCAAGCGCCTGTGGTCGGACCAGGGCGACGGCGAGCCGATCAAGGGCTACGTCGCGGAGAACGAGCACGACGAGGCGGCGTTCGTGGCGCAGGAGGTCGACCGCCTCTGCGACGAGAGCATCGCGCGGCCCAACGACGTCGCCGTCTTCTACCGGACCAACGCGCAGTCGCGCGTGTTCGAGGAGGTGTTCATCCGCGTAGGACTGCCCTACCGGGTCGTCGGCGGCGTGCGCTTCTACGAGCGGCGCGAGGTCCGCGACCTGCTGGCGTACCTCCGCGTGCTGGTCAACCCGGCCGACACGGTGTCGTTGCGGCGGATCGTCAACGTCCCGAAGCGCGGCATCGGCGACCGCGCCGAGGCCTGCGTCGAGGCGCTGGCGTCGCGGGAGCGGATCACGTTCGCCGAGGCTTTGCTGCGCTGCGACGAGGCGCCCGGCCTGAACACCCGCGCGGCCAGGAGCATCAAGGAGTTCAACGCGCTCATGGCCGAGCTGCGCGAGGCGCTGCCGCAGGGCCCGAGCGCGGTCCTGGAGAAGGCGCTCTCGCTGAGCGGCTACCTCGCCGAGCTCGAGGCCGACGAGGCGACGCCGATCGAGTCCGAGGGGCGCATCGAGAACCTCCAGGAGCTCGTCGGCGTGGCGCGGGAGTTCGAGGAGCGGGTCGAGAACGGCTCGGTGCAGGAGTTCCTCGAGCAGGTCTCCCTCGTCGCCGACGCCGACCAGGTCGACGAGTCGGCGGGCGTCGTGACGCTGATGACGTTGCACAACGCCAAGGGCCTGGAGTTCCCCGTGGTGTTCCTCACGGGCCTGGAGGACGGCGTGTTCCCGCACATGCGGGCGCTCGGCGACCCGAAGGAGCTGGAGGAGGAACGCCGCCTCGCCTACGTCGGCATCACCCGCGCGCGCGAGCGGCTGTACCTGTCGCGGGCGCAGCACCGTACGGCGTGGGGCGCGGGCTCGTACAACCCGCCGTCGCGCTTCCTCGACGAGATCCCGCCGGAGCTCGTGGAGTGGTCGGGGCGCCCCGAGCCCGCGATGGCGACGATGGCGCGGACGCTCGCCTCCGGCGGCGGTCGCCCCACGGCGCGGCCCGGCGTCGGGCTGCGCCCGATCATCTCCGTGGCGGCCGGCGACAAGGTCAACCACGACGCGTTCGGCGTGGGGACCGTCGTCGCTACTGCCGGTACCGGGGACTCCGCCGAGGCGACGATCGCGTTCGGGGGAGAGGTGGGGACCAAACGTCTGCTTCTTCGGTACGCGCCTGTCGAGAAGCTCTAGTCAGGCGGTCCAGCACCTTCAGCACGAGCCAGCAGAGGCCGAGCGCGATCAGCAGCCCGAGCGCCCCGAACGCCGCGGCCCAGAGCAGGAACGGCAACGGGGAGTCGTCCCGCCCGGTGAAGTCGTCGTCCGGATGCCGCAGCGACCAGCGCCCGTCCCCGTCGCGCCGGAGCACCCCGTCCTCTCCCGCCGCGATCGCCACCGTGTCGCCGGCGAACGCCACGTCGGCCGCGACGACCCGGTCGTTCGGCAGCCCCGTCGCGGCGTGCCACGTCCGGCCGTGGTCGTCGGACTGGCGCACCGCGCCGCCGGCGACGTCGTAGCAGCGCGCCCCCGCGCAGGCGCGGGTGTGGGCCGGCGGCAGCGGGGGCGTACGCGGAGGCGGGCTCGGGGGCTCGCTCGTGATCTCGGTGACCAGGGGCGGCTCCGCCGTGCGCTCCCACGTGCCGCCGCCGTCGCGGCTCACCCACTCGTACGCCTCGTTCCAGCCCGTCGTGCCGTACGCCCGCAGGACGCCGTCCTCCACGCGCACGCGGTCCACCGAAGGCGGCACCGCCCTCGACGTCGCCGAGATCGCGACCACCGCCACGGCGACCGCCGCCGCCCGCCACACGACGCGCGGCCGCCACGGCGGCGGGCGGCGCGTCGCCCGCCACGCGAACGGCAGCGCCACGAGCCCCAGCACGTCCCACGGGTCCGCGACGCCGGCGAGCGGGACGGCGGCGTTGAGCCGGGGGACCGCCTTCACGAGGGCGAACGCCACCGCCACCGCCACCCACGCAGCCCGCTCCCAGCGGGGCCCGCGGCGCCGGGCCACCGCGCCCGCCAGCGCGGCCACCACGATCGGGCCCGCGACGTCCGACAGCTTGCCCGTGACCAGGCCCGGCCAGGCGCGCTTGAGCACGTGGTCGTTCGCCAGCAGGAGCGCCAGCGCGGCGAGGACGACGGGGTGAGTCACCCCGCGAGGGTGCCACCGAAACGGCCGGAAAAAATTTTCGAGGCAGATCTGTAATCACAACGCGGCCCCACCGTGTAACTCGTGTCGCGCACGCGCGAACCCGAGTACACCGGCCACCCACCGTATGGCCGGAGCGGCCCCTCAGCCCCCCTGAAGCCGCACGCGGGCGCGACCGGCTTCCCGGGCAGGAGGCCGGTCGCGGACCCGCACTCGGGAGAACGTGGGGCGGTGTGGCAGGCGCCGGACCCCGCAGATGCGAACGCGGCCGGTCCCCCGGGGGTGGGGCCGGCCGCGTTCGTGCGTCCACAGACCGACGCCCGTCGCGGCCGCTGGCCGCGTTGTCGTCGTCGCGCATAGCTCCGCTATGCGCTCCTCCTCCGCCTTGCCAGCCGCCCCGACGGACGCCGTTCTGCAGACGCACGCGAGCGTGGCGCCCGTGCTTCCGCGCACCGCCCAACGCCGCCAGCCCCGCCCTGGACGGTGCTCACTCCCGCCACACGCAGCGAGCGTGCGTCTGCTGCAGAACTAGACGAGGACGCCGCGGGCGCGCAGGAAGGGGAGCGGGTTGATCCAGCCGCCGCCGGTCCGGACCTCGAAGTGGAGGTGGGGGCCGGTCGAGTGGCCGGCGCTGCCGACGTAGGCGATGACCTGGCCGGCGGTGACCTTCTGGCCGACGCGCACGATCATCCTGCTCATGTGGCCGTACGCGGTGATCCAGCCGCCGTCGTGGCGGATGAGGACGAGGCGGCCGTAGCCGCCCTGCGGCCCGGCGAACGTCACGGTGCCGCTGCTCGCGGCCACGATCGGCGAGCCGTAGGAGCAGCCGAAGTCGAGGCCCTTGTGCATCTTGCCCCAGCGCATGCCGTAGTACGACGTCAGCGGGCCGCGGCACGAGCGCACCCACGCCTTGCGCGGCGCGGCGGGGCGGGCGGGGCGCGTGGAACGGCTCGCGCGGGCCGGGGCGCGGCGCGCGGCGGGTGCCGCCTTGGGGGCCGGCGCCAGCGCGCTGCTCGGGACGGTGGTGCCGCGCACGACCCGCTCGGGGAAGTCGGCGACGCCGAGGCCGCGCGCGGGCGCGGCGGCCGCCACGGTGCCCGCGGACGCGGGAACGGCGGGGCGGGTGGCGTTCTCGTCGAGCTGCGCGCCCACGACGGCGAGCGCGAGAGCGACGGCGAGCGGGCCGAGGATGCCGGTGGAGCGCGGGGCACGGCGGACGAACAGCGAGCGACGACGCACGCGAAGGAGCCTTCCGGTACGGGGACGTACGGCAGCCACGCGATCCCAGGACGGGCCCCCCGCGCGGCCGGACAGGCGCCCCCCGAAGGGGTGCCGTGACCGAACTGTAACAACCCGCCCGCTACCGGGCCAAATCCCCCGCCGCGGCCACAGTCCCCTGTCCGGGCCCAGGAGGGCTTGGCGAGACGCAGCCCTGCCGCCCGTGCCCAGGCGGCGCCCGCCGGCGTTCTCGGACGCCTGATCGCCCCCTGGACCCGCCGGGCGGCGACGGGCCG
>DASZER010000065.1:0-6903 GCA_035940575.1 Frankiaceae bacterium | reverse complement strand
TGCGCGGCCGCGACGCCGGTGTCGAGAACGGCGACGACGACGCTGGCCTTGCCCGTCTCGACGTCCCACGCGCGGGTGAGCCCGATCTTCGGGATCGCCCACTGCTGGCGCGCCACCGGGTCGTTCACCGCGCGGTGCGCCGACACGACGCGCACGGGCTCGGCCCATGCGACGCCGGGCAGCGCCCGCGCGGCGGTCAGGACGGCGTCGCGCGCGGCCGCCGTAGGCAGCTCGACCGCGCGGAAGCCGAGGACGGGGTGCCGCGCCTTCCACGTGCCGCCGTGCGCGCGGACGAGAGAGCGCAGCGCGGCGTCGCCCGAGGGCGCCACCTTCACGAGCCCCTGCCGCGACGCCCCCTCGACGCCGTGGTAGCAGAGCTCGGGGTACTGCGCGCTCGCGGACGGAGCGACGACGGCGCCGCACACGACGGCGGCCGACAGCAGTAGGGCACGTACCCGCATCCAGACCTCCCTGACGCAGTACGAGAGCCGTGGCCGTCGCCCGAGGTTCGCCGCGATTCACCGAACCACCTGCCGCCCCGCGGGCTCTCCTCCCCAGCCACTCCCTCACCCCCACCCCGCAGGGAGCACCCAGGACATGCGCCGTACCCTCCGCACCGCGCTCGCGGCCGCGGCCCTGCTCGTCACCGTCCCCGTCGTGACCTCGGCGGCGCCGCACTGCGCCGACGAGGCCCGGCGCACCAGGCCCGACGGCTGGACGCTGGTCCGCCGCCCCGCGTTCTCGCAGGGCGAGCCGGCGCTGACCTCGTGGGCCGCGGCCTCGCTCGTCGACGGCTTCATGCTCGCGACCAACGGCACCGCGATCGTCCGCTCGCTCGACGGCGGCTGCTCGTGGGAGGAGACGTACACGCCCGGCACCGCCGTCGGCGAGACGCGGCTCGTCACCACGACCGACGCGATCCGCGACGTCGCCATGCCGCCGTCGCCGCCGGGGCGGCTCGGCTACACCGCGTACGCCCTCGTCGCCGACATCGAGGCCACGCGCATCCTCACCACGAACGACCTCGGCGAGACGTGGCACGCGCCGACGAGCCTCGGCCTGCCGCCGATCACCGCGGTGCACGGCATGTGGGTGTCGGCGAACCCCAACACGGCGTTCGTCCTCGTCGACGCGCAGTCGACGCTGGTGTCGGCGGTCGAGACGACGCTCTACGTCACCCGCGACGCGGGCGCGACGTTCGCGCCGGTGACGCGCGGGCTCGAGCCGAAGCAGTACACGAACCTCGCCGTCGACCCGATCGACGCGCGCACCGTCTGGGCGTGGGACGAGGACTCGGTGTTCCGGTCGACCGACGCCGGCGCGTCGTTCCACTCGGTCGACGTCGAGGGCCCGGTCTCGACGATCGACCTGCTGCACTTCCCCGCGTTCGAGCCGTCGCGCGTCGTCGTCTACCGCAAGGACGCGCCGGTGTCGTACGTCTCGCGCGACGGCGGCCTGCGCTGGAAGCCCGAGCCGACGCCCGGCCGCGTCACGAGCGCGGCCAACCTCTACAACGTCGACGCCGTCGCGATGGCGAGCGACACCGGCGTCCACCTGCGCACGCCCGCGGGCACGACGGACGCGTCGCCCCAGCGGCTGCGGCTCGGCGAGGTGGCGTTCGGGCACGGCACCGACGGCGTGCTGACGCTGTACGCGCGCGGCGGCAACGACCTGTACCTGCGCCGGTTCACGCCGCGCCTCAAGCCGAAGCTGCCGCCCGTCGTCCTGCGCGGCGGCGCCGTGATCAAGCCGGGACCGACGGCGTTGCGGCCCGCGCGGCAGACCGTGAGGCTGCGCCCGGGCCAGCGCTCGAACGTCGAGTACACGCTCGACCTCGCGCCGGTCCCGACGCCGCTCGACGTGTTCTTCGCGACCGACAGCACCGGCTCGATGGACCCGGTCATCGCGAGCCTGCGCAAGGACCTCCAGGACATCATCGACGACCTCGGCGAGACCGGGATCGACGTGAACTTCGGCGTCGGCGACTTCCGCGACTACCCGCTGCCCGGCTTCGGGATGCCCGACGACTACCCGTACAAGCTGCGGCGGGAGGTCGGCCCGATCGACGGCGAGCTGGCCGACGCGATCGAGGCGATCCAGACCGGCGGCGGCGTGACGTACGACTCCGCCCTCGCCGCGACGTACCAGGCCGCGACCGGCCTCGGGCAGCCGCTCGTCGCGGGCCAGCCGAACGGCGGGTGGCTCATCAACCCGGGCATGGGCGCGGGCTGGCGCCCGAACTCGCTGAAGGTGCTCGTCATCGCCGCCGACGTCCGCAGCCGCGACCCGCAGACCGACGTCGGCTACCCCGGCCCCTCGTACGCGCAGGTCATCGCGGCGCTGAACAAGCGCGGCATCGAGCACGTCGGGCTGGCCGTCGGCGACACGCCCGCGGAGCCGTTCCAGTCGCTGTCGCGCATCAGCCGCGGCACGGGGACGCTCGCGCCGCCCGGCGGCATCGACTGCGACGACGACGGCGAGGTCGACCTGGTCGAGGGCGAGCCGCTCGTCTGCGAGCTCGCGATCGACGACAAGCAGTCCACGAACCTCACGCCCGCCATGGTCGGCCTGCTCCGCTCGCTGCGCGACCTCCAGGACGTCGGCATGACGCTCGGGGGCGACGCGCGGGCCGCGCGGCTCGCGTCGCCGCCGGTGTTCGGCGAGGTCAACGTCAAGGTGCCGAACCGGCTGCCGTTCACCGTCCAGGTGTCGTGCGCGGTCGACATGGCCGGGCACTCGTACCCCGTCACGGTGCGGACGCAGGTCGCCGAGCGCGTCGTCGCGAACGCCGCGCTGACCGTCGAGTGCGAGCCGCTGCCGGGCAAGGTCCCGCCGGCGCAGCCCGACCCGCCGAAGGCGCCGTACGTCGTCGCCGCCGCCGCGCCGGTCGGCGCCGCTCCCCCGCCGCCCGCGCCGATCCCGCACGTGAACCCGCAGCTCAACACCAACCCCAACCCGAACCCGAACCCCAACCCGCAGGCCGGCATGGCGCACCAGGAACGCACCCAGGCCGAGTTGGCGCTCGCGACGAACGACGTCACCGAGGACCAGGAGCTCGCGATGGTGGGGCTCGCGGCCGGCGTGACGATGGCGGCGGGCTGCGCGGCGGCGTTCAGGCGGCGCGAGCAGGTGGCTAGGAGTAGCGCGTGACGTAGCCGCGCTTGCGGAACGTGCCCAGCATCGCGCGGACGAACGCCACCGCCGCGACCAGGGCGAGAAGCGTCGTGGCGCCCGCGATGCCCAGCGGGCGCCACGGCATCCCGTCGCCGTCGATGACGGAGCGGGCCGCCGCGAACGCGTGCGTGGTCGGCAGCATCGCGGACACCGGGCGCACCGCCGCAGGCAGCGCGGACGTCGGGTAGAACGTGCCCGACAGCGGCATGACGACGAAGAGGATGCCCCACACGAGCGCCTCGGCGCCGCTGCCGAAGCGCAGCACCATCCCGATCACGAACAGCGCGACGGCCCATCCAGCCGCGAGCAGCACCGCCACGATCGGCAGCAGCGCGAGGCCGAGCGACGTCACGTCGAACGCGTAGAGGACCGCCACCATCACGGCGACCGCGCCGACGCCGAGCAGCAGCTTCACGAGCCCGAACAGCACGACGCCCGCGACCCACTCCGCCTCGGACATCGGCGTGACCATGAGGTTGAGCAGGTTGCGCGACCACGTCTCCTCGAGGAACCCCGTCGCGAGGCCGATCTGCGACTGGTAGACGACGTGCCACAGCAGCACGCCGCAGATGAGGTACGCCGCGCCGGTCCGCCCGCTCGCGCCGCCCGCGGACCGCGCGAAGAACACCGCGATCGAGCCGAACAGCAGCGTGTCCACGATCGGCCAGATCGTGATGTCGAACAGCCGGTGCGGGCTGCGTTGGAGCACGATCGCCTGGCGCTTCGCGATCGCGCGCACGGCCGCCCACCTCATCGCGCCGCCTCCCGTTCCGCCGCGAGGTGGATGAACACCTCTTCGAGGTCGCCGCGCCCGAACGTCGCCGCCACCTCGGCCGCCGTGCCGTCCGCCACGATCCGGCCCTGCGCCAGGAACACCACGCGCTCGCAGAGGCGTTCGACCTCGACCATGTTGTGGCTCGTGACGAGCAGCGCCGTGCCCCTGTCGTCGCAGAGGCTCTGCAGGCCCGTCCGCACGCGCAGCGCGACGTCGGGGTCGAGGCTCGCGGTCGGCTCGTCGAGGACGAGCAGGCGCGGGTCGTGCATCGTCGACTTCGCGATGCCGACGAGCGTCTTCTGTCCGCTGGACAGCTCGGTGCCCATCGCGTTCTCGAGCTCGGGGATGAGGAACCGCGCCAACGCCGCCCGCGCGGCCGCCGCGGGGTCGGGCAGGCCGTAGAGGGCGCCGTACATCGTGAGGTACTCGCGGACCCGCAGCTTCTCCGGCAGCGGCAGGTAGCCGGCCGCGAAGCCGACCTGCATGAGCGCGGCCTTGCGCTCCTTCGGCAGCCGGTGCCCGAGGATCGTGACCGATCCCTCGTCGGGCGCGACGACGCCGAGCAGCATCAGCAGGGTCGTCGTCTTGCCCGCGCCGTTCGGCCCGAGCAGCGCCACGCGGGCACCCGCGGGAACGCGCAGCGACACCCCGTCGACGGCCCGGGAACGCCGGTAGTCCTTGACCAGGCCCTCGGCCACGAGCGCGTCCACGAGAGGCGACTCTCCCAGCCCCGCGCGGCCGGCGCGACCGGATTGCCGTCGCTACAGCCCGCGCAGGTCCAGGGTCTCCGTGCGGTCGAGGTAGCCGGCGTCGCTCGCGCCGGAGAAGACGTAGAACGTCGTCCCGCGCGCGATGCCCGCGAAGCCGGTGCGGCCCGGCTCCAGCGGCGGGAGGGCGAACCGCCTTCCGCTGCGCAGGTCGTACGCCTCCACGCTGTCGAACACGCCCGTCGCGTGCTCGCCGCCGGCCGAGACGAGCAGGCCGTTGGAGGTGAGCGCGCTGACGTGGCCCGAACGCCGCGTGAGCAGCGACGGCAGCCTCGTCCAGCGACGCGTCACGGTGTCGTAGCGCTCGACGGTCGCGGAGTTGGTGCTCGGGTCGCCGTCGCGGCCGCCCGCGGCGTAGACGTAGCGGGAGCCGTCCGTCACGACGGTCAGGTGCTCGCGCGGCGTGGGCGGCGCGGACTGCGTCGACCAGGTGCCTGCCGCGAGGTCGTAGACGAGCGTGGTCGTCGCGAGGTCGCCCTGCTGCGTGAAGCCGCCGACGACGTAGAGCCGCCCGCCGACGCGCACCATGCCCGCCGCCGCGCGCGTCTCCGGCATCGGCGCGAGCGGCGTCCACGCGGGCGCGCCGTCGCGCAGGACGAGGAACGTGTTCGTGGCGCCGTACACGATGGCGAGGTAGCCGCCGGCGACGTAGACGTCCTTGCCGACGGCGGCGGCCGACGCGTGGTTGACCGCGACGGGGATCGGCGGCCCTTCGCGCCAGGCGTCCTTGGCGGGGTCGTAGACCTCGACGGAGGTGGAGTTGGTCAGCTCGACGACGAAGCCGCCGACGACGTAGACCTCGTCGCCGGCGAGGGCGTACGCCGCCTCGGTGCGGGCCTGCGCCATCGGCGCCCGCTGCCGCCACCGCGGCGCCGCGCGCCGGCTCCCCGTCGCCCCGGCGACGCCGGGCAGCACCATCGCCAACGCGGCCACGACCGCGATCCCCACCCGGCGCATCGTCTCTACTCCAGGTAGTCGCGGAGCTTCTGCGACCGTGAGGGGTGGCGCAGCTTCGACAGGGTCTTGGACTCGATCTGGCGGATGCGCTCGCGCGTGACGCCGAACTCGCGGCCGACCTCCTCGAGCGTGCGCGGGTGGCCGTCGGTGAGGCCGAAGCGGAGCTGGATGACCTTCTTCTCGCGCTCGGACAGCGTGTGCAGGACGGAGTCGAGCTGCTCCTGCAGCAGGATGAACGACGCCGCGTCGACCGGCACGACGGCGTCGGAGTCCTCGATGAAGTCGCCGAGGTGGGAGTCCTCCTCCTCGCCGATCGGCGTCTCGAGGGAGACCGGCTCCTGGCTCACCTTGAGGATCTCGCGCACCTTGTCGGGCGTGAGGTCCATCTCCTTGGCGATCTCCTCGGGGGTGGGCTCGCGGCCCAGGTCCTGGAGGAGCTGGCGCTGGATGCGGATGAGCTTGTTGATCGTCTCGACCATGTGCACGGGGATGCGGATCGTGCGGGCCTGGTCGGCGATCGCGCGCGTGATCGCCTGGCGGATCCACCAGGTGGCGTAGGTCGAGAACTTGTAGCCCTTGGTGTAGTCGAACTTCTCGACCGCGCGGATCAGGCCGAGGTTGCCCTCCTGGATCAGGTCGAGGAACAGCATGCCGCGGCCGACGTAGCGCTTCGCGATGGAGACGACGAGGCGCAGGTTGGCCTCGACGAGCTTCTTCTTCGCGAGCTGGCCGTCGCGCTCGATGGCCTCGAGGTCCTTGCGCGTGCGGTCGGCGATCTTGCGGCTGGTCGCCAGCTTCTCCGACGCGAACAGGCCCGCCTCGATGCGCTTGGCGAGGTCGACCTCCTCCTCGGCGGTGAGGAGCGGGACCTTGCCGATCTCCTTGAGGTACATCCGGACCGGGTCGTTGGTCGGCGCCTTGAGCGCCAGCTCCTCCTCGCGGCGGAGCATCGCGACGCGGTTCGGGTCCTCGTCCTCCTCGGAGGGCTCGACGATCTCGATGCCCTCGTCGTTGAAGACCTGGAGGACCGCGTCCATCGACTCCGGCGGCAGCTCCGCCTGGACGAGGGCAGCGCCGATCTCCTCGCTGGTGAGGAAGCCCTGTTCCTTGCCGCGCGTGATGAGGTCCTTGACCTCGTCGATCTGGGCTTCCTTGGGCAGTGCGGTGGGGCTCATCTCGTCCTTCTCACTCGGTGCCGAACTCGACGATCTGCTCGCGCAGGGCACGACG
>DASZER010000064.1:0-1661 GCA_035940575.1 Frankiaceae bacterium | reverse complement strand
CCGACGACGGCGAGCCGGGCGAGGGCGACGACGTGGCCGGCCCGTACTACGAGGTTGTCGGCGGCGCGGGCGCCGACGAGCTGCACGGGAGCGGGTCGTTCGCGCGCATCGACGGCGGGCCGGGGGACGACAGGATCGTCGGGACCCCGGGCCAGGACGCCCTCGGCGGAGGGGACGGAGACGACGCGATCGACGCGGGGGACGGGACCGACCTGCTGACCGGCGGCACCGGTGCCGACGTGCTCCGCGGCGGCGAGGGACACGACACCGTCCGCTATCGCGCCACCGCCGAGCCGCTGACCGTGGCGCTCGACGACGCCGGCGGGGACGGCGCTCCAGGCGAGGGCGACGACGTGCGCGGCGACGTCGAGGACGTGGACGCCGGCGAGACGCGCGGCGACAACGTGCTGATCGGCTCGGGGGCGGCCAACCTCCTCCAGGGCGGCGACGGCGACGACCGCCTCGAGGGCGGCGCGGGGGACGACACGCTGCGCGCCGACGACGGCGCGAACAGCCTCGTCGGGGGTCCCGGCGTGGACCTGCTCGACGCGTACGACTTCTCCAGCAGGCGGGTCGCCGACGACATCGACGCGCGCGACGGAGAGCGCGACCGGATCGCGTGCGGCGCGAACGGCGCCGACCGGCTGCTGGCCGACCCGGAGGATGCCGCCTTCGGCTGCGCCCCCGTGGTGGTGCCGGCGTGGGCGAAGTACGTGCGGGTCACCCGACGGGGCGTCGCGCGGCTACGGGTGCGCTGCCCGGCAACCGCCACCGCGCCGTGCACGGGGCGCCTGAGCCTCTTCGGCGAGGCGTTCATCCCGCGCGCCGGCAAGGGCGACTTCCGTGGCATCGCGCCAGGCCGGATCGCAGCGGTCGGCGTCCGGCTCACGACCGCCACGCGACGCCGTCTGGCGCGCGTCCGCACCCTGCAATTCGACATCACCGCTCTGGCCCGCCGCACTCGTCCGAAGAGCACCGGCGAGGGGTACTTCAGGGTGCGCCTGCTGCGGCACCGCTAGCCGCGCGCGGGGCCGTTTCGCCGCGCAGCGCGCGGGTACGGGTCAGCGAGAACCCGGCCCGAGGAGCAGACCCATGAAGGCAGTCGCCTGGCACGGCAAGCGCGACGTACGAGTCGACAACGTCGAGGATCCGACGATCCAGGAGCCCACCGACGCGATCGTGCGGATCACGACGACGGCCATCTGCGGCTCCGACCTGCACCTCTACGAGTTCATGGGCGCCTTTCTCGACGAGGGCGACGTCCTCGGCCACGAGCCGATGGGCATCGTCGAGGCGGTGGGCAGCGGCGTGACCGGCATCGCGCCGGGCGACCGCGTCGTGATCCCGTTCAACGTCTCCTGCGGCCACTGCTGGATGTGCGAGCGCAACCTCCAGTCGCAGTGCGAGACCACGCAGAACCACGAGTACGAGAAGGGCGCGTCGCTGCTCGGCTACACCAAGCTCTACGGCCAGGTGCCGGGCGGGCAGGCCGAGTACCTGCGCGTGCCGCACGCCGACTACGGCCCGGTGAAGGTCCCTCACGGACCGTCGGACGACCGTTTCGTCTACCTCTCCGACGTGCTCCCGACGGCCTGGCAGGCGGTCGCGTACGCGGACGTGCCGGACGACGGCACCCTCGGCGTGCTCGGCCTCGGGCCGAT
>DASZER010000063.1:0-78647 GCA_035940575.1 Frankiaceae bacterium | reverse complement strand
CAGCCGGTCCTCGTCGGCACCGTCTCCGTCGAGAAGTCCGAACGCCTCTCCGGCATGCTGCTGCGCCGCGGCGTCCCGCACGAGGTGCTCAACGCGAAGTACCACGAGAAGGAGGCCGAGATCGTCGCCCAGGCCGGGCGCAAGGGCTCGGTCACCGTCGCGACGAACATGGCCGGCCGCGGCACCGACATCATGCTGGGCGGCAACCCCGAGTTCATGGCCGCCGCCGAGCTGCGCAACCGCGGCCTCTCGCCGATCGACACCCCCGAGGACTACGAGGCCGCCTGGCCCGAGGCGCTGGAGAAGGCCAAGACCGCCGTCGCCGCCGAGCACGACGAGGTCACGAACCTCGGCGGCCTCTACGTCCTCGGCACCGAGCGCCACGAGTCGCGCCGCATCGACAACCAGCTCCGCGGCCGTTCCGGCCGCCAGGGCGACCCGGGCGAGTCGCGCTTCTACCTCTCGCTCCAGGACGACCTCATGCGGCTGTTCAACGCCGCCGCCGTCGAGTCGATCATGGACCGCCTCAACATCCCGGACGACGTCCCGATCGAGGCGGGCATCGTCACCCGCGCGATCCGCAACGCGCAGACGCAGATCGAGTCGCAGAACTTCGAGATCCGCAAGAACGTCCTCAAGTACGACGAGGTCCTCAACACCCAGCGCGAGGTCATCTACGGTGAGCGCCGCAAGGTGCTCGAGGGCGCCGACCTGCACACGCAGGTCCGCGCGATGATCGAGGACGTCGTGGAGGCGTATGTCGACGGCGCCACCGCCGACGGCTTCGCCGAGGACTGGGACCTCGACCAGCTCTGGACGGCGTTGAGGACGCTGTACCCGGTCGGCCCGACGATCGAGGAGCTCGACGCGGAGAACGGCGGCCGCGCCGGCCTGTCGAACGAGTTCCTCAAGGCGCGCCTCATCGAGGACGCCCTGGCGGCGTACGACCGCCGCGAGGAGTCGCTCGGCGCCGAGGTGACCCGCGAGCTCGAACGCCGCGTGATCCTGTCGGTCCTCGACCGCAAGTGGCGCGAGCACCTGTACGAGATGGACTACCTGCAGGAGGGCATCGGCCTGCGCGCGGTCGGCCAGCGCGACCCGCTGATCGAGTACAAGCGCGAGGGCTTCGACCTGTTCACCGCGATGATGGACGCCATCAAGGAGGAGTCGGTCGGCTTCCTCTTCAACGTCGAGGTGCAGGTCAACGAGCAGCCCGCCCCCGCGGCGGACGGGATCGTCGAGGGCGAGTCCGTCGCGCCGCTCACGCCGCAGGTCATGGCGGAGCAGCCGGTGTCGCCGATCGAGCCGCCGGCCGTGGCGCCCGCGGTGGACGCTCCGTTCGCCGATGCCCCCGCGTCGCCGAACGGCGAGCCGCCGTACGCCTCCGCCGCCCCCGCCGCCGAGGCCGGCACCGAGCCGTTGCGCGGCGACCCGTCGGGGGAGACGGCGCCGAACGCGCCGCTGCCCGACACCGAGCCCAGGCCCGTCGTGACCGCTCCGGTGGTCGACGCGCCCGTCGCGCCGCCGGGCTCGCCCGCCGCCGCGCAGGCGGCGCCGCCGGCGCAGGGGACGGTGTTCGGGGAGCCCGCGACCCCGGCGCCCACCGGCGCGCTGGCGAACGGCCCCGGCACGCAGGCCGCTCCCGCCGCGCCCGCCGCCCCCACGGCGTCGGCCACCCCGGCCACCCCGGCCGCCCCGGCCGCCCCCGCCGCCGCGCCGCACGTCGACCCGCAGGCGGTCCTGCCCAAGGAGCTCACGCAGCCGCACCGCCCGTCGCACGTGCAGTACTCGGCTCCGACCCTCGACGGCGGGAGCAACATCGGCCCCAAGTCGATGGTCAGCGCCGGCGAGGGCAACATCACCGGCCAGGTCACCGGCAGCGAGCCGGCCCGCAACGCCCCGTGCCCCTGCGGCTCCGGCCGCAAGTACAAGAAGTGCCACGGCGCGCCGACCGGCCTCAGCCAAGCTGGAGGGCAGTAACCAGCCACCGGCCGTCGAGGCCCTCGAGCCGTAGCGCCAGCGCGCCGCACCGCGGGCCGCGCTGGATCACGGCCGTGACCTCGGCGACGCCGGGGGTGGGCTCGGTGACGAGCACCTTGCGGACGTTCGCGACCGCGCGGGTGCCCCGGGCGGCGACGAGCGGCTCGAGCTGCCCGAACACGTCCGGCGACGTCCACCGCATGAGCTGGCCCACCGGGCGGATGCCCGCGAGGGCCTCGAGGAACGCGCGCACCAGCATGCCCGCGCGCGGCCTCGGGTCCTCGAGCTGCTCGCGCGGCGTGCGCTGCGCGTCGAACGCGCCGTCGTCCTCCAGGTCCGGCTCCGGCTGGGGGACGAGCCGCAGCCCCGGCGCGCCCGCCCACGGCGCCAGTGCCGACACGGGCCGCATCCGGGGGAACGGCGGGTGGTCCTCGTACGGCGGCTCGGCGTCCGGCGCGCGGAACGCCTTCACGCGCACCCGCGCCGCGTCGTCGCCGTACGCGTAGTCGGTCGTCGCGACGCTCATCGGGCCGCTCCGTTCGGTGGGGCCACCAGGCGCTGGCCCGGCAGGATCAGGTGGGGGTCGGGGCCCACGACGGCGCGGTTGGCGGCGTACCAGCGCGGCCACTCCGCCGCGACCGCCGCGGGCGTCGCCCGCCCGCCGAGGTGCCGCGCCGCGATGCCCCACAACGTGTCGCCCCTGCGCACCACGACCTCCGCGGGCGCCGTACGGGGCGCCGGGGCGGGCGCCGCCTCGGGCGGCGCGAGCCGGTCGAACGGCCCTGCCGCCACCGGAGGCCCAGGCCGGTCGAACGGCGCCGGCGACGGGTCGGCGACCGCCGGCCCCGCCGCGAGCGCGCCCGCCGCGGCCGTGACCGCCGCGACGCCGAGCAGGCGTTCGGCGAACGCGCGCCCCGGCAGCGCGACGCGCGTCCGCGCGGCGACCGCGACGAGCAGGAGGGCGAGCCAGCCGAGGCAGCCGTACGCCGCCAGCAGCGCGAGCGCCAGCACCGGCGCCTCGGGCGTCGCGGCCAGGTCGCCACCCCAGTAGCGCGGGGTCACGTCGACGAGGAACGCCGCCGTTACCGCGAGCACCGCCGCCGCCGCCGCGACCCGGGCCGCGGCCCCGCGCCCCGCGCCGCCGCGACCTCTCCCGCGCGCCGCGGCGCCGCGCGCGCCGGCGCCTCCGGCGCCCTCACCCCGTCCAGTCACGGCTGCTCCCGTTCGATGTCGTTTACTTGTATTTACTTGTGTATACCTCCCGGTGCCGCTGGTCAACCTCGGTGTACGGTGCCGCCATGGATCGCTGGGCGGCGCTGTTCGCCGACCTCGAGGGGGAGCTGGCCGCGAGCGAGGCGGCCGAGCTGGAGGCCGAGGTACGCGACCGCGCCCGCCGCGAGGTCGCCCGCCTGCACCTCGCCGACCGCCTCGCGAGCGCGCTCGGCCACCCGGTCACCGTCACGGCGCACGGCGCCGGCATGCTGCGCGGCACCCTCGCCGACGCCGCGCCGGAGTGGCTGCTGCTCGCCGAGGCGCCGGGCCGGGAGCTGCTCGTCCCGATCCGCAACGTCCTCGCCGTCGACGGGCTCGGCGCGCTCTCCGAGGAGCCGAGCGGCACGACGAGGCGGCTGACGCTCTCCTATGCCCTGCGCGCGCTCGCGCGCCGCCGCAGCCCCGTCACGCTCACGCTCACCGACGGCAGCACGGTGTCGGGCACGTTCGACCGGGTGGGCGGGGACTTCGCGGAGCTGGCCGAGCACCCCCCGAACGAGCCGCGCAGGCCGCAGGCCGTACGGCGCACCCGCACGATCCCCGCGACGGCTATCGCGGTCGTGCGCTCAGAGGTCTGACGGCTCCTCGCCGCGCGCGCCGAGCGGGTGCGACGCCACGAACTCCCGCGTCTCCGCGTACATCCGCTGGATGTACGACTCCAGCTCGGTCTCCTCGACGCGCCACTGGCCGCGCCCGCCGACCTTGATCGCGGGGAGCTCGCCCGAGCGGACGAGCGCGTAGGTCTGCGCCGCGGAGATGTTCAGGATCTCGGCGACGTCCGCGAGCTGGAGGAACCGTCGGGGCATAGCGCGAGTATGCCTTCGTTTGCCACTGCTTGCCTCCACACCTGTGGACAAGCCTGGTGGACAGCGCGGCGGATGTCGTAGCGTCCCGCACCGTGTCCGACCCCACGTCGCCGCCGGCCGCCAGGCTCAGGCAGCCGAGCTGGACCGACGCGCGCCTCGTCGCGGGCGTTCTGATGGTGCTGCTCGCCGTCCTCGGCGGCGCGGCCGTGGTCTCGGCGGCCGACAAGAGCGTCCAGGTCTGGGCGGTACGCCGCGCGCTCCCGGCCGGCACGACGCTGCAGGGTGACGACGTGACGGCGCGGCGGGTGCGGCTGTTCGGCGACGACCTCAAGCGCTACGTCGACGTCACGAGCGGCAGCCCCGAGGGGCGCGTCCTCACCCGCGAGCTCGGCGCGGGCGACCTGCTCCCGGTCTCGGCGCTCACGTCGGCCGACACGAAGCCGGCGACCCGCGTCGTCGGCATCCCGCTCGACCGCGCGCACGCCGTCGGCGGCAGCGTCGAGCACGGCGACCGCGTCGACGTCCTCGCGACCCGCAAGACCGCGGGCGGCTCGGAGACGTACGCCGTCCTGCGCAACGTTCTCGTGGTCGAGGTCGAGCGCCCCAGCGGGGGGTTCGGCGCGGGCCGGGGCGACTTCGTCGTGCTCGTGGAGGTCGACCCGTCGCAGGTGCTGGCGCTCGCGAGCGCGATCCGTACCGCCGAGATCGACCTCTCGCTCGTCGTGAAGGGCGCGAACGGCACCGGCGACGTCCCCGCGTCCCTCGCCCCGACGACGCCGCCGCCCTCGTGAGGGTCCCCGTCCTGACCGCCGTCACCGACTCGCGGTGGGAGGCGGGCCTGGTCCAGGCGTTCGAGAGCGCCGACCACGGCGTGCGCGTCGTACGCCGCTGCGTCGACCTCGCGGACCTGCTCGCCACCGCCGCCGCGGGCACGGCGCGCGCCGTGCTGCTCTCGAGCGACCTGCGCCGCCTCGACCGCGACGCGCTCGCCCGCCTCGCCGTCGCGGGCATCGCGGTCGTCGGCCTCGTCCACGACGGCGACGAGCAGGCCGAACGCCGCCTCCGCCAGCTCGGCGTGCTCCACGTGCTGCCCGCCGACGCGCCCGCCGCCGACATCGGCGCCGCCGTGGTCGAGGCCGTCGCGACCGTCGGCACCACCCCGTCGGTCGCCGCGCCCACCGACCCGCGCGGCGCGCTGCCCGACCTCCCGCTGCCGCCGGACCCGGAGGAGGACCGCCGCTACCTCGCCAGCGGCCGCGTCGTCGCCGTCTGGGGGCCAACGGGCGCGCCGGGGCGGACGACGTTCGCGGTCACGCTCGCGACGGAGCTCGCCGAGCAGCGGGTCCCGACGATGCTGGTCGACGCCGACGTCTACGGGGGCGCCGTCGCGCAGGCGCTCGGCCTGCTGGACGAGGCGCCCGGCCTCGCCGCCGCCGTCCGCGTCGCGAACAACGGCCTGCTCGACCTCGCGGGCCTCGCCGAGGTCGCGCGCGGGGTCGGCGACCACCTGCGAGTCCTCACCGGCATCACCCGAGCGGAGCGCTGGCCCGAGCTGCGGCCCGCGGGCGTCGAGAACGTCCTCGCCCTCTGCCGCGGCCTCGCCGCCGTCACCGTCGTGGACTGCGGCTTCGCGCTGGAGCAGGACGAGGAGCTCGCGTACGACCAGTCGGCCGCCCGCCGCAACGGCGCCACGCTCGCCGTCCTCGACGCCGCCGACACCGTCGTCGCGGTCGGGTCGGCGGACCCGTTGAGCCTGCAACGCCTCGTCCGCGGCCTCGCCGAGCTGGCGGGCGCCGTTCCCGGCGTCGTGCCCGAGGTCGTCGTCAACCGCGTGCGTCCCGGCGTCATGCCGGGCGACCCGGAGAAGGAGATCGCCGCCGCGCTGGAGCGCTACGCCGGCGTCGTCCCTGCGGCGTTCCTGCCGTACGACCTCGCCGCCACCGACGCCGCCGCGAGGAGCGGCCGGGCGCTGGCCGAGGTCGCGGCGTCGTCGCCGCTGCGCTTCGCGGTCCGCGACTACGCCACGCGCGTGGCGTCCGTGGCGGCGCCGTCTTCGTAGGTCCCGGAAAAATTTTCCGGGGGAGCTGTAATCAACGGCCCTCTCGCCGTGTGTCGTACGGAGCGACAACCCGCGCGCTCCATGCCCACCCGGTTCTCAGGAGGATCCTTCATGAAGCTCGTCCGCACCCTCGTCGTCACCGGCGCCCTCGTCGGCGGCATCGCCGCCACCGCCATGCCGGCCAACGCCGCGCTGCTCAACGGCTGCGTCTCCGGCGAGCGTCACGTCGCCGTCGAGGTCCTCAACACCGAGGTCGTCGAGGTCTGCTACTAGTCGTCCCTCGTGCGCGCGCCGGCCTCCGTCTCCATGGGGGCCGGCGCGCGTGTGTTCCCGACCTCTCGGAGACCCCCGTGCGCCGTCTTCTCCTGATCCCCGCCGCCGCCGTCGCCCTGTCGTGCGCCCCGGCCGCGAACGCGTACCTCTACAACGGCTGCCAGCCGGGCGACTGGACCGTCGCTGACGTCGTCGTCGCCGGCCGCGAGGTCGCCCAGGTCTGCGCGAGCGAGAACCCGCTCGTCTTCATCCGCTGCATCGACCTCGTCACCTGCCGCTAGCCCACGGAAGGCACCCCCATGCGCCGCTTGCTCGTCCTCGCCGCGGTCACCGCGGCGTTCGCCGGGGTCGCCCCGGCCGCGAACGCGTACCTCTACAACGGCTGCCAGCCCGGCGACTGGACCGCCGCGAACGTCGTCGTCGCCGGCCGCGAGGTCGCCCAGGTCTGCACCAGCCAGAACCCCGTGGTGCTCATCCGGCAGATCGTCGCCGTGTCCAAGCCCTGCACCAAGTACACCTGCTAGCCGGAGGATCCCGTGCGCCGCATGCTCGTCCTCGCCGCGGTCGCCGCGGCGTTCGCCGGGGTCACCCCGGCGGCCAACGCCTACTTCTACAACGGCTGCCAGGACGGCGACTACGTCGTCGCCGACGTGACCGCCGCCGGCCGTGAGGTCGCGCAGGTCTGCACCAGCGACAGCCCGACCAAGCCGCTCCGCCCGCTGCTCGAGTCCATCGAAATCCGCTGCACGCCGTACACGTGCCGCTGACCCCTAAGGAACCCCAAGTGCGCCGCATCATCGTCCTCGCCGCGGTCGCCGCGGCGTTCGCCGGCATCTCCGCGCCGGCCGCCAACGCCTACCTCGTCAACGGTTGCCAGTCCGGCGACTGGACCGCCGCGAACGTCGTCGTCGCCGGCCGTGAGGTCGCGCAGGTCTGCACCAGCGAGAACCCCGTCACGACGATCAGCAAGCTCATCTGCCTGCCCTGCTTCGTGGACGGGAAGTAGCCGTGCGCCGCATCCTCGTCGTCGCCGCGGTCGCCGCGGCGTTCGCCGGGTCGGTCCCGGCCGCGAACGCGTACCTCGTCAGCGGCTGCCAGTCCGGTGACTGGAGCGCCGCGAACGTCGTCGTCGCCGGGGTCGAGGTCGTGCAGGTCTGCATGGACCACAACCCCCTGCGCGACGTCGTCACCGTCTGCCTGCCCTGCATCGTCAAGTAGGAGTCCCCGTGCGCCGTCTTCTCCTCCTCGCCGTCGCCGCCGCGGCGGTCAGCGCGGTCCCCGCGAACGCGTACCTCCTCAACGGCTGCCAGTCCGGTGACTGGACCGTCGCGGACGTCGTCGTCGCGGGCCGCGAGATCGCCCAGGTCTGCACCAGCGACGAGCCGGTCCTGAACTGGACCTGCCGGATCTGCCCGCCGCTGCCGCTCTAGCGTCCGCTACGCCGCCCGAAGCCCCCCGACGAAGGGCGCGACCGCTTCTCCTGGTCGCGCCCTTCGTCGTGTCCGGGGTCAGCGCCCGAAGCCCTCGGGGACGTACTTCGCGATCTCGCGCCGCCCGACCGAGCGCACGTGCACCTCGTCGGGCCCGTCGGCGATGCGCAGCGTGCGGGCGCCCGCGTACATCTGCGCCAGCGGGAAGTCGTCGGACACGCCGCCGCCGCCGTGGAGCTGGATCGCGCGGTCGAGGATGCGGCACACCATCCGCGGCACCACGACCTTGATGGCCGCGATCTCCGTCGCCGCCCCGCGCGAGCCCGCCGTGTCGATCATCCACGCGGTCTTCAGCACGAGCAGCCGCGCCTGCTCGATGTCCATGCGCGCCTCCGCGATCCACTCGCGGACCACGCCCTGCATCGCCAGCGGCCTGCGGAACGCCACCCGCGACACCGCCCGCTCGCACATGAGCTGCAGCGCGCGCTCGGCCATCCCGATCGCGCGCATGCAGTGGTGGATGCGGCCGGGGCCGAGCCGCGCCTGCGCGATCGCGAACCCGCCGCCCTCCTCGCCGACCAGGTTTGTCACGGGCACGCGGACGTCGGTGAAGCGGATCTCGCAGTGCCCCTCCTGGTCCAGGTAGCCGAACACCGGCAGCGCCCGCACGATCTCCACGCCCGGCGTGTCCAGCGGCACGAGCACCATCGACTGCTGCTGGTAGACGTTCGCGCCGGGGTCGGTCTTGCCCATGAGGATCGCCACTGTGCACCTGGGATCGGCCGCGCCCGTGATCCACCACTTGCGGCCGTTGATCACGTACTCGTCGCCGTCGCGCGCGATGCGCGTCGAGATGTTCGTGGCGTCGGACGAGGCCACGTCGGGCTCGGTCATCGCGAAGCACGAGCGGATCGCGCCGTCGAGCAGCGGCGCGAGCCAGCGCTCCTTCTGCTCCGGGGTGCCGAACAGGTGCAGCACCTCCATGTTCCCGGTGTCGGGAGCCGAGCAGTTCATCGACTCGGGCGCGATCGCGATGCTGCGCCCCATCAGCTCGGCCAGCGGGGCGTACGTCAGGTTGGACAGGCCGCTGACGTCGGGGAGGAACAGGTTCCACAGCCCGCGCGAGCGCGCCTCGGTCTTGAGGTCCTCGACCACCGGCGGCAACGCGTGCGGCTGCCCGCTCGCGACGAGGTCGCGGCGCTGCTGGGCGTAGACCGCCTCGGCCGGGTAGACGTGCTCGTCGAGGAACGCCTGCACGCGCTCCTGCCACTCGACGGCCTCGGGGGTGTGCGCGAAGTCCATGGCAGCGGAGTCTGTCAGGAGCCGTAAGCGCGTGGCCCCACCCCCGCTACTTGAAAGCGTCCGCCTACCACCAAGCGAGAGCGGGAGCCATGCGCCGAGCGCTTCGTAACGTCGTCCTCGCCGGCCTGATGTTCGGTGTCACTGCTATGCCGACCACTTCGGCCGAAGCCGACGCGTTCATCACCCTGTGTCCCGAGGGAAGTCGCTACATCGTCATCGTGGTGCTGGACAGAGACATAGCCGTCTTCTGTTACTAGCTAGCCGCGGTCCCAGGGCACCGTCTGAGGGCGCCGTGACAGGATCGCGGGCGTGCTCGTCGATCCCGATGCCCTCACCGCGTTCGCGGGGGAGAGGCTGCCCGGCGAGGGACCGCTCGACGTCGAGCGGCTCTCCGCCGGCCACTCCAACCTGACGTTCGTCGTCCGCCGCGGCGACTTCGAGTGGATCCTGCGGCGGCCGCCGCAGGGGCCGTTGCTGCCGACCGCCCACGACGTCATCCGCGAGTACCGCGTGCTCGACCTGCTGGCGCGCAGCGGCCGCGGCGTGCGCGTGCCGACCGTCACGCTCGCGTGCGAGGACCCCGAGGTCATTGGCGCGCCGTTCTACCTGATGGAACGCGTCGACGGCGAGGTCATCCGCACGTCCCTGCCCGAGTGGGCGAGCGAGGACGTTCGCCGCACCATCGGCTTCGAGCTCGTGGACGCGCTCGCCGAGCTGCACTCCGTCCCGGTGGAGCCGTTCGTCGAGGCGGGCCTCGGCAAGCCGAGCGGCTACCTCGAACGCCAGCTCCGCCGCTGGCGCGGCCAGCGCGAGGGCGCCAAGACCCGCGACCTGCCCGACTACGACGTGCTGTCCGACTGGCTCGAGCACAACCTCCCGATGCAGGCCGGCACGTCGCTCGTGCACGGCGACTACAAGCTCGACAACGTCGCCATGTCGCCGCTCGGCCCGCGCCTCACCGCGATCCTCGACTGGGAGATGGCGACCGTCGGCGACCCGATGGCGGACCTCGGCTACCTGATGTCGTTCTGGATCGAGCCGGGGGAGCGCGACGAGTTCAGCGAGGTCGCGGGGAACGTCACCGTGCAGCCCGGCTTCCCGACGCGCGAGGAGATGGTCGCCCGCTACGCCGCCAGGTCCGGGCGCGACGTCAGCGACCTGCGGGCGTACGTCGTCCTCGCGATCTGGAAGCTCGCGATCCTGCTGGAGGGCTCGTACTCGCGGCACCTCGCGGGCACGACCGACGACCCGTTCTTCGCGCTGCTCGACCGCGGCGTCCCCGCGCTCCTCGCGCGCGCCAGGGCGGTGGCCGGTGCCTGACCCGACCGCGCTCCTGGTCGACTTCGGCGGCGTGCTGACGACGTCGATGGCGGAGTCGTTCGCGGCGTTCGTGCAGGGCGAGGACGTCGACGGGGAGCACCTGCACGACGTCCTCTTCTCGAACTACGGCGAGGGCTCGCTCGTCCACGGCATCGAGACCGGGCGCGTGACGATGGAGGAGTTCGAGCGCGAGCTCGCCGCGCGGCTGCGTACGACGTCGGGCGACCCCGTCGCGGCCGAGGGGCTCGTCACGCGCATGTTCGCCGGCGCGGGCGCCGACACCCGGATGATCAACGCCGTCCGCAAGGCCCGCGAGTCGGGCCTGCGGACCGGGCTGCTGTCCAACTCGTGGGGCAACCGCGACTCGTACCGCTTCGAGCACTTCGACACGCTGTTCGACGCCGTCGTCATCTCCGGCGAGGTCGGGCTGCGCAAGCCCGACCCCGCGATCTACGCCCTCGCCGCGCGCGAGGTCGGCGTGCCGCCGGAGCGGTGCGTGTTCGTCGACGACATCGCGGCGAACGTTCGCGGCGCCGTCGCCGCGGGCATGGTCGGCGTCCACCACACCGACACGGGCACCACGCTGGAGGAGCTCGAGGCGCTGTTCGGCATCGCGCTCGCCTGACCGCGCGAACTTTGAAGATCGTCACGCGGGGAAGCGCCGCGCGGGCTGCAAGGTTCGCGACCCCGCGGAGGCCCGCGGAGGCCACGGCGCCGCGCCGAGCGCGAGGGGGCGTGGCACGATCAGTCGCATGGACAGGCTCAGCCCGCTCGACGTGTCGTTCCTCTACCTGGAGGGCGAGACGACGCCGATGCACGTCGGCGGCGTGTGCATCCTGGAGCAGCCGCCCGAGGGCTTCGACTACGACCGCCTGGTCCAGATCATCAGCGAGCGCATCGCGACGGTGCCGCGCTTCCGGCAGAAGGTCCGCTGGGTGCCAGGCCGCCTCGGCAACCCCGTCTGGGTGGACGACTCCGAGTTCGACGTGACGTACCACGTCCGCCGCTCCGCGCTGCCGAAGCCGGGCACCGAGGAGCAGCTCAAGGAGCTCACCGCCCGCGTCCAGAGCCGGCCGCTCGACAGGTCGCGGCCGCTCTGGGAGATCTACCTCGTCGAGGGCCTCGCCGACGGCCGCATCGCGATCGTCACCAAGACCCACCACGCGATGGTCGACGGGGTCGCGGCGGTCGACGTGGGCGCGGTGATCCTCGACCTCACCCGCGAGCCGCGCGAGACGCCGCACGTGGAGTGGACGCCGCAACGCGAGCCTTCCTCCGTCGCCCTCGTCGCCGACGCCGTACGCAACGCCGTCACGAAGCCCGCCGAGATCGTCACGACCGCGCGCGCGAACCTCAACGACGTCCGTCGCGTCGCGACCCGCGCGGCCGGCGTGGCGGGCGGGCTCGCCGCGACGCTGCGCTCCACCGCGCGGTCGGCGCCGGAGAGCCCGCTCAACGTCGACATCGGCGCGCAACGCCGCTTCGGCATGGCGCGCACGGACCTCGACGACTACAAGCGCGTCCGCAAGGAGCACGGCGGCACCGTCAACGACGTCGTCCTCGCGACCGTCGCGGGCGCGCTGCGCACGTGGCTGCTGACGCGGGGCGAGAGCGTCAACGGCCGCACGGTCCGCGCGATGGTGCCGGTGTCGGTACGCGCCGAGGGCCAGCAGCTCGGCAACCGCGTCTCCTCCTACTTCGTCGACCTCCCCGTCGGCGAGCCGTCGCCGGTCGTGCGGCTGCACCAGGTGTCGTACGCCATGAGCGCCCACAAGGACTCCGGCCAGTCCGTGGGCGCGGAGGCGCTCGTCGCGATCAGCGGGTTCGTCGCGCCGACGCTGCACGCGCTCGGCGCGCGCGTCGCGGCGGGGCTGAGCAGGCGGCTGTTCAACGTCGTCGTCACGAACGTGCCCGGCCCGCAGATCCCGCTCTACGCCGCCGGCGCCGAGATGCTGGAGGTGTTCCCCGTCGTGCCGCTCGCGAGAGGCCAGGCCGTGAGCATCGGGCTCACGAGCTACAACGGCGGCGTCTACTACGGCCTCAACGCCGACCGCGACGCGATGCCCGACGTGGACGTGCTCGCGCAGTGCATCGAGGAGTCCCTCGCCGAGCTCGTGGAGACCGCGCGGTGACGCAGAAGCGGAGGGGCCTCGTCCTCGGCGCGGGCGGCGTGCTCGGCGCGTCGTGGACGATCGGCGCGCTCAACGCCCTGCAGGACGTGACCGGCTGGGACCCGCGCACCGCCGAGGTGGTCATCGGCACGTCGGCCGGGTCGGTGATGGCGGCGTTCATCGCCAACGACGTCTCGCCCCAGCAGCTCCTCAACCACCAGCGCGGCATCGTGGTCGAGGGCGACCCCGTCATCGAGTACGACGCCGACGACGAGGCGTCGCTGCCGCGCCTCCCGCGCCTCGGCGTCGGATCGACGCGGCTGCTGCGCCAGGTCGCGAAGCACCCGCGCAAGGTCACGCCGCTCACCGCGCTCGCCTCGATCACGCCGCAGGGCCGCGGCTCGCTCGCTCCCGTACGCCAGCTCATCGAGACCGTCTGCCCGCGCGGCACGTGGGCGCCGCACCCGCGCTGCTGGATCGTCGCGATGGACTACGAGACCGGGAAGCGCGTGCCGTTCGGGCGCGAGGGCTCGCCGCCCGCGGGCCTGTCCGACGCGGTGACCGCGTCGTGCGCGATCCCCGGCTGGTACGCGCCGGTCACGATCGGCGGCGTCCGCTACGTCGACGGCGGCGCGTGCTCGCCGACGTCGCTCGACCTCGTGACGCCGCTGGAGCTCGACGAGGTGTACGTGCTCTCGCCGATGACGTCGTTCGACTACGACAAGCCGTCGTCGCGGATCGCGAAGGTGGAGCGGCAGTTCCGCCGCGCCGTCACGCGCAGGCTCATCAAGGAGGCGGTGAAGGTGCGCCGGTCGGGCACCGCCGTCGTCATGCTCGGCCCCGGCGCCGAGGACCTCGAGGCGATCGGCGCCAACCTCATGGACGCCCGCCGCCGCGACGCGGTCCTCGAGACGTCGCTGCGCACGAGCGCCGAGGTGCTCAGGCGCCACTACGGCTCGTACGCGAAGCCCGCATGAGGGTCTACGTCGGCCTCACCCGCTCCGCCCTCGCCGAGGCGCGCGCGGCGGGCGAGGTCGGTCCCGCGCCGCTCGCCGCGCACGCGGTGACGCCGGCGCTGCGCGAGTCGTACGCCGAGGCCGACGCCGAGGAGCTGGAGTACGTCGCGCTGACCGCCGCCGCCGACTCGGTGCTGCCGCTGCTCGCCGCCGCGCCCGACGAGCCGAGGCGCCGCTACGTCGTCGCCGCCGACGTCGACGCGGCGACGCCCGACGCGGAGGCGGGGCGTTCCGGCGTCACGGTCGCGAGCCCGATCCCGTGGCGCGCGGTCAAGGCCGTGCACGCGGACGACCCCGAGGCCGAGCCCGCGATCGCGACGGCCGCGGCGTCGTACGCCGCCGCGCAGGCGGGCGACGACGACGCGCGCTTCGCCGTGGACGAGGCCGACGCGTGGGAGCTGATGTGGTTCGCGACGCAGGAGGTCGACGACCTGCTGGCGTAGTAGGCCATGAACGCGAGGTTTGCCACCTACCCGCGTTGTCGATTCTGGACCCCCTCCCAGAAACTGGAGCCCCTACCCATGCGCTTGCGCAGACTTCTCACGCCCGTGCTCACCGCGGCCGTCCTCACGGCCGGCGGCGTCACGCTCGCCACGCCCGCCGCGGCGGTCGCGCCGGACCCCGCGGTCCTTGGCGCCCGCTCGGTGCAGACCATCGAGTACAACGCCGGTGACACTCTCGTCACCGACCCGACCACGCAGGTCACCTACCAGGAGCGGCTCGAGGGCGCGCTGTACGTGCCGTCCGGCACCGGCCCGTTCCCCGTGGTGCTGTTCATGCACGGCCGCCACGAGACGTGCTCGTACTCCGGCTTCGAGTTCGTCGGGCCGCCGCAGACCTGCCCCGACAACGTCCTCACCGAGAACGTCCGCAGCTACCGCGGCTACGCGTACCTCGCGAAGAACCTCGCCTCGCACGGCTACCTCGTCGCGTCGGTGAGCGCCAACGCCATCAACACGTTCGACTGGGCGGGCGACGCCGGCTCCGGCGAGCGCGCGCAGGTCCTCGCCAAGACGCTCGACCTGCTCTCGCAGTGGAACACCACGAACGGCCCCGGCGCCGTCGGCAACAACCTCGTCGGCAAGGTCGACGTCAGCAGCATCGGCGTCATGGGCCACTCGCGCGGCGGCGAGGGCGTCGACCGCTTCGCCGAGTACGCGAAGACGCGCACCGACGGCCCGAAGTACCCGGGCCTCAAGGCCGTGTTCGCGCTCGCGCCGACGGACTTCGGCGCCGAGACCGTGCAGGGCGTCCACTTCGCGACGCTGCTGCCGCTCTGCGACGGCGACGTCTACGACCTCCAGGGCTCGCAGGCGTACGACCGCGGCCGCTTCCTGAACCCGACCACCGGCTTCACCCGCGCGCAGTACACGCTCTCCGGCGCCAACCACAACTGGTTCAACACCGTCTGGACCGCCGACGACTACACGTCGTTCGACGGCGGCGACCCGGCGTGCGAGTTCGGCGCCGGCAGCACGCGCCTGACCGAGTCCGAGCAGCGTGACGCGGGCCTCGCGATCATGGCGTCGTTCTTCCGCCGCTGGGTCGGCAACGAGACGGCGTTCGAGGACCTGCTCAAGGGCGCCGAGCCGCTCCCGGCCTCGGCCTGCCCCGGCACCGCGACCACGTGCCCGAACCTCGTCCGCACGTCGTGGCTGTCCGCCGCGTCGAGCCGCTCGATCGTCGTCGGCCCGAACACCGCCAACGACACCACGTCGGCCGGCCTCCCGGTCAGCGCGACGGGCTTCACGGCGTTCTCCAAGTGCACGCCGACCACGAGCGGCACCGGCTGCCCGACCAACCCGACGCGCGGCCTCGCCACGCAGTACACGCTCAAGTGGAACGGCGCCGCGACGTTCGCCGCGCCGGTCTCGACGAGCGGCACGTCCGTGACGCCGTTCACGGCGCTGACGTTCCGCACCGGCGTCAACTACGCCGACGCGGCCAACGCGCCGTTCGCGGCGCAGAACGTCAACGTCGTCCTCAAGGACGCGACCGGCGCGGTCTCCAACCTCGTCGCCGCCGGCTCGTACACGTCGTCGCTGCGCACCCCCGCCGGCACGTCGGACCGCGAGCTCGTCCTCGACGGCGTGTGGATCCCGCTCAGCGCGTTCACCGGCGTCGACAAGACGAAGGTGACGTCGATCGAACTGCGCTTCGGCACGCTCACGGCGAGCGGCTCCGTGCAGCTCGCGGAGCTCGGCTTCCAGAGCTAAGGAGGTCCCGCGCCCGGCGACCGGCGCGGCCCCTCACCGCCCCTCCGGAGGTGGCGGCGTTCCGTGGGAGGATGACTCCCATGGACGCCGTCACCTCCGTTCCGCTTCCGGTCAACGAGCCCGTCCGCCAGTACGCCCCCGGCAGCGCGGAGCGCGCGCGCCTGGAGGGTCGTCTCAAGGAGCTGGCGTCGGAGCAGGTCGAGCTCACGATGACGGTCGGCGGCCGCCGGCGGATGGGCGGCGGCGAGCCGATCGACACGGTCCAGCCGCACCGGCACTCCCACGTCCTCGGCACGATGGCCAACGCCACCGCCGCCGACGTCCAGGAGGCCATCGACGCGTCGCTCGACGCGCACCACACGTGGTCGCGGATGTCGTACGACGACCGCGCCGCGGTCTTCCTCCGCGCGGCCGACCTGCTCGCCGGCCCGTGGCGCGACACCCTCAACGCCGCCACGATGCTCGGCCAGTCCAAGACCGTGATCCAGGCCGAGATCGACGCCGCCTGCGAGCTCATCGACTTCCTGCGGTTCAACGTCGCGTTCGGCCGCCAGGTCATCGCCGACCAGCCGCACTCGGGCCCCGGCATGTGGAACCGCCTGGACTACCGCCCGCTGGAGGGCTTCGTCCTCGCGATCACGCCGTTCAACTTCACGGCCATCGCCGCCAACCTGCCCGCCGCCCCCGCGCTGATGGGCAACACCGTCGTCTGGAAGCCGTCGCCCACCCAGCAGCTCGCCGCGCACCTCACCATGCGGCTGTTCGAGGAGGCGGGCCTCCCGCCGGGCGTCATCAACCTCGTCACCGGCGACGGCCAGGCCGTCTCCGAGGTCGCCGTGCCGCACCGCGACCTGGCCGGCATCCACTTCACCGGGTCGACGGCGACGTTCCAGCACCTGTGGCGCGCGGTCGGCGACAACATCGCGAAGTACCGCACGTACCCGCGCCTCGTCGGCGAGACCGGCGGCAAGGACTTCGTGATCGCCCACCCGTCCGCCGACCCGGCCGCGGTCAGGACCGCGCTCGTGCGCGGCGCGTTCGAGTACCAGGGCCAGAAGTGCTCGGCCGCCTCCCGCGCGTACGTCCCCGAGTCGCTCTGGCGCGTCCTCGGCGACGAGCTGGTCGCCGAGGCCGAGTCGCTGTCGCAGGGCGACGTCGCCGACTTCTCGAACTTCATGGGCGCGGTCATCGACCGCAGGGCGTTCGACCGGCTGCGCGGGGTCATCGACCGCGCCAAGGACGACAGCGGCCTCACGCTGCTCGCCGGCGGGACGTACGACGACAGCGAGGGCTACTTCATCCGCCCGACGATCTTCCGCTCCGACGACCGGCAGCACGAGATCTTCACGACCGAGTACTTCGGGCCGATCCTCGGCGTCAACGTCTTCGCCGACGACGACTACGACGAGGTGCTCCGCCAGGCGGCCGACGTGGCGCCGTACGCGCTCACCGGCTCGATCATGGCGAACGACCGCCAGGCGGTCGTCGAGGCGATGGACGTGCTGCGCTACTCGGCGGGCAACTTCTACGTCAACGACAAGCCCACCGGCGCCGTCGTGGGGCAGCAGCCGTTCGGCGGCGGCCGCGCGTCGGGCACCAACGACAAGGCGGGCTCGTACCTCAACCTGGTCCGCTGGGTCTCCCCCCGCACGATCAAGGAGACCTTCGTCCCCCCGACGGACTTCCGCTACCCGCACATGGGGTGACGCGGCGCCCGGCGCGGCGCCTCGCGGCGTTGTCGTCGTTGCCGGTAGCCCACTACCGGCTGCCTCCTCCGCCTTGCGACGCACCACCCCGGACACCGCGTCGGGTCGCGAGGTAAGCCCGTAGGACGCGTCCGCCACGGCCGTTCGGCCGTCGCGGGCTGGCCACAATTGACTATTTCTGCGGCTCTGGGCACGGAGCGGGTCCGCCGCTGCCGAGAATCCCTCCAACACCGGCCATACGTGCCGGTGCCGGAGGGTTGTCATCATGACGATCACGAGCACCGAGACCCACCCGCACTGTGCGGAGATCCTCGGCGTCCTCGCCCAGATCGTGCACCTCGACGACGAGGGGCTGCGCCGCCTCGCGCTCGCGTGGCAGGACACGCCGGAGGTCGCGCGCGCTCGTGACAAGGCGCTTCAGCCTGACACGCCGCTGATCCTCGAGGTGCTGGCGGCGTTCGACTCGATCGCCGGTCTGTTCGCCGACGACCTCGCGGGGACGGCGCCGTACGTCACGCTGCCCGCCCCCACCACGGCGCTGGCGCTCAAGGCCGTGCGGGACGCGATCGCGGCGGCGTACGCCCGCCCGGTGCTGTCGGCGCAGGAGTACGCCGAGCTGTCGGGCCCGTGGCACTCCGTCTTCCCCGACCGCCGGATGCAGATGCCGGACTTCGGGCCGCAGCACCACGAGGTGCTCGCGCTGCTCACGTCGATCCCGGGCCTCGCGTGCCACCGGCACGACGGCGACGCGGCGGCGTTGCGCGCCAACCTCCTCCTGCACGCCCGCGGCATGGACCCCGACGCCCACGGCAACGCCGTCGAGTCGGCCTGGCAGGCGGCGATCATGACCGGTCGCCGGCGGCTGTGGTTCCTGGCGTCGCGGTCGGCGCAGGAGTCGTACAACCGGGCCTGCGGCACGTGCGCCAGGCTCGTCGACGACGACGACCGCGCGGTGCTCGCGATCTGCCTCGGAGTCGTCGCGGCGATGCTCGTGCGCGACGTCCTCGACGGCGACAGCGCCGACACGCTGCTCGCGCCCGTCGGCTCGTTGATGCCGCCGACGGTGGCGTAGCCCGCGTAGTCTCCGCCGCGTGGAGGAACGCGGGCACAGCTTCGGCGAGGAGGGCGCGCGGCTCTCGTACGGCACCTACCTGCGTGTCGACGAGCTGCTGGCGCAGCAGGTCCTGGCGAGCGACCCGCCGGCCCACGACGAGCTGCTGTTCATCACCGTGCACCAGGTCTACGAGCTGTGGTTCAAGCAGCTCCTCCACGAGCTCGACCACGCCGTCGCGGGGATGCTCGACGGCGACACGTACGTCGCCCGCCACGCGCTGCAGCGTTGCCACGCCGTCGAGCGCGTGCTGGTCGAGCAGGTCGGCGTCCTGGAGACGATGACCCCGCAGGACTTCCTGGCGTTCCGGTCGCTGCTCGCGCCGGCGAGCGGGTTCCAGTCGGTGCAGTTCCGCGAGATGGAGTTCCTCTCCGGCAAGCGCGACCCCGCGCTCGTCGCCCGGCTGCGGCTCTCCGACGCCGAGCGCGCGCGGATCGAGCGGCGGCTGTCGGAGCCGTCGCTGTGGGACGCGTACCTCGTCCTGCTGTCGAAGCACGGCCTCGCCGTCTCCGGCGACGACGACCGGCTCGCGTCGCTGCTCGCGGTGGCGCGCGACAGGGGCGCGTACGGCGACCTGTGGGACGTAGCCGAGGGGCTCGTCACCCACGACGAGCTGGTCGGGCAGTGGCGCGCCCGCCACGTCGACATGGTGGAGCGCCAGATCGGCACGAAGTCGGGCACCGGCGGCTCGACCGGCGCGCCGTACCTGCGCCGCGCGCTGGGCGTGCGGTTCTTCCCCGAGCTGTGGGAGCTGCGCTCGTACCTGTAGGCGTATGTTGCTCACGGGTGCCCGGCTCGTTACGCTGTGTCCTGTCGAGCCAAGCACCATCGCTCGCGATCCCCCCCTTCTCGCCGGTTTCCGGTGGCGCGCCACTCGCAGCCCCGTCTCCGCGAGACCTCCGATTTCTCCCGTCCAGCAGGAGCGGGAGATGCACCTCGACGTGGCGCATCGCCACGCGTTGAGAGGAACGTCCTTGACCGAGACCACCGAGGTCGCCCCGACCGCGCCGGACGACGGCGACAAGCCCCGTCGCGCGCGCGGCGGCCTCAACTCCATGCTCCTTCCCGAGCTCCAGAGCCTCGCCTCCGGCCTGGGCATCAGCGCGGGCAAGATGAAGAAGGCCGAGCTCGTCGCCGCGATCCGTGAGGCCCAGGGCGGCGCGCCGCGCAACGGCTCCGCGAACGGTGCCGCCAACGGCTCGCCCGCCGTGTCCGCGCCGTCGGAGACCGCGACCGCCCCGCGTACGGACGCCGCCCCGCGCCCCGAGGCCTCGCGCGACGAGGCGCCCCGCACGGAGACCCCGCGCGACGACACCCCCCGCGCCGAGGCGCCACGCGACGAGGCGCCGCGCGCCGACGCGCCCCGCGCGGAGAGCCGCGACGACGCGCCGCGCAGCGAGCCGACCGAGGCGCGTACCGACGCCCCCGCCGACGCGCCCCGCGACGGCGAGCAGCGCGAGGGCCGCGAACGCTTCCGCGACCGTGGCGAGCGCCGCGACCGCCAGCGCGAGCGCCAGCAGGGCGACGGCCAGCAGGGCGAGCGCCAGCAGGGCGAGCGCGGCGAGGGCCAGCAGGGCCAGCGCGGCGACGGCCAGCAGCGCGGCGACCGCCAGCAGGGCGACCGGCAGGACGGCGGCGGCCAGCAGCAGGGCCAGCAGCGCCAGGGCGGCCAGCAGCGCGACCGCGGCGACCGCCAGCAGGGCGGTCAGCAGGGCGGCGGCCAGCAGGGCGACGACGAGTGGGGCACCGGCGGGCGGCGCGGCCGGTTCCGCGAGCGCGGCCGCAACCGCAACCGCAACCGCGGCGGCGCCCCCGGGTTCGTCAACGAGGCCGACCCCGTCATCCGCGAGGACGACGTCCTGGTGCCCGTGGCGGGCATCCTCGACATCCTCGACTCGTACGCGTTCGTCCGGACCACCGGCTACCTGCCGGGCCCGAACGACGTCTACGTCAGCCTCTCCCAGGTCCGCCGCCACGGCCTGCGCAAGGGCGACGCGATCACGGGCGCGGTGCGCCAGCCGGCGGAGGGGGAGCGGCGCGAGAAGTTCAACGCGCTCGTGCGCCTCGACACCGTCAACGGCACCGACCCCGAGAAGGCCCGCCAGCGCATCGAGTTCAACAAGCTGACGCCGCTCTACCCGCAGGACCGGCTGCGCCTGGAGAACGACCCCACGCAGCTCACCACGCGGATCATCGACCTCATCGCGCCGATCGGTAAGGGCCAGCGCGGCCTCATCGTGTCGCCGCCGAAGGCCGGCAAGACGATGGTGCTGCAGTCCATCGCCAACGCGATCACGCGCAACAACCCCGAGGTCCACCTCATGGTCGTGCTCGTCGACGAGCGCCCCGAGGAGGTCACCGACATGCAGCGGTCGGTGAAGGGCGAGGTCATCGCGAGCACGTTCGACCGGCCCGCCGAGGACCACACGACGGTCGCGGAGCTGTCGATCGAGCGGGCCAAGCGTCTGGTCGAGCTCGGCCACGACGTCGTCGTGCTGCTCGACTCGATCACCCGCCTCGGCCGCGCGTACAACCTCGCGGCGCCCGCCTCCGGCCGCATCCTCTCCGGCGGTGTCGACTCGACCGCGCTCTACCCGCCGAAGCGGTTCTTCGGCGCCGCGCGCAACATCGAGAACGGCGGCTCGCTGACGATCCTCGCGACGGCGCTGGTCGAGACCGGCAGCCGGATGGACGAGGTCATCTTCGAGGAGTTCAAGGGCACCGGGAACATGGAGCTCAAGCTCGACCGCAAGCTCGCGGACAAGCGCATCTTCCCTGCCGTCGACGTCGACGCCTCGGGCACGCGCAAGGAGGAGATCCTCATGGCGCCCGAGGAGCTCGCCATCGTCTGGAAGCTCCGCCGCGTCCTCCACGCGCTGGAGGCGGGCCCGGCGCTCGAGCTCCTGATCGACAAGATGAAGTCGACCAAGAGCAACGTCGAGTTCCTCATGCAGATCCAGAAGACGACGGTCGGCCCGAACGACTAGCGGTCACGACGTCACGAAGGCCGCGCCACCCGTCAGGGGGCGCGGCCTTCGTCCTTCCTAGAACGTCCCGCCGAACGAGTCGCCACCGCCGCCGAAGTCGCCGCCGCCCCCGAGGCCGCCGCCGTCCCAGCCCCCGTCCCAGCCGCCGCCCCAGTGGCCGCCCCAGCCACCGCCGCCGCCGATGATGATCGGGATGGGCAGCGGCAACGGCATCCCGAAGCCGCCGAAGAACCCGCCGCCGTACGGCCTGTCGTAGCGGTCGAGCCGGTCGAAGTCGTCGGCCGCGAGCTCGTACGCCTCCCACGCCAGCGCTTCGGCCTGCCGGGCCGCGTCGAGCGCGCCGTCGGGGTCGGAGCCGCGCAGCGCCTCGGCGTTCTCCAGCTCGCGCTCGGCCTGCATGAGCTTCGCGCGCGGGCGCTCGCCGACGCCCTCGCGGCGGGCCGCGACGAAGTCGTACGCCGTCGTGTACGCCGTGCGCGCCGCCGCCAGCGTCGCGTCCAGCGCCTCGCGCCGCGACGCCGCCGCGCCGACGACCGGCTCGGCGTACGCCGCCGCCTCGCCCGCGAGCCGTACCGCCACGACCACGTCGCGCTCCGCCCGCGCCTGCCCGAGCGCCGCCTCGGCCCGCGCGACCCGGTCGTCGGCGCCCGCGACGCCGCCCGCCGCGCGCGCCGCCGCGACCGCGCGCTCGGCCGTCCGCAACGCCTCCGGCAGCGCCGCCGTCGCCTCCGCCACCGCCTGCTCCAGGTGCGCGACCGCCTCGACGAGCTGCTCCGCGCGCGCCGCCGACTGCTCGGCGAGCCGCGCGTGCCGCGCCGCGCGGGGCACGTCGGGCAGCGCGTCGAGCCCGCGCGCGACCTCGGCCCGCGCATACTCCACACGCTTGCGCGCCTCGGGCAGGTTGCCCTCGACCGTGCGCGCCGTCTCCGGCACCCGCTCGCGCAGCGCGCCGAGCGACGCCTCGGCCGCGCCCGCCGACGCGACGATCGCGTCGAGGCGCGCGCCGAACCCGCGCAACGTCTCGGGCGCGTGCTGCTGCACGTCGCGCAGCTCCGCGGTCCGCGCCGTCACCGCGTCGAGCAGCTCGTCGGCCGCGGCGCACTCGGCCAGCACCCGGCGCAACGCCTCCACGTCCGGCGCGTCCTCCTCGCGCGCCCGCAGCTCGAACGCCACTCGAACGTGCTCGCGCGCGCCGGCGAGGCGTTCGTAGAGCGCCGCCGCGTCGGGGTCGTCGGAGGTGAGGCCGACGAGCCGCACGTCCGCGTCGGCGTCGCGCAGCCGCTCGTCCACGCGGATCAGCGCCGCCGCCGCCTCGCCGCCGACCTGCTCGTGCTCGCGCGCCCGCTCGGCCGCGACCGCCCGCTCCGCGCGCCGCCGCTGCCAGGCCCGCCAGCCGACGAACGCGCCACCGCCGACGAGCAGGAGGAGCAGCAGCACCCGCGCGCTGCCCGTGCCGGTGCCGCCGGAGCGCGTCGCGTCGCCGCTCACCGCGTCGCCGAGGCCGTCGGCCGCCGCGGACACCGCGCCGTCCCAGTCGCCCGCGCGCAGCTCGGGCTCGACCCGGCGCGAGAGAACCGAGTCGACCTCCGTGCGCGTCACGCCGCGCAGCCCCGACGAGACCCACATGCCGTAACGCCGCTCGGTCGGCGAGACGACGAGGACGGCGTCGTTGCCGCCGAGGCCGTTCTCGCGCGCCACGGCCGCGGCGTAGTCGGGGCCGCTCGACGCGCCCACCGACGACACGAACACCGCGTAGAGCTGCACGTCGCGCTCGCGCAGCAGCTCGTCCACCGCCGCCCGCGCGCCGCGCCCCACGCTGCCCGTCTCGTCCACGACCTGGCTCGTCAGGCGCGGCGTGTGGTCGGCCGCGGCCACGCCTCCGCCGGGACCGCCGACACCGAACGCCACCAGTGCGGCCACCGCCGCCACGCTTCGCCTCGTCACGTGCGCAGGCATGCCCATGCCCGCGATCGTTACTCCGTTCGCGCGCCCGTCTAGTCACTCCGTGTCAGGTCGAAATGCCTCTCGCGCGGCATACCCGCCGCTCCACTTGTGCCGCATCGTCGGATATGGCTTCGGGTGCGGGGAGGAGCACGGTGTTGTCCCGGTTTCGGCGAGGGGACGACGGGTCCATCGCCGTACTGGCGGCGGTGACGTTCCCGGTCGTCCTCGTCTGCGTGGCGCTCGCGTTCGCGGCCATCGTCTGGTCGGCGAGCGAGCACGAGTCGCAGCGTGCCGCGGACCAGGCCGCGGTGCGGGCGGCGGCGACGGCGTTCCTCGCGACCGACTTCCCGTACGAGGAGATCCCGAGCCCGTCCGTGGCCTACCCCGACGTCGCCACGATCGCGGGCAAGGCAGGCCTCGCCGCACCCGCCGCGCTGCCCGCGTGCGGCACCGTCGGGCTCCCCAAGGGCGTCCTCCCGAACGCCTCCGCGGTCCTCGGCGCGGTGACCTCCGCCCTCACGCTCCCGGCGAGCTGCGCGGGCGTCGGGCCGTTCGCGCCGCCGGCCGTGCTCTCCGAGGCGGACCAGAGCCTGTCCGTCGCGTGCGCCACCGCGACCGACGCGATGTCGCCGGAGACCGCGACGTACGCCAACGACTTCTACAAGGGCGACGGCGAGCCGCAGCCCTCGTGCGCCAACGGCCGCGTCGGCGTGCGGCTCGCGACGGGCAGCGCGTTCGTCGGGTTCGGCTCGGTGCCGACCGACTCCGTGACCGGCGCGCTCGACGCGACGATCCCCTCGCAGTTCGCGACCGTGCAGGCGGTGCTCGCGGCGTACGGCATCCGCCTCGACAGCGCGCTGCCCAACCTCGTCTGCCCCGAGGTCAGCGTCCGCATCGACCAGCCGGTGCGCGAGCCGCTGTTCGACAGGTTCAGCGAGCCGAGCGGCCGCGCGACCGCGCGGCGCCTCGTCAAGAACGCCGTCGTCGTGCCCGTCTACGACGGCCGCGCGATCACCGCCGCCACCGACGGCGCGGTCGCCGCGAGCGCGGGCGGCCTCGGCGTCCAGACGACGCTGTCGAACGGCACCACGGTCGTCATCCCGCCGCAGAACCTCAACACCCTCCTGCTCTCCCAGCAGAAGCAGCTCATCGCCCTGCTCGACGAGGTCGACGCGATCGCCGACGCCGCCGTCCGCGCCGCGAACGTCTCCGTCGACGCGCTCAACGGCACGTTCGCCGGCATCGACCCGTCGGCGCCGCAGCCGGTCCCGACGGCGGGCGCGGCGCCGTTGTCGAGCCTGCGCCTGACGAAGTGCCTGCGGGACACGCTGTCGCAGATCTACGACCCGCCGTCCGGCGACGCGCCGACCGCCGACGAGATCCTCGGCGCCGCGGCCGAGAGCGGCGAGCAGGTGCTCCTCGTGCAGGTCGGCACCGTCGCCGCCGACTGCACCGAGGCGGGCGCGATCCGCGTGACGCAGGTCGTCAGCGGCGCGCCGCCGTGCGTGCGCGCCGCGACGACGCCGCAGGTCAACCGGATCACCGGCGCCTACGAGGTGCCGTTCTTCGACGTCACGCCCGCGCTCGTGCAGGACCTCGGCGACGCCAACTACGCGGCCGTCCCGCTGCACGCGACGCAGGCGGCGGGCGCGTTCCGCGGCGGCCTCGTCCGCGCCGGCGGCGACACCCGCTACGACCCCGTCGTCACGCCGCCCACCCCGACGCCGCTGTGCTCGGTCACCCTGCCCGCCGGCCCGACGCCGTCGACCGCCTGCCGGATCCTGTCGATCACGCCGACGCCGGTGACGACGCCGACGGTGCCGCTGCCGACGAGCCCGCTGCCCACGCTGCCGCTGCCGACGACGCTCGTGCCGACGGTGCCCACGACGCCGCTGCCGACGAGCCCGCTGCCGACGCTGCCGGTGCCCACGACGACGCTGCCCACGATCAAGCCCACGATCAAGCCCACGCTCCCTGGGGGCTTCCTGTGAGGCGCGACGAGCGGGGCACGGCGACGGTGGAGTTCGCGCTCGTCGTCCCGATCTTCCTGGTGCTGGTCGGCATCTGCGCGTACTTCGCGTGGCAGGCGTTCGTCGAGGCGCAGCTCGAGCGCGCCGCCCAGCGAGCCGCCCGCTACGCCGCCGTCCCGACGACCGACGGCGGCTACGCGTTCCGCCAGTGCGACGTCGTCGACGAGGTCAACCGCCGCCTGTCCGCCAACGCGGTCGACTCCGCGCACGTCGAGGTGCGCGACGCGAACGGCGCGCTGGTCCAGGGGCCCTGCCCCGACGGCGCCGCCGTCGCGGGGACGCCGACCGGCTGGGTGCGGGTGCGCGTGACGCACACGCTCGACAACCCGTTCGCCGACCTGCTCACCGCGCTGATCGGCCGCAGCGAGCCGATCACGCTGTCGGGCAGCGGCGAGGCGCGCGTCGAGGACGCGGCATGAGGCGGCCCTCCGGCGAGCGCGGCGTCGCCGCCCTGGAGCTCGCGCTGCTCCTGTCGCTGCTGATGCTGGTGGCGTTCGGGGCGCTGCCGCTGTTCTCCATGGCGCGCGCGTACCAGCGCACGTCCAAGGCGTCGGCCTCGACGCTGCGCTACGCCACCGCCGTCGCCGCCAACGGCACCCGCAACGCGAGCGGCGAGCTGACGCGCCGCCCGTCGTTCGAGGACATCCAGCGGTTCGCGCGCGACGCCGCCGGCGACGACGACCTCACCGTCGTCGTCACGGTCTGCAAGGGCGACGCGTGCACCGACATCGACGCGTCGTCGGCGGACCTCACCGCGCCGATCCCCGCCGTCGCGGGCGACACCGTCAGCCTCACGGTCCGCACGACCGTGGACCTCCAGGTCATCGGCCGCGTCGCCAACGCCGCGTCGCGCCTCACCGGCAACGGCAGTGCCTTCCCAGAGAACGACGTGACGGTCACGTCGACCGCCTCCGCGAGAGAAGAGTGAGATGAGAAGCCGCAACCACCTGATCATCGCCGTCGGCATCGTGCTGGCGCTGCTGGGCGCGGGCACCGCGGTCGCGTACGTGAAGTCCGACTCCTCCTCCGGCGGCGGCGACACCCGCGCCGTCGTCGTCGCGACGCGCGACGTCGTGGCCGGCACCCCCGCGGCCACCGCGCCGCTGGCCGTGCGCAGGCTGCCGTCGAGCGCCGTTCCCGCCAACGCCGTCGCGAGCACGCAGGCCCTCAACGGCCAGGTGGCGCTCGTCGCGGTGTCGGCCGGGCAGGTCGTCACGCCGGCGATGTTCGGCGTGCAGGGCACGGCGGCGCAGGGCGGCGTCGTGCTGCCGAAGGGCAAGAAGGGCATCGGCGTCGAGCTCGGCTTCGCGCCCGGCGGCCTGCGCTACGTCGTCCCCGGCAACACCATCGACGTCCTCGCCTCCGCCAAGGCCGACAGCGGCGCGCGCACCGAGGTGCTGCTCAAGGGCGTCGAGGTCATCGCGACCACGCCCGGCACCGGCACCGGCGCGGCCGCGCCGGTCAGCGGCGGCGCCGGCACGCTGAACTTCCTGCTCGCCGTGGACGAGGCGCAGGCGCTGAAGATCGTGGGCGCGCAGGCCTCGCAGCGCTCGCTGTACTTCGTCCTCGCCGGCACGAGGAAGGGCGCGTAGGTGACGTTGCGCATCGTCGTCTTCGACCGGAGCGACGTCCTCGTCAAGGGCCTCGCGAAGGCTGTCGCCGCGCTGCCCGACGAGCCGGACGTCGAGGTGCTCGAACGTCCCGCCGAGGTCGTGGCGGCGTTCGAGGAGGGTCCCGTCGACGTCCTCGTCGTCGGCCCGAGCGAGCTGTCCGCGGCCGGCATGCGCCGGGTCGCGAAGCTGCACGCCGAGCACCCCGAGACCGTCGTCGTCGTGGCGGGCAAGGTGTCGGACCTGCCCGCGCCCGTGACGCTGGTCAAGGCGGGCGCGGCCGAGATCATCAAGCTCCCGGCCGGCGCGCCGACGATCCGCCGCGTCCTCGTCTCCGCCATCGCGCAGGCCAACGCGCGCCGGGTCGAGGTGCGCGTCGAGGTCCCGGCCGAGCGCGAGGAGGAGACCGTCGAGGAGACGGTCGTCGTGCCCGAGCAGCGGCAGCCGGCGCACACCATCACGGTGGCGAGCGCGACGGGCGGCTGCGGCAAGACGTTCCTCGCGTCGAACCTCGCGTACCTCCTCGCGCGCGGCACGGGCAAGCGCGTCGCGATGGTCGACCTCGACCTCCAGTTCGGCGAGGTCGTCTCGATGCTCCAGCTCAGGCCGACGCGCACGATCGTCGACGTCGACCTCCACGAGGAGGGGTCGCTGGAGTCGGCGATGACCAGGCACGAGGGCGGCTTCGACGTCCTCGCGGCGCCGCGCGACCCGATCGCCGCCGACTCGCTCTCGGCGACGCAGGTCGCCGACGTCCTGCTGGCCGTGCGCCAGCGCTACGACTACCTGATCATCGACACGCCCCCGTCGTTGAACGAGGTCGTCCTGTCGTCGTTCGACATCAGCGAGAACCTCATCGTCCTCGCCACCCTGGACGTCCCGAGCGTCAACAACATGCGGGTGTTCCTCTCGACGCTCGAACGCCTGAAGATCCCGACCGACGGCCTGCACCTCGTCCTCAACAAGGCCGAGAAGAACGTCGGGTTCTCCGGCAGCGACGTCGAGCAGATCCTCGGCAGGGCGTGGGACCTCGTGCTGCCGTACGACCGCGAGGTGTCGCGCGCGGTCAACCTCGGCCAGCCGGTCACCGAGGCCGCCCCGTCCTCGGACGTGAGCCGCCGCCTCGTCGAGGGCCTCTCGCGCATCGTCCCCGGCGTCGCCGTCCCGACGCCGGCGCCCGTTCGCCGCCGCGGGTTCCTCGCGCGCCTGCTCGCCGACCTCAAGCCCCGCCGCGTCGCCCTGCCCGAGGAGAAGCCGTGAAGCTGTCGGAACGTCTCGCCGAGCTCGAGAAGCAGCAGCCCGGCGCGAAGCCGGTGCCCGCGCAGCGGCGGCGCGCGGGCGCGGCGACGGCACCGCGCCGTTCGGCGCGACCCGCCCCGCGCACGGCGCCCGCGACCGACTGGGAGGCCGCGAAGCGCACCGTTCGCGACCTCGTCATCGCCGACCTCGGGCCGCGCCTCGCCTCCGTCGAGGACATCGACGCCGAGGTCGGCAAGGTCATGGAGGCGGCGATCGCGAAGGGCGCGGTGAAGCTGCCGGCCGGCGACCGCAAGCGCTTCGTCACCGAGGTCGCGAGCGACATCCTCGGCTACGGCCCGCTCGACCCGCTGCTCGCCGACTCCTCCGTCGACGAGATCATGTGCAACGGCTTCGACGACATCTACGTCGAGCGGCGCGGGAAGATCGAGCGCACCGACGCGCGCTTCGCCGACGAGCAGCACTACCGGCAGGTCATCGAGAAGATCGTGTCCGCCGTCGGCCGCCGCGTGGACGAGGGCTCGCCGATGGTCGACGCGCGGCTGCCGGACGGCTCGCGCGTCAACGCGATCCTGCCGCCGCTCGCCATCCACGGCCCGGTCATGACGATCCGCAAGTTCGCCGAGCGCCCGTACACCGTCACCGACCTCATCGGGAACTCCACGCTGTCGATGGACGCGGCGGTGTTCCTGGAGGCGTGTGTCCGCGCGCGGCTCAACGTCCTCATCTCCGGCGGCACCGGCTCGGGCAAGACGACGATGCTCAACGTCGTGTCGTCGTTCATCCCCGACACCGAGCGCGTCATCACGATCGAGGACGCGGCCGAGCTGCAGCTCCAGCAGCCGCACGTCGTGACGTTGGAGGCGCGCCCGCCGAACACCGAGGGCCGGGGTGCGGTGACCATCCGCGACCTCGTCCGCAACGCGCTGCGCATGCGCCCCGACCGGATCATCGTCGGCGAGGTCCGCGGCGCCGAGGCGCTCGACATGCTCCAGGCGATGAACACCGGCCACGAGGGCTCGTTGACGACCGTCCACGCGAACTCCCCGCGCGACGTCGTCTCGCGGCTCGAGACCATGGTGCTGATGGCGGGCTTCGACCTGCCGGTCCGCGCGATCCGCGAGCAGGTCGCGTCCGCGGTCGACCTCATCGTCCACGTCGAACGCCTCGCCGACGGCTCGCGCCGACTCGTCGCGATCGCCGAGGTGCAGGGCACCGAGGGCGACGTGGTGACGTTGCAGGACCTGTTCACGTTCGTGCCCGGGCCCGTCGGCTCCGAGGGCACGGGGTCGTTGCAGGCGACGGGCCTGCGGCCGCGCAAGCTCGACCAGATCGGCCGCAGCGGCGTCGACCTGCCGCCGCGGTTGTTCGCCCGCGCCGTCGCGCCCGCGCCGCGGCAGGGGAGGAGGGGCTGATGCTCGCGCTCCTCGCGCTCGCGCTCGTCGTGTGCGGCGGCTCGCTCGCCGTCTACGGCGTCGCGACCGGCCGCGCCGCGCACCGCAGGCGCGTCGCCGCGATGCTCGACTTCGAGCTGTCGGCCGACGGACCGCCGTCGAAGGCCACCGTCTCGCTGTACGAGAAGGTCGCCCGCTGGACCGAGTCGCGTACCGAGAAGCTGCCGTGGACCGAGCGGCAGACCGTGAAGCTCGAACGTGCCCGGATCGCGTTGCACCCCGCGGAGTTCCTGCTGCTGTGGGTCGCCGCCGCGCTCGTGCCGGCCGCGGTCGGCGCGGTGGTCGCCGGAGCGGCAGGGCTCGTGGGGCTCGGCATCGTCGGCGCGCTCGTTCCCCCTGCCGTGGTGGCGCTGCGCACGCGGTCGTGGCGGCGGCGGTTCGAGGCGCAGCTCCCCGACGTGCTCGACCTCGCGGCCTCGTCGATGGAGGCGGGCCACTCGTTGCTGACGGCGTTGCAGCTCGTCGCGGAGGACTCCGCCGAGCCGATGGCGACCGAGCTGCGGCGGGTGCTCGCGGAGACGCAGGTGGGCCGCCCGCTGCTCGACGCGCTCGACGCGATGGCGACGCGGCTCGACTGCCCGGACTTCACGTGGACCGTCGAGGGCGTGCGCATCCAGCTCGAGGTCGGCGGCCGGCTGTCGGAGATGCTGCGCACGCTGTCGTCGTTCATGCGCGCCCGCGAGGAGGTGCGCCGCGAGCTCCGCGCGCTCGTCGCGGAGGGCAAGCTGTCCGCCTACGTCCTGGCGGCGTTGCCGATCCTGATGTTCCTGTTCATGCGCGCCGCCGCGCCCGGCTACATCGCGACGCTCTGGGAGACCGGCGTGGGCCGGGCGATGCTCGGGTTCGCCGCGCTGCTCATGGCGGGCGCGTCCGCCGTCATGGCCCGCATCGTGAGGCTGGAGTTCTGATGCTCGCTCTCGTCGCGCTGTCCGTCGGGCTGGGGATCTTCCTGCTCTCGTACGGCGTCATGCAGGCCGCCGCCCCGCGCGCCACCGCGCCCTCGATGCTGTTCCTGCGGGACGAGGCGGAGGGGGAGGTGGACGAGTTCCGCGCGCGCCTGCGCGCGCCGCTGGCCGAGCGGCTCGCGTCCGGCGTCGGCGGGTCGCTGGCCGACGTCATGCGCCGCCTCACGCCGTCGTCGATCCGCAACGAGCTCGACCACCGCCTGCTCCTCGCCGGCCTCGAAGGCCGCCTCGACCCGTCGCTCGTCTACCTCGGCAAGGGCGTGTTCGGGGCGCTGTTCTGCCTCGGCTTCGGTGCCGCCCCCTCGGTCATCGGCGCGCCGGCGTTCTGGGCGGTGCCCGGCACCGTGCTCGGGCTGGCGTTCGGCTTCACGCTGCCGGACATCCTGCTGTCGCTGCGGGCGGACTCGCGCCAGGGCGAGATCCGCCGCGCGCTGCCCGAGGCGCTCGACCTCATGGCCATCTCCGTGCAGGCCGGGCTCGGCCTGGAGCAGGCCGTGTCGATCGTGACCGAACGCCTGCCAGGTCCTCTCGGCGACGAGCTCTCCCGCTTCCTGCACGAGGTCCAGCTCGGCTTCAGCCGCCGCGAGGCGCTGACGTCGCTGCGCGAGCGGACGTCGTGCCCGGAGCTCGCGACGTTCGTCCTCGCCCTGCTGCAGGCCGACGCGCTCGGCATCGCGATCGGGGAGGTGCTGAAGACGCAGGCGGGCGAGATCCGCGCCAAGCGCCGCCAGCTCGCCCGCGAGCGCGCCGCCAAGGCGCCGGTCCGCCTGCTGTTCCCCCTGATCTTCGGCATCCTCCCCGCGCTCTTCGTCGTCATCCTCGGCCCGGCCGCCATCCAGATCAGCAGGTCGTTCGGCTAGCCCGCCCGCTTGCCGCCCCGCCGCCAGGTCACCGTTCCTTGAAGATCGTCACGCGGGGGAGCGCCGTACGGGCTGCAAGGAACGAGGCGCGCCGCCCGGGTGCGGACCGGTCGGTGGGCGGGGTGGCGCGGCTCGCGTACACTGGGTGCATCCCTGGACCGGTTCCCGGCGTGCTCGCATGCCGACCCGGCGCCACTGACAGAGACGAGACACAGCCATGAAGTCGGGCATCCACCCGGACTACGTCGCCGCGACCGTGCACTGCTCGTGCGGCAACACGTTCCAGACGCGCAGCACCGTCAGCGACATCCACGCGGACGTCTGCTCCGCCTGCCACCCGTTCTACACGGGCAAGCAGAAGATCATGGACGTCGGCGGCCGCGTCGAGAAGTTCGAGAAGCGCTTCGGCAAGCGCACGCCCAAGGGCGGCGCGCCGGCTCAGGAGGGTTAGCGACCGGGCGACCACCCCCGCCCGCTCCCTAGCCGAAAGAGCCCGATGTTCGACAAGCTCGACGACGTCCTCTCCGAACACGCCGAGGTCGAGCGGCAGCTCGCCGACCCGGGCATCCACGCGGACCAGAACAAGGCCCGCGACCTCGGCAAGCGCTACGCCGAGCTGACGCCGGTCGCCGAGGCGTACCGCGCCTGGCGCTCGACGCAGGACGACCTCGTGACCGCCAAGGAGCTCGTCGACGACGACCCGTCGTTCCGCGACGAGATCCCGGGCCTCGAGCAGAGACTCGAGGAGCTGACGCAACGGCTCCGCGAGGCGTTGATCCCGAAGGACCCGAACGACGCCAAGGACGTGATCCTCGAGGTCAAGGCCGGCGAGGGCGGCGAGGAGTCGGCGCTGTTCGCGGGCGACCTGCTGCGCATGTACCTGCGCTACGCCGAGCGCCAGGGCTGGAAGACGGAGATCCTCGACGCGACCGAGTCCGACCTCGGCGGCTACAAGGACGTCAGCGTCGCGGTGAAGGCCCGCAACGGCGGCGTGTGGAGCAAGCTCAAGTACGAGGGCGGCGTGCACCGCGTCCAGCGCGTCCCCGCCACCGAGAGCCAGGGCCGCATCCACACCTCCGCCGCCGGCGTGCTCGTGATGCCGGAGGCCGAGGAGGTCGACGTCGTCATCGACCCGAACGACCTCCGCTTCGACGTGTACAGGTCGAGCGGCCCGGGCGGGCAGAGCGTCAACACCACGGACTCCGCGGTCCGCATCACGCACATCCCCACCGGCACGGTCGTGTCGATGCAGAACGAGAAGAGCCAGCTCCAGAACAAGGAGGCCGGCCTCCGCGTCCTGCGGGCACGCCTTCTCGCGCAGGCGATCGAGGCGCAGCAGGCCGAGGCCAGCGCCCAGAGAGGCGCGCAGATCCGGACGGTCGACCGCAGCGAGCGCGTCCGCACCTACAACTTCCCGGAGAACCGCCTCTCCGACCACCGCACCGGCTTCAAGTCGTACAACCTCGACCAGATCCTCGACGGCGACCTCGACGCGGTGATCCAGTCGCTCATCGACGCCGACAACGCCTCGCGGCTCACCGGCGACGACGCGTGATCGGTCCGCCGGTCTCGGTGCGATCGGCGATCGCGGAGGCGGTGCAACGCCTCCACAAGGCGGGCGTCGACTCGCCGCACTGGGACGCCGAGCAGCTCGCCGCGCACGTGCTCGGCGTCGCGCGCACGTCGCTGCCCGTCGTCCCGAACCTCGACGCCGTCCAGTACGACGTCTTCCAGGCGATGATCGACAGGCGCTGCGCCAGGGAGCCGTTGCAGCACATCGTCGGCTCCGTCGGCTTCCGCTACGTCGAGCTGGCCGTCGGCCCCGGGGTGTTCGTCCCGAGGCCCGAGACGGAGTCGGTCGCGGGCGCGGCGATCGACGCGGCGCGGCGTTCGGGGACCAAGCGGCCCGTCGTCGTGGACCTCTGCTCCGGCAGCGGCGCGATCGCGTTCTCGGTCGCCCACGAGGTCCCGAACGCCGAGGTGCACGCCGTCGAGGTCGACCGCGGCGCGCTCACCTGGCTGCACCGCAACGCCGTCGCGCGCCTGCGCGCGGGCGACCCGGCCGTCGTCGTGCACGAGGCCGACCTCGCGCACGCGCTCCCCGAGGACGACGCCACCGTCGACGTCGTCGTGAGCAACCCGCCGTACGTCGCCGACCACGAGATGGACCAGATCGACCCTGAGGTCAAGCACGACCCGGTCCGCGCGCTCGTCGCGGGCCCCGACGGGCTCGACGTCATCCGCGAGGTCGAACGCGTCGCGCGCCGGCTGCTCAAGCCCGGCGGCGCGGTCGTCGTGGAGCACTCGGACCGCCAGGGCGAGAGCGCCCCGGCGGTGTTCGAGGGGTGGGACGAGGTCGAGGACCACCGCGACCTGACGGGCAGGCCGCGCTGGGTCACCGCGAGGAAGAGGCCATGAGGCGCTACGACTGCACCGACGACACCGTCCGCCCCGACGGCATCTCGGCGGCGACCGACGCCGCCAGGCGCGGCGACCTCGTCGTGCTCCCCACCGACACCGTCTACGGCGTCGGCGCCGACGCGTTCTCCCCGAACGCCGTGCGCCGGCTGCTCGACGCGAAGGGCCGGGGCCGCGACGTGCCGGTGCCCGTCCTCGTCGGCTCCTGGCGCACCGTCAACGGGCTCGTGGACGAGCTGCCCGACGTCGCGAGGGACCTCATCGCGGCGTTCTGGCCGGGGCCGCTGACGCTCGTGCTGCGCCAGGGCGCGGGCCTGTCGTGGGACCTCGGCGACACCAAGGGGACGGTTGCGGTACGGATGCCCCTGCACCAGGTCGCGCTCGACCTGCTCGTCGAGACGGGCCCGCTCGCCGTCTCCAGCGCGAACCGCCACGGCCAGCCCCCGCCCACCACCGTCGGCGAGGCCGAGGCGCAGCTCGGCGAGTCCGTCGCCGTCTACCTCGACGGCGGCCCCGCCGAGGAGGGGACGCCGAGCACGATCGTCGACCTCACCGCCCCGGCCCCCCGCGTCCTGCGCGCGGGCGCGCTCGGCACCGACCGGCTGCGCGAGGTGGTCCCCGCGCTGGAGACGCCGTGACGTTCGACCTGCTGTTCGTCTGCACGGGGAACATCTGCCGCTCGCCCACGGCCGAGCTGCTGGCCGCGACCCGGCTGCCGGCCGAGCACTTCCGCGTGCACTCGGCGGGGACGTACGGCCTCGAGGGCTACGGCATCGAGCCCGGCGCCGCGCGCGAGCTGACCGCCCTCGGCATCGACAGCGCGGCGTTCCGCGCGCGGCGGCTCACGCCCGAGCTCGTGCGCGACGCCGACCTCGTCCTCACCGCGACCCGCGAGCACCGCTCCGCGGTCGTGACGCTGGACCCCAAGGCGCTGCCGAGGACGTTCACGATGCGCGAGCTCGCCCGGCTGCTCGACCACGTCGAGGTGCCCGCGGGCGACGACCCCGCCGACCGCGCCCGCGCGCTCGTCGCGGCCGTCGCCGCCGCGCGCGGCAGGCACCCGGCGCCGGACCCGAGGGACGAGGACGTCGCGGACCCGTACGGGCGCGGGGAGGCCGCGTACGCCGCGGCGATCGAGGACATCACGGAGGCGCTGCGGCGCCCGTTGGAGGTGCTGGCGGGATGAGGGTGGCGTTCGGCGCGGACCATGCCGGGTGGGAGCTGAAGAACGCGCTCGCCGACGCCGCGCGCGCGGCGGGCCACGAGGTCGTGGACCTCGGCGCGCACGACGGCGGCAGCGTGGACTACCCCGACTTCGGCGCGGCGGTGGGCCGGGCGGTGACCACCGGCGAGGCCGACAGGGGCGTCCTCGTCTGCGGCACCGGCATCGGCATCTCGATCGCCGCGAACAAGGTGGCGGGCGTCCGTGCGGCGGTCGCCCACGACGACTTCACCGCTCGCTACAGTCGTCTGCACAACGACGCGAACGTCCTCTGCCTGGGCAGCCGCGTCGTAGGACCGGGCGTCGCCGAGGCCGTACTGGCCACCTTCCTCGCGACGGCGTTCGAGGGCGGGCGCCATGCCCGTCGCGTCGAGAAGATCGCCGAGCTCGAGGAGCAGTCATGAGCGACACGTTCTGGGGACCCGACTTCGCCTCCCTGGAGGCGACCGACCCGGAGATCGCGGGTGTCGTCCTCTCCGAGCTGGACCGGCTGCGCGGCGGCCTCCAGCTCATCGCGAGCGAGAACTTCACCTCGCCCGCCGTCCTCGCCGCCCTCGGCTCGACGCTGTCCAACAAGTACGCCGAGGGCTACCCGGGGCGCCGCTACTACGGCGGCTGCTCCGAGGTCGACAAGGCCGAGGAGATCGGCATCGCGCGGGCCAAGGAGCTGTTCGGCGCCGAGCACGCGAACCTCCAGCCGCACTCCGGCGCCTCGGCGAACATCGCCGTCTACGGCGCGTTCCTCTCACCCGGCGACACCGTCCTCGCGATGAGCCTGCCGATGGGCGGCCACCTGACGCACGGCACCAAGGTGTCGTTCTCCGGCAAGTGGTTCAACGCGGTGCACTACGGCGTCGCCCAGGAGACCGAGGACATCGACTACGACCAGGTCCGCGACCTCGCGCGCGAGCACCGGCCGAAGATGATCATCTGCGGCGGGTCGGCGATCCCGCGGCTCATCGACTTCGCGGCGTTCCGCGAGGTGGCCGACGAGGTCGGCGCGATCCTCATGGTCGACGCGGCGCACTTCATCGGCCTCGTCGCCGGCAAGGCGATCCCGAGCCCGGTGCCGTACGCCGACGTGGTGACGTTCACGACGCACAAGGTCCTGCGCGGGCCGCGCGGCGGCATGCTCGTCTGCAAGGCCGAGCACGCGGCGAAGCTCGACAAGGCCGTCTTCCCGATGATGCAGGGCGGGCCGCTCATGCACGCCGTCGCCGCCAAGGCCGTCGCGCTGCGCGAGGCCGCCACTCCCGAGTACGCCGCCTACGCCCGCCAGGTCGTCGCCAACGCGCAGGCGCTCACCGACGCCCTCGTCGCCGAGGGCATGCGCGCCGTGACCGGCGGCACCGACACGCACCTCGCGCTGCTCGACGTCCAGCCGATCGGCGTCACCGGCGCCGAGGCCGAGGCGCGCTGCGACGCCGCGCGGATCGTGCTCAACAAGAACGCCATCCCGTACGACCCGCAGCCGCCGTCGGTCGCGAGCGGCATCCGGGTCGGCAGCCCGAGCGTCACGACGCAGGGCATGGGCGAGGGCGAGATGAAGGAGATCGGCTCGCTCATCGCGCGCGCCGTCCGCGAGGGCGACGACCCCGACGTCGCCCGCGAGGTCGGCGACCGGGTCGCGGCGCTCGTCGAGGCGCACCCGGCCTACCCGCGCCCGTAGCGCGCGGCTAGCCTTCCCCCCATGCGCGAGTACGCGCTCGTCTTCTTCGTCGCGGCGGCGGTGACGTACCTGCTGACGCCGGTCGCCCGTCGCCTCGCCATCGCGACGGGAACGCTCGCGCGGCCGCGCGACAGGGACGTGCACGCGATCCCGACGCCGTACCTCGGCGGGCTCGCGATGTTCGGCGGCGTGGTGGCGGCGATGTTCGTCGCCCGCGCGCTGCCTGCGTTGCAGATCATCAGGGGGACCCCGGAGCCGAAGGCCGTCCTCATCGCCGGTGCCATCGTCTGCCTGCTCGGCGTGGCCGACGACCGCTGGTCCCTCGACGCGTTCACCAAGCTCGCGGGCCAGGCCGTCGCGGCCGGCACGCTCGTGCTGCTCGGCGTGCAGCTCCTCTTCATCACGCTGCCAGGCACCGGCGCGCAGAACTTCGCCCTCGACCCCAACCTCTCCGTCGTCGCGACCGTCCTGCTGACGCTCGTGATGGTCAACTCCATCAACTTCATCGACGGCCTCGACGGCCTCGCCGCGGGCGTCGTCGGCATCGCGGCGGTGGCGTTCTTCGGGTTCTGCTACCAGATGTCGGTCGTCCAGCAGAACACCCGCGTCACGCCCGCGACGCTGCTCGCCGCGATCGTGGCGGGCGTCTGCGTGGGGTTCCTGCCGCACAACTTCAGCCCCGCCCGCATCTTCATGGGCGACTCGGGCTCGATGCTGCTCGGGCTCCTGCTCGCGGCGGCGGTGACGAGCGGCACGACGACGTTCGACCCGACGGCCCTGGGCACCCGGCGCGGCGCGACGTTCTTCTTCCCGGTGCTGCTGCCGCTGACGGTGCTCGCGGTGCCGTTCGTGGACCTGCTGCTCGCGGTGTTCCGGCGCACGCGGACCGGGCGGTCGGTGTTCGCGCCCGACAAGGAGCACCTGCACCACCGGCTCCTGGAGATCGGCCACACCCACCGCCGCGCCGTGCTGACGATCTGGTACTGGGCCGCCGTGATGGCGTTCGGGGGGGTGGCGGCGTCGTTCGTACGCCTCCCTGTCGTCGCGGCGGGGGCGGGCGTCGCGGTGCTGTTCGGCGCGGCGCTGTCGCTGGTCCCGTCCCGCCGCCCGCAGGACGTCGCCCGCGAGCCCGTGCCCGTGTCGGAGCCGCCCGGCGACGTCATCGACCTCGCCGAGCGCGCCCGCGCCCTCCGCGACGACCCGCCGCCGGCAGTGGGCGACAGCTAGCCGGGTGGCCGACGACTGGCGGATCACGGAGAACCTGCCCGCGGTCGCCCTCAGCGACGGGTGGTACTGGTACCTCGCGGTCGCGGTGCAGGCGGAGCGCGTGCTGTCGGGGAGCGAGGGCGACGTACGCCGGCGGGCGGACGCGCTCCTCCTGGTGCTCGCGCTGCGCCAGGTCGTGCGCGCGGCGGAGCTCGCGAGGGCGACCGGGTCCGAGCGCGGGAGCGCGATCCTGACCGACGCGCTCGAAAGGTTCGACTCCCTGCTGCCGGGGGCGCGCTCCGCACGCGACGCGCTGGAGCACTTCGACGACTACCTGCGCGGCGTCGGGGACGCCCAGCAGCCGCGCGTCCCGAGACGCGCCCGCAAGCCGGACGAGGACCTGGCACGGGCGTGGCGGGCGCGATTCGTGGCCACGGAGGGGTCGTACGCCGTCGTCGTCGGCGACGTCACGATCGACGTCGCCGCGGCTCGCCAGGCCGCCGACCACCTGCTGATGGCGATCCAGCGCGCGGGCAACGCCCTCGACGGGCACCGGTGAGCACGGTGACCGCGCGCGCCCGGCGCCGGAGAGGCGCCGCGGACCCCCGCGGAGGGGGCGCGGCGGGGCCAGCCGCTCGTGAAAGTTTTCACAAGATCGGCCGACATGGCCTCTGACCTGCGGTTTTGCATCCGACGACGTTTTGACCCCGTCAACGCCGCGTTGCTAGGCTGCGCCGGTCATGGCTGGGACCCCCGAACGGACGCAGTGGCAGGACCTGAGCACGGCGTGGAACGCCGTGATCGAGTTCTCCGCCGCTCTGGCCGTCTACGGGGTCATCGGCTATTACGCCGACAAGTGGCTGCACACCGGTCACGTCCTGTTCTTCGGTGGCCTGCTGCTCGGCCTGGTCCTCGGCCTCTACGTGCTCCAGAAGAGGATGGCCCACGCTGACAGGCAGCTGGCGGAGACAAGGCGTGCCGAGCGTGCGGACGGCTGACCGCTCCGACCTGCTCACCGACAACCGCCTGATCGCGGTGACGCTGCTGACCGCCCTCGCGGTCGCGGTGCCCGCCACGATCGTCGCGGGGGTCGCGGGCGGAAGGGGCTCGGCGTACGGCGCCCTCTGGGGCGTCGGGTCGGTCGGTGTCAACGGTGCCGCCGCCGCCTGGGTCTCCGCCAGGACCGGCAGGTCGCGCCGCCAGATCGGCCCCGGGACGGTGCTCATGGCCATCCCGGTGCGGATCGCCCTGCTGGTCGCGGCGCTCGCCGTCGCGGTCGGGCCGCTGGGGCTGCCGTCGACGGCGGTCGCCCTCGCGGTGTGCGTTGGTGAGGTCTGCGTGGTCCTCGCGCAGAGCTGGGTCGTACTGCACGGGCCGACGTTCGTCGGACCGCTGGACTGAAGGGGCGTACCGCACCCATGACGCTGGCCGCAGAAGGCGTGCCCTCGCTCGGGCAGCTCTTCAACTTCGAGTTCGGCCTGTGGGGGATCCCGTTCCTCAACTGGACCGTGTTCGCCATGCTGGTCGCGTTCCTGCTCGCGACGGCCTTCCTGCTGACGGCGTTCCGCAAGCAGGAGGTCGTCCCCGGCAAGTACCAGCTCATCGGCGAGAGCCTCGTCGGCTTCGTCCGCACGAACATCGCCGAGGAGGTCATCGGCCACGACGGCGCGCGCTACGTGCCGTACCTGCTGACGACGTTCACGCTGATCTTCTTCTTCAACTTCATGGAGGTCTTCCCCGGCGTGGCGTTCCCGCCGTCGTCGAAGATCGCCATCCCGCTGTTCTTCTCGCTCGTGGCGTGGCTCGTCTACAACGTCGAGGGCATGCGCCACAACGGCATCGGCGGCTACTTCAAGGAAGTGCTGTTCCCGCCCGGCGTGCCGAAGGCGCTGTACATCCTGCTCACGCCGATCGAGTTCCTCTCGAACATCATCATCCGGCCGATCACGCTGACGCTGCGACTGACGTTCAACATGCTCGCCGGCCACCTGATCCTGAGCCTGATCGCGATCCTGCTGCTCAACGTCGCCGACTTCGGCGACTTCGGCCCCAAGTTCCTCGCGGCGCCGTTCGTGCTCGTCATCGGCGTCGCGATCACGGGCTTCGAGATCTTCGTCGGCTTCCTCCAGGCGTTCATCTTCACCGTTCTGACCGCGCTCTACATCGGTGGCGCCGTCCACCCGCAGCACTAGCCGTCGCACCACCCACCGGACGAAAGAGAGTTCACATGCGCCCCGTCGTCTACGCCGCGAACCTTCTGGCTCAGACCGACGATGTCAACGAGCTGCAGGTCATCGGCCGCGGCCTCGTCTACGGCCTCGCGGCCATCGGCCCCGGCATCGGCATCGGCTACCTCGTCGGCCAGACCGTCCAGGCCATCGCGCGCCAGCCCGAGGCGGCCGGCCAGCTCCGGACGACGATGTTCATCGGCATCGCCCTCGTCGAGGCGCTCGCGATCTTCGGTCTCGCCCTCGCGTTCATCATCAGCTAGTCCCGAGCCAGAGACAGAGGGGACTCCCTGTGAACCCGTACTACGACGTGATCGTCCTGGCTCAGGAGGAGCACGGCACGCAGAACACCACGACCGGCACCCAGGAGGGCGGGCACGGCGAGGACGACTTCACGCCGGTCATGCCCCACAAGGGCGAGCTGATCGCGGCGGCGCTGTTCTTCATCACGCTGTTCCTCATCGTGAGCCGCCTCGTGCTGCCGAAGCTCAACGCCACCCTCGCGGCCCGCGAGCAGGCGCTCGCCGGGCAGCTCAACGCGGCCGAGACGACGCGCGGCGAGGCGGACCAGGTCCTGGCCGAGTACCGCGCGAAGCTCGCCGACGCGCAGGCCGAGGGCAACCGCATCATCGAGGAGGCGCGGCGTACGGCGGAGAGCATCGCCGCCGAGCGGCGCGCGGCGGCCGAGGCCGAGGCGCAGGCGCTCGTCCAGCGGGCGCAGGCCGACATCCAGTCGGAGCGCGACCGCGCGATCGGCGCGCTGCGCTCCGAGCTCGGCGCCCTCTCCATCGACCTCGCCAGCCGGGTCGTGGGGCGTTCGCTCGACAACGAGGCGCAGCGCGGCCTCGTCGAGAGCTACATCGACCAGCTCACGAGCCAGAACTAGGACGGGCGCATGAGCGACGACCAGATCGACGGCTACGCCACCGCGCTGTTCGAGGTGGCGCGGTCCGAGGACGTCCTCGGGCGCGTCGGCGACGAGCTGTTCCGGTTCAGCCGCGCCGTCGAGGCGTCGCCGGACCTGCGCTCGGCGCTGACCGACCCGGGAGCGGCCGAGGGCGCCAAGCGGCACATCCTCGACGACCTGCTCGGCGGCAAGGTGCACCCGGTGACGATCCGGCTGCTCACGCTCGTCATCGACGCCGGGCTCGCCCGCGACCTGAGCAGGCTCGCGGACGCGTTCAACACCAAGGCGTCGCAGGCGGGCCAGGCGTCGGTCGCCGAGGTCCGCGTCGCCGCCCCGCTGGACGACGACCAGCGCTGGCGGCTGGCCGAGGCGCTCTCCCGCGCCAAGGGCCGCCCGGTCGACATCAAGGTCATCGTCGACCCGTCCGTCATGGGCGGCGTCGTCACGACGATCGGGGACGAGGTGATCGACGGCTCCGTCAGGCGGCGCCTCGAGCAGCTTCGTGAAAGCCTCGCCGGATAGCACCCCCTTTACAGGAGACCCGAAGTGACTGAGCTGAGCATCCGGCCCGAGGAGATCTCGGCGGCGTTGCGTTCCGCGGCGGCGTCGTACGCGCCGTCCGTCACCCGCGAGGAGGTCGGGCGCGTCCTCGAGGCCGGCGACGGCATCGCGCGCATCTCCGGCCTGCCCCGCGCCATGGCCAACGAGATCCTCGAGATCAACTCCAGCTCCGGCACGATCCAGGCGCTGGCGCTGAATCTCGAGGAGAACGAGATCGGCGCCGTCGTCCTCGGCGACGCCGCCGTGATCGAGGAGGGCTCGTCGGTCACCGCGACGGGGCGCATCCTCTCGATCCCGGTCGGCGACGCCATGCTCGGCCGCGTCATCGACCCGCTCGGCGCCCCCATCGACGGCAAGGGCCCGATCGCGACCACCGAGGTACGGCGCCTCGAGGTCCAGGCGGCGTCGGTCGTCGAGCGCCAGCCGGTCAACCAGCCGCTGCTCACCGGCGTCAAGGCGATCGACGCGATCACCCCGGTCGGCCGCGGCCAGCGCCAGCTCATCATCGGCGACCGCCAGACGGGCAAGACCGCCATCGCGATCGACGCGATCATCAACCAGAGGCGCTTCTGGGGCACCGACAAGGCGGTCCGCTGCATCTACGTCGCGGTCGGCCAGAAGGCGTCCACGGTCGCCGAGGTCGTCTCCGCCCTCACCGAGGCCGGCGCGATGGAGTACACCGTCGTCGTCAACGCCGCGGCGTCGTCGCCCGCGCCGTTCCAGTACCTCGCGCCCTACGCCGGCGCGGCGCTCGGCGCGCAGTGGATGTACGACGGCAAGGACGCGCTGGTCATCTACGACGACCTGTCCAAGCAGGCCGTCGCGTACCGCACCCTGTCCCTGCTGCTCCGCCGCCCGCCGGGCCGCGAGGCGTACCCCGGCGACGTCTTCTACCTGCACTCGCGCCTGCTGGAGCGCGCCGCGCGCCTGTCGCCGGAGCTCGGCGGCGGCTCGCTCACCGCGCTCCCGCTGATCGAGACCCGCGGCGGCGACGTGTCGGCGTACATCCCGACGAACGTCATCTCCATCACCGACGGCCAGATCTTCCTGGAGACCGACCTCTTCTACCAGGGCGTCCGTCCGGCCATCAACGTCGGCATCTCGGTCTCGCGAGTCGGCGGCAACGCGCAGACCAAGGCCATGAAGAAGGTCGCCGGAACGCTGCGCCTCGACCTCGCGCAGTTCCGCGAGCTGGAGGCGTTCGCGGCGTTCGGCTCGGACCTGGACAAGGCCTCGCAGTCGCAGCTCGACCGGGGCAACCGCCTCGTCGAGGTGCTCAAGCAGCCGCAGTACCAGCCGGTCGCCCTCGGCGAGCAGGTCGCCATCATCTGGGCCGCGACGAAGGGCTACCTGGACACCGTTCCTGTCAACCAGGTCAAGCCGTTCGAGCGCGCGCTCGTCGACTGGATCAAGGGCCGCGACCCGGGCCTGCTCTCCGAGCTCGACGCCAACGCCGCCCTCGACACGATCGAGGACCGGCTCCGTGCGGCGGCGGAGGCCACGGCGGCGCAGTTCGCCACGCAGGCCGACGGCGCGACCGCAGGCCTGCCCGCGGGCGGCACCGGCGGGGCGGGCGGCACGGGCGCTACGGGCGCCTCCGCGACGCAGCCGATCGACGCGACCAAGCCGGCCGGCATGACGACGACCGCGGCGGACGACCAGATCGGCCCGGCGTCGACCGGCGGCCAGGCGACCCCGGTCTAAGGGACACGACATGGCCGGGAAGCTTCGCGAGGTACGGCGGCGGATCCGCTCCGTCAAGAGCACGCAGAAGATCACGCGTGCGATGGAGCTGATCGCGGCGTCGCGCATCGTCAAGGCGCAGGCGCGCAGCGAGGCCGCGCGCCCGTACGCCGAGGAGATCGCGCGCGTCGTCGCCGACCTCATGGCCGCGGGCGGGGGCGGCGCCGAGCTGCTGACCGCGCGCGAGACCACCGGCGCCGTCGGCGTCCTCGCCGTCACGGCCGACCGCGGTCTGGCGGGCGCGTACAACACGAACGTCCTCAAGCTCGCCGAGGCCGCGCGCCGCGAGGCCGCGAGTGCGGGGCAGCGTTCCGAGGTGTACGCGTACGGGCGCAAGGCGCTGTCGTACTTCCGCTACCGCCAGGTCGACCTCAGCGGGACGTGGACGGGCGTGTCGGACACGCCGCCGTACACCGTCGCCAAGGAGATCGGCCAGCGGCTCGTCGAGGACTACCTGTCGGGCAAGGTCGACCGCGTCGTCATCGCGTACACCGAGTACGTCAACGTCGTGACGCAGCGACCGTCGACCGTCCAGCTCCTCCCCGTCGTCGCCCCCGACCGTACGGAGGACGCCGCCGGAACGCTGCGGGCGGACATCGAGTTCGAGCCCGGCCCCGAGGAGATCCTCACCTCGCTGCTTCCGCGCTACGTCGAGAGCCGCGTGTTCGCGTGCCTGCTAGACGCGGCCGCGTCCGAGCACGCCGCCCGCCGCCGCGCCATGAAGGCGGCGACGGACAACGCGGACGAGCTCATCAAGATCCTGACGCGTGACGCCAACCGCGCGCGCCAGGCCGAGATCACCACCGAGATCAGCGAGATCGTCGGCGGCGCCGAGGCGCTCGCCGAGAACGACTAGGAGACCCGATGACCGAGACCCTCACCCCGCCTGCCGAGCAGGCCGGCACCGAGCACCCGAACGGGCGCGTCGTCCAGGTCATCGGCCCGGTCGTCGACGTGGAGTTCCCCGTCGGCGCGCTGCCCGAGATCAACTACATGCTCACCCTCGACCGCACGATCGAGGGCGAGACGCAGACCATCGCGCTGGAGGTGGCCCAGCACATCGGCAGCGGCGTCGTCCGCGCCATCGCGCTGAAGCCGACCGACGGCGTGCAGCGCGGCCAGAGCGTCGTCAACACGGGCAACCCGATCAAGGTCCCCGTCGGCGCCGGCGTCCTCGGCCACGTCTACAACGCCCTCGGCCAGCCGCTCGACTGCTCGATGGACGACATCACGCCGAGCGACTTCTGGCCGATCCACCGCCAGGCGCCGAAGTTCGAGGACCTCGAGCCGAAGGCCGAGATCTTCGAGACCGGCATCAAGGTCATCGACCTGCTGGAGCCCTACGTCAAGGGCGGCAAGATCGGCATGTTCGGCGGCGCCGGCGTCGGCAAGACCGTCGTCATCCAGGAGATGATCTACCGGGTCGCGCAGAACCACGGTGGCTCCTCGGTGTTCGCCGGCGTCGGCGAGCGCACCCGCGAGGGCAACGACCTCTGGCTGGAGATGAAGGAGTCCGGCGTCCTCGAGAAGACCGCGCTGGTCTTCGGGCAGATGGACGAGCCCCCGGGCGTCCGCCTCCGCGTGGCCCTGTCGGCCCTCACCATGGCCGAGTACTTCCGCGACGTCGACCGCCAGGACGTGCTCCTGTTCGTCGACAACGTCTTCCGCTTCACCCAGGCAGGCTCCGAGGTCTCCACGCTCCTCGGCCGCATGCCGAGCGCCGTCGGCTACCAGCCGACGCTGGCCGACGAGATGGGCGTCCTGCAGGAGCGGATCACCTCGACCCGAGGCCGTTCGATCACCTCGCTGCAGGCCATCTACGTCCCCGCCGACGACCTCACCGACCCGGCGCCGGCGACGACGTTCGCCCACCTCGACGCGACGACCGTCCTCTCGCGGCAGATCGCCGAGCTCGGCATCTACCCGGCCGTCGACCCGCTCGACTCGACGTCGCGCATCCTCGACCCGCGCGTCATCGGCCAGGACCACTACGACGTGGCCCGCCGCGTCCAGGGCATCCTGCAGCGGTACAAGGACCTCCAGGACATCATCGCGATCCTCGGCATGGACGAGCTCCCCGAGGAGGACAAGGTCCTCGTCCAGCGCGCGCGGAAGATCCAGCGCTTCCTCTCGCAGCCGTTCTTCGTCGCCGAGCAGTTCACCGGCATCCCCGGCAAGTACGTCCCGCTGGAGGAGACGGTCGCGTCGTTCAAGGCCGTCTGCGAGGGCGAGTACGACCACCTGCCCGAGCAGGCGTTCTTCCTCGTCGGCTCCATCGAGGAAGCCGTCGCGAAGGCCAAGTCCCTCCAGGGCTAGAGCGCTTCACGACGAAGCCCCGGTCACCCTCGCGGGTGGCCGGGGCTTCGTGTCGTTCGGGTCGGTCTAGCAGATGCCGCCGTCGAGCTGGGCGCGGACGCAGCGGATCGTGCACGTGACCACGTCCGCCGAGCACCGCGTGGCGGACGACGACGGAGCGGCGACCCCGAGCGTGGCGGCGGCGAGCGCCACCGCCACCAGGGTCCTCACGACTTGCACGCCGCGCCCACGAGGCGGGCGGTGGTGCACATCCAGAAGCACGTGACCGGATCGGCGTCGGGGGAACACTTGGCGGACGCGGACGGCGCGGTCATCCCGACCGCGGCGACGGCGACGGCGGCGACGAGCAGGCGGCGGCCCATCAGCACGACACCCAGTACGGGTCCTTGATGCCGCCCTGCGGCAACGTGCACGTCTTGTGACACTCGATCTCGAGCGGCTCGCAGGGGCGGATCGCGTGCGCCGCCGGCGCGAGAGCGGCGCCCGCGGACGCCAGCGTGACCGCGAGCAAGAGCTTCTTCATGGTGGCTCCTGAGGGGTGGAGGGGTGTGGTCAGGAGAGTAGCGGGATGTCCACGTTCGTCCCAGACCGCACGAGCCGAAACCCCAGTGCGTCGTACGCGTGCCGCGCCGGGTTGCCGTCGCTGACGACGAGGCCGAGGACGGGCAGCCCCGCCGCCCTCGTCCCCGCCACCGCGCGCTGAAGCAGCACCCGCCCGAGGCCGCGGCCCTGGTGGCGCGGGTCCACGAACACCTCGACCACCCAGCCCCGCCGCGCGGCCCCGGGGCGGTCCACGACGATGACCGCGCCGCACGGGCCCTCGGCGTCCTCCACCTGCCAGGACGCCTCGGGGACGTACGGGCCGAGCACCTCGCCCGCGATCATCGAGCGCAGGTCCTCGACGTGGTCGAGCCCCCCCTCGTGGTCGGGGTGGCCCGGCGGGTTGGCCCGCTCGTGGCTCGCCGCGAGCCCGTGCGGGTCGAGGTCGTTGGACAGCCGGAAGCCCTGCGGCGCAGGCGTTCGGGCCCACTCGGCCGGTGCGTCGGCGACGGCGTACTCGTAGTCGTGGCCGCGGCGTTGCACCCGTCCTCCGCCCGCGACGAGCGCCTCGACCAGCGCGTCGTCCTCGGTCACGACCCGCACGCCCCGCGCCTCCTCGAGCAGCACCCGCGCGACCTCGCCGGGCGGCGCCTTCAGGCGGTCCACGAGGAGCCAGTCGACGCCACCGGAGTCGTCGCGACGCCCGTCGGCGACGTTCTCGATCACCGGCGGCCCGCCGCGAGGACCGGGTGCGAACGGATGCGCTCGACCGCGCCCGCCGCGCGCGGGTCCTCGGCGAGGCGGTCGGCCACCTGGAGCCAGGAGAGGGCGCGGATCTCGACGTTCGCTACGCCCTCGCCGCCGTGCAGCACCGCGGCCGCCGCGTCCGACCAGGCCGTCGCGTCGTCGCGCTCGGGCCGCAGCAGGTCCACCGCGCGGCGGGCCAGCGCCACGGTGACCGCGCGGCGTTCGAGCGCGTCGGCGAGCGTCAGCGTCACCGCCGCGAGCCGCGCGGGGGCGTAGGCACGGCGGAGCAGGTCGGGGGGCAGGGCGATGCCGTGGCGTTCGAGCGCGTCGCTCACGCCGGCGAGCAGGCGCGGCGGCACGTCCTCCCCGCGCGCCGCCCGCGCCGCCGCGTGGCCCGGCCGCCCCACCGTCGCGTCGACGGCCACGACGGTCTCCGCGCTCACCACCACGAGGTCGGGCTCCGCGTCGAGCAGCACCGCGCGGCCCGCGCCGGGAGCGACCTCGCGCAGCGCCGCCGCGAGCCGCAGGTCCTCGACCCCGGTCAGCGGGTCGGCGCCCCAGAGCAGCGCCGCCTCGAACGACCCCTCGGCGCCCACGGCAGGCCCCAGCGCGTCGAGCGCGCCCCCCGCCGCGAGGTCGAGCACGACGCCCGCGAGCAGCGCCTCCTCGGCGTGCGGGCGTTCGAGCTCGGCCGCGACACGGGGGCGTGCCGCCGCGATCCTTTCGAGCGCCTGCTCCACGCCCCGAACCTACGCCGCCTCCTCGACACTTCCCCATAAAGGGAAGGTGTCTTCCCCTTATGCGAAGTGAGGCGCACCAGGGTCTCCGGCCGACGACAGGTGGCCACGCGCGGTCGAGCGCGCGGTGCGCGCGCAGCTCGGGGACCACTTGCCGCCCGTACAACGCGCTCCGGCGGCGGCGTCACAAGCGGAGTACCCGACGTTCGGCGGCGACGCGCCGGACGACGTCGAGGTCGAGGTCGCGACGGCCCAGGCGCTGGTCGACGCGGCGGCCGCGCTGCTGCCGGGCCTGTCGGCGTTCTGACGGATTCGGAGCCGCCGACGCGGGCCGGTATCCTGCGGGCCGACGGATTCCCCCACGTGAGGTGCGTTCAGTGGCGACGATGCAGGTCGAGCTGGTGTCCGCGGAGCGCAGGCTCTGGTCGGGCGAGGCGGAGATGGTCGTCGCCCGCACGACCGAGGGCGAGATCGGCATCATGCCCAACCACGCGCCCATGCTCGGCGAGCTGGGCGAGGGCGTGCTGCGCGTCCTCCAGCCCGGCGGCACCGAGGTCGCGGCGGCGATCCACGGCGGCTTCCTCTCGGTCTCCGCGACCGGCGTGTCCGTGCTCGCGGACATCGCCGAGCTGGCCGACGACATCGACCTCGCGCGCGCCCAGGCGGCGTACGACCGCGCGGCCGCGACGATCAGCGGCCATGACGACGCGGCCGCGCTCGAAGCCCTCCAGCGCGCCAAGGCGCGCCTGCGCGCGGCCGGCCAGCCGGTCGCCTAGGCGTGTACTTCTGGCTGGTCGTCCTCGCGCTCGTCCTGGCGTGGGTGATCCGCCTCGGGCTCGCCAAGCGCGCCGTCGCCCGCTTCTGCGGCACCGACTGCCTCACCCTCGCCGTGAAGGTCCCCGGCCCCTCGCGCAGTGACAAGAACTGGAAGCACGGCTACGCCCGCCTCAGCGGCGACGTCCTCCAGTGGCGGCGCGAGTACAAGCTCTCCGACGGCTTCGACTACGAGATCCGCAGGGTCAACCTCGTCGTGCGCGACCACCGCCCGGTCGTCAAGGGCGAGGCGATGCTGAGCGACCGTTGCGAACTCGTGAACGCGCGCCACATGGACGAGGACATCCAGCTCGCCGTCCTCAAGGACGACCTCGACCGCCTCCTGGAGTGGGCGGGGCGCTAGCCCCCTGGCTTCCAGAGAACGTCGGCCGCGCCGTCGTCGTTCGCGACGCGGCCGAGGATGAACAGCAGGTCGGACAGCCTGTTCAGGTACAGCGCGGGCGTCTTGCTCGTCGTGTCAGGCTCGGCCTCGACCAGCGCCCACACGAGCCGCTCCGCGCGGCGTACGACCGTCCGCGCGACGTGCAGCAGCGCCGAGCCCTTCGAGCCTCCCGGCAGCACGAACGACCGCAACGGCTCCAGGCGCTCGTTCCACCTGTCGCACTCGCCCTCGAGCCGCGTGACGTAGTCGTCGGTGACCCGCAGCGGCGGGAACTCCGGGCTCTCGACGACCGGCGTGCAGAGGTCGGCGCCGACGTCGAACAGGTCGTTCTGCACCCGAAGCAGCACCAGGCGCATGTCCTCGGACAGCTCGCCCAGCGCGATCGCGGTGCCGATGGCGGCGTTCGCCTCGTCCACGTCGGCGAACGCCGCGATGCGCGGCGACGACTTCGCGACCCGGCTCATGTCGCCGAGCGCCGTCGTCCCGTCGTCGCCGGTCTTCGTGTAGATCCGCGTCAGGTGCACCGCCATGCCAGGCACCCTACGCTGGCGGCGTGGAACGCTTCGAGGTCACCGGCGGCACGCGCCTGGAGGGCGAGGTCCGCGTCACCGGCGCGAAGAACTCCGTGCTCAAGGTGATGGCCGCGTGCCTGCTCGCCGAGGGCACGTCGACGCTGCGCAACGTCCCCGACATCGGCGACGTGCCGATCATGGCCGAGGTGCTGCGCGGCCTCGGCGCGACCGTCGAGGACTCGGTTCCCGAGGTGCGCGTCACCGTCCCCGGCACGCTCGGGCACGAGGCCGACTACGAGCACGTACGCCTCATCCGCGGCTCGGTCTGCGTCCTCGGCCCGCTGCTCGCGCGCTGCGGCCGCGCGCGCGTCGCGATGCCCGGCGGCGACGCCATCGGCTCGCGCGCGCTCGACATGCACGTGGCCGGTCTGCAGAAGCTCGGCGCGACGTTCGAGTCCGAGCACGGCTACCTCGTCGCGACCGCGCCCAAGCTCAGGGGCGAGTCGATCTGGCTCGACTTCCCGAGCGTCGGCGCCACCGAGAACATCCTCATGGCCGCCGTCCTCGCCGACGGCACGACCACCATCGACAACGTCGCCCGCGAGCCCGAGATCGTCGACCTCTGCGAGATGCTCGTCTCGATGGGCGCCCGCATCGGCGGCATCGGCACGTCGACGCTGGAGATCGAGGGCGTCCACGAGCTTCGCCCCACGACGCACGACACGGTCGCCGACCGGATCGTCGCGGGGACGTTCGCGGTCGGCGCGGTCATGACGCGCGGCGACGTGACCGTGCGCGACGCGCGCGCCGAGCACCTGCGGCTGCCGCTGGAGAAGCTCGTCCAGGCGGGCGCCGACGTCGAGGAGCTGGCGGACGGGTTCCGCGTCTCGATGGAACGCCGCCCCAGGGCCGTGGACTTCGTGACGCTGCCGTACCCGGGCTTCCCGACGGACCTGCAGCCGCTCGCGATCGCGCTCGCGTCGATCAGCGACGGCGCGGCGTTCGTGACGGAGAACATCTTCGAGGGCCGCTTCATGTTCATCGACGAGCTGGTACGCCTCGGCGCCGACGTGCGCACCGACGGCCACCACGCCGTCGTGCGAGGCCGCGAACGCCTCTCCGGCGCGCCCGTCCGCGCGACCGACATCCGCGCCGGCGCGGGCCTCGTGCTGGCCGGCCTCGTCGCGGAGGGCGTGACCGAGGTGTCCGACGTGTTCCACGTCGACCGCGGCTACCCGGCGTTCGTCGAGCAGCTCGCCTCGCTCGGCGCGAACGTCAGGCGGGTGCGCGACGACGTACTGGAGCTGTAGGGGTCGGGTCGGGCCCGGCCGGCGGCGCCGGAGGGTCGGCCGCGGCGGGCACGTCGTCCGTGGGTGACAGCTCCGCGATCAGCGCGTCCACCTCGGCGGCCGCATCGCCGTCGAGCCGCGAACGCAGCCGTACGAGCCGCTGCGCCACCCCCACCTTGAGCTGCGCCTCCCGCGCGTCGGCCGTCGCGCGCGCGGCCTCGGCGGTGTCGCCGACCGGCGCCACGATCGACGACGCGAGGTCCACGAGCCGCCGCAGCATCTGGTACACGACGTCGACGCTGAACCCGCCGAGCAGCGCGAGCAGCGGCCTTCCGAACGTCCGCCCGTCGCTGTCGAACGGCGCGAGCTGCGCGAGCACCAGGCCCGCGACGAGCCCGAGCATGATGCGCACGAGCGCCGCGAACTCCTCGCGCGGTTCGAGGCTGTAGTCGCGCAGCCGCGCGTTGACCGCGAACAGCGCCGCGAACGACGCTCCCAGCCCCGCCGCGCAGAGCTGGAACAGCATGTTCATCAGCAGCTCGGAGCCGCTGCCCGTCTCGAAGTCCGCCGCCTTCGACCCGACGTCCGGGTCGAGCTCCAGCGCGACGAACCCGGCGAGGAACGTCATCGCCAGGATCGCCAGCCACCGCACGATCGGCAGCCGCCGCCGCGAGCCGCCGCTCTCGGCGAGGTAGCGCAACGAGCGCGGCGTCGCCGGCGCGACGAGCGCCGACAGGCCGTCGTGCGCGCGGCCGAGGCGGCGTACGGCGTCGGGCTCGGAGCCGTCGAGCCGCGCGGCGTCGAGCCATGACGGGTGTACGGGCCGCCCGGTCTCGAGCGCGTGCGCGGTCATGAGCCGAACGTCCGCGACGAGGGTCTCCTCGATCATGGCGTGCCCCTCTCCGCCGCCGATTGTGGGGGCGCCGCGACGCCGCGTCCGCCGAACGCGCTAAACCCCGCCGAGCAGCGCCCTGGCGTCGTCGGCGTCGCCGGGCGCGACGAGGAGGTCGTAGCGGGTCTCGCCGCCGGCGCGGTACGCCGAGCCGGGGAGCCCGGGCCCGCGGGTCTCGCGGCGCACGCGGATGCCGTTGGACTCCAGCAGCCGCAGCGCGACCTCGGCCTCGCCGACGCTCATCGCCCTGCCGACGCGCGCCCACGACGCGTCGGCGGCCACGGGCTCCTGCCACGAGACGGTGCCGCCCGCGCGCTTCTCGAGCGCGACGAGCAGCCAGATCAACGCCGCCACGGCCGCGACGGCGACGAGAGCGGTCACGGCGACAACCGTAGACTCCGGAGGACGTTCCGGAAGGGGTATCAGTGGCGAAGAGGCTGGCCGTCGTGGGCGCGGGCCTGATGGGCTCGGGCATCGCGCAGGTCGCGGCGCAGGCGGGCTACGACGTGACGTTGCGCGACGTCGGCGAGGACGCGCTGGAGCGCGCGCGGACGTCGATCACGAGGTCGTACGACAAGTTCGTGGAGAAGGGGCGCCTGGAGGCGACGGCGCGCGACGAGTCGCTCGCGCGCATCACCACGACGACCGACATCGAGGCGGCGGCCGACGCCGACATCGTGGTCGAGGCGGTGTTCGAGAAGATCGAGGTCAAGCGCGAGGTGTTCCAGGCGCTCGACAAGATCTGCCGCGACGACGCGGTCCTCGCGACCAACACCAGCGCCATCCCGGTCACGCAGATCGCGGCCGTGACGTCGCGCCCCGAGAGCGTCGTCGGGACGCACTTCTTCTCGCCGGTGCCGATGATGCGGCTCTGCGAGCTCGTCCGCGGCTACAAGACGTCCGACGACACGCTGGCCCGCGCGCGGACGTTCGCGGAGGAGGTCGGCAAGACCTGCATCGTCGTCAACCGCGACGTCGCGGGCTTCGTGACGACCCGGCTCATCGTGGCGTTGAGCATCGAGGCGGCGAAGCTCGTCGAGTCGGGCGTCGCCTCGGCGGAGGACGTCGACGTCGCGTGCCGCCTCGGCTTCGGCCACGCCATGGGGCCGTTGCAGACGATGGACCTGACGGGCGTGGACATCATGGTCAACGCCGCCCGCAACATCTACACCGACACGCAGGACGAGAAGTTCCATCCGACCGAGGGCCTGCTGCGCATGGTCACGGCGGGCGACCTCGGCCGGAAGACCGGCCAGGGCTGGTACCCCTACGGAGGCGAGTAGACATGGCCGTGTTCCCGAGCGAGGAGTGGCTCGAGCAGTTCGTCGAGAAGATCAACGCCTCGTCCGAGTACGCCGACGCGGCCGCCACGTGGGAGGGCGACCTCGTCTTCGTGTACGAGAAGGAGCCGGACAAGGGCGTGGACGAGGACGTCTACGCCTGGCTCGACCTCTGGCACGGCAAGTGCCGCGACGCCGCGCGCCTCGAGGGTCCCGACGACCCCAAGGCGAAGTCCGCGAAGTTCACGATCAGCGCGCCGTACAGCCGCTGGAAGTCCGTCGTGAAGAAGGAGCTCGACCCGGTCAAGGGCATGATGCAGGGCAAGATCAAGGTGAAGGGCGACCTCCCGACGATCGTGCGCTACGTCAAGGCGTCGAACGTCCTCGTGGACCTCACGTCGCAGGTCGAGACGGAGTTCATCGACGAGGTGCCGTCGGCCTGATGGCGACCGTCGTGGTGGTCGACCCCGACAACGGCGGGCTCGATGCGATGCTCGCGGGGCTGCTGTCGGCGGTCGCCGAGGACCCGGCCAAGGCGCGCCTGCTCGACACGACGAACGGCACCGTCACGATCGCCGTGCCCGACGCCGAGGTCGAGGTCGGGCTCCGGTTCGGCAACGGCGTGTGCCAGGTCTACCCGTCGGCGATCCCCGGCTCCAAGGTCCGCATCGAGATGCCGTCGGAGACGCTGATGTCGTTCTCGACGATCCCGCTGCTCTACGGCATGCCGTCGGTGCTCACGCCCGAGGGCAGGGCGTTCACCAGGCAGGTGCTCACGCGCCGGGTGCGGATCAGCGGCCTGCGGCACCTCGGGCTGGTGCGCCGGCTCAACACGCTGCTGTCGCTGACGTAGCGCTGGTCGGCCGGCGCACGTCGGTACGCGAGGTCCCTCTGGGCGATCGACTGCCGGCGCGGGCGGGTCCTCGACGAGCGGCGCTCCCGTCGAACATTGCAGCCGTTGATGCGTTCCGCCGTGTGACGATCTTCAAAGTTCGGCGTCGCTCCGCCTAGCGCTCGATCCGGCAGACGTCGCGGACGAGGCCGGTCTCGACGTCGTAGACGAAGCCCACGATGACGCGGACCGTCGAGAGGAACGGCGTGTCCGCCAGCAGGTCCACGTCCGCGTTGAGCGCCTCGGTGTGGTCGGCGATCGGGAAGAAGCCGAGGTCGGCGCCGGTGCGCTCGCGCAGCTCCTCGTCGGTCACGCCTTCGAGGCCGCAGCGCGTGTGCTGCATCACGACGACGGTCTCGACGCCGAGCACGTGCGACGACAGCGCGAGGCTGCGCAGCACGTCCTCGGTCACGCGGCCGCCGGCGTTGCGGATCACGTGCGCGTCGCCGAGCGCGAGCCCGAGCGCGGCGAACACGTCGATGCGCGCGTCCATGCACGTGACGACCGCGATGCGCCGCGCGGGCCGCGCGTCGGAGACGGTGGGGGGCGTGGTGGCGTAGGCCTTGTTGGCCTCGATCAGGCGGGCGACCTCCATGGACCGGAACGTAGCATTGGCGGCGTGACAGTCGACGCCGCGGCCGTCGAGCGCGCGCTCGACGAGATCCGCCCCCACCTGCACGGCGGCGTCGAGCTCGTCTCCGTCGACGGCGACGTGGTGCGCGTACGCATGAACGGCGAGTGCGCCGACTGCACCTTGCAGCAGGTCACCCTCCGCACCGGCGTCGAGCGCGTCGTCCGCGCGCGCGTCCCGGCCGTGAGCAGCGTGATAGCGGTCTGACGGGGTACACCACCCTCACACGCGTCTCACGGGGGTGACGGCGATGGCATGGACGTCTCGTACGGAGGCGGTCGTCGGCGCGGCGCTCGCCGCGGGCGTCGCGGGCCTCGCGCTTTGCCGGGTCGCGGAGGCGCCGGCGCGCACCGCCGCGCACTGGGCTCGCGCGCTCGGCGACGACGGGCCGTTGCGCGACACGTCGCTGCGGGAGTGGGGGGACGTGATCGAGCGCATCCCCGCGGGCATCCTCCATCCCGGTCGGCTGCCCCTCGCGGGCGCGGCACCGTGGCTGCTCGCCGTCGCGGTGGTCGCGCTGGCGGTGGCGGCGTGGACGCGGACCAACGACCTCGCCGTCGCGGTCCTCTACGGCGTCGCGTTCGCGGTGACGGGCCCGCCGGTCCTCGCGCTCGGCGTCGGCGTGCTGTCCGCTGTCGTGGTGGTGGCGTTCGCGGCGCTGGTGTGGGGGCTGCAGGTCGGGGTGTTCCTCCTCCTCGTCGGAGGGATGGTGGTCGCGCTCCCCATCGTGGTCCTGCTCCTCCTCGCCGAGCCGCTCATGACGACCACCGGCATCTGGAAGAACGTCCAGCGGATGCGCTACGGCCCCTGATCGGGCGCTCTGAGACACTGCCGCCATGCCTGACAAGCCGTGGGTGATGCGGACGTACGCCGGGCACTCCAGCCCCGCCGAGTCCAACGCGCTGTACCGGCGCAACCTCGCGAAGGGCCAGACCGGCCTCTCCGTCGCGTTCGACCTGCCGACGCAGACCGGCTACGACCCCGACGACGACCTGGCGCGCGGCGAGGTCGGCAAGGTCGGCGTTCCCGTGAGCCACGTCGGCGACATGCGGGCGCTGTTCGACGGCATCCCGCTCGCCGAGATGAACACCTCCATGACGATCAACGCGACCGCCATGTGGCTGCTCGCGCTCTACCAGGTCGTCGCCGAGGAGCAGGGCGCGGACCCGATGACGCTCGCCGGCACGACGCAGAACGACATCGTCAAGGAGTACCTCTCGCGCGGGACCTACGTCTTTCCGCCGGGGCCGAGCCTGCGGCTCATCACCGACATGGTCGCGTACACCGTCACGGCCATGCCGAAGTGGAACCCCATCAACATCTGCTCGTACCACCTGCAGGAGGCGGGCGCGACGCCGGTCCAGGAGATCGCGTACTCGCTCTGTACCGCTATCGCCGTCCTCGACGCCGTACGCGACTCGGGCCAGGTCCCCGAGGACCGCTTCGGCGAGGTCGTCGGCCGCATGAGCTTCTTCGTCAACGCGGGCGTCCGCTTCGTCGAGGAGATGTGCAAGATGCGCGCGTTCGTCTCCCTGTGGGACGACATCACGCGCGAGCGCTACGGCGTCACCGACCCCAAGCTCCGCCGCTTCCGCTACGGCGTGCAGGTCAACTCACTCGGCCTCACCGAGGCCCAGCCCGAGAACAACGTCGCCCGCATCGTCCTCGAGATGCTCGCCGTCACGCTGTCCAAGGACGCCCGCGCCCGCGCGGTGCAGCTCCCCGCGTGGAACGAGGCGCTCGGCCTCCCGCGCCCCTGGGACCAGCAGTGGTCCCTACGCCTCCAGCAGGTGCTCGCGTACGAGACCGACCTGCTCGAGCACGACGACATCTTCGCGGGCTCGCACGTCGTCGAGGCCAAGGTCGCCGAGCTCGTCGCCGGCGCCAAGGAGGAGATCGACCGCGTGCAGGCGATGGGCGGCGCGGTCGCGGCCGTCGAGAGCGGCTACATGAAGGGCCGCCTCGTCGCGAGCCACGCCGAGCACCGCCGCAAGGTCGAGTCGGGCGAGCGGACCGTCGTCGGCGTCAACGCGTTCACCACCACCGAGGACAACCCGCTCCTCGCCGACCTCGACACCGCGATCCTCACCGTGGACCCGGGCGTCGAGGGGGCGGCGCGCGACGCGATCACGGCGTGGCGCGAGCGGCGCGACAACGACGCCGTGGACGACGCGCTGCGCGCCCTGCGCGACGCCGCCAAGACCGACGCCAACCTGATGAACGCCACCCTCGCCTGCGCCCGCGCGGGCGTCACGACGGGGGAGTGGGCGGGGGCGCTGCGGGAGGTGTTCGGCGAGTACCGCGCCCCCACCGGCGTCTCCGCCGCCGTCGCGCCCGGCGAGGCGGGGGAGGAGCTGGCCGCGGTACGCCGCCGCGTCCAGGAGACCGGCGAGGCCATCGGCCGCCGCCTCAAGCTGCTCGTCGGCAAGCCGGGCCTCGACGGCCACTCCAACGGCGCCGAGCAGATCGCCGTACGCGCCCGCGACGCCGGCTTCGAGGTCGTCTACCAGGGGATCAGGCTCACGCCCGCGCAGCTCGTCGCCGCCGCCGTCGAGGAGGACGTGCACTGCGTCGGCCTGTCGATCCTGTCCGGCAGCCATCGCGAGCTCGTTCCCGAGGTGCTCGACGGCCTGCGCGAGGCGGGGCTCACCGACGTACCCGTGGTGGTCGGCGGGATCATCCCGGACGCCGACGCGCGCGAGCTGCGCGCGGCGGGTGTGGCGGGGGTGTTCACGCCCAAGGACTACGCATTGACGGCCATCATGGGCGAAATCGTCGAGATCATCAGGCGCGCGCACGACCTTTCTTGAGCCGGCACGTTTCCTGATCTTGGGAACCGGGGAACGCACTCCCCGGGAACGCGACCGGGGAAGGGTTGTCGATGGAGTTGCGTGCGCACACCACGCTGCCCGCTGGGGTGGACACCCCCGCGGCCGCGCGCGCCTTCGTGCGCGACGCCGTCGGCCGCGAGGACGCCCTGCCGGTGGAGGACCTGACGCTCGTCGTGAGCGAGCTGGTCACCAACGCCGTCGTCTCCGGCTCCGAGGCCATCGACCTCGAGATCAGCGTCGCGGGCGCCCACGTCCTCGTGGAGGTCGCCGACGACGCGCCCGCCGCGGCGCCGTTGACCCCGCTGGCGGCCGAGGACTCGCACCGCGGGCTCATGCTCGTCTCGCGCCTCGCCTCCCGCTGGGGAGTGCGCAAGGAGGGCGTGCGCAAGGTCCTCTGGGCCGACCTGGCCACCGCCTGACGCGACGCCCCGCGCGGCGCCTCGCGGCGTTGTCGTCGTCGCCGATAGCCCGCTATCGGCTCCTCCTCCGCCTGCCGAGCCACCACGCTGAGCGCCGCGTCCGCCGGTCGGTGACCGCGTAGCGCCTAGAAGTCGAACGCCCGCCGCACGCCCGTCAGGTCCACGATCCGCGTCAGCGTGGGGCTCGGGTCGCGCAGCACCAGCCGCGACCCCGCGTCCTCCCAGCGCCGCGCCGCCATCAGCAGCACCGCCAGGCCGCTGGAGTCCACGAACGTCAGCCCGCTCCCGTCGACCACGAGCGGCGGGGTCTCCTCGCCGGCCAGGAGCTTCAGGAACGTCTCCCGCAACGCGCCCGCGCCGGCGATGTCGAGCTCGCCCGCCACGGTCACCACGGCGGTGTCGCCTTCTCTCCCCGTGGTGACCTTGAAGAACGGCGCGTCGCGTCGGGTCACCTACGTTGTCTACGCGACGGGCGTGCCGGGGCGCAACCGTAGCCGTGGGACACTGCGGCCCTCACGAGCGAGTTGGAGGCGGCGTTGGCGCGCGAGTTCCGCAAGGTCGGTGTCATCGGTCTCGGCACGATGGGTGCGGGCATCGCCGAGGTGCTGGCCCGCAACGGCCTTCAGGTCGTCGGCGTCGAGCCGACGGAGGACGCGCTCGCCCGTGGCCGCGGCCACGTGGAGCACTCGACCGGCCGCGCGGTCTCGCGCGGCAAGCTCACCGAGGCCGACCGCGACGAGATCTTCGAGCGCATCGAGTTCACGACCGAGCTCGAACGCCTCGGCGACGTGGACCTCGCGATCGAGGCGATCCCCGAACGCCTCGACCTGAAGACCGAGCTGTTCGCGCGGCTCGACGTCATCTGCCCGCCGGAGGCGGTCCTCGCCACCAACACGTCGGCCCTGTCCGTCACCGAGATCGCCGTCGCCACCAACCGCCCGAGCCGCGTCATCGGCATGCACTGGTTCAACCCCGCGCCGGTCATGAAGCTGGTCGAGGTCATCCGCTCGGTCGTCACCGACCAGGAGGTCGTGGACGACATCGAGGCGCTCGTCGCGCGCATCGGCAAGACCGACGTCACGGCCGGCGACCGCGCGGGATTCATCGCCAACGCGTTGCTGTTCGGCTACCTCAACAACGCCGTCCGCATGCTGGAGTCCCGCTACGCCACCGCCGACGACATCGACGCGGCGATGCGCTTCGGCTGCGGCCACCCGATGGGCCCGCTCGCGCTGCTCGACCTGATCGGCCTCGACAGCGCGTACGAGATCCTCGACACGATGTACCACCAGTCCCGCGACCACCTGCACGCCCCCTCGCCGATCCTCAAGCAGCTCGTGACCGCGGGCTTCCTCGGCCGCAAGACCGGCCGCGGCTTCTACACCTACGAGTCGCCCGACTCCTCCAAGGTCGTCCCGAGCGCGGCCGAGGCCGAGCCCGTCGAGCCTGCTCGCCGGATCGGCCGCATCGGCGTCGTCGGCACCGGCACGATGGCGTCGGGCATCGTCGAGGTGTGCGCCAAGGCGGGCTACGACGTCGTCTACCGCGCGCGCTCGGCCGACAAGGTCGCGAGCACCCGCGCGACGCTGGAGAAGTCGCTGGAGAAGGCCGTCCAGCGCGGCAAGCTGGACGAGCCCGGCCGCGACGCCGCGCTCGCCCGCGTCACCGGCACCGAGTCGCTGGACGACCTCGCCGACTGCGACCTCGTGATCGAGGCCGTGGTCGAGGACCTGACGGTCAAGCGCGCGCTGTTCGCGGCGCTGGACGAGGTCGTGAAGCCCGGCGCCGTCCTCGCCACGACTACGAGCAGCCTGCCCGTGATCGAGTGCGCCGCCGCGACGACGCGGCCCGAGGACGTCGTCGGCCTGCACTTCTTCAACCCCGCCACGGTCATGAAGCTGGTCGAGGTCGTGCCGACGGTGCGTACGTCCGAGGACACGCTCGCCGTCGCCCGCGCGACCGCGACGGCGCTCGGCAAGCACCCGGTCGTCTGCGGCGACCGCGCGGGGTTCATCGTCAACGCGCTGCTGTTCCCGTACCTCAACGACGCCGTGCGGATGCTCGAGGAGCACTACTCGAACGTCGACGACATCGACTACGCGATGAAGCTCGGCTGCGGCCACCCGATGGGCCCGTTCGAGCTGCTCGACGTCGTCGGCCTCGACGTGGCGCTGGCGATCCAGCAGACGCTGTACCTGGAGTTCCGCGAGCCGGGCTTCGCGCCCGCGCCGCTGCTCGAGCACCTCGTCACGGCGGGGTACCTGGGCCGCAAGACCGGGCGCGGGTTCAGGGACTACACACCGCGGTGAACCATCCCGCCTCCTCGCGGCTCTTGCTGTCGAGCCCGAGGAGGTAACGATGCCCCGCACGTTCCTGGCCGCCACCGCGGCGGCCGCCCTTGCCGTCAGCGTCCCCGCCGCCGCAGGCGCGCTCCCGTACGCGCGCGAGCGCACCGCCACCGTGGAGTACGTCACCGCCGGTGGCGTCGCCGGCGTCATCAGCGGCGACTCCAACATGAACGGCACGCACTACGGCTCGGCGCGCGTCTTCACGCGCAAGGGCGAGTCGCGGTTCAGCATCACCGTCACCGACGCGAACGGCCTGCCCGTGGCGTTCGAGGTCGCGCAGGACGTGAACGGCGACGGCCGCAGCGACGAGGAGACGTACGGCGAGTTCTGCGGCACGACCGGCCCGACGCCGCTGCGGATCGCGAAGCAGCGCGCCGACATCGTGGTGTTCATCCTGGCCGGGCAGTGCGGCACCGGCGCCAGCGTCCCGACGAAGGGTACGGTCGTCGCGCGGGTGAGCTGACGCGCCGGAGGTCCCGATGCTTCGTACGTCGATCGCCGCCGCGACCGTGCTCGCGCTGGCGGCGGCGCCCGCGCACGGCCGTTCGGCGCGCAGCCACGTCGTGACGTACCGCGGCACCAGCGGCGTCGCCGGGGTCGGCAGCGTCAGGTCGCAGGAGCCCCCTGTGGGGGAGGCGGCGACGGAGACGCTGACCGTCGACCGCAGGGTGCTCGTCAGCGTGTCCGACGAGTCGGGGACGCGGGTGCCGTTCCAGCTCTACCAGGACATGACGTACCTGGGGCTGTACTGCGGCCGCACCCTCTACCCCGTACGGCTCCCGCGCGCGGGCGGCACGGTCCGCGCCCTCGTCACCTCCGGGGTGTGCGACGGCGGGGCCGGGACCGCGACGGCGGGCACCGTGACGTTCCGGCTGGCGTAGCGGAGCCGCGCAGCGGGGAGAATGATCGCGTGGCACTCGACATCGAACGTCTCAAGGCCGTCGCACGCGAGACGGCGCAGTTCGTCCCGGACGTGGCGCGGCTGTTCCGCGACGTCGCGCAGGACCCCCGCGTCCCGAAGCGGGTGAAGTACGAGGTCGCGGCTGCGGGCACGTACCTGCTGCTGCCGTTCGACGTCATCCCCGACTTCATCCCCGGCCTCGGCCAGCTCGACGACGTCGCCATCATCGGCTGGGCCGTGCGCAGGCTGCTGATGGGCGCGGGCGAGCAGGTGCTCCGCGAGCACTGGCGCGGCAACGACCGCGGCTTCGAGATCCTCATGCAGGCGGCCGCCGCCGGGCTGCGGCCGAAGAAGCTGTTCGCGGTGCTGGCGTTCGGCGCGGCGACGATGGGCAAGGGCGAGCGCAGCGACGACGTCATCGACGGAGAGGTCGTCAGCGAGACGGCGCGTTGACCGACTGGGTCGTCCGTCCCGTGGCAGGCCAGCACGCGACCAAGGAGTACCGCTGTCCCGGCTGCGACCACGAGATCCGGCCGCGCACCCCGCACGTCGTCGTCTGGCGCGAGGACGACGTCGAGGACCGTAGGCACTGGCACACGCCGTGCTGGCACCGCCTGGGGGCGCGGTGACCGACATCCGCGCGAACACCGTCCTCCCCGCCCGCCGCCGCGCCGTCACGCTGCACACCGCCGACGGGCTGCGGCTGAGCGGGCACCTCGCGCTGCCGGAGAGCGGGCCGCCGAGGGCGACCGCGCTGTTCCTCCACCCGCTGCCCACCCACGGCGGCAGCGTCGACAGCCACGTGCTGCGCAAGGCCGACTGGCGGCTGCCCGCGCTGGCCGGCATCGCGGTCCTGCGGTTCAACACGCGCGGCACGGCGGACAGCGAGGGGACGTTCGACGGCGGCGACGCGGAGAGGTACGACCTCGCCGCCGCGCTCGACCTCGTCGAGGCCGAGGACCTGCCGGCGCCGTGGCTCGTGGGGTGGTCGTTCGGCTCCGAGCTCGCGCTGATGTACGGCGCAGAGGACCCGACCGTCGCGGGCGCGGTCCTGCTCGCGCCGCCGCTCAAGCGCGCGGGCGACGCGGAGCTCGACACGTGGGCGGCGGCGGGCAAGCCGCTCGTCGCGGTCGTGCCCGAGCTGGACGACTACCTGCGGCCGCCGCAGGCGCGCGAGCGGTTCGCGCGGGTGCCGCGGGCCGAGGTCGTGGAGGTCGTCAGGAGCAAGCACCTGTTCGTCGGCTTCGCCGAGGAGGTGCTCGACGTCATCGCGGAACGGCTTGTGCCAGGCTCGTCCCCGTTGCCGCGCACGTGGGAGGGGCCGCTGTGATCGACCTGGCAGGCAAGACCGCGCTCGTCACCGGCGCGAGCCGTGGCATCGGCCGCGCGATCGCGGTGGCGTACGCCCGCGCGGGTGCCGACGTCGCCGTCTCCGCGCGCAGCGCCGAGGCGCTCGGCGACACCGTCGCGGAGGTGGAGGAGCTGGGGCGCAAGGCGTTCGCCGTGCCCGCCGACGTCACCGATCGCGAGGCCGCGACGGCGATGGTGGCCGACGCGATCGCGGCGCTCGGGCATCTCGACGCGGTCGTGAACAACGCGGGCGGCACGTCGTTCATGGCGCCGTTCACCGACGTGCGCGTGGAGGCGTACGCCAAGGTCATGCGCCTGAACTTCGAGTCGATCGTCTACGTCATGCAGGCCGTGGGCCCGCACCTGCTCGACCGCGGCTCCGGCAGCGTCGTCAACGTGTCCTCGATCGCCGGCCTCGGCGGGACTCCCGGCGTGACGCCGTACGGCGCCGCCAAGGCCGCCGTCGTCAACCTCACGCGCTCGGTCGCGATGGAGTGGGCGCCGCGCAACGTGCGCGTCAACGCGCTCTGCCCCGGCTGGACCGCGACCGACCTCAACCGCGCGCTGTGGGAGAACGACGAGGTCTCCGCCGCGATGACGAGGACGATCCCGCTCGGCCGCTGGGCGAAGGCGGACGAGATGGCGGGAGCGGCGGTGTTCCTCGCCAGCGACGCGTCGTCGTACGTCACCGGGCAGGTGCTCGCGGTCGACGGCGGGCTCACCGCGGGCGCGTTCGGCTAGGGTCGCTGCGTGCGAGTCGATCCCTACGCGATCGAGGCGGGGCGGGGGCCCGCGGTCGTGCTGCTGCACGGGTTCCCGCTGAACGCCACGACGTGGTCCGCGCAGCGCGAGGCGCTGTCCGGCGAGTACCGCGTGATCTGCCCCGACCAGCGCGGCTTCGGCGGGACGCAGCTCGGCCACGACGAGCCGAGCCTGGACGAGGTCGCCGACGACGTCGCCGCGATGCTCGACGCCAAGAAGCTGGACAGCGTCGTGCTCGGCGGGCTGTCGATGGGCGGCTACGTCGCGATGGCGTTCCTCCGGCGGCACCCCGAACGCGTCCGCGCCCTCGTCCTCGCGGACACCAAGGCCTCCGCCGACGCGCCGGAGGCGGTGGCGAACAGGCTGCGCATCGCCGACGAGGTGGTCGAGCGCGGCACCTCCGCGCAGCTCGTGGACGAGGTGCTTCCGAAGCTGACCGGCCGCACCACCAAGGAGTCCCGGCCGCTGGTCCTCGGCAGGCTCAAGGCAACCGTCGAGAACGCGCCGGTGCACGCGGTCGCGTGGGCACAGCGCGCGATGGCGGCGCGGCCCGACTCGTTCGAGGCGCTGCGGGCGTTCGACCGGCCCGCGCTCGTGATCGTCGGCGACGAGGACGAGATGTCGCCGATGCCGGACGCCGAGGCGATGGTCGAGGCGCTGCCGCAGGGCAGGCTCGCGGTGGTGCCGGCGGCGGGGCACATGGCGTCGATGGAGGCGCCCGAGGCGTTCAACGAGGCTCTGCGGGAGTTCTTAGGGCGTCTCTCGTGACTCACGATCTGCTGCGCGGCGCCCGTGACGGCACCTCGCGGCGTTGTCGTCGCCGCCGATAGCGCCGCTATCGGCGGCTCCTCCGCCTTGCGATGCGTCGCCACGGCCGCCGCTCGCGACGATCGCGACTCACGAGGGACGCCCTAGCCTCGCTGCCGTGAGCAGGGCGGCGACGACGCCGAGCACGCCCGACCCGACCAGCGCCGCCCGCGGGCCGATCGCGTCCACGAGCGGCCCACCCACGCCGAACGCGATGCCGACGGAGATCCCGAGCGCCGCGTAGAGGTTGGCGAACGCCCGCCCGCGCAGGTGTGCCGGGACGTTGCGCTGGATCAGGTTGTTGTGGCCGATGTCGACCAGCGCGACACCGAGGCCGCGCACGACCTGGAACGCCAGCGCCAGCGCGGCGATGCCGGTCGCGCCGGTGAGGGCGTTGCCCGCCGCGCTCACGGTGAGCCCGGCGGCGAACGCCGCCGTCGCGCGCGGCGCCCGCCTGGCCAGCAGCAGGAAGCCGACGAGCAGGCCGATGCCGGAGCCGGCGTAGAGGACGCTCGCGGTCCGCTCGCCCGCGTGCAGCGTGTCGGTAGCGAAGAACACCAGCGCGACGTCGTCCACGCCGGTGCAGACGACGACCGCGGCGAAACCGAGCACGAGCGCGCGCAGGAACCGGTCGCGCAGGACGTAGCGGATGCCGTCGAGCGCGTCGGTACGCAGCCGCGTCTCCTCCTCGCGCGGCGCGGCGTGCAGCGGCGGCAGGCGCAGGAGCAGCAGGGCGCCCGCGAGGAACGTCGCCGCGTCGAACAGCAGGATGTCCCGCACGTCCACGAACCGCAGCAGCACCGCCGCCACGATCGGCCCCACGGCGTCGAGGCCGAACGTGCCGAAGCCGAGCAGCGCGTTCGCCCGGTCGAGCTCGTCGTCCTCGACCAGGTCGGGGATCGCGCTGCGCGCGGCGGGCTGGAACGCGGTGCCGATGCCGTTGCGGACCGTCACGAGCGCCAGCAGCAGGGCGAACGGGGGGGTCGTCAGCGCGATGACGGCGACGACCGCGCCCTGGAGCAGCTCGCACGTGACGAGGAAGCGGCGCTTCGAGGCGACGCGGTCGGCGAGCGCGCCGGTGAACGGGCCGAACACCGTCGGCACGAACTCCGCCGCGAGCAGCAGCAGGCCGACGTTCGCCGCGTTGCCGGAGCGGGCGACGTAGAGGATCAGGGCGACGCGTTCGAGGGAGTCGCCGAGGAACGACACCAGCCGCGCGTACCAGAGCGCACCGAACGCCGGCCGCGTCCGCAGCAGCCTCACTGCTCGACGACCACCCTGATCGGGTCGCCCTCCTTGGTCTCCAACGTGCGCAGCGCCGCGTCGAAGTCCTCGAGCGCGTACCTGTGCGTGATCGTCCCCGACAGGTCGAGCGTGCCGTCGGCGACGAGCCCGACGAGCTCCGCGAGCTCGGCGCCCGAGCAGCCGAACGACCCCTGCACCGTGATCTCGCCGGCGACCAGCAGGGCCTGGGGCAGGCCGAGGCTCAGCGGCTCGGGCGTGACGCCGACGACCGTGCACGTGCCGCCGCGGGTCAGCGACTTCACGGCCTGGTCGGTCACGGCCGCCGCGCCGACGAACTCGAACGACGCGTGCGCGCCCCCGCCCGTCAGCGCGCGCACGGCGGCGGCGGGCTTCGCCGACCCGTCGACGACCTCGTCCGCGCCGAACGCCTTCGCGCGTTCGAGCGCGGCGGGTAGCACGTCGACCGCGACCACGTGCGCGCCGACGACCTGCTTGAGGATCGTGACCGCGTGCAGGCCGAGCCCGCCGACGCCGTAGACGACGGCGGTCTGGCCGCGGGAGACGCCGTTGCGGCGGATCGCGTGGAACGGCGTCGCGACCGCGTCGGTCACGATCGCTCCGGTCGCGAAGTCGACGGAGTCCGGCAGCGCGACGAGCGCGCGGGCCGGGACGACGACGTACTCCGCCTGCGCCCCGTCGCGGGTGATGCCGGGGATGTGCAGGCCGGGGCAGACGTTCGGGCGGTCGGCGGCGCACATCGCGCAGTCGCCGCAGCCGTACCCGGCCGCGATGCTCACGCGGTCGCCTGCGCGCCACGACGAGTCGCCGGGGTCGTCGACGACGCCCGAGGGCTCGTGGCCGAGCGTCAGCGGGATCGCGGCGGGCGTGACGCCGTGGACGATGTGCACGTCGGAGCCGCAGATGCCGCACGCGCGGACGCGGACGCGTACCTCGCCCGGGCCCGGCTCCGGGACCGGCACGTCCTCGACCGCCGGGCGCGTGCCGGCGCCGGAGAAGCGGACCGCTCTCATCCGGCGTCCTGGCGCGGGTAGACCACCTCGCTGCCGACGAGCTGGATCGCGGCGGCGACGGGGATCGCGAGCAGCGCGCCGATGACGCCGAGCAGCGTGCCGCCGATGAGCGCGGCGACGATGGTCGCGAGCGGCGAGATGTCGACGGTGCGCTTCATGACCTTCGGGACGACGACGAAGTTCTCGATCTGCTGGTAGAGCAGGAAGTAGACGGTCGACGCGATGCCGACCTCCACGGAGACGAAGAACGCCACGGCCGTGCAGACGACGGCGGCGATCGTCGCGCCGACGAGCGGGATCAGGTCGAAGATCGCCACGAGCATCGCGAGCGCGAAGGGGTACGGCACGCCCGCGATCATGAAGAACACGAACGCGAAGAACCCGGCGATGAACGACGTCGCGAGGTTGCCGAGGACGTAGCCGCCGACGCGGGCGAGGATCTCGTCGGCGATCAGCCCGACGCGGGCGCGTCTCGACCGCGGGATGAGCCGGTACGCGCCGCGTTTGATGTTCGGGTACGACGCGAGGAAGTAGAGCGTCAGGATCAGCACCGTCACCGTCTTGAAGACCGCGGTGAGGATGCCGCGCGCGACGGTGACCGCGCTGCCCGCGGCGGCGCCGGCGTTCTCGTTGACCGACTTCGTGATCTTCTCGACGATGTGGAACTGCTTGTCCAGGCGGGCGAACGTCTTGTTCTCCCGCGCCCGCGCGGCGTACTCGGGGACGGTCTTCTGGAGCTCGGTCGCCTGGCCGGCGACGGGGGGCACGGCCGCCGCCACGAAGCCGCCGAAGAACAGCAGCACGACGCCGACGACCGCCGCGACCGCCTGCGCGCGCTTGAGGCGGCGGCGCTGGAGGAACTCCACGGCGGGGTTGAGGCCGATCGCCAGGAAGCCCGAGATGACGATCAGGATGATCACGTCGCGGACGAGGATCACGGCCTTGGCGAGCAGCACCGCGGACAGCACGCCGAGGCTCGCGGTGAACGCCACCCGGAACGGCGAGCGCTCGGCCAGCGGCTCGCCCGGCTCGCCGAACGGCTGCTCGTCCGACGCGCCCGCCTCGATCTGACGGATCGCCGTGTCGAGCAGCGGGTCGTCGGGCTCGACCTCCTCGGCGGCGGCGACCGCGGCCTCGCCCGCGCGCTGCGCCGCGGCGGCGGCCTCGTCGGCCTCCCGCTCGGCCTCGCGCGCCTCGCGCACCGAGTCGGCGGCGGCTTGCACCGCCTCCTGCGTCTTGCGCCTCCGCGTGGCGGGCGAGGCCTTCTTGGCGGGCTTCTTCGCGGGCTCCGGCATGCCGGAAACCTACCCGTCGAACACCACCGTCCGGACCTCCGCGACACGCTCGTAGCCGATCGTGGGGTAGATCCGGTTGGCGGTGGCGTTGTCCAGGTCGGTGTAGAGGAACGTGAACCTGCGCCCGCCGTCGAGCAGCAGGCGCGTCACGGCGGCCGTCGCGGTGGTGCCGTAGCCGCGGCCGCGGCGCTCGGGCGGGGTGTAGACCGGGCCGACGCGGGCGCCGTTCGGCGTCGTGCCGCCGACGCCGACGAGGCAGGCGGGCTCGCCGTCCTCCCACAGGAACACGCGCCCCTGGCGGGCCCGCTCGACGACGTGCCCCGGCGGCGGCTCGGGCAGCACGGCCTCCTTGCAGAACGCCGCGAACCACGCCGTCGCCAGGTCGCCGTCGCGCTCGGGGTCGGCGGCGCGCAGGCGGCCGGGCGCCCGGGCGCGGCGGGTCGAGGGGCTCCCGCAGGCCGTACACGCCCTGGCCGCGTTCGGCGTGCCAGGGGCGGCCGTCGGCGGCGGCGTAGGCCTCGGTGCCCTCGGGCGTGCCGATGACGCCGGGCACGCCGGGCGTCATCGCCGCCACCTCGGCCATCGCGGCGAGCGGGACGGGCGCGACGAGGAGGTTCCACGGCGGCATCCGCACGGCCGCGCCGACGAGCGCGTCGCCGTCGCGGACCGCGAGCATCACGGGCTCGCCGTCCATGGCCTCGTCGCCGGCCGCGATCTGACCGACGACGGCGAGCTCGAGGTTGTAGCGCGCCTCGTCGCGCAGCAGCAGCGGCGTGACGAGGCGCTCGAACGCCGCCGGGTCGTCGTGGCGTTCGACCCGCACGTCAGACGTCGCGGAAGCGGTTGATCGCCTTCTCGTGCTTCGCGCGCAGCTCGGGGTCGCGGACGCCGAGCCCCTCCTCGGGCGCGAGGCAGAGGACGCCGACCTTGCCCTGGTGCAGGTTGCGGTGCACGTCGTACGCCGCCTGCCCCGTGTCCTCCATCGAGTACACCTTGGACAGCGTCGGGTGGATGAGGCCCTTCGCGATGAGGCGGTTGGCCTCGTACGCCTCGCGGTAGTTCGCGAAGTGCGAGCCGATGATCCGCTTGAGGTGCATCCAGAGGTAGCGGTTGTCGTACTGGTGCAGGTATCCCGACGTCGACGCGCAGGTGACGATCGTGCCGCCCTTGCGGGTGACGTAGACGCTCGCGCCGAACGTCTCGCGGCCCGGGTGCTCGAACACGATGTCCGGGTCCTCGCCGCCGGTCAGCTCGCGGATGCGCGCGCCGAAGCGCTGCCACTCCTTGGGGTCCTGCTCGTTCTCGTTCTTCCAGAACTTGTAGCCCTCGGCGGAACGGTCGATGACGAGGTCGGCGCCCATCGCGCGGCAGATCTCCGCCTTCTCGGGCGAGGACACGACGCAGACGGGGATCGCGCCGCCGTTCAGGGCGAACTGCGTGGCGTAGGAGCCGAGGCCGCCGCTCGCGCCCCAGATCAGGACGGTGTCGCCCTGCTTCATGTTGGCGCCGTTGACGGAGACGAGCTGGCGGTACGCCGTGCTGTTGACGAGCCCGGGGCAGGCCGCCTCCTCCCACGACAGGTGGGCGGGCTTCGGCATGAGCTGGTTGGTCTTGACGAGCGCGAGCTCGGCGAGGCCGCCGAAGTTGGTCTCGAAGCCCCAGATGCGCTGCTCGGGGTCGAGCATGGTGTCGTTGTGGCCGTCGGGGCTCTCCAGCTCGACCGACAGGCAGTGCGCGACGACCTCGTCGCCCGCCTTCCACGCGTGCACGCCGGGGCCCGTGCGCAGGACGACGCCCGCGAGGTCGGAGCCGACAACGTGGTACGGCAGGTCGTGGCGCTTCGTGAGCGGCGAGAGCCTGCCGTAGCGCTCCAGGAACTTGAACGTCGACAGCGGCTCGAAGATCGAGGTCCAGACGGTGTTGTAGTTGACCGCGCTGGCCATGACCGCGACCAGGGCTTCCCCTGGCCCGAGCTCGGGCGTCGCGACCTCGTCGACGTGGAGCGCCTTGCGCGGGTCCTTGTCGCGGGTCGGGAGCCCCGCGAACATCTCCTGCTCGTCCTTGCGTACGACGACGCCGCGGTAGTGGTCGGGCACGGGCAGCGAGGCGAACTCCTCGCCAGGGGTGTCGCCCGCCAGGATGGCTTCGAGGATGGCCTTCATGGCGCGATGTTACCGGTGGGTAGCAAGTCGCCAAAACCGCGGCGTCAGCCGCGCACCTCGCGACGTTCGGGAGGCGACACCGCGCCATCGAGGACCGGGCGGTCGCCCAGTGGCGCGCGCAGCGTCACCCGCGTCCGAACCGTCTGCCCCACGGGCGCGCACGCAGCTCGGTCACCCGCCCGGCGGCCGGTGAACAGCGTCAGCGTGACGTTCTCGGACGACTCGGCGATACGGACGTTGACGAGCAGGTCGCACTCCGGCTTGCCGCCCACGTAGAGCACGTCCAACGTCTCGGGCCCGACCCGTCGTGCCTCCCGCCACGTCACGGCGGCGACGCCCTCGGCGGGCTCGGTCGAGACCACCCGCAGTGGTGCTTCCGGCTCCGGCGACAGCGTGGGGCCCGGCGGTGCGGCCGTTGGCTCGTTCGTGCACGCGAGAGCCAGCGCCATCACCGCTGCCGGGACGGCGGTCGACCATCGACGTAACGCCGTCACGCGCCCTCGACGTTGGTGAGGCCGAGGTAGCCCAGTGCCGTGTGCACGTGCTGGTAGCACATCCGCCACGCGCTGTTGTAGTAGGTCGAGCACGACACGATTCCCTTGGCGGTGCTGTCCTGCAGGACCGACCCGCCGCTGTCGCCCTCTCGCGCGTTGAACGACGCGATCCGGAGATACCGCAACGGGATCCCTTCGATCGTCTCGGCGTGCGACCGCGACAGCAGCGTGCCGCACACTTCGCCGCCGGTCCGCGCCCCGGACATGCAGACGCGCTCGCCCAGCACGTCGGCGCTTTGCGACTGCCGGTAGTAGATGTAACGGTCGGTGGTGCTTGTGATCGCGACGAGGTTGCTGCGGTCCACCGGCTTGGACAGCGGCACGCGCATGCTGTCGATCTGGCTCGCGAGCGTGTCCTGGTCGGCGACCCCGATGAAGTACAGCTCGGTCTGGAACCACCCGGCCCCCGCCGTGGTGCCCAACTTGCAGTGGGCGGCGGTGATCATGTACCGGTCGTAGACCCAGATCCCGGCATCGGTCCGCGTCTGGCGGTACGCGTCGAACGCCGAGGTGCACTGGTTGTAGAAGCCGTCCGGACGCGCGGACAGGATGACCTGGCCGCCCTTCACCGGGGGCGCGTTCAACGTCTGGACGCCGGCGAACGTCGCCGGCCCCGAGTCGTAGAACCGGACGGCCGCGACGTCCCCCGGCGCGAGCGCAGATGCCACGACGGCCCGCGCCGTCGCGGTGTCGGGAGAGAGGCCGATAGCGGTACGGTTCGCGACCTCGTCGACGTCGGTCGCCGTGACGTTCGCGCCTCGGTCACGTAAGGCGTCCGAGGTCCCCGCCACCGTGTCCGCGATGCTGCTCAAGCGGGCCATCGGGAACGTGACCGTACGCATGGCGAGGCGCGAGCCGTTCGTCACGCGGGCCCTGATCTTCGCCGCCACGGCATCGGCGTCGCGAGTGACGAGGACGACGGTCTTCCCGTTCGCGTTGTCGATGTAGACGCCGGCGAAGGTTCCTGCCGGGTCGTCCGCGAAGAGCGCCCGCGCCGCGGTAGCGATCTCGTGGCCGGCACCCTCGCGGGTGTCGAGCTCTCGCTCCTCGTCCGGAGTGAGCACCGCGCCCTCGGTCGTCGCGCCCGGGACGTTGCCCTGCGCCCACCGCTCGTTCAGGTCGCGGACGGTCGCCGCTGACGAGGGGAGACCGAGCTCGTCCCGATATCGCTGCTGCTCCGAGATCGAGGGCAGGCCCACCCGTTCGCGCGCGTCGGAGGCCTTGTCTGCGCGTGCCGTGGCGGGTGCCGTCGCCGCTGCGACCGCGCCTACGGCGAGCGCCAGCGCGAGAGTCGTCCGTCTGATGCGATTCATCGTTCCCCCGTGAACCGATCGAGGGGACGCCGATCCGCCCCCGGGCCGTTGTCTTCTCGTTCCGCCTGGCTACTCCTGCGCGAGGTCGCGGAAGAGCGTCGCGTGCTCGATCGCCATGGCGCCGCGCTTGGCGAGGTCCTCGGCGAGCGCGAGGTCGGTGGCGCCGTACGACCTGCCGGACTCGGCGTGGAACATCGACAGCGTCCCCAGCACCCGGTCGCGCGTGGCGAGCGGCACGATCAGCGCGGAGCGCAGGCCGAGGGCGACGATCGCGGCGAGGTGCTCCTCGTCGCGGGCGATCCGCTCGAACATGGCCGGCTCGATCTCCGGCACGATCTCGGCGTTGCCCGTGCGGATGACCGCCGCGACGCCGGTCGGGGCGTCGGGGTCGACCGGGTACCGGCTCGCGAACGCCTCCGCGAGCGCGACCTTCTCCGGGTCGACGTGCGCGACGGTGATGACGCGGATGCCCTCCTCGTCGGCGAGGTGGACGGTGCACCAGTCGGCGAGGCGCGGGACGGCGAGCCTGGCGACGTTGGTGAGCGTCGTGCGGTAGTCGAGCGACCGCGACAGCTCGGCGGAGGCCTCGGCGAGGAACGCGAGCTTGTCGTTGGCCGCGGCGAGGTCGGCCATCGCGTTCGCCCGGCCGAGCGCCTGGGCGGTCTGGCCGGCCAGCGTCAGCACGAAGCGGCGCTCGTCGAAGTCGAACAGCCGCGGCTGGTCGAACGAGAACCGCAGCGCGCCGAGCGTGCGCCCCTCGACCACCAGCGGCACCGCGCACAGCGCGACGGTCGACGGCTCGATCGCGACGAGGTCGGGGAAGTGGGTGTCGCGCTCCTGCCGCGACTCGATCCAGACCGGCTCGCCGGTCCGCAGCGCAACGACGGCGGGCAGCGGCTCGTCCGGGGTCTCGTTGCGCAGCCGTTCCACGGTCGTGGCGTCGTAGCCGACGCTCGCCGTGACGTCGACGTGGCCGCCGGCGAGGACGAGCAGGCCGCCGCCCGACGCGCCGAGCGCGGCGACGGCCTCCGACAGCACGACCTGGCCGACCGCGGTCGCGTCGGTGGCGGCGGCGAGCGCGGCGGTGACCGCCTGCAGGCGCGCCGCCTGGTCCGACGCACGCCGCGCGGCGGCGACGACGCGCAGCTCGTCGAGCAGGCGGCGTTCGAACGTCACCGGCGGGTCGGGCTCGTCGCCGACCGCCATCGCGCGGAGCTGGCCGACGAGGCTCTCGACGTACCAGCGGCGGAACACCTGGTGCTGCGGCGGCGTCTCCAGCGTGAGCAGCCGGGCCGCGCGCGCGTACGTGTCCGCCTCGTCCAGCGCGGCGAGGTACCGCTCGCCCGCGTCGGCCGCCGACAGCGGCAACGACAGCGACAGCGACGTCCTGCGGTCGCCCCGCGTCGCCGCGTCGATGGCCTGCCGCTTGATGGACTGGCGCGCCTCCGCGAACCCGTTGACGACGTCGTCGATCAGCGTCGCCAGGTGCACGGGGATCGCCGCCCCGCGGCCGGAGGCGGCGCCGGCGGCGGCGAGGGTGAACTCGCGGACGAGGTTGTCGACGTGCGCCTTCGCGCCGAGCAGCAGGTCGGTGGGAACGTCGCCGAGGACGACGGTGTAGCGGCGGTCGCCCTCGGGCTCGTCGTCGTCCCACGCCGCGAGCAGCGCGTCGACGTCGACCTCCTCGACCTCCTCCGTGGCGGCCGAGGACACCGACATCTCGCACCAGACGACCTTGCCGTTGACCCTCGGCTCGACGCCCCACTCGCGCGCGAGCGCGGCGACGAGCGACAGCCCGCGGCCGGTCATCGCGTCGGCGCGGGCGAGGGCGCGCAGCGGCGCGCGCCTGCTGCCGTCGCCGACCTCGATGCGTACGACGTCGCCGTCGATGAGCACGCGCAGGGTCGCGGGCGCCCCGCCGTGGAGCAGCGCGTTGGTGACGAGCTCGGAGACGACGAGCTCGGCGTCGGCGAGCAGCGGCTCCGCCGCGGTGCCGCGGATGCTGGCGGCGACGTAGCGGCGGGCGTACGGCACCGAGTCGGGCTCGGCGCCGAGGATCAGCATGTCGTGGTCGGGGGCGGGGTTCACCGGGTCAGCCCGCAGGAGGCGAGATGCCGAGGGCATGGGGCAGGACCGTACCGACCAGGTACGCGAGCGCGGCGGCGAGGCCCGCGAGACCTGCGGTCTCCGCGCCACTGCGCGCCTGCCCGGTCCCCGCGAGCCGGGCTTTTGCGACACCCATCACGAAGAGCGTCCCGAGGGTCAGGACGACCGACACCCACAAGCCGGCCGTCGTCGTGAGGAGAAGGTACGGCAGGATCGGCACCGATGCACCGATCGCGAACGCCACGCCCATCGTCATGGCGTCCTCGTAGGGCGATCCGGGCGGTTCGTACGGGATTCCGAGCTCCTTCTCCGCCATCGTCTTGAGCATCACGTCGGGGTTCGTCGCGATGGCGTGCGCGGCCTTGAGGGCGTTGTCGTAGTCGAGCCCCTCGGCCTGGAAGATGTCGGCCAGCTCGAGGACCTCGACGTGCGGGCGGCGTTCGAGCTCCTCGCGCTCCTTGTCCAGCTCGGCGTCGAACACCTCGCGCTGGCTCTTGGCCGCGATGTACGCCCCCAGCGCCATCGAGATCGTTCCCGCGACCGCGCCGGAGAAGCCCGCGACGAGGATCGCGAACCGCGTCGCGTCGGCGCCGCGCACGCCGGTGACGAGCGCGAGCGTCGAGAGCAGCCCGTCCTGCGCCCCGAACACGACCTCGCGGACACGGCCGCGCCGGGCGACGCGCGCGCCCTCGCGCGCGGCCGCTTCCGCGAGGCCGCCCTCGGTCAACGCTCGACCGCTTGCACCAGCTCGGTGAGGACGCCGCCGACGCCCTTCGGGTGGAGGAACGCGATCGACGCGCCCATCGACCCGTGCCTCGGCCGCGAGTCCACGAGCGGCACGCCCTTGAGGTCGAGCGACGCGAGCGCCTGCTCGACGTCGTCGACGCCGTAGCCGATGTGGTGGACGCCCTCGCCGTTGCGGGCCAGGAACTTCCCGACCGGCGAGTCCGGCCTCGTCGGCTGGAGGAGCTGCACGTACGAGCCGGGGGCGACGAGCAGCATCGCCTCGTGGACGCCCTGCTCCTCGTTCGTCTCGCGGTGGGCGACCGTGAGCCCGAACGTCGTCTCGTAGAGCGTGATCTTCTCGTCCAGGTCGTGACACGCGATCCCGACGTGGTCGATGCGGGTGAGCATGGGCCTCCTCAACGTCGGCGGGTGGCTACCCGCACCATCGTTCGCGCCAACCGTGGCGTCCGCTTCGCCGCCGTCACCATCGCACGGTCCACGGGTCGCAGGCTCGGCACGGCGGGGGCCGTGTCCCGCAGGCTCGGGTCGCTCGTCACCGACCAAAGCCGCCACTCGTCGGGCAGCCCCTTCAGCTCGTGCCACCCCTCGTCCTCGAACGCCAGGTCCGAGCCGAGCACGAGGTCGCGCACCGTCGAGCTGACGAGCACGTGCCCCACCCGCGCCTCCGCGCACACGCGGGCGGCGACCGCGACCGCGACGCCGGCCACGTCGTCCTCGCGCACGTCGACCTCGCCGGTGTGCACGCCGACCCGCAACGGCACGCCGGAGCCCGCCGCCGACGCCGCCAGCTCGGCGCCGCAACGGACGGCGGCGGTCGGGCCGTCGAACACCGCGAGGCTGCCGTCGCCGAGGGTCTTCACGACGAGCCCGCCGTAGCGGGCGACGCTCTCCTCGGTCATCGCGTCGAGCCGGTCCACCGACCCCGTCCACGCGACGTCGTCGCGCGCCGCCTCGGGCGTCGAGCCGACGACGTCGGTGAGCAGCAGCGTCAGCACCCGCCGCTCGGCGGTGGCGGCGCCGCGCGTGCCGTTGACGAACATCTCGATCTCGTCGAGCAACGGTCCCTGGTCGCCCACCCACGGCAGGTGGTCGCGGCCGGGCAGGATCACCAGCCGCGCGCCGGGGATGGTGGCGGCGAGGTGCTCGCCGGCCGCGCGGGGCACGGCCTCGTCGCTGCGCTGCACGACCGTCGTCGGCACGCGTACCGACGGCAGCAGCGCCGTCACGTCGATCGCGCTGATGAAGTCGCCGATCGCGCGGACCATCGCCGGGCTGCCGGCGGAGCGTTCGAGGATGCCGACGAACTGGCGGGTGAACGGGTCCCCGGCGATCGAGGGCGCGAAGAAGTCCGCGAGCATCCCCTCGCCCCAGTGGTTCTCGACGATGTCGATGAGGCGTTCGTACAGCGCCTCGGGCAGTCCCCACGGGCGCTCGGGCGTCTGCCTGCCGCAGGCGAAGCCGCTGACGAGCATCAGCGCGCGCACGCGGTCGGGGTGGCGCAGCGCGAACATCGCCGCGAGCGTCGCCCCCTCCGAGTAGCCCATGACGAACGGGTTCCGCGACCCGGCCGCGTCGAGCACGGCGCCGATGTCCTCGACCCTGTCGTCAAACGACACCTCCGGCGCGACGGGGTCGGACAGGCCCGTCCCGCGCTTGTCGAACAGGATCACGCGGGCGCAGCGGGCGAGGCGCCCGACGAAGCGCGCGTACGCCGGGTCGAGCCAGAGCAGGTCGAGGTGGGACAGCCACCCGGGCACCCAGAGCAGGTCGACCGGGCCCTCGCCCACGACCTGGTAGGCGATGCTCACGCCCCCGTTGGTCGCGTAGCGCGTCTGCGGTCGCACGCCCGTATCCTGGCAGGAGACACCGTGTGCATTCAGGGAGGCCCCACCATGGCCGGCTCGGTCATCGTCAGCGGCGCTCGTACGCCGATCGGCAAGCTGCAGGGGAGCCTCGCCGGCTTCTCCGCCGCCGACCTCGGCGGCATCGCCATCAAGGCCGCGCTGGAACGCGCCGGCATCACCGGCGACGACGTCGACTACGTGATCCTCGGCCAGGTCCTCCAGGCCGGCGCGGGGCAGATCCCCGCGCGCCAGGCGGCGGTCAAGGGCGGCATCCCGATGACCGTCCCGTCGGTCAACGTCAACAAGGTCTGCCTCTCCGGCATCGACTCGATCGCGCTGGCCGACCAGCTCATCGCGGCGGGCGAGTTCGAGGTCGTCGTCGCGGGCGGCATGGAGTCGATGACGCAGGCGCCGCACCTGCTCCCGGGCTCGCGCGCCGGCTTCAAGTACGGCAACACGACCCTCGTCGACTCGATGGCGTACGACGGCCTGTTCTGCGCCTTCGACCAGGTCGCGATGGGCGAGTCGACCGAGCGCTATAACGCCAAGCTCGGCATCTCGCGCGCGGAGCAGGACGAGTTCGCGGCGCGGTCGCACGAGCTCGCCGCCGCGGCGATGAAGGAGGGGCGCTTCGACGAGGAGCTCGTCTCCGTGCCGATCCCGCAGCGCAAGGGCGAGCCGTTGCTGTTCACCGAGGACGAGGGCGTGCGCCCGGGCACGACGGTCGAGTCGCTCGGCGCGCTGCGCCCGGCGTTCGCCGCCGACGGCACGATCACGGCGGGGTCGGCGTCGCAGATCAGCGACGGCGCCTGCGCGGTCGTCGTCATGTCGAAGGCCGCGGCCGAGCGCCACGGCGCCACGCCGATCGCCGAGATCGGCGCGCACGGCGTGGTGGCGGGCCCCGACGCGTCGTTGCAGGCGCAGCCGTCGAACGCCATCAAGAAGGCGCTCGCGCGCGAGGGCCTGTCCGCGTCGGACCTCTCGCTGGTCGAGATCAACGAGGCGTTCGCGTCGGTCGGCATCTGGTCGACCCGCGAGCTCGGCATCGACCCGAGCATCGTCAACGTCGACGGCGGCGCGATCTCGCTCGGCCACCCGATCGGCATGTCGGGCGCGCGCATCACGCTGCACCTCGCGCTCGAGCTGCGCAGGCGCGGCGGCGGCATCGGCGCGGCCGCGCTGTGCGGCGGTGGCGGCCAGGGCGACGCCCTGATCCTCCGCTCGGTGTGAGCACCCCACGACGGCGCTCGCTGCGCTCGCGCCGCCTTGGGGACCCCGCGTGAACAACGACGTCGCGGCGCTGGTCTCGGCGGCGGAGGAAGGGTCGCCGCGCGCCGTCGCCCGGCTCATCTCGCTGGTCGAGGACGCCGCGCCGGAGCTGCGGTCGGTGATGGCCGCGCTCGCCCCCAAGACCGGGCGGGCGCGGATCGTCGGCCTCACCGGCTCGCCCGGCGTCGGCAAGTCCACCTCGACCTCGGCGCTCGTCACGGCGTTCCGCCGTCGCGGCGTACGCGTCGGCGTGCTCGCGGTCGACCCGTCGTCGCCGTTCAGCGGGGGAGCGCTGCTCGGCGACCGGGTGCGGATGCAGGACCACGCGACGGACAGCGGCGTGTTCATCCGCTCGATGGCCTCGCGCGGGCACCTCGGCGGGCTGTCGTGGTCGACGCCGCAGGCGCTGCGCGTGCTCGACGCGGCGGGCTGCGAGGTGATCCTCGTGGAGACCGTCGGCGTCGGGCAGGCCGAGGTCGAGGTCGCGTCGCTCGCGGACACGACGATCGTGCTGCTCGCGCCCGGCATGGGCGACGCGATCCAGGCCGCGAAGGCCGGCATCCTCGAGGTCGCCGACGTCTACGTCGTCAACAAGGCCGACCGCGAAGGCGCGGACAACACCGTCCGCGACCTGCGCAACATGATCAGCCAGGGCGACGGCCCGCACGGCGGCTGGAAGCCGCCGATCGTCAAGACCGTCGCCGCGCGCGGCGACGGCATCGACGATCTGGTCGAACGCCTCGACGAGCACTGGGCGTGGCTGCGCGAGTCCGGCGAGCTGGAACGTCGCCGTCTCGCCCGCGCGTCGGGCGAGATCGAGGCGATCGCCGTGACCGCGCTGCGCGAGCGCCTCGGCGACCTGCACGCGGGGACCGCGCTGGAGGCGCTGGCCGAGGAGGTCGTGCGCGGCAAGACCGACCCGTACGCCGCCGCCGACCGCCTGGTCGA
>DASZER010000062.1:0-52739 GCA_035940575.1 Frankiaceae bacterium | reverse complement strand
CCGACGAGGCAGACGCCGAGGAGGCCGCCGGAGACGAGGTACGGCATCTGCGCGGCGACGAGAGGCTCGCCGGCGGCGCCGTTCCAGGCGAAGAGGATCGAGAGCAGGCCGAGCCCGATCAGGATCAGGGAGAACCCGCCGCCCAAGCGGCCGAAGCCCTTCTTGAGCCGCACGTGGAAGTCGTTGCCGGCCATGCCGCCGCCCCTCGGAAGTTCGTTGGTCTGACGAGTATGAGGGATTCGCGACGGGGCGCCGTACTCCTACCTGCGGCCGCGCCGCGCGCGCAGGTAGTCGCTGACGACGTAGTCGCCGAGCCGCTCGCTCGCGGGCGCGAAGACGCGGCCTCCGTTGAGCCGCGCGAGCCGCTCCACGAACTGCACGAGCCTCGGCTCCTCGTCCAGCATGAAGACGTTGATGGTCGCGCCCGACCGCGTGAGCTTGACCACCTCGGCCATCGTGAGGTCGACGGTCTCGGGCAGCGGCGGCCAGGCGAAGAACGGCTCGCCGTTGCGCATCAGGTGGGCGGTCGGCTCGCCGTCGGTGACGACGAGGACGACGTGCTCGGAGTCGGGGTACCGCGAGAGCTGGCGCGAGGCGATCATCAGCGCGTGCTGGAGGTTCGTGCCCTGCACCATGTCCCACGACAGGCCCGCGAGGTCGGTGGGCCGCAGCTCCCTCGCGTAGTCGCTGAACCCGATGATGTGGATGCGGTCCTGCGGGAAGCGCGTGGTGACCAGCGAGTGCAACGCCAGCGCGGTCGACTTCGCGATGCCCCACGTGCCGCGCAGCGCCATCGAGTACGACAGGTCGACCAGCAGGCAGACCGCCGCGCTCGTCCGCCGCTCGGTCTCCAGTACCTCGAAGTCGTCCACCTGCAGCGCGACGCCGCTCGCCGTGCGGCCGCCGCGCAGGACGGCGTTGCGGACGGTGCGCACGACGTCGAGCGGCTGCTCGTCACCGAACCGCCACTGCCGCGACGCCCCGGTGAGCTCGCCCGCCGCGCCCGCGTCGGAGACGTCGTGGTCGCCGCGTCCCTTCGCGTCGAGGCTCTTGAAGACGCGGGACAGCGCGGCGGCGCCGATGCGGCGCACGGCCTTGGGCGAGAGCTCGAGCTCGCCGCCCCGGCTGTTCAGGTAGCCCTGCTCGGTGAGCTCGCGTTCGAGCTGCCGCAGCGCGCGCAGGTCGTCCACGGCGGCCTCGCCGAGGGTGCGGCGCAGCGCGTCCTCGTCCACGTCGTCCAGCGACGCGCCGGCGTAGTCCTGGTGCAGCGCGGACTCGACCTCGTCGAGGTCGGCGAGGTCCTCGAGGGCGGAGACCGAGTCGCCCATGCCCATGCCCTGCTCGCCGTTCATGCGCTCGCCGCGCCGCCAGTCGAGGTCCGGGCGGCGGGCGCGCAGGGCGTTGTTCAGGCGGTCCATCTGGTACGCCATGTCCATGTCGCCGAGCGTCTGCGACATGAGGTTCGCGAGCTCCTCGCGCTGCTCCGGCGAGAGGCTGCTCATCATGCGCTGCGCCGCCGCCGCGCGGCGGGCCAGCGAGTCGACCAGCTCCTCGAGCGACTGGGGGTCGTCGGGGAACAGGTCGCCGTAGCGCTCCATGAACTCCGCGAACGCCGCGGTCGTGTCCTCGCCCCGCGCGTCGGCGTCGAGCATGTCGTTCAGCGCCGCGAGCATGTCCTTGACGCGCTGCAGCTCCTCGGGGCTCGCGCCTTCGAGCGACTCCTTCATCCCGCGGAACTGCGCGTCGAGCACCTCGCGGCGGAGCAGGTCGCGGATCTCCTCGTACGTCGCCGCGGCCTCCGGCGACGTCCACCGGTAGTCGGCGAGCCCGCGCACCGCGCGGGCGGTGTCGTCCGGCAGCGAGTCCAGCTCGGCCTCGGCCGCGCGCGCCCTGTCGCTCGGGTCGGGGAACAGCGCGCCGCGCTCCTGTTCGAGCGCGCGGTCGAGCAGCTCGCGTACCTGCTCCAGCGTGCCGTCGAGGCGGCCTCGCTCGCGGACCTCGCGGCGGCGTTCGCGCAGCTTGCGCATCAGGTCGTCCAGGCCGCGCCGTCCCTGCAGGCCGCGGCGCATCAGGCTCCGCAACGCCTCCCGCGGCGAGTCGCCCGCGAGCACCGCCTCGCCGATCTCGTCCACGGCCGAGGCGACGTCGTACGGAGGCTCCAGCGGGTCGGGCCCGCCGGCCCAGGGGCCGTAGCGGATGCTCACGCGCGCTTCGCCAGCCCCACCGCGAGGAACGCGCCGACGAACAGCGTGAAGCCGAGCACCGCCTTGCCGGTCCCGATCAGGACGAACGCCGCGAGCATCAGCACGACCGACAGCGCGAGCAGCGGCCCGCGACGCGCCATCTCGTCGCGCGGCAGCAGGCGGCGGCTCACCGCCCGTACACCGCCCGGCCCGGCACCTCGTCCTTGTCGAGCTTCTTCGCGAGGTGCAGCCCCTCCATCGCGAACTCCACCGTCGCCGCCGCGAGCCCAGGCGACTCCGCGCCCTCGGGGATGCCGAGCCGCGACATGAGCTGCGCGAGACCGTTGACGGGTCCGACGCGCTTGAGCAGCTCGGCGGCAGAGACGAGCTCGCCGGTCTCGACGGTCGTGCCGTCCTCGAACTTCGCGAGCAGCCCGCTGACGTCGACGCCGCCGAGGCGCGCGCGATAGGTCTCCGCGACCGCGCGCTTGAGCAGGTGCCCGAGGATCTCGAGCTCGCGCCCTTCCTCCAGGTGGTCGAACTCCACCTTGCCCCTGCTGGCGGGCACGACGCTCGGCAGGTCGACCACGCGCGCGACGGGCGTGTCCTCGCCGGCGAGCGCGGCGCGGCGTACGGCGGACCCGGCGACGGTCTCCGTCGCCGCGATCGCGAACCGCGCGGAGACGCCGCTGCGCGCGTCCACCGCGGGCGCCTCGCGGACGTGACGCGTGAACCGCGCGATCACCTCGAACAGGTGGTCGGGCACGAGGGCGTTCGCCGTCGGCCACGACAGCTCCGCCTCCTGGCGGATCATCGCGACCTCGTCGTCGAGGCGCAGCGGGTAGTGCGTACGGATCTCCGCGCCGAACCGGTCCTTCAGCGGCGTGATGATCCGGCCGCGGTTCGTGTAGTCCTCTGGGTTCGCGCTCGCGACGAGGAGCAGGTCGAGCGGGAGGCGTAGCTGGTAGCCGCGGACCTGGACGTCGCGCTCCTCCAGGACGTTGAGCAACGCCACCTGGATGCGCTCGGCGAGGTCGGGCAGCTCGTTGACGCTGAAGATGCCGCGGTTGGTGCGCGGGACGAGGCCGTAGTGCACCGTCTCCGGGTCGCCGAGGGTGCGGCCCTCGGCGACCTTGATCGGGTCGACGTCGCCGATGAGGTCGCCGACGCTCGTGTCGGGGGTCGCGAGCTTCTCGCCGTAGCGCTGCGAGCGGTGCCGCCACGTCACCGGCAGGTCGTCGCCGAGCTCGCGGGCGCGCGTCGCGCAGGCGTTGCAGGTCGGCGCGAGCGGGTGGTCGTTGATCTCGCAGCCGTCGACCACCGGCGTCCACTCGTCCAGCAGGCCGACGAGCGTACGGATCAGCCTCGTCTTGCCCTGCCCGCGCTCGCCGAGCAGCACGAGGTCGTGGCCGGCGAGGAGGGCACGTTCGAGCTGGGGGAGGACCGTCTCGTCGAAGCCGACGATGCCGGGGAAGCGCTCCTCGCCGTCGCGGAGGCGTTGGAGCAGGTTGCGGCGGATCTCGTGCTTGACCGTCTCGTACGTGACCCCCTGCGCGCGCAGGTCGCCGGCGGTCGTGGTGGGGGGTGCGTTCACCGCCCCACGCTACGTCAGCGTCGCCGGGTCCGCACTAGTTGCGGTGCTCCGGAGGACCGCCGGGGACGGCGCTCGTCCGTCAGGGGCAAGATGGGGGCATGGGACGGTTCGGTGACGGGCTCGCGGCGGACGCCGACCTCGTGCGCGCGGCGGAGCTCGCGACGCGCCAGGCGCTCGAACCGCTCGGCGGCATCGAGCCGACGTTCGTCTGCGTGTTCGTCTGCGGGCCCGCGCCCGAGGAGATCGAGGCGGCGTTCGACCGCGTCGTCTCGCTGGTCGGGTCGGCGACGACGCTCGGCTGCTCGGCGGGCGGCGTCATCGGCGACGAGCGGGCCGTCGAGTCCGCGTCGGCGGTGTCGGTCTGGGCGGCGGTGCTGCCGCGGACGACGTTGCGGACGTTCCACCTCGAGGTCATGCGCACGCCGGAGTCGCTGGCCGTCGTCGGGCTCCCCGAGCGGATGGAGGAGGCGGACCTCTGCCTGCTGCTCGCCGACCCGTACTCGTTCCCTGCCGACGGCTTCGTGTCGCGCTTCAACGACACCGCCGTCGGCGTGCCGGTGGCCGGCGGCCTCGCGTCGGGGCGGCTCGGTCCCGGCGGCTCGCGGCTGCTGGTCGACGGGCGGGTGGTCGACAGGGGCGCGGTCGGCGCCGTCCTGCGCGGGCCCGTCGGCGCGCGCACGATCGTGTCGCAGGGCTGCCGCCCGATCGGCCCGACGATGGTCGTGACGAAGTCCGAGGGCAACGTCCTGCTGGAGCTCGCCGGCGTGCCCGCCGTACGCAAGCTGGAGGAGATCGTCGCCGACCTCCCCGCCGACGAGCAGGCGCTCGCGTCGCGCGGGCTGCAGATCGGCATCGCGATGGACGAGTACGCCGAGGTCCACGACCGCGGCGACTTCCTGATCCGCGGCGTCCTCGGCGTGGACGAGGCGCGCGACGGCATCGTGGTCGGCGACCTCGTGTCGGTGGGCACGACCGTGCGCTTCCAGGTGCGCGACGCGCAGGCGGCGGACGAGGACCTGCGCGCGCTGCTCGCCGGGCCCGACGTGCTCGGCGGTCCCGGCCTGGTCGAGGGGGCGTTGCTGTTCTCGTGCAACGGGCGCGGCGCCAACCTGTTCCCCTCCGCGGACCACGACCCGCGCATCGTCGCGGAGCACTTCGCGCACGCGCCGGTCGCGGGCTTCTTCGCGGCGGGCGAGATCGGTCCCGTCGGCGGGCGCAACTACCTGCACGGGTTCACGGCGAGCATCGTGGCGTTCGGATCCTGATGGCCGCCGGACCCGTCCTCGCGCTCGACATCGGAGGCACCAAGCTCGCCGCAGCCGTCGTGGACCGCGGCGGCCGCGTCTCCGCCGCCGCGCGCATCGACACGCCGCACGGTCGCAGGCTGGACGGCGAGACGTTGTGGAAGACCGTCCTCGCGCTGCTCGACCGCTTCACGACGGGCGTCGGCGCGCGCGACTTCGCCGGCGTGGGCGTGGGCTGCGGCGGGCCGATGTCGTGGCCCGACGGGCACGTGTCGCCGCTGAACATCCCGGCCTGGCGCTCCTTCCCGCTGCGGGACCGGCTGAAGGAGCGCTTCCCCGACGTGCCCGTGCGCGTGCACAACGACGCCGTCTGCGTCGCCGTGGGAGAGCACTGGCGCGGTGCCGGGCGCGGCAACCGCAACGTCCTCGGCATGGTCGTCTCGACCGGCGTCGGCGGCGGGCTGATCCTCGGCGGGCACCTCGTGGACGGGTTCAGCGGCAACGCCGGGCACATCGGCCACGTCGTCGTGGAGCCCGAGGGGCCGAAGTGCGCGTGCGGCGGGGTGGGCTGCCTCGAAGCCGTCGCGAGCGGGCCCTCGGTCGCCGCGTGGGCGAAGGCGCAGGGCTGGGGCCGGCCGTCCTCGACGGCGCGCGACGTCGCCGACGACGCGGCGCGCGGGCACCCCGTCGCGCGCGAGGCGCTGGCGCGCGCGGGCCGCGCGCTCGGCGTCGCGATCGCGTCCGCCACGCACCTGCTCGACGTCGAGGTCGTCGCCGTCGGCGGCGGCCTGTCGCAGGCGGGGCCGATGCTGTTCGACCCGCTGGAGGAGGCGTTCCGCAGGCACGCGCGGATGGAGTGGGCGCGCAAGGTGCGCGTCGTTCCGGCCGCCCTGGGCCAGGAGGCCGGCCTCGTCGGCGCCGCCGCCCTGGTCCAGAGCGGCAGCCGTTACTGGAACGCGGACTAGAGCACTCGCCGCAGAGCCCGGCTGCTCACCTGGTAGATGAACGGCCCGGGCGTCTCGCACAGCGCCACCATCCGGTCGTACGACGCCACGAACAGCGCGGCCATGTCGGGGCCGGTGAGGTTGCCGGTGGAGACACAGAAGCAGCGGACCGCGAAACGACGTACGGCTGCGTGCTCTGCCGGGCGCGTACGGATGCGCTTGTCCTTCATGAGGACGACGAGGCCTTCCTCACCCACGTCCGCCAGCCATTCGACGTCGGGAACGTCCTGCGCCCGGTCCTCACCGTAGCGCTCCCGCATCGTCTGGAGGTCGACGCCCACCTCGCGAAGCAGGCGCGGTACCACGACCGCGCCGAGGCTGCGGTCGACGAAGAACCTAGGCGGCGGCGCGTCGCTTGGAGACACGAACGGCGTCCTCGATGTCCGCGAGCGGCACGCCGTAGTCGGCGGCGAGGTCGTCCATCGACTCGCCGGCGAACCACCGGTCCAGGACGTCCTCGACCCGGACGCCCCCGCGCACGAAGTACGGCTGTCCGAAGTTGCGCCGCGGGTCCGCGACGACGTCCGCGACGCGGTACGCGGGCAGCGCGATCCGTCCCGCCCAGCCGTCACGGTCGTACGTGACGCGGCGGAGGTACGCCCTGACGACGTCGGTGAAGACGCGCTGGTTGCTCCGGACGACGACGAGGTCCATCACGTGCTCGCGGACGTCGTCGTCGCGCGACCGGTCCGCGTAGTCGTAGAGCAGCTCGGCGCCGTCGGTGTAGAGGCGCCGCGAGGCGAGCGCGTGCTCGACGCCGAGCTCCTTCTGCAGTGCGGTGAGCGCGGGCCTGATCCGCTGCAACGGCACCCCCGCGCGCCGGAACGCCGCAAGAACGAGGCCTTCGGCGAGGCCCACGAATGGCACCGTCGCGCCACGGCCGTCGAACGCCGTCACGACGGGCGGCGACACCGTCGCGCGACCGGTGGGGCGTTCGTCGCGGTACCCGCGCGCCCACCGGGAGAAGGTCGCGGGAGGTACGCCGAGGTGCGCGGCGGCCTCGCCGACCGTGTATAGGGGCACGTCGAAGCGCCGGTCGTCCGCCATGCCACCTCCGTGCCGTCAGGGATCCCTGACGGTACCCGCCGCGTGGCCGGTAGCCCGGGAGGCTACGCCGGTGCCGCCGTCGCGACCTCGGCGAGGAAGCCCTCGACCTCCTCGGCGACGCGTTCGGGCCTGTCCTCGGGGAGGAAGTGGCCCGCGTCGGCGACCTCGACGTACGACGCGCCGCGCAGCTCGCCGGCGACACGGCGGCCGTAGGCGGGGGAGAACCACGCGTCCTCGGCCGCCCACAGCACGAGCGACGGCGGCGGCTCGGCAGCGACGAGGCCGAACGCCTCCCGCACCGCCCCCGGGTCGGCCGCGCGCGCGACCGCGAGCATGCCGCGGATGCCGTCCGGGGACAGCAGCGGCGCGGCGTAGTGGCCGAGCGTCTTCGGGGTGAACGACGTCGCCTTGAGCCCGCGACCGAGCGCGGTCGCGAGCAGCCGGCGGCCGAGGGACGGGACGAGCCGCGAGAGCGTGCCCTGCGCCTCGCCGAGGAGCGGCAACGACTGCAGCCGCACGAGCGGCACGGGCCACACCTCGGGGTGCAACGGCGTGTCGACCAGCACCAGTGCCGCCACGCGCTCGGGCGCGAGCGCGGCCAGGTGCACGGCCACCGCGCCGCCGACGTCGTGCGCCACGACGGCGACGCGGTCCAGACCGAGCGACGTCAGCAACGACAGCATCAGGCGGGCCTGCGAGGCGTGGTCGTAGCGCGCGGCGCGCGGGCGCTCGGAGCAGCCGAGGCCGAGCAGGTCGACGGCGTACGTCGGGTGCCTCGGGCCGAGGTCGCGCTGCACGTCGCGCCACAGGTACGACGACGTCGGGAAGCCGTGCAGCAGCAGCACGGGCACCCCCGGGCCTGAGCCGTGGCGGACGACGTGCAGCCGTACGCCGTCGACGACGTGGTCGGTGCCCGGAAGCGGGTGCTCGTCTCGCATGCCGCCGACCCTAGTCGTCTGTCAGGATCGGCGGCATGGGCGAGCCGCTGGTCGGGATCGACGACGTACGCAGGGCCGCGGCGATGCTGGCCGACGTCGCGATCCGCACTCCCGTCGAGGGGTCGCGGTGGCTGTCGAACGTCGTCGGCGGGCGCGTCGATGTGAAGTGCGAGAACCTCCAGCGCACCGGCTCGTTCAAGATCCGCGGCGCGTACGTCCGCATCGCCCGGCTGACCGACGAGGAGCGGGCCAACGGCGTCGTCGCGGCCAGTGCGGGCAACCACGCCCAGGGCGTCGCCCTCGCCGCGTCGATGCTCGGCGCGACCGCGAAGATCTACATGCCCGAGGGCGCGCCGCTGCCCAAGGTCGTCGCCACGAAGGCGTACGGCGCCGAGGTCGTGCCGTACGGCCTCACGGTCGACGAGTCGCTCAAGGCCGCGCAGGAGTACGCGGAGAAGTGCGGCAGCGTCTTCATCCACCCGTTCGACCACGCCGACGTCATCGCGGGGCAGGGCACGGTCGGCCTCGAGATCCTCGACCAGGTGCCCGACGTGCGCACCGTCGTCGTGCCGACGGGCGGCGGCGGCCTCGTCTCCGGCATCGCGGTCGCGATCAAGGCGCTGCGGCCCGACGTACGGGTCGTCGGCGTGCAGGCGGAGAAGGCGGCGGCGTTCCCCGGCTCGCTGGCGGTCGGGCACCCCGTCGCGCTCGACCACATGGCGACGATCGCCGACGGCATCGCCGTCGGGCTGCCGGGCAACGCCACCCTGAGCCACGTGCAGCAGCTCGTGGACGACGTCGTCACGGTCTCCGACGAGGCGCTGTCGCGCGCGCTGCTGATGTGCCTCGAACGTGCGAAGCTCGTCGTGGAGCCCGCGGGCGTCGCGGCCATGGCGGCGTTGATGGAGGAGCCGAACGCGTTCGAGGCGCCGGTCGTCGCGGTCCTCTCGGGCGGCAACATCGACCCGCTGCTCATGCTCCGCGTGATCCGCCACGGCCTCATCTCGGCGGGCCGCTACCTGTCGTTCCGCCTGCGCATCCCCGACCGCCCGGGCGAGCTCGCGCGGCTGCTCGGCGTGCTCGCGAGCACCGGCGCCAACGTCCTCGACGTCGAGCACCTGCGTACCGGGCCGAAGCTCCACCTCGACGAGGTCGAGGTGTCGCTCCAGCTCGAGACGCGCGGCCCCGACCACTGCGACGAGGTGCTGAGCACGCTGCGGGCCGAGCGTTACCCGCTCGTGTTCCACTGACGAGCAGGAAAGCGACAAAGACCGCAGAACGGTCACCCATGACCGTCGCCCGCCGCGTCCTCACCGTCCTCGCCGCCGTCCCGCTCACGACGGCCGCGCTCGGCATCCCGGCCGCCATGGCCGCGCCCGTCTGCACGGACGGCTACAAGGGCGGCCCGCCGCTCGCCGCCTGCGGCAACCGGATCTTCCCCGAGGCGACCAACGCCGTGAGCTACGTGCAGTTCGCCCCGCAGCCCGGCACCGGCTTCCGCGAGTACCAGCACGGCATCGAGTTCCTCGCGCAGAAGTACCCGCGATGGGTCTCGGTGTCGACGCTGCGCCAGCTCACCGGCTCGCCGCTCGCGGTGTCGGCGGGGCCCGACGGCATCCGCAGCACCGACGACGGCGACACGGGCGACGGGCGCGACATCTTCGCGATCCGGCTCACCGACCACCAGGCGCCGGCGAAGGGCAAGAAGCACCTGTTCTTCTCGCTGTCCGTGCACGGCAACGAGCGCGGCGGCCTGGAGGGCGGCCTGCGCGCCGTCGAGGACCTCGCGATCGCGGCGGAGGGCGGCGACTCGCTGCTCGGGATCCCGACGACGATCAGCGACGGCGTCGAGGGCCAGTACGAGACCGCGACCGGTCGCGACCCGGAGTTCCACACGTACGAGGTCGCCGACGTCCTCGCGCAGGAGGACGTGTGGTTCATCGACTTCAACGCCGACGGGTGGGAGATCGGCGACTACTACACGGTGCCGACCGCGCCGTACGAGCGCACGAACTCCGAGGGCACCGACCTCAACCGCCAGATGCCGACCATCGGCCGCATCGACGACACGCGCAACCCGCTCCAGGAGTCGGAGATGAGGTACGGCACGCAGTTCATGGACGAGTTCGCGCGCCGCGGCCACGTCGGCAAGCTCGCGTACGGCGCCGACATCCACGGCGAGCTCACGTCCCGCGCGTACGTCGACATCATGTATCCGGCCGGGCAGTTCGACTCGGTCGACCACCGCAGGCTCATGGCCATCGCGGAGCGCACGAAGTCGGTCATCGACGCCACGCTCTACGAGGGCATCCAGGACCAGATCGCGAGCCAGACCGGCGGCGACGAGGGCATCGAGGGACCGGTCTGCGACTTCGTCCCCGACCCCGAGAACTGCCGCAACCAGATCGGCAACTCGGTCCCGACGACGCCCGCCCACTGGGCCACCGTGTGGGACACGCTCGGCTACACGGACACCGGCTTCATCGGCGACTACCTCGCCGCCGACATCGGCGTCACCGGCATGGACTACGAGATCTTCCTGAATCACACCGTGCCGGACAAGGCCTGGAACATCTACCTCCAGGAGAACCACATCAACGCCTCCCGCGCGATCGTGAAGACCGCGATGGCGTACGCGCTGTTCCAAGAGCAGGAGTTCAACGACCGCAACGTCGTCGTGGAGACCGGCGGCCAGCCGGGCTACGTCTTCAACCCCGCCGTCGTCACGGACAAGGACGGCGTCGGCACGAAGCCGGGCCCCGACGGCAACGGCCTCGGCGCCGACGGCAAGCCGGTCGTGCAGAAGCCGTACAGCGCCACGAACATGCGCTTCTTCGAGGACCAGTCGCGGCTGATGCCGAAGCCGTTCCGCAGGCTCAACGCCGCCGACATCGCGGCGAGCGGCAAGCACCTCGACCAGGTCGACACGCTCGTGCTCGCCGACTTCACGGCGCCGAAGGACGCGCTCGGGAGGGCGTACGACCAGAAGGCGTACTTCGCGAACATCAAGGACTGGGTCAGCCGCGGCGGCAACCTCGTCCTCACCGACCGCGGGCTGCACGCGCTCGGCGACCTCGGCGTCGTCGAGCCCGACGCGGTGAGCGACATCGAGGTCTACCAGCCGTACACCGACATCGTGCGCGGCCTCGAGGACAGCCTCGTCGCGGGCCTGCGCGAGAACGCCCGCCAGCTCGTCGAGTGCCCGCCGCTCGGCTACGGCATCGGCGGCGCGGCGTCGCCGATGACGGCGATCGACACGGCGGCGTTCACCGACGCGGGCGGCACCGTCGTCGGCACGACGAACGACCTCGTGACGCTCGGCCACGTCTCGCTCGGCAGGGGCGTCATCCGCCTCGTCGGCGGCGCGCTGCCGACGCCGACCGAGGACAACGACCACCGCTACGGTCTCCGCGACTACGCGCTCACGTACTCCGGCCTGTTCATCATGGAGAACGCCATCCGCTGGGACGCCGAGGGCCTCGGCCTGCCCGGCGACACCCGCGGCGGCGACCGGCCGCCGACGCACGTCGACCCGCCGCGCCGCCCCGACACGCCGCCGATCGCGTCGACCGGCTGGAACGGCGACGTCGCCGGGATGGTCGCGGGCCTCGCGCTCGCGACGGCGTTCGTCGTGCGGCGCAGGCGCCGGGTCGCGTAGGCGCTACTCGGAACGGCAGGAGCGGCAGACGCCGAACACCTCGACGGTGTGGCTGACGTCCGTGAAGCCGTGCCGCCGCGCGACCGCCGCCGTCCACGACTCGACGTCGGCGGCGGCGAGCTCGACGGTCGTGCCGCACGAGCGGCAGACGAGGTGGTGGTGGTGGTCGTCGCTGCGGCAGCGGCGGTAGACCGCCTCGCCCTCGCCGCGCAGCACGTCGACCTCGCCGGCGTCGGCCATCGCCTGCAACGTCCGGTAGACCGTCGTGAGCCCGACGCTCTCCCCGTTGGCGCGCAGCACCTCGTGGATCTCCTGCGCGCTGCGGAACGTGTCCGCCGCGCCGAGCGCCTCGGCGACCGCGGTGCGCTGGCGGGTCGGCCTCATCGCCGCGCCACCAGCGACGTGAGCGCGAACACGCCGATCGCCGTCAGGACGATCGCCGCGCCGGGCGCGACGTCGGCGTAGTACGCGATCAGCAGCCCGCCGACGCTGACCGCGACGCCGACCGCGAGGCTGCCGAGCAGCGTCGCGCGGAACGACCGCGCGACCTGCTGCACCGCCGCGACGGGCACGACCATCAGCGCCGACACCAGCAGCAGCCCGACGACGCGCATCGCGAGCGCGACGGTGAGCGCGGCGGTGACGGCGACGAGGAGGTTCAGCGCGCGGACCGGCAGGCCGCTGACCCGCGCGACCTCCTCGTCGTAGGAGACGCTGAACATCTCCCGCCCGAACACCGCGACGATCCCGAGCACGAGCACCGCGAGCGCCGCGATGACCCAGAGGTCGCCGCCGCTCGCGGTCGTGACGGAGCCGAACAGGTACGACACCAGGTTGAACGCCGTGCCCTGCGGCGACTTGTTCGTCAGCACGACGCCGCCGGCGATTCCTCCGTAGAACAGCAGGGCGAGCGCGACGTCGCCGCTCGCGCGCTCGCGCAGCAGCTCGATGGCGACCGCGCCGGCGACGGACACGAGGATCGCCGTCAGCAACGGCGCCGTCCCGAGGAACAGCCCGAGCCCGACGCCGGTCAGCGCGACGTGGCCGATGCCGTCGCCCATCAGCGCCAGGCGGCGCTGCACCAGGAACGTCCCGATCGCGGGCGCGGTGAGCCCGACGAGGAACGCCGCGAGCAGCGCCCTGCGCATGAACTCCAGCTCCAGCACCGTGGTCACGCGAGCCCCCAGCGCGACCGGTCCTGCGGGACCGGGTGGTGGTGGTCGTCGTCCGCCATGCCGTGCTCGGGCGCCGGGCCGTCGTAGGTCACGACGCCCTCCGCGACGACGACGACGCGGTCGACGAGCGGCGCGAGCGCGCCGAGGTGGTGCGTGACGAGCAGGACCGCGACGCCGCCCTCCTTGAGCCGCGCCAGGACGCCGGCGAACGACCGCTGGCTCTCCGCGTCGACGCCGGCCGTCGGCTCGTCCAGCACCAGCGCCTCGGGCTCGCCGGCGAGCGCGCGGGCGATGAGGACGCGTTGCTGCTGCCCGCCGGACAGGTGAGCGACGGGGACGTCCGGCGCGAGGCCGACGCGCTCGATCGCGGCGTCGACGGCCGCGCGGTCGGCGGCGCCCATCCGGCGCCAGCGCGACAGGCGCGGCGTACGCCCCGACGCCACGACCTCGCGCACCGTCGCGGGGACGCCGGTCGCGGAGGTGAGCCGCTGCGGGACGTAGCCGATGCGCGGCCACTCGCGGAACTCCCGCGCCGGCACGCCGAACAGCCGCAGCTCCCCGCCGGTCAACGGCGTGAGCCCGAGCAGCGCGCGGACGAGCGTGCTCTTGCCCGCGCCGTTCGCGCCGAGCACCGCGACGAACTCCCGCTCGTCCAGCGTGAAGTCGACCCCGTGCAGCACCTCGGTGCCGCCGCGGCCGACGGTGGCGCGCGACAGCGCGAAGACCGTCACCGGCACCCCAGCGCGGGACGCAGCGTCGCGAGGTTGCGGCGCATCACGGACTCGTAGTCGTCGCCGCCGGAGACGCTCTCGACCGGGTCGAGCAACGCCGCCCGCGCCCCCGCCTCCCGCGCGATCGCCTCCGCGACCTTGGGCGAGACGAGCGCCTCGAAGAAGACCGTCGTGACGTCCTTCTCGCGGACGTAGCGCGCGATCTCCGCGATGGTCCCCGGCGGCGGGTCGGCGTCGGGCTCCACGCCGGCGATGGAGACCTGCGTGAGGCCGTAGCGGCGGGCGAAGTAGCCGAACGCCGCGTGGCTCGTGACGAGGTCGCGCCGCGCGCAGGTCTCGAGCCCGTCCTCGATGTCGGCGTCGAGCGTCGTCAGCGCGAGCGTGAGCCGCTCGGCGCGGGCGGCGTAGCCGCCGTCGGGGTCGAGCGCGGTGAGGCGCTCGGCGAGGGCGTCCGCGACCGCGCGCAGCCGCGTCGGGTCGAGCCAGACGTGCGGGTCGCTGCGCTCGACCTCGACCGGCACCTTCGCGGCGTCCCGCGCGGCCGCGTCGGCCTCCGGCTGGAAGCCGGGGACCAGCAGCACGACGTCGGCGCGTTCGAGGGCCGCGACCTGGCTCGGGGCGAGCTCGACGTCGTGCGGCTCGGCGCCCGGCGGCGTCAGGTCGACGACGTCCACCGAGCCGCCGCCGACGGCGCGGGCGACGTACGCGAGCGGGTAGAGCCCCGCGACGACGCGCAGCCCGCCGTCCCCGCCGCCCCCGTCCTTGACGCAGCCGGTCGCCGCGAGGGCGACGGCGAGGGGCAGGGCGATCAGGCGCACGGTGCGAGCCAACGTGGAATGAAAACCGTTGTCAACTCGCGCCCGGCAGGAACCTCGGCCCGAGCCTCGAACGTCATGATCCTGTAGTCCGACACGGGGGGACCCATGAGGCGCACTCTGCTCGCCGCCGCACTGCTCGCCGCGACCCTGCCCGCCACCGCGCTGGGCTCCGCGCCCGTCGCGGCCCCCGCCGCTGCGCGCGCGCCTCGCGGCGACGCGCGCACGGCGCTGGCGGCGTACGCCGCGGGCTACGACGCCCTCGCGAAGCGCATGCCCGCCGCGCGTCCCGCCGCCGACGCGGTCGCGCAGGCCGCCGCCGCGGCACCCGCCGCCGAGACGTACGACGTCGCGGTCCCCGTCGAGGCGGGCGACCTCGACGGCGACGGCGGCAACGACGTCGCGGACCTGCGGCTGCACGAGACGTTCGACGGCGCGACGGGCGCGTTCACGTTCGCGATCCGGGTCGAGGCGCACCGCGGCCGCGACGGGCGGCTGCTGTGGAGCAAGGTGCTGCCGGGCGACTTCCCGTACCCCCTGTTCACGAAGGTCGGTGCCGCGGGGAAGGGCGGCATGGTCGTCGTGACGGAGGAGATGGACGGCGTCGACCAGGGGTTCGCCGCGGTGACGGCGGGCGAGAGCGGCGTGTACGCGTACGACGGCGCGGGGACCCTGCTGTGGGAGCACACGGCGCCGGTCGTCGACGCGGAGGCGGTCGTCGGCGGCATGGGCGCCGGCCTGTACGTCGACGACCTCGGCGACCTCGTTCCCGGCGGCGGCGAGGACGTGCTCATCGAGACCTACGTCGGCACCGGCGCGTCCGAGCCGGTCAACGGCGAGCTCGTCGTGTCGCGCGGGTACGTGCAGCTCTCGGTCGTCGACGGCGCCACGGGCACCGCGCACGACCTCGGAGCGCCGTTCCTCACCGAGGACTTCGTCTTCGGGACCGTCGTCGGCGACGTCAGCGGCGACCGCGTAGCCGACGTCGTCGCGGTGGCGGGCGGGCCGGGCGAGCGCGCGCTTCGCGCGCGGCGCTCCACCGACGGCGCGGAGCTGTGGGCGAGCCCGATGCCGGCGAACACCGAGCCGTACATCCAGAGCGTGCCCGACATGACCGGCGACGGCCGCGTCGAGATCGTGCTGTTCCAGGGCGAGTGGGAGAGCGGCACCGAGACGTTCTCCCTGATCGACGGCGCCACCGGCCACGTGCTGTGGAAGCCGCAGGGCACCGCGACCGTCGTGCCGCTCGGCGACGTGGACGGCCGCCGCGGCGCGGAGGTCGCCGTCGTCAAGGACGTCAGCGACCGTGCGAACGTCGGCATCTCGGTCACCGCGCTCACCGCGTCGGGCCGCCGGGTGTGGTCGGTCACGCGCCGCGTCTCGGTCTCCGGCATGCAGGGCGCGCGCCCCTCGGCGGGTGGGGGCTCCGTGGGCGACGTCGACGCGGACGGGATCACCGACATCGGCTACGCCGTGACGGCGCTGCCGCCGGGGTCGGTCGGGCGCCGCGACGAGGGCACCGTCGACGGCCGCACCGGCCGCGTACGCCGCGACCCGGTGGCGGACATGCGCGGCACCAAGGCGTCGATCGACGGTCGCGGCTCGGACTCGTACACCCGCACGGCCGCGCGCGGCATCCTGACCGTCGCGGCGTGGCGGGGCGACCGGCCGGCGCGGCTGTGGGAGACCGCCGTGGTCGCGGGCGTCGACGGCGACATCGTGCAGGGGTCGTTCGCGAGCCTCGTGGACCGCGACCGTTGCGCCGACCTCGTCGTCACGGTCGAGGGCGCGGGGCAGACCACCGTCGTCCTCTCCGGCGCCACAGGGGCGCCGTCGTGGGCCCTGTCGCGCAAGGGCGACGCGCCCGGCGTCGTGTCGCGGCCGAAGGTGCGCTCGACGAAGCGGTACGCGCGCACCTGCTGACCCGCGCAGGAGTCGCGGGGGGCGCGGCGAAAGCGCGTCCCATGCGCCGGATGCCCGCCCTGCTGCTCGCCCTCGGTCTCGTCTCCGCCGGCCTCGCCTCGCCGACCGTCGCGCACGCGACGCCCGTGCAGTGCGCGGCCGACGACCCGTCGCCGGACGGGCGGGTGTTCCCCGAGCCGATCCTGTCGGTGTCGTTCGTGCGGTTCAGCGAGTTCCAGTGCTCGATCGAGTACCTCGAGTCGAAGTTCCCCGACCTGATCGACGTGACGACGGTCGGCGAGAGCCTCGGCGGCCACCCGATCTACGACGTCCTCGTCACCGACGAGACCGTGAAGACGCCGAAGCGGAAGCTCCTCGTCGTCAACTCGATCCACGGCAACGAGCCCGGCGGCCGCGAGGGCGGCATGCGCGTCATCGAGGACTGGGTGGACCCGCGCTTCGACGCCGGCGCGGACTGGGTGCAGCAGGGGCTCGACCAGTTCGTCGTGCACTTCCTGTTCCCGAACCCCGACGGCTGGGCCGCCGGCGACGTCGAGAACGGCGGGTACGAGGCCACCCGCGGCAACGACAACGGCCGCGACCTCAACCGGCAGTTCCCCGTGAAGGGCTACATCTACGAGCCCAACAAGACCCTCGCCGAGCCCGAGTCGCAGAACGTCCTCAAGGAGCTGCTGACCGACAAGGGCTGGTACCTCGGCACCGACAACCACGGCCAGGGCCCGGACACCTACGGCGCCGCGGGCCTGCAGATCGTCGGCCAGTTCGACTTCCAGAAGTCCGAGACGCTCGCCCGCTACGCCGACGCGATCAGCGACGCGTTCGCGGAGAACGACGTCCTCTCCTCGCTCGAGGCCCTCAACGACGGCACCGGCCAGGACCTCGGCGCGTACCACTGGGGCACGCTCTACGACATGCTCGGCTACTCGGCGTCGGGCTCGTTGATCGACTACTACAACACCTACGACGGCCTCGACGGCACCGGCTACGCGACCGAGCTGACCGTCGGCAACGAGGTCAACATGGCCGTCTGGGGCGGCGCGCTCGCGCAGCTCTGGGTCGACCTCATCCGCGCCATCAACGACACCATGCTCAAGCAGGCGCTGATCCAGCAGCGGTACACGTTCCCGATCGGCGGAGACGCGGCGTACGTGCACGACCCCGCCGTCGTCACCGACGCGGACGCGAACGGCTCCGGCTACGACCCGGACGAGAACGAGACCGCGCCGCAGAAGCCGTACCGCGCGACGCGCATGCGCTTCTTCGAGGACCTCAACAGGTACGCGTCCAAGCCGCTCGCGAAGCTCCGCGCCCCGGACATCGCGTCGGGTGCCGTGGACCTCACGAAGTACGACTCGCTGGTGCTCGCCGACAAGGCGTTCCCCGAGGGCGTCGACGAGGAGGCGTTCGCCGCCGCGCTCAAGGCGTGGGTCGCGAAGGGCGGCAACCTCGTCGTCACCGACGCCGCCGCGCCGATGCTCGTCCGGATGGGGCTCGTCGCCAACGGCGACGACGTCGTTCGGGAGGACAAGCGCTACGTCGGCTACGTCGACTTCACCGACCGCGCGCTCGACCTCAACGCGGGCCTGCGCGGCGTCGCGCGGCAGACGTACGACTCCGTGCCGATCGGCTTCGCGTTCCCGCCGGCCGGCGAGAACTGCCCCAACTGGACCGTCGACCAGGCCGCGTGGGAGGACGCCGGCGGCACGACCGCCGGCACCAACGGCACCGGCCGCACGATCTGGGGCGAGGCGCCGATGGGGGAGGGGCGCGTGCGCTTCCTCGGCGCGCTGCTGCCACAGCCGACCGAGGACTTCTACCACCCGTACGGGCTGCAGAACTACGCCGTCACCTACACCGGCTACACGCTGCTGCAGAACGCGCTGGCGTACGACTCGCCCTCGCTCGGCGGCGGCGCGGGCCGTCCGCCCGTCGCGCCCCCGCCGCCCGGCGAGCCGCCCGCGGGCCCGCGGCCTCCGGCGAAGCCCCGCCCCCCGCTCGCGACGACCGGCGGCCTGCCCTACGGCGCGCTCGCGGTCCTCGCCGTGTCCGTCGCGCTGCTCGCGCGGCGGCGCCGTACGGCGTAGGGGGACAGCGGCGCGAGGCGGCGCGGTCGGGCTCGTTCCTTGAAGCCCGCCCGGCGCCTCCCCGCGTGGCGATCTTCAATGTTCGGCAACGGCCGGTCGGGCTAGAGGTTGCCGCGGCGCTCCTGCTCGCGCTCGATGGCCTCGAACAGCGCCTTGAAGTTGCCCTTGCCGAAGCCCTGCGAGCCGTGCCGCTCGATGAGCTCGAAGAACACCGTCGGGCGGTCCTGCACGGGCTTGGTGAAGATCTGGAGCAGGTAGCCCTCGTCGTCGCGGTCCACGAGGATCTTGTGGGCGCGCAGCTCGTCCATCGGCACGCGGACCTCGCCGACCCGCTCGCGCAGCGTCTCGTCGTAGTACGAGTCCGGCGTGTCGAGGAACTCCACGCCCGCGGCCTTCATCCGCTCGACGGAGCGCACGATGTCGTTCGTCGCCAGCGCGATGTGCTGGACGCCGGGCCCGCCGTAGAACTCCAGGTACTCGTCGATCTGGCTCTTCTTGCGGCCGGCCGCGGGCTCGTTGAGCGGGAACTTCACGCGCCGCGTGCCGTCGGCCACGACCTTGGACATCAGCGCGGAGTAGTTGGTGGCGATGTCGTCGCCGACGAACTCCGCCATGTTCGTGAAGCCCATGACGCGGTTGTAGAACGCCACCCACTCGACCATGCGACCGAGCTCGACGTTGCCGACGACGTGGTCGACGGCCTGGAAGTAGCGCTTGTCCGGCGGCTCGACGAGCGGTGAGCGCTCGACGAAGCCCGGGAGGAACGCGCCGTCGTACGCCGTCCGCTCCACGAACGTGTGCCGCGTCTCGCCGTACGTCGCGATCGTCGCGAGCACGACCTTGCCCGTGTCGTCGGCGAACACCTCGGGCGGCGTGATGCCGGTGGCCCCGCGCGACACCGCGAGCTCGTACGCGCGCGCCGCGTCGGGCACGCGGATCGCGATGTCGTACACGCCGTCGCCGTGCTTCGTCACGAGCTGCCCGAGCTCGGTGCCCGCGTGCACCTCGCCGGTGAGGCGGAACCGCGCGCTGCCCGACTCGAGGACGTACTCGGCGTAGTCGCGCGAGCCGGTCTCGGGGCCGCGGTAGGCGACCACCTTCATGCCGAACGCCGTCGAGTAGAAGTGCGCGGCCTGGCGCGCGTTGCCCACGACGAAGTGGACGTAGTCGATGCCCTCGACGGGGAAGTCGTCGCTCATGGTGCCCATCGCGATCAGCCGGTGTAGGGGGAGGCGTCGATGAGGTCGACCTTCATGGTGCGACCGTTGGGGAGGTCGTACGACACGGTCTGCCCGACGCGCACGCCGGACAGCGCCTTCCCGAGCGGGGAGTTGACGGAGTAAATCTCGAGGTCGCCGTCGACGTGGTCCTCGCGCGAGCCGAGCAGGAACTTCTCCGGCTCGTCGTCGCCCTCGAAGCGGACGGTGACGATCATGCCGGGGCCCGCGACGCCGGCGGACGTCGGCGCCTCGCCGACGCGCGCGGTGCGGAGGAGCTGCTCGAGCTGGCGGATGCGGGCCTCCTGCTTGCCCTGCTCCTCCTTGGCGGCGTGGTAGCCGCCGTTCTCGCGGAGGTCGCCCTCCTCGCGCGCCTTCTCGATCATCTTCGAGACGTCGGGACGCGCGGCGACGAGCCGGTCGTGCTCGGCCTGGAGCCGGTCGAACGCCTCCTGCGTCAGCCAGGTCTCGGCTGCGGTGGTCTCCGTCACGCGACTGCTCCCCGGGGATGGGTCTACCGACGTCGTTGTCACCCTCGACGCTAGCACCGGGGGAGGTGCCGTAGAGGGGTCCGTCTCAGGGCGTACCCGTGAGGACGCAGGTCGCAACCGACGCGCTCGTCGCGGGCTGGTCGGTGGGCACGGTGACCTTGTGCACGGTCGTGCGGCGGTCCGCGGGAGGGATGCGGATGCCGGAGAGCCGGTTGACGATGTCGCGCTTCGCGCCGACCGCGGTGACCTGGCACTCGGCGGTCGCGGCCGGGTCCTTCTCCACCTCGAACGTCACCACGACCTTCTCCGGGTCGCCGAGCTCGACGGTCAGGACGCGGTACGAGAGCGGGGGCGTGTTGCCGTCCCACGTGACGATCCAGACGCCGACGCCGAGGAACGCGACGGCCAGCACGGTGAGGAGCCACTTCACGACGGGCAGAATGTCACGGTTGCCGGAACACCCCCCTCGTGAGGAGCCCCATTGACCGCCCTCGGCGCAGACGGCGAACGCCTGCGGCTCATGGCCGTGCACGCGCACCCCGACGACGAGTCGTCCAAGGGCGCGGCGACGATGGCGCGCTACGCCCGCGAGGGCGTCGACGTGCTCGTCGTGACGTGCACAGGCGGCGAGCGCGGCGACATCCTCAACCCCGCGATGGACAGGCCCGAGGTCATCGCGGACCTGCCCGCCGTACGGCGCCAGGAGCTCGTCAACGCCGTCAACATCCTCGGCGTGCGCCAGGTCGACCTCGGCTTCGTGGACTCCGGCCTCCCGCAGAAGCCGGAGGGCGCGTCCGACGACTACGAGCTGCCGCCGCTGGACCCCGGCTGCTTCGCCTCGCAGGACATCGCGGTGAGCGGTCGCGCGCTGGTCGAGATCGTGCGCCGCGAGAAGCCGCACGTGATCGTCACGTACGACGAGAACGGCGGCTACCCGCACCCCGACCACATCGCCTGCAACCGCGTCTCCGTGGAGGCGTTCGAGGCCGCGGGCGACCCGGAGAGGTACCCCGACGCGGGCGAGCCGTGGCAGCCGGCGAAGCTCTACTACGTCCACGGCTGGCACTACGAGAAGCTCAAGGCGCTCCACGAGGCGATGCTCGAACGCGGCCTCGAGTCCCCGTACACGGAGTGGATGGAGAGCTGGCAGCGCAACCCCGAGGACGAGCGCAGGATCACGACGCGGGTCGAGTGCGCCGAGTACTACCCGCTGCGCAACCAGGCGCTGATCGCGCACGCCACGCAGGTCGACCCGGAGGGCTCATGGTTCGCGGTGCCGCTGGACGTCCAGCAGTCGGTGTGGCCGACGGAGGACTACGAGCTGGTGACCTCGCACGTCGAGGCGCCGGTGCCGGAGGACGACCTGTTCGCGGGGCTGCGCGCGCCGTAGCGCTCGTCGCCGCCGCGGCGGCGCTCGCGCTGCTCGCCGGCTGCGGCACGCTCGGCCGCGTCAACGAGACGCGCGGCGCGCTGCGCGAGGCGGGGTTCCGGGGCGTCGAGGTGTCGTTCTGGAACTCCAACGGCGCGCTCTCCGTCACCGTCGAGTGGCGCCCCGCGTCGCGCGAGTCGGCGCTGCAGTCCGAGGGTAGGCGGGTCGCCGAGGTCGTCTGGCACACCGCGAAGCTGCGGCTCGACGGCATCCGGCTCGCGCCGCAGGGGGTCGGGGGGCTGGCGCAGTTCGTGCCGCGCTCGGCGCTGGTCGCGGAGTTCGGTCCCCGGGACCCGGACCTCGACGAGTACGGCCTCGGGTTCCCGTGGGGCATCGTCGCCGGGGTCGCGACCGCGGGCGTGCTGGCGATCGTGCTGATCGTGGTGCTGGTGCGGCGGACGAACCGCCGCAGCCGCGCGGCGGCCGCGTACCCGGCGGGGGCGTGGGGGGCGCAGCCGGGGTGGCCGGCCGCGCCGCCGGCGCCCCCGGGGTGGCCGGCCGCGCCGCCGGGGAACCCGGACGATCCGTACGCGACGCCGCCGGGGTGACGTACCCTCGCCCCATGCGTGCCCGGGGGGTGGTGGCGGACCTGGCGTTCGCCGCCGTGCTGGCGGCGTCGCTCGCGGTGCCGGTGCTGCTGCGTTCGCCCTCGGCGGTGCAGACGACCGGCTCGTCGGGCCAGTCCGGCGGCACAGGCTCCGGCAGCTCGGGCCAGTCGGGCACCGGCGGCGGCGGGGGCGGCGGCGACGACCGCGGCAGCGGCCAGCAGGGTGGCGGCGGCAACCAGGGCGGGGGCGGCGGCGGGACCGGCGGCGGCTCCGGCGAGTCCGGTGGCGGCGAGACCGGCGGCGGGGGCGGCACCGGCGGCGGCGGGACCGGCGGCACGGGAGGCGGCTCGCCCAGCGGCGACTCGGGCTCCGAGGCCGGCGGCCCCGGAGGCGGCGGCCAGACCGGCCAGGGCGGCGGCGAGACCGGCGGCGGGGGCACCGGCGGCGGCTCCGGCTCCGGCGACGGCGGCGGCCAGGCGCCCAGCGGCGAGACCGGCGGCAACGGCCGCAACGGCGGCGGCTCCGGCGGCTCGGGAGGCTCGGGCGACTCCGAGGTCAACGGCTCCAGCGCCGACAGCGACGTGAACTTCAGCTCCGACGACACGGTCGTCAACCAGCCCGCGCGCCGCCCTCGCAACAGCACGCCGCTCACGCTGTTCGCGGTGTTCCTCCTCGTCGTCATCGCGTCGGGGATCGCGTACGTCCTCGGCCGCAGGCGCGGCCAGTCGCAGCAGCCACCGCCGCCACCGCCGCCGTTCGACCCGGAGAACCCGTGGGCCGGCCCGGGCTAGCGATCTGGCGGCTCGCCCGCGCGAAGCCCGTCCACGCCACGGCGTGGGCGGCGGTCGCGGCCGCGTTCGTGCTGACGGGCGTCGCGCGCGGCGACCACCGCGTGTGGCCGTACCTCACCGTCGTCCTCGTCTGCACCGCGGTCGTCGCGGTCGCGGACGGCGTGGTGGGCTTCTCCGACGGCGTGCTGTGGCTGCTCGTGCTGACCGGCACGCTGCACCTGTGCGGCGGGCTGCTGCCCGACCCGACCGGCAACGGCGTCCTCTACGAGACGTGGCTCGTGCCGGGCGCGCTGCGCTTCGACCAGCTCGTGCACTTCGTCGGCTCGGTCGCGGCGACCGCCTCGTCGTGGCAGCTCATCGGCACGTACCTCGACCTCGGCCGTACGCCGGTGCGCACGCAGGCGTTCGTGGCGGCGCTCGCGGGGCTCGGCAAGGGCGCGTTCAACGAGGTGTTCGAGTTCCTCGTCGCGGTACGCCTCCCCGGCGCGCACGTCGGCGGCTTCGAGAACACCGGGTGGGACCTCGTCTTCGACACCGGCGGCGTCGTGGCGGCGGCGTGCTTCCTCGTCTGGGCCCGCTCGCGGCGGCGCCCGGTGCCGCGCGACGCGCGCTCACTCGCCGACGTCGCGGCGTAGCCGCTTCACCTCGCCGCGCCGCTTCTTGTCGTCGAGGCGCGCCTGTACGGCACCCTTGCGCGGCTTCGTGGGGCGGCGCGGCTTGGGCGGCGGCTTCAGGGCCTCGCGCAACGTCTCCGCGAGCCGTTCGCGAGCGAGGTCGCGGTTCTGCCGCTGGCTGCGCCGGTCGGACGCGACGACCGTCAGCACGCCGTCCACGAGGCGCGAGGAGAGGCGTTCGAGGGCGCGGGCGCGCAACGTCTCCGACAGCGCCGCCGACCGCGCGACGTCGTACGACAGCTCGACGCGGGTGTCGCTCGTGTTGACGTGCTGGCCGCCCGCGCCGCCCGAGCGCGAGAAGCGCTCGACCAGCTCCGACTCCGGGACCGAGACGCGGGCCGTGACCCGCAGCGGCTCGTCGCCCACGTCAGGCCCGCCGCGGGGCTATGGCAGCCTCGCCCGAAGGCGGGCGCACGCCGCGAGGACGGCGTCGCGGTTCTTCGCCGACTTCAGCCACGGGGGGAGGCGCTCGGCCAACGTGCTCATGGCGGACGTGCGTTCGAGCGGGCGCTCGCGCAGCGTGGCGCCGACGTAGGACTCGATCAGGTCGAGGTGCGCGGCGTTGTAGGCCCACAGCAGCTCGTCGCCGACCGGTGCCGTGAGCCACAGCGGCAGGCGCAGGTACGGGTCGACAGGGGAGCCCCACCACGTGGTCCGCCCCTCCGGCTCCGCGGACCACGCGCACGCGCCGCACGCGCCGCGTTCGGGAGTCACCGTGACGCGCGCGCCGCACGCCGGGCACGTCGCGAGCACCGCGCCGCCGAACGCGTCGAGGCGTTCGCCGGGATCACGGAAGCGCTCCACGAGTGCGCATTATGGGTCGTGCCGTCCCGGGCGGGCAGGATCGTCCCCATGGCGAACCGACTCGCGGACGAGACGAGCCCGTACCTGCTGCAGCACAAGGACAACCCCGTCGACTGGTGGCCGTGGTCGCCGGAGGCGTTCGCGCAGGCGCGCGAGCGCGGGGTGCCCGTGCTGCTCTCGATCGGCTACGCCGCCTGCCACTGGTGCCACGTCATGGCGCACGAGTCGTTCGAGGACGAGGAGACGGCGGCGCTGATGAACAGCCTGTTCGTCAACGTCAAGGTGGACCGCGAGGAGCGCCCCGACGTCGACGCCGTCTACATGGAGGCGACGCAGGCGCTGACCGGGCACGGCGGCTGGCCGATGACGGTGTTCATGACGCCGGAGGGGGAGCCGTTCTTCTGCGGCACGTACTTCCCGCCCGACGACCGCCACGGAATGCCGTCGTTCCGCCGCGTGCTGCACTCGGTCGCGCACGCCTGGGACGAGCGCCGCGAGGACGTCGTCGCGAGCGCCGCCGAGATCACCCGCCGCCTGTCCGAACGCGGCCCCGGGCTGACCGGCGGCGACGTCCCGGCGACGGCCGACCTGGACGCCGCGGCGCGCGCGCTCGCGGGGCAGTACGACGCGGCGCGCGGCGGGTTCGGCGCGGCGCCGAAGTTCCCGCCGTCGATGTGCCTGGAGTTCCTGCTGCGCCACCACGCGCGCACCGGGGACGCGCGCTCGCTGGAGATGGTCGTCGGCACGTGCGAGGCGATGGCGCGCGGCGGCATGTACGACCAGCTCGGCGGCGGGTTCGCGCGCTACTCCGTCGACGCCGACTGGGTCGTGCCGCACTTCGAGAAGATGCTCTACGACAACGCGCTGCTGCTGCGCGTCTACACCCACCTCTGGCGCGCGACCGGCTCCGACCTCGCGCGCCGCGTCGCGAACGAGACCGCCGACTTCCTGCTGCGCGACCTGCGTACGCCGGAGGGCGGGTTCGCCTCCGCGCTCGACGCCGACTCCGAGGGCGTCGAGGGCAAGTACTACGTCTGGACGCCCAAGGGGCTCATGGACGTCCTCGGCACGCAGGACGGCGCGTGGGCCGCGCGGGTCTGGGAGGTCACGGACGAGGGGACGTTCGAGCACGGCTCGTCGGTGCTCCAGCGCCTGACCGAGCCCGACGACCTCGAACGCTACGAGCGCGTCCGCGCGACGCTGCTCGCCGCCCGCGCGGGCCGCGTGCCGCCGGGGACGGACGACAAGGTCGTCGCCGCGTGGAACGGCCTCGCGATCGCCGCGCTCGCGGAGGCGGGCGCGCTGTTCGGCAGGCCCGAGCTGGTCGAGGCGGCCGAGGTCGCCGCCGACCTGATCCGCGACCTGCACTGGTCGCAGGGCCGCCTGCTGCGTACCTCCCGCGAGGGGCGCCCGGGCCGCAACGCCGGCGTCCTCGAGGACTACGGCGACGTCGCCGAGGGGCTACTCGCGCTGTCCGCCGTCACCGGCGACCTGGGTCGCGTCGGCGCGGCGGGCGCGTTGCTCGACGTCGTGCTCGACCACTTCGCCGCCGAGGACGGCGGCTTCTACGACACCGCCGACGACGCCGAGTCGCTCGTGCGCCGCCCGCAGGACCCGACCGACAACGCCACGCCCTCCGGCTCGTCGGCCGTCGCGGGCGCGCTGCTGTCGTACGCCGCCCTCACCGGCAGCGAGCGCCACCGCACCGCCGCCGAGCGCGCGCTCGCGAGCGTGACGCCGTTGCTGTCGCGGCACGCGCGGTTCGTCGGGTGGGCGGCGGCGGTCGGGGAGGTGCTCGCCGCGGGCCCCGCCGAGGTCGCGATCGTGGGCGACCCCGCCGACCCGGCGACGCGCGCGCTGCTCGACACCGCGTGGCGGTCCACGTCGCCGGGTGCCGTGGTGGCGTTCGACGGCGGGCAGAGCGAGGCGCACAGGGGCGACGTGCCGCTGCTGTTCGACCGGCCGCTCGTGGGCGGCCGCCCTGCGGCGTACGTCTGCCGCGGCTTCGCGTGCGCCGCGCCGGTCACCGACCCGGCCGGCCTCGCCGAGGCACTGCGGTAGCCGCGAGCACGCGGCCCTCGGCGTCGAGGAGCCGCACGGCGAACGGCGCCACGCCGCACGCGACGGCGTAGCCGCCGGAGACGGGCTGCCGCCGCGCGCGGCGGCGCTTCACGACCTCGACCCAGCGCGCCTCCGCGGCCTCGCCCTCGACGACCGTGCAGCGCGGGGCGAACCACGCCGTGGCCGCGAGCCGGGGCTCGCCCGGGTGCGGCGCGGCGTGGAGCGGGACCGTGCTCCCGCTGCTGCCGAGCGACGCCCATCCCGTACGCGTCCGCCGCCGAACCGCCACGTCGTCGTCGACCTCGTCGCCGTTCCGGCGCAACGTCCGCACGGCGGCGTAGCGCCGGCCCGTCCAACGCGCGACGACCACCGACCCGCCGTCCCGCAGCCCCTCCATGCCGCCGAACGGTACCGGCTCGCGCTACCGCTATTGCTATGTAATCATGTAAGTACTGCAAACACGAGGAGGCGGCGATGGTGGAGCAGGACGCGGCGGGATGGTTCGCGGGGCGGCTGCCCGACGGGTGGTTCGCGGGCCCGCCCGAGGTCACGGTCGACCGCGACGAGGTGCTGGTCGTGGGGACGTTGCCGCCGGTGGAGGGCGACGCCGCGGCCGAGGAAGGGCGCATCCAGCGCTTCCGCGAGGAGACGCGCGAGGCGCGGATGGCGATCGCGCGGGAGGCGCAGCAGCGCTACGGCCGCCACGTCGCGTGGGGCGCACGGGTGGGGGAGACGACGCGGGTGTTCACCACCGTGAGCGTTCCGGTCATGACGCGGCTGCGTCAGCCCGAACGCCGCGTGCTCGACACGCTGGTCGACGCCGGCGTCGCGCGCAGCCGCAGCGACGCGCTCGCGTGGTGCGTACGCCTCGTGGGCCAGCACCAGGAGGAGTGGATCACCAGCCTCCGCGACGCGCTCGTCGCGGTCGAGGAGGCGCGGCGCCGGGGCCCGGCCGCCTGATCCTGCCGATATGCCGTAAAGCCCCCGCGCTCGCGCACGGGGGCCTTACGCTGGACATGGAAGAGCCGTGGCGACCCGTCCTGCCGGGTATCGCCACGGCTCTTCTCCATCAACGCCCCGGTCCCAGCACCAGGGCGTCAGGTCTTACAGAGGTGCCAGAACTACGGGAGCGGAACGCACTGCGCGGCGACGAGCGGCGTGCCGTTGACGTTGCCCTCGAGGTGAACGCACGCCTCGCCGGCGGCGAACGCGGGGGTGGACATGGCGCCGGCGACGAGCGCGGCCAGAGCGATCTTCTTGAGCATCCTGCTGCTCCTTCAGATGAGGGGTGGATCGGACACCCGGTACAACGGGCACCCCGGGAGAACATCGCGCGAATCTCGAAAGTTTTTTCCGGCGTAGGGTCCGGCTCATGAGAGCGACCGTCTTCCACGCCCCCGGCGACGTCCGCGTCGAGGACGTTCCCGACCCGCGCGTCGAGCAGCCGACCGACGCCGTCGTCCGCGTGATGTACGCGTGCATCTGCGGCTCGGACCTCTGGTTCTACCGCGGCGTCAACGCGAACTGGCAGCAGGGGTGGCGTACCGGCCACGAGTTCATGGGCGTGGTCGACGCCGTCGGCTCCGACGTCACGACCGTCAAGCCCGGCGACGTCGTGCTGGCGCCGTTCTCGTACTCCGACGAGACGTGCGAGTTCTGCCGCAAGGGCGTGCAGACCTCGTGCGTCAACGGCGGCTACTGGGGCGGCGACTCGGGCGACGGCGGGCAGGGCGAGGCCGTACGCGTCCCGCTCGCCGACGGCACGCTCGTCGTCGTGCCGCCGGAGGTCGCGGGCGACGCGGGGCTGCTGCGCGCGGCGGTGCCGTTGACCGACGTCATGTCCACCGGTCACCACGCCGCGCGCGCGGCGGGCGTCGGGCCCGGCTCCACGGTCGCGGTCGTGGGCGACGGCGCCGTCGGCCTCTGCGGCGTGCTCGCGGCGAAGCGGCTCGGCGCCGAGCGCATCTTCGCGCTCGGGCACCACGACGACAGGCTCGCGATCGCGCGGTCGTTCGGCGCGACCGACCTCGTGACCTCGCGCGGCGACGAGGCGGTCGCCGCGGTCGTCGAGGCCACGAACGGCGGCGCCGAGTGCGTCCTCGAGTGCGTCGGCGCGCAGTCGTCCATGGACCTCGCGATCTCCGTCGCGCGGCCCGGCGGCACCGTCGGCTACGTCGGCGTCCCCGCGCAGGTGGAGGCGATCGACGTGCGCACGATGTTCTCGAACAACGTCGCCCTGCGCGGCGGCGTCGCGCCGGCGCGGGCGTACATCCCCGAGCTGCTGCGCGACGTCGCCGCGGGCACGCTCGACCCGTCGGCGGTGCTCGACCTCACGGTCTCGCTCGAACAGGTCCCCGAGGGCTACGCCGCCATGGACGGCCGCACCGCCATCAAGGCGCTGGTCGCCGTCGGCGCGTAGGCGCTACTCCTGGTCGGTGATCCGGCTGCGCGCGGTGCAGCCGGGGCCGCACGTCGGGCCCATGCAGCCGGCCGCGAAGTCGATGGAGAGCACCGCGCACAGCCCGCCGTTGGTCGCGGCGTAGCCGCCGTCGACCTGCGCGAGCTGGCTGGGGGTGAGCTCCAGGAGGATCTCCTTGGTGAGCCGGAGTCGCTTGCGGTCGTTCATGAGGGGGTTCCTCTCGTCGAGGGGGAGTGCGGCCAGCGTAGGGCGCGCGTGCCCGCCCGCACAGCCCCGGACCTCACCAGGGCGACGGCGTACCGAACAGCGTCGCGTGGTGCTTCGCCACGCACGCGTCCATCGCCCCCGCCAGCGCGTCGAGGTCCGCCCGCCACGCGGCGATCGTCTTCACGCTCAGCCCGACGCCCTTCGCGCGGACGGCGGCGAGGCGCGCGTCGTCGCCGTGCGCGACCGCGTTGCGGGCCTCGAACATCGTCGTGAGTGACGCCCGCCACGGCTTCGCCGCGGGGCCCAGGGTCACCCACAGGCTGAGCCCGAGCCTGCCGAAGTCCTGCGCCAGCGCCTCGGGCGTCGGGTTCCCCCGCGCGAGGGCGCGGTCGCCCGCCAGCCGCGCGCGGACGACCCGGGCGAGGCGCTCGTTCCCCGGCGCCGTCGACGCCACGAACGCGTTGACCCCGAGGTCGTGCAGCTCGCGCGCGAACGCCTGGAACTCGCTCGCCAGCGTGAGCAGCAGCGACCAGTTCAGGTACTCCGAGTGGACGCCGGTGCTGGCGCGGCGGACGACGTCGTGCGCCGCGGCGAGCCGGTCGAGCCTGACCGCGCGCGGGCCGCGCCACTTGGTGAGTGCCTTCGACATTCGAACCTCCCCCGTTCGTCGCGCACGGTAGTCGCGCGGCGCCCGGGTGTGCGGGAGGTTAGGGAACCCATAACCGCAGGTACACTGCTACGTATCCCGTTCGGTGCCGGCCAAGGACGTCCGGCGGTCGCTATGGAGAAGTGGATGTCGACTGTTGCCGGTCTGGACCAGGCTCCGACGAACCACAAGGCCCTCGTGGCCTGGGTCACCGAGATCGCGGAGCTGACCCAGCCGGACCGGGTCGAGTGGTGCGACGGCTCGGAGGCGGAGTGGGACCGCCTGACGCGGCTCCTCGTCGACAACGGCACGTTCGTCAAGCTCGACGAGGCCAAGCGACCGAACTCCTTCTACGCCGCCTCGGACCCGAGCGACGTCGCGCGCGTCGAGGACCGCACGTTCATCTGCTCCGAGAAGCAGGAGGACGCAGGCCCCAACAACAACTGGATGGACCCGGCCGAGATGCGGGCCACGCTCAAGGGCCTGTTCGACGGGTCGATGCGCGGGCGCACGATGTACGTCGTGCCGTTCTGCATGGGCCCGCTCGGCTCGAAGATCAGCCAGCTCGGCGTCGAGATCACCGACAGCCCGTACGTCGTCGTCTCCATGCGCATCATGACCCGCATGGGCAAGGCCGCCCTCGACGAGCTCGGCGAGGACGGCTTCTTCGTCCCGGCCGTGCACTCGGTCGGCGCGCCGCTCGAGGCCGGGCAGCAGGACGTCCCGTGGCCGTGCAACACGACGAAGTACATCTCGCACTTCCCCGAGACGCGCGAGATCTGGTCGTACGGCTCCGGCTACGGCGGCAACGCCCTGCTCGGCAAGAAGTGCTTCGCCCTGCGCATCGCGAGCGTGATGGCACGCGACGAGGGCTGGCTCGCCGAGCACATGCTCGTCCTCAAGCTCACCCCGCCGAGCGGCGAGCCGCGCTACGTCGCGGCGGCGTTCCCGAGCGCCTGCGGCAAGACGAACCTCGCGATGCTCGTCCCGACGATCGAGGGCTGGACCGTCGAGACGGTCGGCGACGACATCGCCTGGATGCGCTACGGCGAGGACGGCCGCCTGTACGCCATCAACCCGGAGGCGGGCTTCTTCGGCGTCGCCCCCGGCACCGGCGAGGAGACCAACCCCAACGCGATCCGCACGCTCTGGGGCAACAGCATCTTCACCAACGTCGCCCGCACGGCCGACGGCGACGTGTGGTGGGAGGGCCTGACGGAGACCCCGCCGGACGGCCTCACCGACTGGAAGGGCCGTCCCTGGACGCCCGAGAGCGGCGAGCCCGCCGCGCACCCCAACGCGCGCTTCACCGCGCCGGCGTCGCAGTGCCCGACGATCGCTCCGGAGTGGGAGGACCCGAAGGGCGTGCCGATCTCGGCGATCCTGTTCGGCGGCCGCCGCGCCACGTCGGTCCCGCTCGTCACGGAGTCGCGCGACTGGCAGCACGGCGTGTTCCTCGGCTCGACGGTGTCGTCGGAGACGACCGCCGCGGCCGCGGGCGCGATCGGCCAGCTCCGCCGCGACCCGTTCGCGATGCTGCCGTTCTGCGGCTACAACATGGGCGACTACTTCGCCCACTGGCTCTCGATCGGCCGCGCGACCGACACCGAGAAGCTGCCGCGGATCTACTACGTCAACTGGTTCCGCAAGGACGCCAACGGCAAGTGGCTGTGGCCCGGCTACGGCGAGAACAGCCGCGTCCTCAAGTGGATCATCGACCGCCTCGACGGCAACGCCGAGGGCGTCGACACCCCGATCGGCGTCGTCCCGACGCCCGAGGCGCTCGACACGTCCGGCCTCGACATCCCGGCCGAGGACCTCGAGGTGCTGCTCTCCGTCGACCGCGAGACGTGGAAGCAGGAGGCGGCGCTCATCCCCGCGCACTTCGAGGCGTTCGGCGAGCACCTGCCCAAGGAGCTGTGGGCCGAGTACGAGACCCTGCTCGCCCGCCTCGAGGGCTAAAGCCTCGCCGAGAGCTGCCGAGAACCCCTGGAACGCCTGCCCACGTTCCGGGGGTTCTTCGCTGTGATCATCTGGGGATTCCGCACGACCGCGCGCCAGCTCGCGGTGCTCGTCGCCCGCTGCGCGCTCCAGGGCCACAACGCGGCCCACGCGGTCGTTCTCCAGCGGACGAAGTTCACGCTGTTCTTCATCCCGCTGTTCCCCGTGCGCTCCAAGCACCTGCTCGTCTGCTCGCTCTGCGGCAACGCCGCGAAGCTCGAGAAGGAGAACGTCCCGGCGGCGCTCGCCGAGGCGCAGCGCCAGGACGTCGAGCGGGCCGGGGCGCGGTTCGCGGAGTTCGAGGCGCCGGTCACCGAGCCCGGCGTCAACTGACGCCGGGCTCCAGCCTGCGCGTCATCCGCACCATGTAGGGCGCCCAGCCGTAGGTACGCCACCGCGGCTCGGCGCTCAGGTTCGTCAGCCGCCAGTCGGTCCACGACACGTCGAAGCCGCGCTCGCGCCCGATCGTGAGGCCGCGCAACGTCATCGCCGCGCCGAGCCCGAGCCCCCGCGCGTCCTCGCGCAGCACCATGTGGCCGAGCGCCCACGCGCCCTCGGCCACGCAGATCCGCGCGGGCAGCGGCTCCCACGTCGCGAAGCCCACCGGCTCCCCGCCGGCCTCGGCGACCAGGTACGTGACGTCGGGGCTGTCCATGTCCTCGCGGAACAGCGCGGGCAGCGTCTCGAAGTACGCCTCCGGCCGCGGCGACCAGCACGCGGGCTCGGCGAGGTGGCGCGCGAGCAGCGGGAACAGCGGCAGCAGCGCGTCGTAGTCGTCGAGCGAGCCGACCCGCACCCGCGCGTCGGGCTCGCCCTCGACCGGCTGCGCGTCCATCGACGCGAGCGCGAACACGTGCTCGCGGCCGAACGCGAGGTTCGCGAACGCCTCGCCCGCGACCGGGTCGCCGTCCGGCATCTCGACCGCGTGGCGCAGCGCGCCCGCCGCGACGAGGTCGCGGGAGACGGCGGCGTAGAGGTGGCGGTACGTCGCCACGTCGCGCGCGCAGTGGCCGGCGTAGCGGAGCCAGCCCGCGTCGGCGTCGACCAGTCCGAGCGCGTAGCCGCCGGGCGCGGCCCAGCCGGTCGCGCCCGCGTCGAGCAGCGCCTCGATCTCGCGGGCCGCGTCGGGCGGCGCGGCGAGCGGGTGACGCAGCGGGCGGGATGCGAGCAGCGCCGCGGCCCAGGGCACGTCGTCGCGCGCGAAGGGGCGGAGGTCCACGGAGGCGCAGCCTGCCGTACGCTGGCCCGCGAGCGAAAGGGAGTTTCGTTGGGCGCGCGCAACCTGCTCTACGGCGTGTACGAGCGCCGGCTCGTACGCCGGCTCCACGGCGCCCCCGTGCCGCGCCACGTCGGCGTCATCCTCGACGGCAACCGGCGCTGGGCGCGGTCGGTCGGCGCGGACCCGCAGGACGGCCACCGCAAGGGAGCCGACCTCATCGACGAGCTGCTCGACTGGTGCCAGGAGGCGGGCGTCGAGGTCGTGACGCTGTGGCTGCTGTCGAGCGACAACCTCTCCCGCCCGCAGGCCGAGCTGGCGCCGTTGCTCGACATCATCGAGCGCACCGTGCGCGACCTCGCGTCGTCGCGCCATCCCTGGCGGGTCAACCCGCTCGGCTCGCTCGACCTGCTGCCCGACCACACCGCGCGGACGTTGAAGGAGGCGGCCGACGCGACGGCCACCAAGCCCGGCCTCGTCGTCAACGTCGCCGTCGGCTACGGGGGCCGCCGCGAGATCGCGGACGCCGTACGCAGCCTGCTCACCGAGCACGCGGCCAAGGGCGCGAGCATCGAGGAGGTCGCCGCGATGCTCGACGTCGAGCACATCGCCGAGCACCTCTACACGCGCGGCCAGCCCGACCCCGACCTCGTGATCCGCACGTCGGGGGAGATCCGGCTGAGCGGCTTCCTGCTGTGGCAGAGCGCGCACTCGGAGTTCTACTTCTGCGATGTCTACTGGCCCGACTTCCGCCGGGTCGACTTCCTTCGCGCGCTGCGGGCGTACGCCCAGCGCCAACGCCGTTTCGGAGTGTGAGAGTGACCGGCCTCGTCCGCGAGTACCTGATGCTCGGCCTGCGGTTCGACCGCCTGGTCGAGGGCTTCGTCGACGCGTTCACGGGCGACCCGGCGCTGCGCGCGTCGGTGGCGAACGAGCCCGCGCCGTTGCCGGCCGCGCTCGCCCAGCGGGCGCGCGAGCTGCGCGCCGAGCTGCCGTCGTCGGGCCTCGCGACCGACCGCGCCGACTGGCTCGACGGGCAGCTCCACGGCCTCGAGGTCAGCGCGCGCAAGCTCGCGGGCGAGGACGTCGGCTTCGTGGAGGAGGTCGAGTCGTACTTCCAGGTGCGGATCGAGCCCGGCGACACCGACGCGTACGTCGCCGCGCACGACGCGCTCGACGCGCTGCTGCCCGGCGACGGGCCGCTGCCCGAGCGCTACGTCGCCTGGCGCGAGCGCGAGGTCGTTCCGGCGGACCGGCTCGCGGAGGCGGTGGACGCGTTCAGCAGCGACCTGCGCGACCGGGTGCGGGTGACGTACCCGCTGCCCGAGGGCGAGGTCGTGGAGTACGAGGTCGTCACGGACAAGCCGTGGAGCGGCTTCAACTACTACCTCGGCGGCTACCGCTCGCGGGTCGCGATCAACGCCGACCTGCCGATGCGCAAGGCCGACCTGCCGAAGCTGCTCGCGCACGAGTCGTACCCCGGCCACCACACCGAGCACTGCCGCAAGGAGCGGCTGCTGGTCGAGGGCGGCATGCGCGACGAGCACCGCATCTTCCTCGTCAACACGCCCGAGTGCCTTATGGCCGAGGGGCTCGCGGACCTCGGCGTGCGCGTCGCGGTCGGCCAGTCGTGGGGCGCGTGGGCCGAGGGCATCTACGCCGACCTCGGCATCGCGTTCGACGGCGGTCTCGCCGAGTCGGTGGGTCGCGCGGCGGCGCCGCTGAACAACGTCCGCCAGGACGCCGCGATCATGCTGCACGACCGGGGCGCGTCGGAGGACGACGCGGTCGCGCACCTCGTGAAGTGGGGCCTCGTGTCGGAGGACCGCGCGCGCAAGTCGCTGGCGTTCCTGACCGACCCGCTGTGGCGGGCGTACACCTCGACCTACGTCGAGGGCTACCGGCTGCTCGGCCGCTGGCTCGACGCGGGCGGGGAGTTCCGGCGGCTGCTGGACGAGCCGCTCACGCCGCGCGCGATCGTCGCGGACCTCGGGTGAACGCCAAGGACGAGGCCGCGAAGCTCGTCACGGGCCTGCACCACGCGATCCTGCGGGTCTCTCGCGGGCGGGTGCTCGGGCGCATCATGGGGATGCCGACGGTCGTGCTGGAGACGACCGGGCGCAAGTCCGGCCAGACCCGCCGCACGATGCTCACCGCGCCGGTCGTGGACGGCGACACCGTCGTCCTGGTGGCGTCGTACGGCGGCGACGACCGCCACCCCGCCTGGTACCTCAACCTCACCGCCAACCCCGACGTCACCGTGGAGCTGGCCGGCCGCCGCCGCGAGATGCGCGCGCGCACCGCTACGGCCGAGGAGAAGGCGGCCCTGTGGCCGCGCATCACCAAGGCGTACAAGGGCTACGCCGGCTACCAGAGGCGCACCGACCGCGACATCCCGGTGGTGCTGCTCACCCCGCGCTGACGGTGCGGCGCTACCTGTGGCGGTACCCGAGCATCGTGTGGAACACGAGGCCGCCGGTGATCGTCACGCCATAGTCCTTGAGGCCCTCGACGTGGTCCTCCTCCTCGTTCGGCGTCGGGAGCAGCGCGCCGAAGATGGAGACCTGGCCCTTGCCGTACGGCAGGTGGCCGAGCGCCGTGAACGCGCCCTTCGCGTCCGACACCGTGCCGACCGTCACGCCCTTCGCGGCGGTCCACACGTCGGTCGAGATGCCGTAGTGCGGGGCGGAGCTCGTGGGCGAGAAGCCGAGCGGGACCTCGTAGTACGTCTGGCTCGACGTGTCCGACAGGCCCTTCTCCCACGCGTGGGTCAGCTCGCCGAAGTCGATGTGGCCGGCGTTGGTCCGCGCCTCGCGGAACGCGTCGTCGCCGGTCACGCCGAAGTTCCTGGCGTACGGCACCGCCGCGTCGGTCAGCACGAGCTGGCCGCCGCCGCGCACGAACGCCTGCACCGCGCGCAGGTACGCGCCCGCGTCGACGCGGCGGCCCTTGGCGTCCGGCGGGACCGCCACGTCGTCGAGGACGAGGGAGTCGTAGGAGGACAGTCGCGCGCGGCCGGTGGCGATGTCGTACGACGACAGCGGCACGACGGGCGTGCCCGCCGCCGCGCGGAGGTCGTCGAAGTAGCGCATGCGCGAGACGTCGTAGCGCCTCGGGTGGTCGCCGGGCTCGGGCTTGAAGCCGAGGCCGTCGGACGAGCGGACGCGGCGGGGGTCGAACGCGTACGCCACCTTGCCGAGCTTGAGGCTGGGGCGGACGCGGTCGGTGACGTGCGCCTCGACGACCAGCGCCTCGATGAGTCCCTGGACGCCGGCGACGTGCGCCTGCTCCAGCGGGCCCACCCACGCGTTCATCGGGACGCTGTGGGAGAGGAAGTTCTCGGCGTCGATCTCGACGGCGCCGCCCTCCTGCGTGAACCAGTCGCCCATGAAGCCGCCGTCGTCGTAGCCGACGACGTCGTAGCCGGTCGCGGCCTTGGACGGCGCCATGACGCCGGCGACGTCGGTCGCCATGCCGACCGCGACGAGCTGCTCCTCGAACTTGCGCTCGACGTTGCGGATGACGTTGCGCGCGAGCTGCGCCTCCTGCGCCTGCATCTTCGGCGACCACTGCCCGGCCGGCCACATCAGGTCGGCGAACGCGTTGTTGGCGGACGTCGTCTCGCCGTGGATGTCGCTGGCGGTGGCGACGCGGCCGAGGGAGCGTACGAGCTGCACCCAGCCGCGCGCCTCGGGCTCCGACATCGGCGTCGCGTCGCGGTTGGTCCAGCCGACGGTCGGGAACTCGCGGTTGAGGTCCTCGCCGTTGGCGTTGCCGCGCTCGAACACGCCGCTGCCGAGGTCGCCGGCGGCCCAGCCGTCGACGTTGACCACGCCGAGCCACAGCTCGGTGCGGCCGAGCGCGACGTCGAGCGCCATCTGGTTCTCGCCGGAGTAGAGGACGTGCTTGCGGTCGCCCTGCCACCAGCGGGCCAGCGACTCGACGTAGCGCAGGCCGCCCTCGCGGCCGGCGGGCTCGTTGCCGTGCGCGGAGAGCGAGACGACGACCTTCTTCTTCGGGCCGCGCACCTTCTCGTTCGTCACGCGGATGACCGGGATCTGCAGGCCGCCGGCGGAGACGTGCGACTTGTTCCTCGTCCACTCGGACAGCGGCTTCACGTCCACGACGTCCGGCGCGATCGCCTCGATGGCGCGCAGCGCGGGCCACGCCTCGCTGCCGTACTGGATGAACGTCGTCGAGCGCAGCGGGTCGGCGATGACCCGGTCGCCGCACGCGGCGGTCGGCAGGGTCGTGCACGTGGGCGCCGCGGAGACGGGCAGGCCCGCCGACGCGACCGCGAGGGCGATGGCCGTGGAGAGGAGCGTGGTGCGCATACGACATCACTTCGCGTGCGTGTCGGGTCCTCCTGCCGGGTGTCCGTAACGTCCGGGTATCTGACCCCCGCAACCGGGCGTGTCGCTACGAACCGGCCGCCCGGAGGCGCCGTACCGTCGAAGACGGCGACGGCAGCGCGCCGGCGCCCCTTCCGGAGGCCGCCATGACCGCAGCCACGACCCGCGCGAACCGGAAGCGAGGCGCGCGCGGCATCTCCTACGTCATCGACACCAGCGTCCTGCTGTCGGACCCGTCCGCGATGTTCCGGTTCGCCGAGCACGAGGTCGTCCTCCCGCTCGTCGTCATCGGCGAGCTGGAGGGCAAGCGCGCCCACCCCGAGCTCGGGTACTTCGCGCGGAGCGCGCTGCGCCACCTCGACGACCTGCGGATCAAGCACGGCCGCCTCGACGAGCCGTTGCCGCTCAACGACCACGGCGGCACGTTGCAGGTCGAGCTGAACCACTCCGACCCCTCGGTCCTGCCGCTCGGCTTCCGTGCGGACGGCAACGACCACCGCATCCTCGCCGTGGCCCTCAACCTCGCCGCCGAGGGCCGCGACGTCGTGCTCGTCTCCAAGGACCTGCCGCTGCGCGTCAAGGCGGCGTCGGTCGGCGTCGACGCGGAGGAGTACCGCGCCGAGCTCGCCGTCGACGCGGGCTGGACCGGCATGGCCGAGGTCGAGGTGTCGTCGGAGGTCATAGACTCCCTCTACGCGCACGACGTCGTCGAGGTCGAGGAGGCGCGCGACCTGCCGTGCCACACCGGGCTCGTGCTGATCGGCGACCGTTCGTCGGCGCTCGCGCGGGTGCAGCCCGACAAGTCCGTACGGATCGTGCGCGGCGACCGCGACGCGTTCGGCCTGCACGGCCGCAGCGCCGAGCAACGCATCGCGCTCGACCTGCTGCTCGACCCCGACGTCGGCATCGTGTCGCTCGGCGGGCGCGCGGGCACCGGCAAGTCGGCCCTCGCGCTGTGCGCCGGCCTCGAAGCGGTCCTGGAGCGCAGGGCGCACAAGCGGGTCGTGGTGTTCCGCCCGCTCTACGCCGTCGGCGGCCAGGAGCTCGGGTACCTGCCCGGCAGCGAGAACGAGAAGATGGCGCCCTGGGCGCAGGCCGTCTACGACACCCTCGGCGCGCTCGTCGGCGAGGAGGTCATCGAAGAGATCGTGCACCGCGAGCTGCTCGAGGTGCTGCCCCTGACGCACATCCGCGGGCGTTCGCTGCACGACGCGTTCGTCATCGTGGACGAGGCGCAGTCGCTCGAACGCGGCGTGCTCCTGACGGTCCTCTCGCGCATCGGCACGAACTCCCGCGTCGTCCTCACCCACGACGTCGCGCAGCGCGACAACCTCCGCGTCGGCCGCCACGACGGCGTCGCCGCGGTCATCGAGGCGTTGAAGGGCCACCCGCTGTTCGCGCACGTGACGTTGACCCGCTCCGAACGCTCCCCGATCGCCGCCCTCGTCACCGAGCTGCTGGAGGACGTCCCGCTCTAGCCCTACCAGCAAGCGCGGTCGAGGCTCGGGCAGCGGACGTTCACCGAGGGCAGCAGGCCCGTGCAGCCGAACGTCGCGGGGCCGAGGCAGTTCGTGACGTCGACGTTCGACGCGTAGCAGTGCAGCGCGAGGTGGCTCGCGGCGTGGACGGCGGCGAGGTCGCCGTCGGCGAGCTCGGCGAGGCGTTCCGCTCTGAGCGTAAGTCGGCGCATGCGGGCGGAGCCTAATCAGCGCGCTTTCTGTCACAGGGGTCTTGTAGGTTTCCGCCTCGTGGCAGAAGCAGCGAAGAAGACCCCGGCCAAGAAGGCGCCGGCCGGGAGGACGACCGCGAAGACGGTCGCGAAGGCGGCGCCTCGCAAGGCGCCCGCGAAGAAGGCTCCCGCGAAGGCGGCGCCCAGGAAGCGGGCCGCCGCGGCGGTCGTTCCCGACGAGGTGCTCGCCGAGGTACGCGAGGTGCCGGGACTCATCGACGCCCCCGCGCCCGCCGCGCCGGACCGGTGGGCGATCGAGGTGGCGGGCCTCAGGAAGTCGTTCAAGGGCGGCGTCGACGCGGTCAACGGCGTCGACCTGCGGGTGCGCGAGGGCGAGGTGTTCGGCTTCCTCGGCCCCAACGGCGCCGGCAAGACGACGACCGTCCGGATGCTCTGCACGCTGCTCGGCATCACCGACGGCAGCGCGTACGTCGCCGGGCACGACGTGGTGCGCGAGCCCGCCGCCGTGCGGCGGCGGATCGGCGTGGCGTTGCAGGAGATCGGGCTCGACCCGCTGCAGACCGCGCGCGAGCTGCTCACGCTCCAGTGCGGCCTCTACGGCATGAACGCCGCGCGGGCCACCGAGCGCGCGAACGAGCTGCTCGACCTCGTCGGCCTCACCGAGGCCGCCGACCGGCGCACGAAGACGTTCTCCGGCGGCATGAAGCGCCGCCTCGACCTGGCCAGCGCGCTCGTGCACCACCCGGACGTGCTGTTCCTCGACGAGCCCACGACGGGCCTCGACCCGGCGTCGCGCGCGACGGTGTGGGAGGAGGTCAGGCGCATCAACGACGCGGGCACGACGGTGTTCCTCACGACGCAGTACCTCGAGGAGGCCGACCAGCTCTGCGACCGGCTCGCGATCATCGACCGCGGCCGCATCGTCGCCGAGGGCACGCCCGACGAGCTCAAGGCGTCCATGGGCCACGACGTCATCACCGTCGACGTGGCCGACGCCGACTCGGCCGCCGCGCGCGAGGCGCTCGCGACGCTCGCCCAGCGGATCGTCGACGACAACGGCGAGCTCGCCCTCTACGTCGAGAACGGCGCCGAGTGCGTGCCCGAGGTCGTACGCCTGCTCGACCGGGCCGGCGTCTCCGCCCGCTCGCTGTCGGTGTCGCGGCCGACGCTGGACGACGTGTTCCTCCAGGCGACCGGCCGTCGCCTCGAGGGCGACGAGGAGGAGGTGTCCGCGTGAACGTCCTCTGGCTGCTGACCAAGCGCGCGGTGCGCGAGGCGATCCGTACGCCCGAGGCGACGGTGCCGCTGCTGTTCATCCCGGTGTTCTTCCTGGTCGTCAACCTCGGCCAGTTCGGCGAGGCGTTCGAGGGCGCGTCCTGGCTGCGCGGGCAGAGCTACGCGGCGTTCCAGCTCCCGGTGTCGCTGATCTTCGCGGTCATCGGCATCGGCAGCGGTCTCGCGATGGTCGCCGAGATCGAGAACGGCTACTTCGACAAGTTCCTCGTCGCGCCGATCTCGCGCGTCCACATCCTGCTCGGCCGCCTCGGCGCCGACTTCCTCCGCAACCTCGTGACCGGCAGCGTCGTGCTGTTCATCGGCCTCATCCTCGGCGTGCGGATCAGGGCCGGCGTCGTCGGCGCGGTCGTGCTGATCCTGCTCGCGGCGTTCTTCGGCGTGGCGTACGGCGCCAGCGCGATCCTGATCGCGTTGCGCACCGGCAACACCCAGGCCGTCAACCTCGCCTCGCTGATCTTCTTCCCACTGCTGTTCCTGTCGCCGAACGGCGTGCCCAGGGAGAACATGCAGGGCTGGCTGCAGGTGGCCGCGAGGTTCAACCCGATCACGTACGTCCTCGAGGGCACGCGGTCGCTCGTGATCGAGGGGTGGCGGGGCGGGCCGCTGCTCGCGTGCCTGCTCGTCACCGCCGCGACGGCCGTCGTGCTGCTCGGCCTGTCGGTGCGCGCGATGAAGTCGTACGGCGACCTGTAGCGGGCCGCTAGAACGCGACGGCGACGTGGACGGCGGCGATCCTGCCGCCGACCCCGGCGACCTCCGCCTCGTAGCCGATGCCGACGTCGTACGGCGACCTGCCCGCGCCGCCGAGGAAGAGGATGCCGACGGCCTTGCCGCCGGGCTCCGGCACGACGGGGTACGCGTCCGGGCCCCAGACCAGGTCGATGCCGTCGAAGTCCGCGCACGGCGCCACGCCGCCGACGTTGCCGTCGTAGGCGCGGCTGCCGCCGAACGTCGTGCACACCGTGTGGTGCACGGCCGCGGGCGCGTCGAGGACGAACGCCAGCGCGAACGAGTCGACGGTGTGGCGGCCGTGCGGGTCGAACCGGACGAACCCGCGGCTCGCGAGCGTCGACCCCGCCTGCTCGACCGCCGGGTCGAAGACCGTCGTGCTGTACGCGGGCGCCTTCGTCCGGGTCCGCAGCGCGGTCCGCGCGCCGCGCGGGCCCCGGAAGCGGATCGTCGCGGTCACGGGCGCCCCTGCCGGGCCGAGGAGGGCGATGCCGTAGCGGCCCGCGGTCAGGACGGCGAAGCCGTTGCCGTCGTCGTCCATCGCGATCGTCGGCTGCAGCCACGCGGGCGGCTCGCACCGCGACCCCGGGCAGAGCAGCGCGTCGCGGAGGCCGTAGTGGACGTACGTGTCGAGGCCCACGCGCGACGGCGGCGCGTCGAGGCGGGTGATCGCGACGCCCGACCACGGCGCGGCGGACGCGATCGTCGTGTCGCCGCCGCCGTTGCCGAGCCTCGCGGTCGAGGGGACGCGCAGCGGCACGACCTCGCCCGCGCGGCCGCTGACCTCGACGGTCCACGTCGACGGGGGTGGCGGGGCGGCGGCCGACGGGGCGGCGGCGAGCGCGACGGCGAGGGCGGCGGCGGCGAACGTACGCATGCCCCTACGAGGGCTGCCGCGCGCGTTCGGTTCGGTCGGGTGCCTCAGCCGGTGGGGCGGCGGGTCATCGCGAGGACGTCGAGCGCCTCGTCGAGCTGCTGCTCGGTGAGCCTGCCGTCGCGCACGTGGCCGCGCTCCACGACGACCTGGCGGATCGTCTTGTCCTCGGCGAGCGCCTGCTTCGCGACCTTCGCCGCCTCCTCATAGCCGAGGTAGCGGTTCAACGGCGTCACGATCGAAGGCGACGCCTCGGCGTAGAAGCGGCAGCGCTCCACGTCGGCCTCGATGCCGTCCACGGTCTTGTCCGCGAGCAGGCGGGAGATGTTCGCGATCAGGCGGATCGACTCGAGGACGTTGCGCGCGATGACCGGCAGGTTGACGTTGAGCTCGAAGTTGCCGGCCGCGCCGCCGAACGCCACCGCCGCGTCGTTGCCGACGACCTGCGCGACGACCTGGTGCACCGCCTCGGGGATCACCGGGTTCACCTTGCCCGGCATGATCGACGAGCCCGGCTGCAGGTCCGGCAGGCGGATCTCGCCGAGCCCGGCGCGCGGGCCGCTCGACATCCAGCGCAGGTCGTTGCACACCTTGTTCAACGACACCGCGACCACCCGCAGCACGCCGCTCGCCTCGACCAGCGCGTCGCGGGAGGCCTGCGCCTCGAAGTGGTTGCGCGCCTCGCGCAGCGGCAGCCGCAGGTCCTCCGCGAGCCGCGCGATGACGCGCTCCGCGAAGCCCGGCGGCGTGTTGATGCCGGTGCCGACGGCGGTGCCGCCCAGCGGCAGCTCCCCGACGCGGGGGAGCGCCGCTTCGAGCCGCTCGACGCCGTAGCGCACGGCGGCCGCGTAGCCGCCGAGCTCCTGCCCGAGCGTCACCGGCGTCGCGTCCATGAGGTGCGTGCGCCCGCTCTTCACGACGTCGGCGAGCTCGTCCGCCTTGCGCTCCAGCGACTCGGCCAGGTGCGTCAACGACGGCACGAGGTCGCGCACGATCGCGCGCGTCGCGGCGACGTGGATCGCCGACGGGAACACGTCGTTGGACGACTGCGACGCGTTGACGTGGTCGTTGGGGTGCACGTCGCGGCCGAGCGCCCTCGTCGCGAGCGTGGCGAGGACCTCGTTCATGTTCATGTTCGTCGAGGTGCCCGAGCCGGTCTGGAACACGTCGAGCGGGAACTGGTCCGCGTGCTCCCCCCTGTTGACCTCCGCGGCGGCGTCGTGGATCGCGCGGGCGACGTCCTCGGGCAGCACGCCGAGCTCGGCGTTGACCGTCGCGGCCGCGCCCTTGATCGCCGCGAGCGCCGCGAGCAGCGCGGGGTCGACGCGCAGGCCCGAGACGGGGAAGTTCTCGACGGCGCGCTGCGTCTGCGCGCGCCACAGCGCGCCGGCGGGGACGCGCACCTCGCCCATGGAGTCGTGCTCGATCCGGTAGTCCATGCGGGGAGTGTGCCCCGCGCGGCCTACTGGATGCCGTAGACGAAGATCTGCGCCTGGTTGCAGAAGAACACGATCATGTCCACCTGCGTCGGCGGCTCGTAGAAGACGGTGGTGGCGAACTGGCCGGCGGGAACCGTCCACTCGAACACCGGGACGGCGATGACCTCGCCGTTCGCCCGCGCGCGCAGGTGGATGATCGTCTGGTAGCCGGCGCCGCTGCGCACGACGAAGCGGAGGCGGCTGTAGCGGGAGACGTCGAGGGTCGCGACCTGGATGCCGCTGCCGCTCGCGCCGCAGGTGAGACCGCCGGCGGGGGACTTGTAGAGGACCTTGTTCGGGTCCATGTCCCGCGCCAGGACGGCGCCGTCGACGGTGAGGTTGCCCGAGCCGTCGCCGACGCGGACCTTGCCGCCGTCGACGCGCCCGACCGAGCGCGTCGACGGGTCGACCTGCGCGGTGTAGAGCGAGCCGGCGGAGTTCACGCGTGCCTGGTTGCCGCCGGTGACGGGGTCGGCGATGTTGACGAGCTGGCCGGTGGCGGCCATGACGCCGACCGGCGCCAGGACGACGGCGGCGCAGATGGCGACGACGATCGTCACGATCTGGCCGCCCGACAGACGGCGCTTCTCCATGGTTGCTCCCCTTGTCCGGTAGGGGAGCATCGTCCTACGCGCGGACCCCGATCGTCACCGGCACGGCCGAGGTGGTCTCGGCGAAGAAGTCGTTCCCCTTGTCGTCCACGACGACGAACGCGGGGAAGTCGCGCACCTCGATGCGCCACACCGCTTCCATGCCGAGCTCGGGGTACTCGATCACGTCGACCTTGGTGATGCAGTCCTGCGCGAGCCGCGCGGCGGGGCCGCCGATCGATCCGAGGTAGAAGCCGCCGTGCCTCTTGCACGCCTCGGTGACGGCCTTCGAACGGTTGCCCTTCGCCAGCATCACGAACGACCCGCCCGCGGCCTGGAACTGGTCGACGTAGGAGTCCATCCGCCCGGCCGTCGTCGGCCCGAACGAGCCCGAGGCGTAGCCGTCGGGCGTCTTGGCCGGGCCCGCGTAGTAGACGCACATCTCGCGCAGGTAGTCGGGCATCGGCTCGCCGGCGTCGAGGCGCTCCTTGATCTTCGCGTGCGCGATGTCGCGCGCCACGACCATCGGGCCCGTCAGGGACAGCCGCGTCTTCACCGGGTAGCGCGACAGCTCGGCGCGGATCTCCGACATCGGCCGCGTGAGGTCGATCTGCACGACGGTGTCGTCGAGGTGCTCGTCGGTGGTGTCGGGGAGGTACTGCGCGGGGTCGCGTTCGAGCTCCTCCAGGAACACGCCCTCGCGCGTGATCTTGCCGACGGCCTGCCGGTCCGCGCTGCACGACACGGCGATCGCGACTGGGCAGGAGGCGCCGTGGCGGGGGAGGCGGACCACGCGGACGTCGTGGCAGAAGTACTTGCCGCCGAACTGCGCGCCGATGCCCATCTCGCGCGTGAGCCGCAGCACCTCCTGCTCGAGCTCGACGTCGCGGAACCCGTGCCCGGACGCCGAGCCCGACGTGGGGAGCGTGTCGAGGTAGCGGGCGGAGGCGTACTTGGCGGTCTTGAGCGCGAACTCCGCGCTGGTGCCGCCGACGACGATCGCGAGGTGGTACGGCGGGCACGCGGCCGTGCCGAGCGAGCGGATCTTCTCGTCGAGGAACCGCAGCATCGCCTTGGGGTTCAGGACGGCCTTGGTCTCCTGGTACAGGTACGACTTGTTCGCGCTGCCGCCGCCCTTGGCCATGAACAGGAACGAGTACGCGTCGCCGTCGGTCGCGTACAGCTCGACCTGCGCGGGCAGGTTGGAGCCGGTGTTCCTCTCGTCCCACATCGTCAGCGGAGCGAGCTGCGAGTAGCGCAGGTTCAGGCGCGTGTACGCGTCGAAGACGCCGCGGCTGATCGCCTCCTCGTCGCGGCCGCGCGTGAGGACGTTCTGGCCGCGCTTGCCCATGACGATCGCGGTGCCGGTGTCCTGGCACATCGGCAGGACGCCGCCGGCCGCGATGTTCGCGTTCTTCAGCAGGTCCAGCGCGACGAAGCGGTCGTTCGGGCTCGCCTCGGGGTCGTCGAGGATCGCGCGGAGCTGGCGGAGGTGGCCGGGCCTGAGCAGGTGCGCGATGTCGCGCATGGCCGTCTCGGTCAGCAGGCGCAGGGCCTCGGGCTCCACGACGAGGAGCTCCCGCCCGGCCGCCTCGACCGTGCCGACCCCCTCGGTGGTGATGAGCCGGTACGGCGTGTCGGACGGGCCGAGCGGGAGCAGGTCGCTGTAGTCGAAGTCGGGCACGGGAGAAGCGTAATCGGCACTACGTGATCTCGAAGCCGTCCACCTGGAACGACCACATGCGCTCGGGCGCGTCGGACACCGGCGACTCGCTCGGCGTCTCGCCCTCCATGACCACCAGGAGCGAGTACGTGCCGCGCGGCAGCGGGCGCCCGTCGTGGTCGAGGCCGTTCCAGGCGTACGACCAGCGCAGGCACGAGCCGGCTGCGACCGTGCGCGAGTGCGGGTCGTCGCCGCGCGGCTGTCCCACGAACGACCCCGCCCACGGCGCCGGCGTCGTGCCCGGCTTGCCGACGGCGAGCATCAGCTCGCTCGTCTTCTCGAAGTCGACCCGCCCGTCGCCCCGCGCGGGCAGCCGGCACATCTCCACGAGGAACGTCGTGCCGTGCCCGCTCTCGACGGAGAACGGCGCGACGTGGCGCAGGCACCAGTTGCCGACGTCCCTGCGCTCGCACTCCTCCTCGGGCCGGTCGGCGACGTACGACGTCGACACGCTCCACTCGCCCCTCGGCGCGCCGGGGGAGCGCGACGGCGGCGTGTCGTGCGGGTAGCCGGACGGGGTCGGGCGCGGCGACGGCTCGCCGGTCGCGAACGGGCTGGGCAGCGGGAGCGGCCGGAGCGTGGGGAAGCCGCTCGGCAGCACCCCCGCGCCGCCGCCCGTCGGGCCCTCCGTCGCGGACGCCGTCGCCGTGGGGGGCGCGGCGGGGGCGAGCGAGGCGGCGCCGTTGCCGTTCGTCGTCATGGCCGCGACGGCGAGGAACGCGAGCGCGGCCGTGGTCGACGTGGAGGCGAGCGCGCGGGTGCGGCGCCGGGTCGTCGCGCGGCGCACGACGGTGCCGTACGCCGTCTCGTCGCCGGCGAACGCCGGCTCGCCGCGCCCGTCGAGCCGGGGCAGGCCGAGGTCATTCATGGCGGTCTCCGAGGGACTGGGCGAGCAGGGCGCGCGCCTCGGCGAGCTGGCGCTTCACCGTGCCCGCGGGCCGGCGTACGGCCTCGGCGACGTCGGCGACGGCGAGGTCGGCGTAGTAGTGGAGCAGGACGACCTCGCGGTGCCGGCGCGGCAGCCGCGCGATGGCGTCCGCGACGGAGCGGTCGGGCGCCGCCTCGACGCCGCCGGCCGCGAGGTCGGGGGCCGCGCGCTCGGCGCGGACGCGGGCGTGCCACGCGGCGCGGGCGAGGTTCGTGGCGACGTGGAACACGTACGCCCTCGGCTCGCGGACGCCGACGAACCGCGACAGCAGCCGCGTGAACGCCTCCTGCGCGATGTCGTTGGCCTGCTCGGTGTCGCGGGTCAGGCGGTACGCGTAGCCCGCCACGCGCGGGTACTCCGCGCGGTACAGGGCGCGGAACCGTTCCGCGAGCGCGTCGGAGCCGGCGAGCGTCCGCGGCTCCACGAGGATGTCTTCCACGAACGTTGGGATCGGGCGGGGGCCCCGCGGGTTCGGTCGGGTTTCCCCGAACCCGCCACGGCGGCCGCGGCTCTCCATGCGCACATCGCCTCTGGGGGAGGTCGCCATGCACCGGACGTCGCTCGCCGCCCTGGCCCTGCTCGCGTTGCTGCCCGCGCCCGCCGGGGCGGTGTGCGGGATCGGCGACCCTCGCGGCGACGCGACGCTCGCCGACGACCACGTGCTCGACGGCGCGTACGACCGGCCCGTGCCGGGCGCGTCGGTGGACCTCGTGACGGCGTGGGTCGACGTGGGGCCGCGGTTCACGACGTTCCGCGTCGAGGTCGCGGACCTCGCGGCGTCGGCGGCCGAGGCGCCCGGTGGCGTGTCGTACTCGTGGGAGGCGGCGACGCGCGACCGCGTGGTGTACGTCCTGGCGTGGTCGTCGCCGACCGGCGCCGCCGTCGAGGTCTACGCCGGCGAGACGCTGCGCGACGCGACGTGGGTCGCGACCGCAAGCGGGCCCTCGCTCGACGTGGCGAGGGACACGGTGACGTTCTCGCTCACGACGCAGACGCTCGGCCTGCGCCCCGGCGCGCCGGACGTGCGCAGCACCGTGCGGTCGTACCGCGAGGTGTTCAGCGTGGACGGCCCCGACCGCACGTACGCGCAGTCGGTGGCGGCGGACTCCGCGACGCGGCGCCCGTCGGCGTGGGGCCGGTGCTGAGGGCTAGTGGTGGTGCTCGAAGTCGATGCCGGAGTACGTCATCAGCTTCTTGAGCTTGTGCTGGCTCTCGACGTAACGGATCGTGCCGGAGCGCGAGCGCATGACGAGCGAGTGCGTGGTCGCGCCACCGGCCTTATAGCGGACGCCCTGGAGCAGCTCGCCGTCGGTGACGCCGGTCGCGACGAAGAAGACGTTGTTGCCGCGCACGAGGTCGTCGCAGTAAAGGACGCGGTCGAGGTCGTGCCCCTGCTCGACCGCCTTGGCGCGCTCGTCGTCGTTGCGCGGCCACAGCCGGCCCTGGATCGTGCCGCCGAGGCACTTGATCGCGCAGGCGCTGATGATGCCCTCGGGCGTGCCGCCGATGCCGAGCAGCAGGTCGACGCCGGTGCCGTCCTTGGCCGCCATGATCGCGCCGGCGACGTCGCCGTCGGAGATGAGCTTGATGCGCGCGCCGGCCTCGCGGACCTGCCGGATGATGTCGTCGTGGCGGGGGCGGTCGAGGATGCAGACCGTGACGTCCTCGGGGTCGCCGCCCTTGGCCTTCGCGACCGCGCGGACGTTGACGTCGATCGGCGCCGAGATGTCGACGACGTCCGCGGCCTCGGGGCCGGTGGCGAGCTTCTCCATGTAGACGCACGCGCCGGGGTCGAACATCGTGCCGCGCTCGGACACGGCCATGACGGCGATGGCGTTGTTCATGCCCTTGGCCGTCAGGGTCGTGCCGTCGATCGGGTCGACCGCGACGTCGACGTCGGGGCCGGTGCCGTCGCCGACCTCCTCGCCGTTGAAGAGCATCGGCGCTTCGTCCTTCTCGCCCTCGCCGATGACGACGACGCCCTTCATGGACACCGTGCCGATCATCATGCGCATGGCGTCGACGGCGGCACCGTCGGCGCCGTTCTTGTCGCCGCGGCCGACCCATCGGCCGGCGGCCATGGCGGCGGCCTCGGTGACGCGAACGAGCTCGAGGGCGAGGTTGCGGTCGGGAGCGTCGGTCGGCATGGCGCCGGAGTCTAGTAGGGCTAGTGAAGCGTCAGAAGCGGCGGCGCCCGCTGCCCACGAGGTTCAGCACGAGCACGACCAGCGCGACGACGAGCAGGATGTTGATGAGGCCGCCGACGTTCGCGAGCAGGCCGAACAGCCAGAGGATCAACAGTACGGCGATCAGGGTCCAGAGCATCGGGCATGCCTCCAGTCGCAGAGCCCCGGCGACCGGGGCGAACCTGAGCGACCTGTTCCCCGTAGGCTGGCTTTCCAACCAGCAGGGAGGATGGCCGTGTTCGACGCCGCGACGCTCGATCCCGCGGGTCGGCTCGGCCTCGACCCGGACGCCGTTCCCGGTGGGATCTACCACCTGCTGAACGCCGTCGTGGTGCCGCGCCCGATCGCCTGGGTGTCGTCGCGCTCGGCGGCCGGCGTGGACAACCTGGCGCCGCACTCGTACTTCACGATCTCGTCGGTCATCCCGCCGGTCGTGCAGTTCACGTCGGTCGGGCACAAGGACTCGTTGCGCAACGTCCGCGCGACGGGGGAGTTCGTCGTCTCCGTCTGCACGGAGGCGCTGGCGCAGGCGGTCAACGTCACGGCGGTGCCGTTCCCCGAGACGGACTCGGAGTTCGACGCGGCGGGGCTCACGCGCGAGCCGTCGGCGCGCGTGGCGCCGTTCCGCGTGGCGGAGTCGCCGGTGTCGCTGGAGTGCGTGTTCGAGGGGGAGAGGTCGTTCGGGGCGTCGACGGTCGTCTTCGGGCGCGTGGTGTGGGTCGCGGTGAAGCCGTCCGTCGTCACCGCCGACCGCGTGGACATCGAGCTGCTGCGGCCGATCGCGCGGCTCGCGGGGGCGGACTACTCGACGATCGGCGAGGTGTTCTCGATACGCCGGCAGAGCCACGAGGAGTGGCTCGCCGCGCGGGAACGGGAGAGTCCGTGAAGCAGTCCGACAGGGCCGCGGCGACGCGGCAGGCGATCCTCGCGGCGGCACGCGAGGTGTTCACGACGGCGGGGTTCGCCGACGCCAACATCGCGGACGTCGTCACGCGGGCAGGCGCGTCCGTGGGCTCGCTGTACCACCACTTCGGAGGCAAGGCCGACCTGTACCTCGCGCTGTTCGAGGACTACGAGGAGCGGCAGGAACGCCGTGCCACGGCCGCCGTCGCGCAGGCCCGAGCGGGGGGCACGGCGTCGCCGATCGAGCTGTTCGTCGTCGGCGCCCGCGCCTACCTGCGCGGCTGCTGGGAGGAGCGCGAGCTCGCGCGGCTGTTCCTCGCCGGCGGCGGCCCCGCGGGCTCGGAGCTGCTGGGGCGCAAGCGGTTCCACGAGTGGGCGCGGCTGAACGAGAAGCTGCTCGGCGACTACTCCGAGCCCGACGGCCCCTCGGCGGACGCCCTCGTGCTCGTGCTGACGACGGTCGTCGCCGAGGCCGGGCACGAGGTCGCCGTGTGCGACGACGAGACGAAGGCGACGGCGTTCGCGGAGGACGTGCTGACGCTCATCGCGCGGATGGCGCGCGTCCCCGCATGAGCGTCCACGACGACCTGCCGCTGAAGTGGCGCGACGAGTACCCGATCCTCGGGCGCAAGACGTACCTCATCAACAACTCGCTCGGCGCGATGCGCCGCTCGGTACGCGACGCCGTCGCCGCCTACGCCGAGCGGTGGGACGACGAGGGCGTCGAGGCGTGGATGCACTGGGTCCCGATGATGCGCGACGTCGCCGACCTCGTCGGCCGCGTCATCGGCGCGCCGCCGGGCACGACGGTCATGCACCAGAACGTCGCCGTACTCCTCGGCGCCGTCGCGTCGTCGCTGGACTTCACCGGCTCGCGCAACAAGGTCGTCACGACGGCCATGGACTGGCCCGGGTCGCACTACCTCTGGAACGAGCACGCGCGCTACGGCGCCCGCCTTCACGTCGTTCCCTCCGACGACGGGATCGGCGTCGACGCGGAGCGGGTGTGCGAGGCGATCGACGAGTCGACGCTGGTCGTGTCGATCTCGCACGTGTTCTTCAAGTCGGCGTACGTGTTCGACGTCGCGCCGGTCGTCGCGCGGGCGCACGAGGTCGGCGCGGTCGTCGTGCTGGACTCGTACCAGGCGGCGGGCATCGTGCCGTTCTCGGTCGCCGACCTCGGCGTGGACGTCTGCGTCGGCGGGTCCGTGAAGTACCTGTGCGGCGGGCCGGGCAACGGCTGGATGTACGTGTCGCCCGACGTCGCGGAGACGTTGCGGCCCGCGCAGGTCGGGTGGTTCGGGCACGCGCGCCCGTTCGGCTTCGAGTGGGACGCGATCGACTACGCGTCGGGGGTGCAGCGGTTCACGGGCGGGACGCCCGGCGTGCCCGCGGCGTACGCCGCCGTGCCCGGCTACGAGGCCGTCCTGGAGGTCGGCGTCGACCGCATCCGCGAGCGCTCGCGATCGCTGACGCAGCCGCTCCTGGAGGGGGCGCTGGCGCGGGGGTTCACGGTGCGCTCGCCGCACGACCCCGACAGGCGCGGCGGCCACGTGACGATCGACCCCGGCGACTCCGAGCGCGTGCACGACGAGCTGCTGGCGCGCGGCTTCGTCGTGGACCACAGGCCCGGCGTCGGCGTCCGCGTGGGCCCGCACTTCTACAACACCGCCGAGGAGTGCGAGGCCATCCTCGACCAGATGGTGGACATACTCCGATAGCCGGTATATAACGTCATTCATGCACGAGCCGACGTTCCTGATCCTCACGGCCCTCGCGGACGAGCCACGCCACGGCTACGGCGTCGTCCAGGAGGTCTCGGAGCTCTCGTCGGGGCGGGTGACGTTGCGGCCGGGGACCCTCTACGCCGCGCTCGACCGCCTCGTCGACGAGGGCCTGGTCGCGGTGGACAGGGAGGAGGTGGTGGCGAGCCGCCTGCGCCGGTACTACCGGATCACGGCAGAGGGCGCGCGGGTGCTCGGCGAGGAGTCCGAACGTCTCTCCGCCAACGCCGCCGCCGCCCGCCGCCGCCTCCGCAAGGCGGGGGTGAAGCCGGCATGACGCCGCTCGAGCGCAGGTGCCGCAGGCTGGCTCGCGCGTACCCGGACGGGACGCGCGCCGAGGAAGTGGTGACGACGCTGATGGACACCAACGAGGGCCGGCGCGCGCCGCGCGTCGCGGACGCGGTCGACGTCGTGCGGCACGGGGTCATGGCACGGCTCGGCGACAGGTCGGCGGGGACGGCGTTCGGGCGCTGGGGCGACGCGGCCTCGATCGCGCTGGTCTGCCTGCTCGCGATGCAGGCGGCGGCGGCGTGCGCGATGACGTACCGGCTGTTCGCGCCGACCGGCAACGAGAACCCCACCGTCGAGGTCGACGGGGTGCGCGGGGTCTTCGTGATCTTCCCGGACCCGGTGGTGCGCCGCGTCGCGGTGGTCGTGTGCGCCGTCGCGGTGGCGGCGTTCGTCGCCGCGTGCCTCGGCCGCGTACGGACCACGCGGGCGCTCGTCGCCGCCACCGTCGTCGCCGGCGCCGCCGCGGTCGTGACCGCGCGGGCGCGGGACGTGTGGGCGTTCCGCAGCACGTACGGCGCCGCCGTCGTCGCGATCGCCGTGGCGGTCGCGGGGTGCGTGCTGTTCACCGGCGCGGTCGCGCGGGCCAAGCGCGCGGCTCCGCCGGCGTGGTGGGGGACGGTCGCGCTCGTCACGCCCGCCGTTGCCGTTGTGGCCGTCGACATCGGGCGCGGGCCGTTCGGCTCGGGGCGCATCGGCGTGGCGCTGACGGCGTACGCGGGGCAGGCGCTCGCGCTGCTGGTGTTCGCGACGCCGTACGTGCGCGACTGGCCGCAGGTGTTCGCGGCGGCGGCGCTGCTCGCGATGCCGGCCGTGCCGTGGGCCGCGGCGGCGACGAACGACGACCCGGTGTCGCCGCTGAACGTCCCCGTCGCGCTCGGGCTGACCACCGTCGCGTGGGTCGTGATCGCGGGCGCCGCGACGCTCGCCCTGCGCCGCGTGCCGGCGGCGGCAGCCTCCGACTAGCCCTCGGAGCCGCGTACGGCGTCGAGGCGGGCGCGGGCGCCGTCGAGCCAGT
>DASZER010000061.1:0-69987 GCA_035940575.1 Frankiaceae bacterium | reverse complement strand
CGGTCGAGGCCATCGTGACGAACGCCGCGCCGCCGACGAGCGCGAGCAGCACCAGCGCCGCCTCGCGCTGGAACCCGCGCTCGACGTAGAGGTCGGTGAACGTCGTGTTGCGCAGGAGAGCGTGGCGCGCCGCCGCCTCCTCGCGGCCGGTGGGCAGCCGCGACGTCCGCACGACGGTGCGCGTCGTCACGTGCGGCAGCCCGTACCTCGCGACGGTGGCGGGCGTGAGGATCGCGGACGGGATCGAGCCGTAGTCGTCGGACGGCGGCTTGGCGACGACCGCGGGCAGGCTGAGCACCCGCTCGCGGTGGCCGCTGCCGTCGACGCGCGACGTGTCTCCGCGCAGGACGAGCCTCCCGTCCTGGAGCCACCGCTCGTCGAACACGACGGCGCTGCCCTCCGCCATGGCCTTCGCGACGACGGGGTCCGCGTGCCCGGTCCACACCTCGACGAACTCCGGGTCGGCGACCGCGAGCCCGGCGGGCCGCGGGCCGTACCGGCTGACGCACCCGTTGGGGGTCTCCGCGTCGCAGCGGTACGCGCGCGGCGTGTCGGTGTTCCACCACGTGCACTCCGGCTTGCTGCCGTCGCACGGGCTGCCGATGTCGCCGACGTCGTACCTCGCGGCCGCCGGCAGCGCGCGCACGGCCGCGTCGACGTCCGCGCCGGGCACGGGCTTCGCGGGGTCGCCGTGGCCGATGGTGACGTAGCCCATCGGCAACGACGCCTGGTACTCGCGGCGCTGCCTGTCGGTGTCGCTCGCGACGTACACCGACAGCGCGACGCTGCCCGCGACGGCGGCGACGACGGCGGCGACCGCGGGACCCGAGCGCGTACGGTGCCGCGCCGCGTCGCGCACGGCGAGCCGCAGCGACAGCGGCAGCCGCGACGCGAGCCGCCCGACGAGGCCGACGAGCGCGGGCGCGCACGCGACGAAGCCGAGCTCGGAGAGGACCGCGCCGGCGAGCACGAGGTTGAAGCTCGCCGCGCGGCCGGTGCCCGCGACGTACGCGCCCGCGTCGTCGCGCATCGGCGAGCGACCCGTGCCCGCCGCCCAGAACGCCAGCAGGGCGCCGGCGACGACCGCGACGAGCGCGACGACGGGCACGCGCTTGCGGGTGCGTACGTCGCCGCGCCTGCCGGTCAGCGCCGACACGACAGGCTGCCGCGAAGCCGACCTCGCGGGGAGCAGCGTCGCGAGCAACGCCGTGACCGCGCCGACCGCGACGATCGCGCCGAGCTCCAGCGGCCGCAGGTCGAGCGGCCCCATCAGCGAGCCGCTGACGCGTTCGAGCAACGGCCGCCCGAAGAACACGGCGGCGATGCCGCCGGCCACGCCGACGAGGCCCGCCACGGCGCCGAGCACGACGCCCTCCGCGAGGACGATGCGGCGCACGTCGCGGCGATCCCCTCCCGTCGCCGCGACGAGCGCCAGCTCGCGCCGCTTCCGCCGGGCGCCGACGGCGAACGCCGTCCCGGCCAGCAGCACGATCTCCAGCGTCGCGAGGCCGACCGCGACGACGCCCACCCCGAGCGCCTCCGCGTCGATCGGGCTCGACGACGCGTACGGGTCCGGTGGCGGGTCGGTGAACCACGTGCGCGGCATCACGCGCACGCCGAGCGCGTTGAGCGGCGCGACGGTCGCCACGTCGTCGGCGCCCGGCGGCAGGTCGACCGCCCACCTGCGCCCGGCGTCGGGCGCGATGCCCTCGTCGACGTCGGCCGACGGCGGGACGTACGCCGCCATCGACGACAGCGACGCGCGCTCGATCGCGATGCCGGTCACGCGGAACGTCCGCGTCCCGACCGTCACCGTGTCGCCGACGCCCGCGTCGAGGTCGCGCGCGAGCCGGGGCGTCAGCGCGGTCTCGCCCGCGGCGCGCGGGAACGCGCCGTCGCGCAGCGAGACCTTGCCCCTCGCGAGCGGGTCGGCGGCGTCCATCTGCTCGACCTGGCCCATGACGGCGTGGCCGTCGGCGGCGATGCGGACGCCGTAGTACTCGCGCCACACGACGACGCGCGAGCCGGCGGGCAGCGCGGCCGCGACGTCGGGGTCGCGCTCGGCCAGGGGGGAAGGCCCGCCGTTGCCGTCCTTGAAGCCGTACGACCAGATGCCCTGCTGCACGATCGGCTCGCCCGAGACGGCCTCGGCGAGGAGGTCGGCGGTGCCGATCTGGCGGCGTGCCTCCTCGGTGCCCGGCACGTCGCCGGTCCGCGCCGCGACGTCGGCGAACGCGAGCCCCAGCATCGGCACGCCGATCATCGCGACGACGAGCGCGCTGCGCCCCTTCGAGCGCCACGCCTCGCGCCGCGCGATGCGCAGCGCCGCGCGGTACCCCCTCATCGCGCGTGCTCGGCGAGCAGCGACTCGGGCGGCGCGACGGGCCCCGCCTGGTCGACGACCCTGCCGTCGCGCAGGAACACCACGCGGTCCGCCCACGCCGCGTGCCGGGCCTCGTGCGTCACGAGCACGCCGGCCGCGCCGGCGTCGCACCGCGCGCGCAGCAGGCGCAGCACCGACTCGCCGGTCTCCGAGTCGAGCGCGCCGGTCGGCTCGTCGGCGAGGACGAGGCGGCGTTCGCCCACGAGGGCCCGCGCGATCGCGACGCGCTGCTGCTGGCCACCGCTCATGTCGTCGGGGAAGCGCTGCGCGAGGTCGGCGATGCCGACCTCCTCCAGCGCCTGCTCGGCCTGCCTGCGCGCCGCGCGCCACGGCTCGCCGTCGAGCTCGCGCGGGAGCGCGACGTTCTCGACGGCGGTGAGCGCGGGGATCAGGTTGAAGTCCTGGAACACGTAGCCGACGGCGCGGCGGCGCAGCCGCGCGAGCGCCGCCTGCGACAGCGAGCCGAGGTCGGTGCCCTCGACCACGACGCGGCCAGTCGTCGGCGAGTCGAGCCCGCCCGCGAGGTGCAGCAGCGTCGACTTGCCCGAGCCGCTCGGGCCCATGACCGCGACGAGCTCGCCTGCCTCGACGGCGAGCGACACCTCGCGCAACGCCACCACCTCGGCCGCCCCCGAGCCGTGCACCCGGGTGACGCCCTCCAACGCGACGACGGTCACCGCACTCCCCCCTTCTGGCGCGCCTCCGCGCCGGCCCCCTTCGCGCGCGTCACGGGCCTGTGCCGCGCGAGCCTCGCCTCGCAGTGGTCCAGCCACCGCACCTCGGCCTCCGCCTGGAACACCAGCGCGTCGACCACCAGCAACCAGGCGAGGTCGTCGTCGGTCGCGGTGGCCTTGAGCCGCGTGTACTCCTGGAGCGCGCGGATCGTGTCGGTCCGCTGCGCCTGGATCACGCCGCGCACGTCGACGCCGGGGACGGTGACCGCGAGCGCGAGCTTGATCGCGAGCTCGTCGCGCGGCGGCCTGTCCCGCTCGACCGGCGTCTCGAACCACCGCCGCACCTCGTCGCGGCCGGCGTCGGTGAGCGCGTAGAACACGTGCCCCTCGTCGTCGCTGCCCGTCGGCTCGACGAGCCCGTCGCGTTCCAGGCGGGTCAGCGTCGTGTAGACCTGGCCGACGTTGAGCGGCCACGTCGAGCCCGTCCGCGCCTCGAACTCGGTGCGGAGCTGGTAGCCGTACATCGGCTCCTCGTCGAGGAGCGTGAGCAGTGCCTGACGGACCGACATACCGAGTATGTATACGCGGTATGCAAGGCAGTGACAAGGCCCTTCAGAACCAGCCGGAGACGACCTCGAGGCCCTTCGCGGCCAGCTCCACCAGGCCGGCGACGACGAGCCCCACCGCGAACAGCGCGGCGCAGAAGACGACGAACACGACGACCGACCAGGCCCAGTGCTGGCGCGGCGGGGGCACGCGCGGGTCGCGCCAGTCGAGGGGCGCGCCGGCCCTCTCCTCGGCGCGGGCACGCAGCGCGGCGAGGCGCTCGCGCGCGGCCTCCGTCGGCGCGTCGGCCTCGTCGGCGTACCAGCCGAGCGCGCGCATCAGCGCGATCGGGTCGTCGCCGTACGCCCTCTCGAACGCCGCGACCTCCACCGGGTCGGGGTCGTCGGCGAGGTAGTCGTAGCGGCCCGCCTGCGCGGGGTCGCCCTCGGCGCGGTACAGCGCGGCGAGCGTCGCGCGCAGGTCGAGCCGCGTCGGGTACGTCCCCACGAGGCCGCGGAGGCGCTGGCGCGCGAGCTCCGTGCGGCCGGCGTCGAGGTCGGCGCGGACGCGCGCCAAGGTGTCCTCGACGGCCACGTCACTCGTGCCCGGAGGCGAGCTCCTGCGAACGGTCCCGCGCGGCCTCGATCGCCGCGATCAGCGCGGCGCGGACGGAGTGCTTCTCGAGCTCGCGGATCGCGTTGATCGTCGTGCCCGCGGGCGACGTCACGGCCTCGCGCAGCTTGACCGGGTGCTCGCCCGTGTCGCGCAGCATCAGCGCCGCGCCGAGCGCGGTCTGCACGATCAGCTCGGCGGCGACGGCGCGCGGCAGGCCGAGCAGGATGCCCGCGTCGATCATCGCCTCGACCAGGTAGAAGAAGTACGCCGGGCCGCTGCCCGACAGCGCGGTCACGGCGTCCTGCTGCGCCTCCGGCACGCGGATCGTGCGGCCGACGTGGCCGAGCAGCTCCTCGGCCCGCGCGAGGTGCTCCTCGGTCGCGTGCGCGCCGGCGGACACGGCGCTCATGGCCTCGTCGACGAGGACGGGCGTGTTGGACATGACGCGCACGACGGGCACGCGCTCGGCGAGGCGGCGCTCGATGAACGCCGTCGGGATGCCGGCCGCCATCGACACGACGAGCTGCGCCGGCGTGACGACCGCGTCGATCTCGGCGAGCAGCGCCGCCATGTCCTGCGGCTTCACGGCGAGCAGCACGGTGTCCGCGCGCGCGGCCTCGGCGTTGGTCGCGACGGCGACGCCGTGACGTTCGCGCAGGGACTCCGCGCGGTCCGCGCGGCGGGCGGTCACGACGACGTCGGAGGGCGAGGTGCCGGCGCGCAGCAGCCCGGACAGCAGCGCCTCGCCCATCTTCCCGGCGCCGAGGATGGCGAGCGCGGTCACGACTTCGTCGCCAGCGCCCGCAGGAAGAACGCGAGGTTCGCGGGCCGCTCGGCCATGCGGCGCATGAGGTAGCCGTACCACTCCTGGCCGTACGGCGTGTAGACGCGGACGCGGTGGCCCTCGCCGGCGAGGCGGCGCTGCTCGTTCGGGCGGATGCCGTAGAGCATCTGGAACTCGAACGTCCCCGGCTCGCGCCGCGCGGCCAGTGCCGACGCGATCGCGACGAGCCGCGGGTCGTGCGTCGCGACCATCGGGTACGCGCCGTCCTCCATGAGCCGCACGAGCAGGCGGACGTAGGACAGGTCCACCTCCTTGCGCGACTGGTACGCCACCGACTCCGGCTCCTTGTACGCGCCCTTGCAGAGCCGCACGCGCGCCTTCGACCTGATCAGGTCCTCGACGTCGCCCCTGCTGCGCCGCAGGTACGACTGGATGACCGCGCCGGTGCCGGGGAAGTCCTCGCGCAGGTCGCGCAGGATGCCCAGGGTCGAGTCGGTCGTGGTGTGGTCCTCCATGTCGAGGGTGACCGTCGTGCCCGAGGCGGTGGCGGCCTCGACGATGCGCCGCGCGTTGTCGAGGCACATCGACTCGTCCAGCGCCTGGCCGATCGCGGAGAGCTTGACCGACACCTCGGCGCCGCCGGTGAGGCCGTCGTCGTCCAGCGCGCGGAGCAGCGTGAGGTACGCCTTCGTCACGGCCTCCGCGTGGCCCGCCTCGGTCGTGTCCTCGCCGAGGTGGTCGAGGCTCACGAGCAGGCCCGCGTCGACGAGCTCGCGCGCGACGCGTACCGCGTCCTCGGTCGTCTCGCCCGCGACGAAGCGCCGCACGACGTCGCGCGAGACCGGCATCGTGCTGATCGCCTCGCGCAGGCGCGGGGCGCGGGAGGCGGCGAGGATGGTCCGGCGAAGCATGGGTGGGTCTCCTAGTCGCGAGCCGTCGCGAGCGGCGTCCAGGTCGGTGCCTCGGAAGGCGGGCGAGCCTCCGGCAGCAGCGCTGCAGGCTCGGGACTCGGAGACCCACCCGTGCGTCGCGGCATGGGTGGGAGGGTACCGGGCTACCGCGCGAGCCAGAGGCGGGTGACGAACGGCTCCCTGACGACGCCGTCGGCGAACGTCGCGGCCAGCAGCTCGCGCTGCCCGTCGAGGAAGCCCGGCATCCGCTCGCCGAGCGCGGCGACGTAGGACTTCGAGGACAGGTAGACGACGTAGGTCTCGACGTCGAGCTCGCGCACCCACGGGACCTCGATCGTCGTCACGTCCTCGAACGCCGTCGCCAGGTCGGCGGTGTGGTCGCGCTCGCGGTAGTCGCGGCTGTAGCCGTCGCTGAGCGACTCCAGCGCGTCCTGCTGGACCTGCCACCACGTCTCGTCGCGCGCGGCGGTGTGGTTCCACCACAGGGCGAGCGCGCCGCCGGGGCGCAGCACCCTGCGCGCCTCGGCCACCGCGCGTTCCGGCGTCGTCCAGTGGAACGCCTGGGCGTACGTCACGAGGTCGAGCGAGGCGTCGCGCAACGGCAGCGCGTGCGCGTCGGCGACGGCCGTGCCGAGCAGCAGCGCGGGGTGCGCGCCGACGCGGGCGAGCATCGCGGGCGCGAGGTCGAACGCCACCACGCGCGCGCCGCGCGCGAGCATCCCGCGCGTCGAGATACCGGTCCCCGCGCCGACGTCGGCGACGGTCGCGCCGGCCAGCGGGAGGGCGTCGTAGATGCCGTCGGGGTACGTCGGACGCGCGGCGGCGTAGACGGAGGCGAGGTCCTGGAACGGCGAGCGGGTCACGCGTCGCAGCGTCTCAGCAGGGGACGTACGCGTCGAACGTCTCGTCGTGGCCGTCGGCGGAGAGGACGACGTCGGCCTCGCAGACCTTGACGCGGACGCCGTGCAGCGCCGAGTCGGGCAGGTCAGGCTTGACCTTGTACAGCTTCAGGTCGCGCGAGACGAACGTGCCGCCGCCGAAGCCGCAGAAGTTGTTGGTGCCGTGCGGCTTCGCGACCAGCACGACGCACGCGAGGTCGACGTCGCGGCCCGCGACGGTGAAGCGGTACGTGTCGACGTAGCCGGCGACCTCGTACCTCTCGTTGTCGGGCGCGGTGAGCGAGTAGCGGCGCGCGACGTCGCCCTTCACGAGCCGCGAGCAGACGTCGACGCCGGCGCGGTCGTAGCACGGGTCGTCGTCCTCGCTGCTCGGGGTGTCGTCGCCGCACCCGGCGTCGGCGTTGTCGCGCAGGCCGTCGCCGTCGTTGTCGAGGCCGTCCGCGCAGTCGGCGGCGGCGGGGGCCGTCACGACGTCGACGACGTAGCTCGCGGGGACGCGGTCGGACATCGACCGCGCGACGACCGTGATGCCGTACGTCTCGACGGTGACCGTGCAGGTCTCGACGCCGAGCGGCTCGGAGCTGCTGCACATCGCGCCGCAGTCGCCGTCGCCTACGCCGAGGTCCGCGTCGCCGACGGTCGACGTGAGCGTGACGACGTAGGTCCCTGGAAGGCCTGGGAGGCGCCACCACTCCTCGGGCTTGTCGCTGCCGACGGCGCCGGCCGCGGCACCGGGCATGAGGAACGCGTCCGAGCAGCTCGCTCCGGCGGCCGACGCGTTCGGCAGCACGACGGAGCTCGTCAGGAACGCCGTGATCACGGCGCTTGCGACGATGGCACGACGAGCCATCACTTCACCCCCACGTCCGGCTGGGCAGCGAACGTAGGCGCGACGGTAGAACCGGGACGAACCCGCGTCAATCGGTCAGGTCGGGCGCGGTCGGGTCGGCAGCGACTCGGGCGCCGACGCGAGGTGCAGGCGCGTGTACGCGAGCGCCTCCGCGAGGTCGGCCTCCCGGTCGGCGCGGGACTCCGCGCGCCGGGTGTTGACCTCGACGACGACCGTGCCGTCGAACGAGCGCGTCGCCAGCAGCTCCAGCACCTCCGCGCACGGCTGCGTCCCTCGCCCGGGGACGAGGTGCTCGTCGCGCGGCGTGCCGAGGCCGTCGGCGAGGTGCACGTGGACGAGCCGGTCGCCGAGGTCGTTGGCCATCTCGAGCGCGTCGCTCTGCGAGACGGCGGTGTGCGACAGGTCGAGCGTCGTGTGGCGGTAGTCGTCGATGCGCACGTCCCAGTCGGGCGCGTACGGCACCACGGCGCGGCCGCGGGCGCGCAGCGGGAACATGTTCTCGACCGCGAAGCGCACGTCCGTCTCGTCGGCCATCCGCTCGATGCCGGCGACGAAGCCGTTCGCGTACTCCCGCTGCCAGCGGAACGGCGGGTGCACGACGACCGTGCTCGCGCCGAGCGCGTCGGCGGCGTTCTTGGCGCGGACGAGCTTCGCCCACGGGTCGGTGCCCCACACGCGCTGGGTGATGAGCAGGCACGGCGCGTGGACCGCGAGGATCGGCACGCCGTGGTAGTCCGAGAGCCGCCGCAGCGCCTCGACGTCCTGGCTGACCGGGTCGGTCCAGACCATGACCTCGACGCCGTCGTAGCCGAGGCGGGCCGCGATCTCGAACGCCGCGGCCGTGCTCTCCGGGTAGGTCGACGCGGTCGAGAGCGCGACCTTCGCGGACGGCACGTGGACGGCCATGGGAGCACTCTAGGAGGGTTGCGCGAGTTCCGGCCCGTCCGGGCGCGGCATAGCGGGGGCGGGCCTCGCGGAATCCTCCTAAGGTGGATGGATGCCGCACCACCTCGACTTCCCTCGCGAGTGGTTCACGTTCCTCAACCCGGACGACGGCGACGAGATGTTCCGCTGCGACGTCACCTGGCTCATGTCGTCGTGGACGTGCATCTTCGGCAACGGCTGCCACGGCATCCAGCGCACCCGCCCCGACGACGGCTGCTGCACGCACGGCGCGTTCTTCTCCGACAAGGAGGACGAGCGGCGCGTACGCCGCATGGCGAAGGAGCTCACGGCCGACGACTGGCAGCTCAGGCGCGAGGGGCGCAGCGGCGGCGTGACCGAGGAGGACGACGGGCGCGTCCGCACGCGGGTGCTCGACGGCGCCTGCGTGTTCCTGAACAGGCCCGGCTTCGCGGGCGGCGCGGGCTGCGCGCTGCACCGGATGGCGTGGCGTACGGAGCGCCACCCGCTGGAGACCAAGCCCGACGTCTGCTGGCAGCTCCCGATCCTGCGGACGCAGGAGTGGGAGGAGCGCCTCGACGAGACGAAGGTGCTCGTCACGACGATCGGCGAGTTCGACAGGCGAGGCTGGGGCGAGGGCGGGCACGACCTCGACTGGTACTGCACGGAGTCGCCCGAGGCGCACGTCGGCCGCGAGCGGGTCTACGAGTCGTACGGCCCCGAGCTCACGGCGTTGATGGGCGAGCGCGCGTACGCCGTCCTCAAGGAGCACTGCGACGCGCGGCGCGCGGCGGGCCTCGTCGCCGTGCACCCGGCGACGCGGGCGGCAGGGGGGTAGCTCGTGTCCGACGTCCTCGACTCGCACGAGGGACGGCGCCCGCCGCGGGCGCCGCGAGTCGCGCGGCGCGTCGTGCCGAAGGGCTGGCGGCCGCACTGGTCGCTGGTCGCGTTGTCGCTCGTCGCGCTGTCGGTGCTGGCCACGGTGCTGGTGGCGTGGAAGGTCGGCGGCTCCTCGCCGACGACCCGGGGCGCGCCGCCCACGCCGACGCCGACGCCGTCGCCCGAGCCGTCGCCCGACCCGGTGGTGACCGTCGTCCCGATCCTGCGCCCCACGCCTTCGAGCGGGTCGAGGCCGCGGGGGGGCTTCCCGCCCGCGGACGTCGGGCCGTACCCGGGCAGGCCCGACCCGTTGATCCTCGCGAACCGCGGCAGCGTCGTCCGCCTGGAGGACGGCGCCGCACGTCCTCGCCGCGTCCGCGAACCGCCGGCCCGAGCTGGTGGCGATGACCGGCGGGACGTTCGCGATCCTGCGGCGCCCCGGCGACGGTAACGGCTCGCCCGTCGTGCTCCTCCGGATCGGCCACAGCGAGAGCAAGCCGGTGGGCGACGCGACCTACGTCGCGCCCGCGGTCGACGGCACGTCCGCGTGGCTCACGGTCGGCGACCGCGCGCGGCGGGTCGACGCGCGGACCGGCGAGGTGGTCGAGACGGTGACGCTGCCGCCCGGCACGTACCCCGTCTCCGAGGTGCGCAGCGGGCTCGTGCTGCGCCTGCGCGGCAAGCCGAACGACTCCGAGATCTGGGACCCGAAGGTCCGCGCGGTCGTGCAGAAGATCGTCGGCGGCGCGTACCCGGGCAACGACCGCTACGTCGTCGTGCGCTTCGCGTCGTGCGACTCCGAGTGCGTCCGGGTGCTCGACACCGAGAACGGCATCCCCGAGACGGTCGAGGTGTTCGACGGGGCGACCGAGCTGCCGGCGCTGTCGCCGGACGGGAAGTGGCTCGTCGGCTGGGTCCGCGACGGCAACGTCCTGGGGCTCGTCGCGTACGAGGTCGGCTCCTACGACTTCGTGGCCCTGCGCGGCGAGATCCCCGCGGGCATGGCGACGAGCCTGGCGTGGTCGCACGACTCGCGCACGCTCTACACCGCCGTCCACAAGGGGACGCAGGGCGGCATCCTCGCGTGGTCGCCGCCGAACGAGCTGCTGTTCTCGGTGAGCTCCACGATCGCCGACGCGATGGTCGTGGAGTAGCGCCGGTGGCCGACGTCGTCGAGGCGGGACCGTCGCGCTCGGGGCGAGGGTGGGCCGTCGTCGCGGTGCTCGCGCTCGCCGCGCTCGTCGTGGCGGCGCTGCGCGGCGGCGGCGGGACGCCCGAGGCGTCGCCCTCGCCGCGCGTGACGACCGTCGCGCCGACCGAGGCGGGACCGGCGCCCGTGCCCTCGCCGGAGCCGGTCCCGCGGGTGTCGGCGACGCCGGGGGCGCCGTTCGCCGTCACGGTCGTGACCGCGACCGAGGTGCGCGTCGGCCGGCGCGTCGAGTACCGCGCGCCGCGGGACCACCGCATCGACTCGTTCGCGAAGGTGGCCGGCGGCTGGGCGGCCGTCGTCGTGGAGGAGCCGGTCCGCAGCGCGAACCCGTTCGCCCTCGTCGTCCACGGCGCCCGCGGCGACCGCACGATCGCCGTGGACGACGGCACGAGGGTCTTCCCCGGCGTGACTCGCGGCGAGGTGTGGACCGCAGGGCCGGAGGGGCGGGCGCAGCGGCGCGACGCTCGCGGCGACGTCCTCGCGACCGAACGCCTCCCCGCGCCGTGGCGCGCGGTCGGCGAGACCACGGGCGCGCTCGTGCTGGTCGACGAGGAGGGCGGCCGGGTCGGGCTGTGGCGGCGGCGAGCGGTCGAGCCGCTCGCGGAGCAGGCGACGTTCGGCTCCGCGACGCCGACGCACGTCGCGTGGCTCCAGGGCTCCTGCGCCGTCGGGTGCAGCGCCGTGGTGCTCGACTCGCGCAGCGGCAACTCCTGGAGCAAGAGCCTCGTGGCCGGCCCCGTCTACCTCGACGTCGAGGTCCACCCCGACGGCGAGACGGTGGCGGCGATCGCGTCGTTCAGCGGCGGGACGGTGGTGTACGTCGCCGAGCGCGAGAGCACCGTCGAGGAGGTCGCCACGACGCCGCAGGGGTCGGTGAGCTTCCTGACCGCGGAGTGGGTCGACGCGCGGCGCCTCGCGGTATTCGACGTGAGCGACGACGTGCGGGCGTTCGCGTTCGACCTGGTCACCTGGCGGCTGGAGTCGGCGGGGACGTACGAGGGCCGCGACGTCGTGGCGGTGCTCGGCGACCCGCTGTAGCGCCGCCCCTATGCTGGCGCGCACCGGGGAACGGGGGCGCACATGGACGACGACATACTCGACTCGCACGCGGGCCGCGGCGGCGGCCGGCGCACGACCGCGATCGTGGCCGCGCTGGTGGTCGTAGGGGCGGTGCTCGCGTGGCGCGCCGACGACCCGCCGCGCCGGACGGCGGCGATCCCGTCCCCGTCCCCGTCGCCGTCCCCGACGCCGGAGGAGTCGACGCGGAGCGTTCCCCTCGACCTGGTGGCGCCGCCGGCGCCGGGGCCGACGCACGTCGACGTGCCCGCGGCGACCGCCTACGACCCGTTGGTCGTGCTGCGCGACGGCCGGCTCGTCCTCCTCGACGGCCCGCGCCCGCGGGACGTCGCCCCCGGCGCGTTCTCGGCCCGCCTGTTCCGCCTCCGCGGCGGGACCGTCGTGTCCTCGGTCTTCGGGTACGAGGTCGGGTCGGTGCGGTTCGTCGCCGACGGCGGCGGCTCCACCGTCGTCGGGTCGGGCCTCGTGGCGTTCCCCGCGCTGGACGGGGTGAGCATGTGGATCGGCGAGGAGACCCGGGACGGCATGGTGCTGCGCCGCCACGACGTGCGGACCGGCGCCATCCGCCAGCAGACGACGCTGCCCCCGAAGCACGTCCCCGTCGCCGAGGTCGCGACCGGGATCGCGGCCGACGCCGACCGCTCGGAGATGGTCGGCACGTCCGTCGTCTGGAGCCCCGCGCGGCACCGGGTCGTACGCCGCCTGCGCGGCCGGGTCGCGGCGGCGGCCGGCCGCTACGTCGTCACGGGCCCGGTGCTGGACTGCCGCCTCGGCTGCTACTCCAGGGTCGACGTCGTGACCGGCCGCTCGGCGGTCGTCGAGGGCCTGTTCCTGGCGGGGTCGTTCCCGACCATCTCACCGGACGGGCGGTGGGTGGTCGCGTACGCCGACGAGCACGGCGGCAGCCCGTGGCACCTCGTCGTCCGCGACATGCGGCTCGGCGTCACCACGACGGTGCGCGGAGCCGACGTCACGGCCGACACGGTTGCCGGCTTCGCGTGGGCGCCCGACTCCCGCAGGCTGTACGTCTCGCTCCTGATGTTCCTCCAGGGGACCGGCCAGGTGCTCGTGTGGGAGCCGCGCACCGGGACGCTGCGGTCGGTGTCGGAGAAGCCGGTCGAGTCGCTCGCCGTCGCGTAGGCTCCCCCGCCGTGACGACCCTCGTACTGCTGCGCCACGGCGAAAGCACGTGGAACAAGGAGAACCGCTTCACCGGGTGGGTCGACGTCGACCTCTCGCCGAAGGGCGAGGAGGAGGCGCGGCGCGGCGGCCGGCTGCTCCGCGAGTCCGGCGTCGAGCCCGACGTGCTGCACACGTCGCTGCAGCGGCGCGCGATCCGTACCGCGAACCTCGCCCTCGAGGAGGCGGACCGGCTCTGGGTGCCCGTGCGCAGGTCGTGGCGGCTCAACGAGCGCCACTACGGCGCGCTGCAGGGCAAGGACAAGACGCAGGTCCGCGAGGAGTTCGGCGAGGAGCAGTTCATGCTCTGGCGGCGCTCGTACGACACCCCGCCGCCGCCCCTCGACGCGAGCGACCCGATGCACCCGGCGAACGACCCGCGCTACGCCGCCCTGCCGCGCGAGGTGCTGCCCGCGACGGAGTGCCTGAAGGACGTGCTGCACCGGATGCTGCCGTACTGGGCGGACGCGATCGTGCCCGACCTGCGGGCGGGACGTACCGTCCTCGTCGCCGCGCACGGCAACAGCCTCCGCGCCCTCGTGAAGCACCTCGACGGCATCGGCGACGACGCGATCGTCGGCCTCAACGTCCCGACCGGCATCCCGCTGCGCTACGACCTCGACGACGACCTGCGCCCGGCGCGCGCGGTGGACCCCGACTTCGGCGTGAGCGGGCAGTACCTCGACCCGGACGCGGCGCGGACGGCGATCGCCGGCGTCGCGTCGCAGGGGAAGCACTGACGCGACGGCGGCGTTGCCACCGTCGTGGCTCCCGTACGACTCGCGGTGCTCGGCGACTCGATCGCCTACGGCACCGGCTGCGACTCCCGTTCCGACACCCTCGGCGCGCGCCTCGTGGCGGCGTTCGCCGCCGGAGGGCGCGAGGCCGCGCTGGACGTCGTCGCGGTGCCGGGCGCGCGTTCGGCGCACCTCGCCGCGCAGGTACGCCGCGCGCTGCGCCGCGACCCCGACGTCGCTGTCGTCGTGATCGGCGCGAACGACCTCGCGAGCCTCGCCGACCCCACGCAGGCGGCGCGCGCCCTCGGCGACGCCGTCGCGGCGCTGACCGCGCGCGGCACCCGCGTCGTCGTCGCGACCGCGCCCGACATGAGCGTCGTGCCGGGCGTGCCGCGCGCGCTGCGGCCCGCCGTGCGCGAGGCGTCGGCGGCGTACGCCGTCACGCAGGCCCGCGCGGTGGCCGCGGCCGGCGGCGTCGCGGTCGCGCTCGGCACGCTGCTGGCGCCGCGCTTCGCGGGCGACCTGTCGCTGTTCGCGCGCGACCGCTACCACCCGTCGTCGGCGGGGCAGGCCGTCATCGCGGAGGCGCTGGCGCCGTACGTCCTCGCCGCCGTCGCCGAGAGCGCGGCGTAGCTATAGCGTGCCGGTGTTCGTGTAGCAGCCCTTCGGCGGGGTCGCGACGCGCGGGTCGATGAGGTTGAACGTCGCGGTCGGCGACGCGGTCACGGGCCGCGACGCCGACCGCAGGGGCAGCCACACCTCGAGCGTCCTGTCGCCGTCGGGCCACCCGGCCCCGCAGACGCTGTGGTCGGTCATGTACGTCGCGGCGTCGAGCCACGCGGGGCTCACGCCCGCGCCGGCCTCGTCGAACAGCAGGGTCCCCTGCCTGCGCACGGCGACGAGCTCGGTCGCGCCGCCGCGCGCGGGGCGCAGGGCGTAGACCGCGACGTAGCGGAAGTCGACGTAGAGCCGCCGCTTCGCGACGCGGGCGCTGACGACGCCGTTGACGCGGACGCCGCGGTGCGCGCGGACGACGTCCCGGCGGAAGACGTTGGCGAGGCTCACGGGCGAGTCCGCGTCGGTGCGCCGGTCGAGCGTCGCGAGCACGGGCCGCAGGTCGCCGCCGTAGAGGACCCGCTCGTCGAGCATCGCGGCCCGGAGGTAGCGCGAGGTGGCGGCGTACGCCGCCGCGACCTGCCGCGCGGAGAACGGCGCGATCGCCACGGCGCGCGGCGTCGCGAGCCCCGCCGCGCCGAGCGGCCAGTGGCTCACGGTCGAGCCGCGGAACGGGTCGTCGGCGGGTCGCTTCGTCGGCGTGGGGGTGGGCGCCGGCGTCGTCGGCACGACCACGGGCACCCGGCCCGCGACGGCGCGCGGCGGCTTCGGCGGGCCGCCGGTGAGCGCGACGCCGCCCGCGACGACGCCGACGAGCAGCGCGACGCCGCCGAGGGCGGCCAGCGCGTTGCGGGCGCGCTCGCGGTGCGGCTTCGGCGGCTTCGGCGGTCTCTTCGCGGCGCGCTGGCGCTGCCGGTACTCCCGCTTGACCTCGCGCAGTGACTCGCGAGTAGGACGCTCCCCCGTCATGGCCGTGGAGGGTACCGGTACGGTCCGCGCGTGGACAGGGACACGTTGCGCGCCGCGCAGGCGCCGTTGAAGGAGCGCTACCGCGAGGACCCGGCGGCGGCGCTCGTCACGCTCTCGGCGACGGGCGACCTCGGCGACGGGGTGTCGTGCTCGGTCGCGACGGGCCAGGCGCTCGCGGAGGCGGGCCTGCACCCGGCGACCGGCGGCGACGGCTCGTACGTCTGCTCGGGCGACATGCTGCTGCAGGCGCTCGTCGCGTGCGCCGGCGTGACGTTGCGCGCGGTCGCGACGTCGCTCGACGTGCCGGTCGGCGGCGGCACCGTCCGCGCCGAGGGCGACCTCGACTTCCGCGGCACGCTCGGCGTCGACAAGGAGGCGCCGGTCGGGTTCACGGCGATCCGGCTGACGTTCGACGTGGACGTGCCCGAGGAGTCGCGGGAGACGCTGCTGAAGCTGACCCGCCGCTACTGCGTCGTCCTCCAGACGATCGCCGCCGGAGCGCCGGTCGACGTCGCTATCGGCAGATCACCCGGAACGTGATGTCCGGCACGCACGCCCTGTCCGGCAGCGTCGGGGCGAGCAGGCACTCACGGAGGCTCTGGCACGCGCACGTGTAGGCGGTCACCGAGCCGCCGGCGACACCGAGGAGCTCGCGGCCGAGCCTACGGCTCGCCGCCGAAGATCGGGCGCAGCGGGGCGCCGCCCTGCGCGGCCTGCTTCGCGCGCCACTCCTCCTCGCGCCTGATGCTCTCGGCGAAGCCGAGCCGCAACGCCGCGTCGAACGTCGTGTCCGCGTACTCCAGCACGCACCCGAGCAGCCGGTCGACCTCGTCGGCGGTGACCGCGTGCAGCGGCACGTGGCCGACGAGGTAGACGTCGCCGAGCCTGTCGCACGAGAAGTGCACGCCGTACGTCCGCGCGTTGCGCTGCATCAGGAACCCGTACGTCCCGCCGTCGTTCGACTCGGGCCTGCGCATGAAGAACGCCTCGACCAGCAGCGTGTGGTCGCCGACGACGAGCCAGGTCATCGTCGCGAGCTTGTGCTGCCCGGCGAGCTTGACGAGGAACGCGCCCTCCTCGACCCGCTCGTACTCCAGGCCCAGCCCGTCGAGCGTCTCGCGAATCAGCGCGTCGAGCCGCGCCACGGTCTCGGGGTCGCGCCCGACGACGTGCTCGAGGCTCACTGGTTGACCGCCAGCGCCCTGCTCTGCCCCGCGAGCGCGTCGCGGTAGACGTCGAGGATGCCCGCCGCCGTGGCGTGCCAGCCGAACGCCTGGGCGTGCGCGACACCGTTGCGCCCCAGGGCGTCCCGCTCGGCCGGGCTGTCGACGAGGCGGCGCAGCACGCGCGCGTAGTCGGCGGGGTCGTGCCCCTCGACGAGGATGCCGCCCTCGCGTACGGCGGTCCGCAGGCCGCCGACGGACGCGGCGACGACGGGCGTGCCGCAGGCCTGCGCCTCCAGGGCGACGAGCCCGAACGACTCGTTGTACGAGGGCACGACGACCGCCTCGGCCGCGCGGTAGTACGCGACCAGGCGGTCGGGCGGGACCGGCGGCTCGCGGCGCACGACGTCGGAGATGCCGAGCTCGCGAGCGAGCTCGTCGAGCCGCTCGGGGTCGCGGGTGCCGGTGCCCGAGGGGCCGCCGACGACGGCGACGACGAGCCGCGAGCGCAGCGAGGGGTCGGCCTCCACGAGCGCGCCGGCGGCGCGGATCAGCACGTCGGGCGCCTTCAACGGCTGGATGCGGCCGACGAACAGCAGCAGCACGTCGCCGTCCGCGAGCCCGACCTCCCGCCGCGCCTCCGCGCGCGAGCCGGGGACGTAGCGGTCGAGGTCGACGCCGGGGGCGACGGTCGCGACGCGCTCGGGGTCGGCGCCGTAGAGGTCCACGAGCTGCGCGGCCTCGTCGTCGGTCGACGCGACGAGCCGGTCGGCGGCCTCGACCACCTGCTCCTCGCCGATGACGCGCGCGGCGGGCTCGGGCTCGTCGCCCTCGGCGAGCGCGGCGTTCTTCACCTTGGCGAGGGTGTGGAACGAGTGCACGAGCGGCACGCCCCACCGCTCCTTGGCGAGCCAGCCGACCTGCCCGGAGAGCCAGTAGTGGGAGTGCACGACGTCGTACCAGCCCGGCTCGCGCATCGCCTCGGCGCGCATGACGCCGGAGGTGAACGCGCAGAGCTGGGCGGGGAGGTCGTTCTTGGCCAGGCCCTCGAACGGGCCCGCCGTGATGTGCCGCACGGTGATGCCGTCCTCGAGCCGCACGACCGGTGGCAGGGCGGAGGACGTCGTGCGCGTGAAGATGTCGACCTCGATGCCGAGGGCGGCGAGGCGGCGGGAGAGCTCGACCACGTAGACGTTCATCCCGCCGGCGTCGCCGGTGCCGGGCTGGTCGAGCGGCGACGTGTGGACCGAGATGGTCGCGACACGGCGCGGCAGGTCGAGGTGCCTCACGGTCTCCCCCACGCGCACCTCGCTCGCATCGAACCCGATTCTGCCGGAAGGCCCCAACGCAGCGGGCGCGCGTAACCTTCCCGGCGATGGACGACTCGAACGCGCCCCACGGCGACCTCGCCCCGCTGGCGTTCCTCATCGGGACCTGGCGCGGGGAGGGCGTGGGCGGCTACCCGACGATGGAGGACTTCCGCTACGGGGAGGAGGTGACGTTCGCGCACAACGGCAAGCCGTTCCTCTCCTACACGCAGCGCACGTGGGCGCTGGACGACGGCAGGCCGCTGCACTCCGAGACCGGCTACTGGCGCCCGCAGCCCGGCAACAGGGTCGAGGTCGTGCTCGCGCACCCGACCGGCGTCGTCGAGGTCTACTACGGCGACGTGGCGTTCTCCCGCATCGAGCTCGCCACCGACCTCGTGGCCCGCACCACGTCGGCCAAGGAGGTGACGGCGTTGAAGCGGCTCTACGGCCTCGTGGACGGCAAGCTGATGTACGCCGTCGACATGGCCGCCGTGGGGCACGACCTCCAGTCGCACCTCTCGGCGGTGCTGGAGAAGGTGGCGGACTAGCCGGGGTCGAACGGATCGGGATGCGCCGCCTGCTGCCCGCCGTCACCGCCGCCGTCGTCCTGCTCGGGATCGTCACGTCGGACGCCGCGCCCGCGCGCGGGACCCGCGCGACCGACGAGTTCAACGCGAAGACCCCGCCCCAGACGCCCGGCCTGCCCGACCTCGACCGAATCGACCCGGTGCGGTACTCGTACAAGGACGCGGTCCGCGAGTCCGTGCAGGTCACCGCGCGCGACGGGGTCAACCAGATCTGGGTCGACCTGATCCGCCCCAAGACCCCGGCGGGCGTGCGCGTGCCGACGATCCTCATGGCGTCGCCGTACTTCAACACGCTCGGCCGCGGCTACAAGGGCGAGTGCAAGACGCCGACGCAGTCGCCCCCCGGCGGCCTCCCCGGCTCGCCCGGCGGCACCGGCATCAGCGCGTGCGACGAGCACCAGACGCCGTACCCCGAGTGGTACGACGAGTACTTCGTGCCGCGCGGGTACGCGTTCGCGGCGATGGACCTGCGCGGCACGCGCAACACCTCGGGCTGCCAGACCTACGGCGACCGCGACGAGGTGTTCGACGCCGTCGACGTCGTCGACTGGCTGTCGTCGCAGAAGTGGAGCAACGGCAAGGTCGGCATGACCGGCGGCTCGTACGACGGCACGATCGCGATGGGCGCCGCCGTCGAGCAGCCCATCTCCGGCAAGAACAAGAGCGCCCTCGCCGCCGTCATCCCGATCCGCGCGATCGACGCCTGGTACGACTACCACTTCATGAACGGCGTCGAGTCGACGGGGCACCTGGCGACGCCGGCGAACTTCACCGCCGTCATGGCCGCGACCGACGTGCAGAACTCCGGCACCAAGGACCCGCTCTACCCCGCGCACGTCGCCGAGCGGCGGGCCTGCATCGCCACGCTCGGCGCGGTCGCCGCGGGCGGCTACGCGCCGCCGTACCAGAGCGCGAACTCCCCGCACTGGGCCGAGCGCGACTTCCGCAAGGACGCGGGCGGGACGCGCGCGGCGACGTTCCTGATCCACGGCCTGTTCGACTTCAACGTCAAGACCAGCAACGTCGGCAACATGTGGCTGTCGCTGCCGAGGGGCCTGCCGAAGAAGCTCTGGCTGCTCAACGGCGACCACGTCGACCCGCGCTGCCCGACCGAGGAGACGTGCGCGGCCAGCGGCCACACGATCCCGCACCCGCTCGCCGACAAGTTCATCGAGGCCAACCACCGCTGGTGGCTCCAGTTCCTCAAGGGGAAGCAGGCGGGCGCGCTCGCGAGGCCGGTCGAGGTGCAGCAGGCGCGCGGCAACTGGGTCAGCGGCACGTCGTACCCCGCGTCGCGCTCGGACCTCGTGCTGTACCCGGCCCCCGACGGCAGCCTAGGCAACCGTCCCGTCGGCGAGGCGGACACCGTGCAGTGGGCCGACAACGCGGCGGGCGCGGGGGCGCCGCGGTCGGTGCAGTTCGTGACGGCGCCGTTCGGCAGGACGACGCGGCTGTCCGGGCAGGTGCAGCTCGACCTGAAGGTCTCCGCGACCGGCCCGGACACGTCGATCGCGGTGCGGATCGACGACCTCGGCCCCGACGCCGAGGACACCGACACGCCCGACGACAACCTCTACGACGGCGACGACCGCGGCGTCCTGACCGTGACGTACGCCTGGCTCCAGGCGATCGTCCGCGACTCCGTGAAGCCGCGCGGGCCCTCGACCCCGGTCATCGGCACGCCGCTGCAGCCGAACACGCCGGTGCTCATGAGGTTCCCGTCGCTCTACACGGACTACGTCGTGCCGAAGGGCCACCGCCTGCGGTTCACGTTCTCGAACGCCACCGGCGGCTCGCTCGCGTCCAACGCCGGCGGCGTCGTGAGCCTGGCCGTCGGACCGAAAGCGAGCGTGATCCGGCTGCCCGTGGTTCGGTAGGCGGGTGGACGTCGGCTTCGTCGGGCTCGGCGTCATGGGTCTGCCCATGGCGCGCCATCTGGTCTCCGCGGGTCACCGCGTGACCGTCGCCTCGCGCTCGCCCGGGCCGGTCGAGGCGGCGGTCGGGTACGGCGCCGTCGACGGCGGCTCGCCCGCGGGCGTCGCGAAGGCGTCGGACGTCGTGGTGCTCTGCGTTCCGTCGTCGCCCGACGTCGCCTCCGTGGTCGCCGCGATGGCGGACTCGTTGCGGCCCGGCGCGGTCGTCGTGGACTGCTCGACCATCGACCCCGACGTCGAGCGCGAGCAGCACGCGGTCGTGACCGAGGCCGGCGCGCGGTACCTGGACGCGCCCGTCTCCGGCGGCTCGGTCGGCGCGGAGAACGGCACGCTGACGCTGATGGTCGGCGGCGACGCCGAGGTGCTCGACGAGGTGCGGCCCGTGCTCGCGGCGTTCGCGAGGCTGGTCGTGCACGTGGGCGGCCCCGGCATGGGCCAGGTCGTGAAGCTCTGCAACAACCTCCTCTACGCCGCGCAGATGCAGGCGACGGCGGAGGCGTTCACGCTGGCGCACCGCTCGGGCGTCGACCCGCACTCGCTCCTCGAGGTGCTGCTGCACTCGACGGGCGACTGCACGGCGGTACGCACGCGGGTGCCGTTCGAGGGGGTCCAGCCCGACGCGCCGGCCTCGAACGGCTGGAAGCCCGGCTTCATGGCCGACCTGATGGCGAAGGACCTCGACCTCGCGCTGGCGTACGCCGCGCGCGTCGAGGTCGACCTCGCCTCGACGCGCGTCGTGCGCTCGACGCTGCGGGAGGCGCAGGACGCGGGCTACGGGCGCGAGGACTTCTCCGCGATCGGCAAGGTCGTCCGCTCCCGATGAGGGCGCGATGACCTGGCTGGCGCTCGACGTCGGGGCCGCCGAGGTGACGGCGGCGGTGTGGTCGCCGTCGGGCCTCGTCGCCGTCGCGCGCTCGCCGCGCGGCTCGTCGGCGCGGGACGTGTGGGACGCCGTCGAGGCCGCCGTCGCGGGGGCCGTGGCCGCGGGCGCGGACCCCGTCGAGGTCGAGGGCGTCGGCTGCTCGGGCACCGGCGGGTGGCTGCTCGTGTCGCGCGAGGGCGAGCCGTTGACGCCGGTGCTGGCGTCGGTGCCCGACATCCCCGGCGAGGGGTGGATCGCGTCGGCGCGGGACTTCGTGGCGTCGTTGCTCACGGGCAGGCTCGCGACCGACCCGACCGTCGCGTCGGCGACGGGGTTCTTCGCGCCCGACGGGACTGCGGCCGACCCGCGCGCCGAGCGGATGGCGCCGCAGAACGGCTCCACCGACGTCCTCGGCGACCTGATGCTGCCCGCCGCGCGTCGGCTCGGGCTGCGCTCGCGCGTGCCCGTCGCGATCGGCGCGACGAGCGAGGTGTGCGCGGTCGAGGGCGCCGGCGCGGTGGCGCCGCTCGTGACGTTCGGCTCGCCCGTCGTCGTGCACGTGCCCGTCGCGCCGCCGGCCGCCGCGCCCCCCGAGGGCGTCGTGCTGCGCGCGGGCGGGCGGTCGTACCAGGTGTACGAGGCGCCGTTGCCAGGCATGGTCGACGCGCTCGACGCGCTGGTGCTGCGGACCGGTCGCTCGCGCGAGTCGCTGGCCGCCTCGGCCGCCGTCGCGCGGCCGGGGGAGGACCCGGTGCGGGTGGCGTACGAGTCGGGCGCGTTCGCGGTCGCGCGGGTCGTGCGCGCGCTCGCGCCGGAGGCGCCGTTCCTCTACGCGCACGGCTCCCCCGACCGCGCGTGGCGCGCGGTGCTGCCGTCGGTGACCGGGCTGCCCGTCGTGCACCGGCGCTCGCCCGAGCTGACGACGCTCGGCCTCGCGATGCTCACGGCGACCGCGACGGGCGGGCACCTCGACCGCGAGGAGGCCAACCCCGTGGCGTACGTGGACGAGCCCGACGTCGACCTCGCCGGTCGCTACGCGGCCGCCTCCCCGTGACGCTCGGCGCGGCCGTCCGGGGGCAGTGGACGCTCGACCCGGAGGCGGCGTTCCTCAACCACGGGTCGTTCGGCGCCGCGCCGCGGCCCGTCCTGGACGAGCAGGCGCGCTGGCGCGCGCGGCTCGAGGAGCAGCCCGTCGACCTCCTGGTCCGCCGCTACCCCGAGCGCGTCGCGGCAGTGCGGGCGGAGGTGTCGGCGTTCCTCGGCGCCGACCCCGCGCGGCTCGTCCTCGTGCCGAACGCCACCACCGGCGTCGCCACCGTCCTCGCGTCGGTCGTACGGCCCGGCGACCGCGTCGTCGTGACCGACCACGTCTACCCGGCCGTCGCCGCCGCGCTCGACCAGCGCGGGGCGGAGGTCGTGACGGTGGCGTTCGACCTCGACGCGCCCGCGTCGGTGCTGCTGGACGCCGTGGACGAGCGCGCCCGGCTCGTCGTCGTGGACGCGGTGACGTCGGGGACGGGGCTGCGGATGCCGTTCGAGGAGGTCGTCGCGGGCTGCCGCGAGCGCGGCGTGCCGTGCCTCGTCGACGCCGCGCACGCGCCCGGCCTGCTGCCCGTCGACCTGGCGGCGCTGGACCCGGACTGGTGGACGGGCAACCTGCACAAGTGGGTCTGCGCCCCCAAGACCGCCGCCGTCCTGTACGCGCGGCACCCGGTCAGGCCGCTGGTGGCCTCGCACGGGTGGGGGCTCGGGTTCCAGGAGGAGTCCGACTGGTCGGGGACGTTCGACCCGTCCGCGTGGCTGTCGGTGCCTGCCGCGCTGGCGTTCATGGCCTCGCTGGGGTGGGACGACGTGCGCGCGTACGGCCGGTCCCTGGCCCGCGCGGGGGCTGCGGCGTCGGGGCTGCCGGCGCCCGCGCCGGAGGAACGGCACGAGGCCATGGTGCTGCTCGACGCGGGGCTGGCGTCGTACGCCGAGGCCACGGCGCTGCGCGACGCGCTGTGGGCGGCCGACCGGGTCGAGGTCGGCGCCACGGCGTGGCGGGGGCGCGGGTGGCTGCGGGTGTCGGCGGCGCCGTACAACGTCATCGGCGACTACGAGCGCCTCGGTGCGGCGCTGGCGAGGATGCGGGCATGAGCAGCGTGCGCGGGCGGGTCGTCGTGGTCACGGGCGCGAGCGCGGGGATCGGGCGCGACACGGCGGTACGCCTCGCGCGCAAGGGCCGACCGTCGTCGGCTGCGCGCGCGACCTCGTACGGCTCGAGGCGCTGGCGGCGTCGAAGCCCGGGGTCGAGGTCGTGCGCTGCGACGTCGGGGTGGCGGCGGACCGCGCGGCGCTGGTGTCGGGGGTGCTGGAGCGCCACGGCCGCATCGACGCCCTCGTGAACAACGCGGGCCTCGGCTGGCAGGGCGCGTTCGAGGACATGCCGCTGGAGAAGGTCGAGTACCTCTACGCGGTCAACGTCGTCGGCCTGATCGACCTGTGCAGGCTCGCGCTGCCGTCGATGCTCGCGGCTGGGCGCGGCGACGTCGTGAACGTCTCGTCCATGGCCGGCTGGGTGTCGGCGCCGCCGTTCTCGGTGTACTGCTCGACCAAGGCCGCGGTGAACGGCTTCACCGACGCGCTGCGGCGGGAGGTGCGCGGGCGCGGCGTCCGGGCGCACCTCGTCATGCCGGGCCCGATCGAGACGGAGTGGCTGCCGCGGTCGCAGGGGCTCGAGCCGCTGCCCGGGGCGCCGGAGGCGCGGTTCGGCGGCTTCCCGGCGTCGTGGGTGGCGGCGGCGATCGAACGCTGCCTCACCCGGCCCGGCGTGCGGGTCGCGGCGGTGCCTCGGGTGCTCGGCGCAGGGCGGGTGGTGCACCTGAGCGGGCTGCGGCAGGCGTTCGACCTCGCCGCGTCCCGCGCGCGGCGGTGACGCGGCCCCGGCGGCCGCTCGGGGAGGAGACGCGCGGCACGACGCACCCGAACCGGCTGCGCCGCGTCGACCGGTGGCTGGTGGCGCTGCACGGCGCGCGGCTGCGCCGGGCCGCGGACCCCTTGGTCGTGGACCTCGGCTACGGGCGGCACCCCGTGACGACGCTGGAGCTCGCCGCGCGGCTCGCGGAGGCGCGGCCGGACGTCGAGGTCGTCGGCGTCGAGATCGTGCGCGAGCGGGTCGAGGCCGCGCGGCCGTACGCGCGGGCGGGGCTGTCGTTCGTGCACGGCGGGTTCGACCTGCCGCTGGGCGGGCGGCGGCCCGTGGTCGTGCGCGCGATGAACGTGCTCCGCCAGTACGACGAGCCCGCCGCCCTCGCCGCCTGGGACCTCCTGCGCGACCGGCTGGACGACGACGGCGTCGTCGTCGAGGGGACGTGCGACGAGATCGGCCGCCGCGCCGTGTGGGTCGCGCTGGACAGGGCGGGGCCCCGGACGGTGACGTTCGCGGCGCGGGTCGAGGAGCTGGACCGGCCCTCGGACCTGGCCGAGCGGCTGCCCAAGGCGCTGATCCACCGCAACGTCGCGGGCGAGCGCGTGCACGCGTTCCTCACGGCGTGGGACCGCGCCTGGCTGCGCGCGGGCGACGTGCCCGCGCGGCAGCGGTGGGCCGACGCGGCGGCCGCGCTCGGGGCGGAGGGGTGGCGCGTCGCGCGCAACCCCGCCCGCTGGCGCCTCGGCGAGCTGACCGTGGCGTGGGCCGAGGTCGCGCCCGGCGAGCCGCCACGCCCGTAGCGCTCGCCAGCGCTCGCCAGGCGCTCGCGGGTATTCGCGGTGGTCGCGCTCGCCAGCTCTCGCCAGGCGCTCGCCGGTGCTCGCGGTGGTCGCGCTCGCCAGCGCTCGCCAGGCGCTCGCGGTGCTCGCGCTGGTCGCGGTCGTCGCGGTCGTCGCGGTGCTCGCGGCGCTCCGCGGGGGGCCCGCGGGGAGGACCCGCGAGGTCGGCCGGGGCGGGGCCGGGGCGGGGACCAGGCGCGGGGCGCTCAGGCGGTGCGGCGCCTCCTTCCTCGCATCGCCGACGTGGGCGACGCGACCTGCAACGCCGCGAGCTCCAGGCCTGCTCCGCACAGCTCGCAGACCAGCTCGACGCAGTCCTCGGGGTGGTCGGCGCAGTCGAAGCGGACGTACGCCGTCTCCGCGGCGCAGCCGCCGCACCAGCGGGTGAGCTCCATGGCTCCCACTGTGCAAGGGGGGTGTGACAAAAAACGGGAGCGGGCCGTCCCGGCGTGTCGCGATCACGGGCAGCCGCGCGACGCGCGCGCGGCCGCCCATGACCACCAAACCCCCTCAGGGTCGGGCCGGGCGCGGCGCCCCCCAGCAACCGCGTACGGCCCTTCGCCCCGGGTGGGACGCACGAACGGCGGCCTCTGGGTGGCCGCCGATCGTGACTCGCCTCGGATGCGCCTGCGCGGCGGGCTGGGCGCGCGCGGGTGTCCAGGCACCTGCTTTACGCGCGCCGCGCCGCGCCCCCTAGGACTTTTTCTGGCCGGCCCGCGCAGGACTACGTACGCTCGCGGCGAAGCAACGGCCACCCGTGCTCCATCCGCCCACCGGACCCGGGAGTTCTGTTGACGGTCATCGCCGCCACGGAGGGGGGAACGTCTCCTGCTCCGGCGGACCTCGACGCGCGCTGGGCGCTCGTCCTGCCCCACTACGAGCGCCTCCGCCGCATCGCCACGCGCCGCCTGTCCTGCCGCGACGAGGTCGAGGACGTGGTGCAGGAGGCGATGCTGCGCGCGGTGACGTTCGATCGGCTCGACCCGGCGTACGTCGGGCAGTTCCTCTCCACCGTGACCGTCCGGCTCTGCGCCGACGTCCAGCGCGACCGCGTGCGCCAGCTCCGCGTGGGCGTGCGGGACGCGCTGCGTTCGGTGGAGTCGCCCGACCCCAACGACACCGTCCTCGACCGCGCCGAGGCCCGCTGGCTCTACGGCGAGTGCCTCAAGCTGCCGCCGCGCGAGTCCGCCGTGGTGCTGGCCCGCGCGAGCGGCATGAGCGTCAAGGAGACCGCCGTCTCCCTCGGCGTCGGCACGAAGTCCGCCGAGGCCGCGCTCACCAAGGCGCGCCACCGGATGCGCCGTGCCGCGCAGAGCGCGGGCCTCACCGCGCTCGGCGTGCTCAGGCGCCTCCGCCTCGCGGGAACGCCCGCCGCCGTCGCCGCCACCGTCACCGCCGTCACGGTCGGTGGCGTGATGGGCGGCGTCGTCGTACGCCACGGCGACGGCCCGTCGGCCACGGTCGCCGCCGCGCCGCCCGCGGGCGGGATCGTCGAGCGCGTGACCGCGCCGGTCGGCGACGTCGCGCGGGTCGTACCGCCCCCGGCGACCGTCCAGCGCGTGGTCCGCACCGTCCGCCACGCGGCGCCCGTGGACGTCGCGCCGGCGCCGAAGCCGGTCACGAACCCGCACGACGCCCCCGAGATCGAGACGGCCCCCGTCGGCGACCCCGACACCGTCGGCACCCGCGACGGGGTCAAGGCCGGCGAGCAGCGTGACGAACCCTTCGAGGAGACCGTCGCGCGCTGCGTCGACGAGATCCTCACGGTCGACCCCACGCACCCCCTGTGCGACCCCGAAGAGTGAGACAGGAGCCGTTCGTGCCCCGAACCCCCCGCATCGCAGGCGCGCTGCTCGCGACCGCCGCCCTGGTCGCGACCTTCGCAGGACCCGCCTTCGCCGACTCCAACACCTACTGCATCGAGCTGCCCGCCGTGTACACCGCCGGCGTTCCCAAGACGCCGGACGTCAGCCTCTGCGTGCCCTGGCCGCTCTGACGCGCGCGTAGCACCGGGCTAGGCTGCCGCCTCGTGGAGGCGGACGAGATCGTCGTCGACAACGGCAAGCGGACGATGACGCTCAACGAGCTCGCCCGCAGCCAGCCGGGCATGGACCGGCTCATGGCGGAGATCGCCGAGCGCGCGCGCCGGCTGTACTACGCCGCGACGTACGGCAACTGGCCCGCCGCCGGCTACTTCTGCCGCACCCTCGGGAAGTCGCTGCGCGACAGCGCGTTCAGCAGGCCGAAGTACGCCGAGGCGATGGCGGAGTTCCTCGACGTCGACTACGCGCCCGTGCGCCAGGCCGTGGGCGACCAGGACGGGGAGGCGTTCCGCGCGGCGTGGGAGCACCTCGTCACGAGGATCAACCACTGGCACGAGACGTTCGGCAAGGGCTACCTCGTCTACCGCACGCCCGACGCGCCCCCGCCCGACCTCGACCTGCGGCCGCGCGCGTAGCGGCTACGCGGGCAGCGCCGCCTCGACCGCCGCGCGCAGCGCCGGGTCCTCGGGGGTGACCTGCGGCCTGAACCGCCCGACGACCTCGCCCTCGGGCGAGACGAGGAACTTCTCGAAGTTCCAGATCACGTCGTCGCCCTTGTCGTCGCCGGCGGGGAAGCGGGTCAGCTCGGCGTAGACCGGGTGCTGCGCCTCGCCCTTGACGTCGGTCTTGGCCATCATCGGGAACGTCACGCCGTACGTCGTCGAGCAGAACGTCTGGATCTCCTCGGCGGTCCCGGGCTCCTGCCCCGCGAACTGGTTGCTCGGGAAGCCCACGACCGAGAACCCGCGCGGCGCCAGCTCCTCGTGCAGCGCCTCGAGCCCGGCGTACTGCGGGGTGAGGCCGCACTTCGACGCGACGTTGACGACCAGCAGGGCCTTGCCCTTGAACTCCGACAGCGCGAGACGGTCACCCGTCAGCGTCTCTACCTCGTGCTCGTGAATCGACATGGCCCGATTGTGACGGTTGGGTGGGAGGCATGCCCACCCTGGAGGACCTGCGCGCGGCCGCCGAGCGCGTCGCGCCGTACGTGCACCGCACCCCCGTGACGACCGCGACGTCGCTCGGCCGCCTCGTCGGCGTGGACGCGCTGCACGTCAAGGCGGAGCTGTTCCAGAAGACCGGGTCCTTCAAGGTCCGCGGCTGCTTCAACACCGTCCTGTCGCTCACCGACGACGAGCGCGCGGCGGGCCTGGTGACGATGTCGGCGGGCAACCACGCCGCGGGCCTCGCCTACGCCGCCCGCGCCGTCGGCACCACGGCCGTCGTCGTGATGCCCGCGCACGCCAACCCCGGCAAGGTCGCGGCGGTGCGCGAGTACGGCGGCGAGGTGGTGTTCGCGAAGGAGCACCTGAAGGAGACGCTCGACGAGGTCATGGCAGAGACGGGCCGCACGCTCGTGCACCCGTTCGACGACCCGCGCGTGATCGCGGGCGCGGGGACGGTCGGGCTCGAGCTCCTGGAGGACGTGGCGGACTTCGACACGCTCGTCGTGCAGGTCGGCGGCGGCGGGCTGCTGTCCGGGTGCGCGATCGCCGCGAAGGCGTTGCGGCCCTCGGTGACCGTGGTCGGCGTCGAGCCGGAGGGCGCCGACGCGATGACCCGCGCGCTCGACGCGGGCGACGTCGTGCCGATGGTGCCTTCGAGCGTCGCCGACGGGCTGTGCGCGCCGTTCGCCGGGGTGCACACGCTCGCCGCCGTGCGGTCGTACGTCGACCGCGTCGTCCGCGTGCCCGACGAGGCGATCGTCTCCGCGATGCGGCTGATGGTCGAGCGCACGAAGCTCGCCGTCGAGCCCGCCGCGGCGGCCGGCGTGGCGGCGTTGCTCACGGGCGCCGTAACCGGCTCGTCCGTCGCCGTGATCGCGACGGGCGGCAACGTCGACGGCCCGACGTACGCCAGGCTGCTCGCGTGAACACCGACCGGCACCTCCTCGCGATCCGCCACGAGTCGGAGTCGCTCGCGTCGCTCGCCGACGGCGCGCTGGAGACGCCGGTGCCGACGTGCCCCGGCTGGACGGTCGGCGGCGTGCTGTCGCACCTCGCGCACGGGTTCGGCGTCGTGGCGCGGATCGTCCGTGACCACGCCGACGCGGAGGTGTCGTTCGAGGGGACGCCGCCGGCGGGCGTGGCGGCGTTCGAGGAGGCGGCGGCCGAGCTGGTCGAGGCGCTGACGAACGAGGCCCCCGACACCCGCGCGTGGAACTGGTCGCGCCGCGACGAGACCGTCGCGTGGTGGGCGCGGCGGATGGCGCACGAGGCCGCCGTGCACCGCTGGGACGTCGCCGCCGCCGTGGGGTCGCCTTCGCCGGTCGAGCCCGAGCTCGCGGTGGACGGGGTGGACGAGCTGCTGTCGGTGTTCCTGCCGCACACGCTGGCCGAGCGGCCCGTCGACGGGCTCGCGGGGACGTTCTCCGTGGAGGCCTCGGACACCGGGGACGCGTGGTTCGGGCGGCTGTCGCCCGAGGCGTCGGACGTCGTGCGCGGCACGCCCGCGGCGTCGCCTGACGCACGGCTGCGCGGGACCGCGAGCGACCTCGTGCTCGCGCTGTGGGGGCGCCCCGCCCCGATCGCGGCCGAGGGCGACGAGCGCATCGTGGCGCTGCTGACGTAGGCCGAGCGGCGTAGCCCCGCCCGCGCGGGCGGGCTGATCCGTACGGGCTCGCTCGACCGGGGGTCACGCGGCGCGCGTACGGCGCCGATCAACCGTGCATGGACGACTGCGTTCACCTGCGAGAGCTCGACGCGTGGTTCTCGATCGCCCTGGACGTGCTGGCGGGGACGCCCGACGTACGCCGCGACGTGCTGCTGCTGCTCGGCGCCGCGGGGACGCCCGCCGAGGTGGCGTGCGTGCGGCGCGGGGACGTGGAGGAGGTCGCGGGGCACCTGTTCGTGTACCCGCCGTGCGCGGGCGGGCGTTCGCTGCCGGTGACCGCGGGCTTCGCCGAGGCGACGGGCCTCACGGCGGCCGCGTGGCCGCTCGACCGCGCCGACGGCGCGGTCGCGGAGGCGGCCGTCGTGGACGCGGTGGCTGCCGTGGACGGCGCGCTGGCCAGGCTGAGCGGCACGGACCGCGCCGGCGGCGTCGAACGCCTCCGCGCGCTGCGGATGCACGCCTGGCAGCACGAGCTCGGCGCGCACGTCGCGGTCCTCGCCCGCTGCTACGGCGGCGCGCTCACCTCGATGGTCGCGACGTCCGGGTCGTGCCCCTCGACGCGCCGCGACGCGACGCCGCCCGTGCCCGCGCAGCGCAGGGCACCGGGCCGCGTGGTGCTCAGCTAGACCCCGGCTACGGCCGCGAACGCTCCGCCGCCTGCTCGCTCGGCGCCGCCTGCTCGGGCACCTCCGGGTCCGGCGCGAGGCCGAGGTCGGGCAGCGTGACGTCGGGGAGCGCGGCGAGCAGGTCGCGTACGCCTCTGCGGGTCACCGCGGTCCCCGCGAGCCTGAGCGACGTGAGGCTCGGGTGCTCGGCGAGCCGCGCGAGGCCGGCGTCGGTGAGCGACGTGCCGGTCAGATCGACCTCGGTCAGCGCGGGCAGCGCCAGCAGGACGTCCGCGACCTCGTCGCCGAGCGCCGTACGGGCGAGGTCGAGCCGCGCGAGGTGGCGCAGCGTCGCGAGCGGCCGCAGCCCGTCCGCCGTGACGGCGGTGCCGTCGAGGATGAGCTCGCGGAGGTTCCGCAACGACGCCAGCGACGCCGGCGCGTCGTCCGCCACGTCGGTGTCGTCGAGCCACAGCGACTCCAGCGTCTGCACGGGCTCGAGCCACGGCAGCGCGCGGTCGTCCACGGCCGTCCCCGACAGGCGGACCTTGACCAGCGCCCGCGCGCGGGAGAGCGGCACGATCGCCGCGCTCGACGTCTCGGTGCCGGACAGGTCGAGCAGCCGCAGCCCTTCGAGGGAGCCGAGGGCGGCGGTGACGGTGGGCTCGACCGTGAGGCCGTTGAGGAACAGCTCGCGCAGGCCGCTCACCCCGCCGAGGTGGACGAGCGCCTCGGGCCGCACGGCGGCGTACGCGAGCGCCACCCACCGCAGCCTCGGCAACGTCGCCAGCGCCCGTAGCGACTCCTCGCTCACCGCCGTCGACGCGAGGTCGAGCATCTCGAGCCTCGGCAGCCGCGCGAGGTGGCCGACGCCGTGCTCGACGTGCGAGTGGTCGAGGTCGAGCCTGCGCAGCAGCGGGAAGTCCAGCGTCGCCAGCGCGTCGTCGCCGGCGCGCGCGCCGCCGAGCCGCAGCTCGGTGAGGTTGACCAGCGGGCGCAGCGCGGCGACGTCGTCGTCCGCGGCGCCGCTGCCGTCGAGGTCGAGCTCGGACAGCCACGCGAACCGCGCGACCCGCCGCGCGTCGCCCTCGCCCAGCGGGACGCCCGCGCCGAGCCGCACGAACGGCGCCACCGGCAGCTCGTCGAGGAACCCGAGCCCGCCCGCCGCCCGCCGCCGGTCCGCCACGAACGCCAGCCGCGCGTCTCCGGCGACCTCGACCTCGCCCTGCGCGCGGGCGAACGCGCGCCAGCGCCCGGCCGCCTCGTCCCAGCGGTGCAGGTCGCCCACGGGTCGGCCGGCAGGGAACGGCAGCACGATGCGTTCGACCACGAGTCCACCCCTCCGCGACTCCCTCGATTCTGGGTCGCCGGAGGGGCGGTCGTGACGGTTTTCGCGGACTTCGCCCGCGGTCGCGACTACCGCCGCGACGCCGCCTCCAGGCGCGCGGCCAGGTCGGCGTGCCCGGCCTCGTTCGCCAGGTCCGCCGCCGAGCGGCCAGCCTCGGTCCGCGCCGCCGGGTCGGCGCCCGCGTCCAGCAGCAGGTCCACGGCCGCCGCGTCGCCGTTCTGCGCTACGGCGTGCAGCGGGACGTACCCGCCCTCCTGCGTGGCGTTGACGTTCGCGCCCGCGCCGACCAGGAGCCGTACGACCTCGGTGTCGCCGCTCGCGGCGGCGCTGTGCAGCGGGCGTACGCGCATCGGGTTGTCCGCCACCGTCTCCACCGCCGCGCCGCGCGCCAGCAGCGCCCGCACCGCGTCGGCGTGGCCGAAGAACGACGCCAGGTGCAGCGGCGTGAACCCGTCCTCCGCCGTCGCGCTCGCCAGCGCCGCGTCGCCGTCCAGCAGCTCGCCGAGCCGTGCGACGTCGCCGACCGCCGCCGCCTCGAACACGTCGGCAGGCGCGCGCTCCCGCAGGATCGCGTCCCGCCCCGCCCGATCACCCCGGTACACCGCGTCCAGCAGGTCCGACACCGCCATCCCGCCCAGCCTCCCAGCAGATAGTTGTTTGACGTAACTAAACTGTTTGCATGGCCACCAAGGCAACCCCCGACCCCGCCGACATCGCCGACCGGCTGCACTCGACCGCCATCCACCTGCTACGACAGGTACGGCGGGAGGATCCGGCGACCGGGCTGAGCGCAGCGCGGCTCTCCGCGCTGAGCGTGGTTGTTTACGGTAACTATCCAACCGTCACCGAGATCGCGGCCGCCGAGCAGATCACCGCGGCGAGCGCGAGCCGGCTCGTCTCCGCGCTGATGGCGGAGGGGCTGGTGGAGCGGGTGCCGTACTCCGACGACGCCCGGTCGTACCGCATCCGGGCGACGCGGGCCGGCGAGCGGGTGCTGCGGGAGGGGCGCAAGCGGCGGGTCGCGCACCTCACGGCGCTGCTCGCGGAGCTGCCGACGCGCGACCTGGAGTCGCTCGACGTCGCGGCGGTGATCCTCGGCCACGTGCTCGAACGCGGCCGGTCGTAGAGTCGGGACCGGCCGGAGTCGCTCGCGCGCGGCGCGAGCACGACCGCTTCGGGAGGTGACCATGCGCCGGGTGCTCGTGACAGGGTCCGTCGTCGTCCTCCTCGCCGCGACCGCGTGCGGCGGCGACGGCGACGCGAAGGACGGAGGCAAGGACGGCGGCAAGGCGGACGGGGGCGGCCCGCCGGTCGCGCTGACCGGCACCGTCAACGACCACGGCACGAAGGACGCGCGGGGCGGCGGCGAGGTCGAGGTCGAGCTCGACGACTTCTACTTCGGGCCGACGTTCGTGCGCGCCGCGCCCGGCGCGACGCTCACGCTGAAGCTCGAGAACGAGGGCGCGGCCGCCCACACCCTGACGATCGACGGGCTCGGGGTGGACGTGACGGTCCAGCCCGACGCCAAGGGCGAGGCCTCGGTGACGCTCCCCGCGTCGGGGGCGGTGCGGTTCTACTGCCGGTTCCACCAGGGCCAGGGCATGCAGGGCGCGTTCTACTTCAACCCGGGCGACGCCGTCGGCGGGACCGGCGCGTCACCGGGCGGTGCCACGCCGAGCGGGTCCGGCGGCGACGGCGCGTACAACCAGTAGCGAACGGCGCCGAGAGGGGCCGGGCACGAAGGAGGCCCGAACCGTGCGGTCCGGGCCTCCTTCGGGGAAGCGGGTCAGCCGACCTCGACGACCTGCTCGCCCACGGCCGCCTTCACCGGCTCGAGGACGAGCGTGCGGTTGCCGACGGCAGCCTGCGCCATCGCGTTGCCGACCTCCTCGGTCTCGAACTGCGCCCACAGCTCGATCTTGTGGACGTTGTCCGTCGTGCCGCCGTACTCGGTGCCGACGTTCAGCGCGAGCCAGTCGAAGCTGTTCGCGGTGCGCGTGTTGAGGTACGTGCGGACGAAGTTGTCGTTCTCGTCGGCCTCGTCACCGCCGAGGTTGCTCTCCTGCTCGTGGACGCGGTCGCAGTAGACGACGCGACCCTGGTCGGAGTCCGCGCGCGAGACGGGAACGTGCTTGCCGTTGATCGTGACCCACATGGTCACGCGGCCGATGGCGCGCGCGAGCTCGTCCGTGGTCTTGACCTGGGTGATGATCGAGCACTCCGCCGACGCCGAGATGATCAGGTCGGTGGGGTTGTTGATCTTCACCGTCTCCGAGAGGAGCAGGACCGTGTTGTTGGCGCCGATGACCTCGGTCTCGGAGCCCGACGCGGCGACCTTGTTCGCGGGGATGCCGGCCGCGAACGTGCCCTGCGCGAGGTAGCCACCCGCCAGCGCGAGAGCGATGGCGCCTGCGGCGGCTGCCTTGGGGCGGGTCAGGGACATGAGCAAGTGCCTCCCATACGTGACGAGGCGGCACCGGGGGTGGGCCGCCTGACGAAACGGGGAGCGACTTCCCCGGACGCCACATTGGCAAACCGGTCAGATGCCCATAATTCGCCTGGTAGCCACGTTTATGCGGAGAGTCACGGGCTCGCGCCCGAGGAGGCGTTGAACCGCTCCGCCTCCTCGGGCGACAGGCCGCCGGTGCAGGGGGCGCCCGGCTCGCCGCCCTGGCCGCCGCCCGCGTACTCCTTCACGAACGCCGCGAGCCGCGGGTCGTCGACGCGGTCGACCTTGAGCTGGTAGCCCCAGGTGGAGGCGACGACCTTCGCGGGCAGCCCCTCGTACGGCGAGATGAGCACGTACTCCGGCTTGAGCCCCTGGAGGCGGCGGACGGCGTTGCGCTCGTCCTCGGACAGGTCGGGTCGGTACGTGATCCAGACCGCGCCGTGCTCCATGGAGTGGACGGCGTTGACGTTCGGGACGGGCTCGTCGTAGACGCCGCAGGTCAGCCACGCCTTGCTGTGGTTGCCGCCGACGGGCGGCGTCTGCGGGTACGAGGCCGGCGGCTCGTGCTCGTGGGTGAGCCCCTCGAACATCTCGACGCCGTCGATCGTGGGCGGCTTCAGCTTGTCGGGCTTGGCGTCCTTGGAGCAGCCGGTCAGCAGGGCGAGCGCGAGGAGGGCGCAGGCGGCACGTCGCATGGCGACCGAGCCTAGGCGTTGCGCAGCGATCTGGCGCCCAGGGTCAGGCCGCCGAGGACGAGCGCCCCGCCCGCCACGCCGTCGACGGCGCGCAGCGTACGGTCGCCGACCCGCCTGCGCAGCAGCCGCATGGCCGCGACGAGCAGCGCGTGCCAGGCGAGCGAGCCGATGCCGACCCCGAGCACCAGCGACGCCGCGCCGGCCGCGCCGCGCGAGGCGCCGCCCGCCGACGCCGCGCCGAAGACGGCGGCCCAGGAGGCGATCGTGAGCGGGTTGGAGGCGGTGGCGACGAGACCCGTCCGCAACGCCGCCCGCGGCGACACGGTCTCCTCCGGCAGCTCCGCGCCCAGCCGGACGCGCAACGCCGTCCGCAAGGTCCTCGCGCCGAGCACCACGAGCACGACGCCGCCGGCGAGGCCCAGCGCGATCCGCAGCTCGCGGACGGTCAGCAACGGCGCCACGCCCGCCGCGCCGAGGGCGGCGTAGCAGAGGTCCACGAACGCCGCGCCCGCGCCGATCGCGAAGCCGCTCGCGAACCCGACACGCAGCGTCGTCCGCGCGCACAGCAGCCAGATCGGCCCGACCTGCGCCGCGACGACGAAGCCGAGTGCCGTCCCCGTCCAGAGCGCGGTCGCCATGGCGGCGAGGGTCCCGCGCGCCGCCGCGCCCGCGCCACCCGTTTACGAGAGGAAGTCGCCGACCAGCGACCGCAGCGCGCGCCGGTGCGCCCACAGGCCGCCGGGGGCGTCGAAGACGTGCAGCCGCGCGTTCGGCAGCGCCGCCGCGATCTCGCGCGCGACCTGCGCGGGGTGCACGTCGTCGCCCTCCTGCCCGATGACGAGGCACGGCGCCGCGACGGCCGACAGGAGCACCCGGTCGCGCACGGGCCGCGACGTCACGAGCGCCCGGACGAGCCCGGCGACGCCGGGGCCGCTCAACGTCTCCGCGCGGGACCGCACGTACGCAGCCGCCTCCGGCGACGACCTGACCGGCGGCGGCAGCTCGGCGGCCAGCAGCTCCTCGACGGCCCCGCGCTCGCCCGCGTCGATGCGCGCGGCGAGCCGGCCGAGCCGCGTCACCGCGACGTCGTCGCGCGGCCTGTCGAGGATCGCGGGGAGGAACAGCACGCACCGCTCGAAGCGCCCCGGGTCCGACGCGAGGACGCCGAGGATCGCGGCGGCGCCCATCGACATGCCGACGGCGTACGCCGCCCCGGCCGCGTCGGCGACGGAGCGCAGGTCGCGCGACAGCGCGTCGTACGACCAGTCTCCGTTGGCCGGGACGCCCGACGCGCCGTGCCCCCGGAAGTCGAAGAACACCCGCGTCCCCGGCACCCCGGAGGCCAGCGTGCGGGTCTCGGGGATGGTCCCGCCGAGCCCCGCGGCGAACACCGTGACGGGCGCGCCGGAGCCGTACGCCTCGACGTGCAGCCCGACGCCGTCGCCCGGAATGTGGTCTTGAAGCCGTTCGTGGTCCACGATGCGCGTAGGCAACCACATCCGGGAGGGGAACAACCGTGCTCTGGATCGTGCTCGGGGTCGTCGTCCTGCTCGTCCTGATCTTCGTCACGCTCTACAACAAGCTCGTCCGGCTGCGTAACAGGGTCGACGAGGCGTGGGCGCAGATCGACGTCCAGCTCCGCCGGCGCTACGACCTCATCCCGAACCTCGTCGAGACCGTGAAGGGCTACGCCGCGCACGAGCGGGCGACCCTCGAAGCGGTCGTCGCCGCGCGCGGCGCGGCGCAGTCCCTCAACGCGCAGGGCGCGTCGCCGGCCGCCATCGGGCAGGCCGAGGGCGCGCTGACCAACGCGCTGCGCGGGCTGCTCGCGGTCGCCGAGGCGTACCCCGACCTCAAGGCGAACCAGAACTTCGCGCAGCTCCAGGAGGAGCTGACGACGACCGAGAACAAGATCTCGTTCGCGCGCCAGCACTACAACGACACCGTGCGCCAGAACAACACGGCCGTCGAGACGATCCCCACGTCGCTCGTCGCGCCGATCGCGAACGTCACCAAGCGCGACTACTTCGAGCTCGACCCGACGGACCCGTCCCGCAACCCGGTCCAGGTGCAGTTCTAAGAGGTAGCCCGTGTACGACGAGATCGCCCGCAACCGCAGGCGCTCGTGGTACCTGGTCACGACGGCGTTCGTCCTGCTGCTGCTCGTCGCGGAGGCGTTCAACCTCTACGTCGGCGGCGGCCCCGTGGGGCTCGTCGTCGCGCTCGGCATCGCGAGCGTCGGGACGGTCTCGTCGTACTACTTCTCCGACACGCTCGCGCTGTCGATCGCGGGCGCGCGCCAGGTCACGCCGGAGCAGGCACCGCAGCTCCACAACGTCGTCTCGGAGATGGCGATCGCGGCCGGCCTGCCGATGCCGAGGGTCGCCGTCGTGCGCGACCCGGCGCCGAACGCGTTCGCCACGGGCCGCGACCCCGAGCACGCGGTCATCGCGGTGACGACAGGGCTGCTCGAACGCCTCGACCGCGACGAGCTGCAGGGCGTCGTCGGCCACGAGATGGCGCACGTCCTCAACCGCGACACCCGCGTCACGACGCTGGTCGTCGCGGTGTGCGGCGCGATCGTCGTGCTGTGCGACCTGTTCTGGCGGTTCTCGTTCTTCGGGGGCAGGTCGCGGCGGAGGGACAACGACGGCGGCGCGGCCGCGCTGCTCATGGTGCTCGGCGTCGTCGCGCTCGTCCTCGCGCCGCTCGGCGCCGCGCTGATCCAGGCGGCGGTGTCGCGCAAGCGCGAGGCGCTGGCGGACGCGTCGGCGGTCGCGCTGACCCGCAACCCCACGGGCCTGCGCAGCGCGCTCGAGAAGCTGCTCGCCGACTCGACCGTCGTCTCGCACACCTCGCACGCGACCGCCCACCTGTGGATCGAGAGCCCGCTGGAGCGCGAGGCCAACGGCTCGTGGCTCAACGGCCTGTTCGACACGCACCCGCCGCTGTCCGAGCGGATCGCGGCGCTGCGCGCGCTGGAGTCGGCAGGGCCAGGGGCGCCGCCCGCGGCCCCGGCGGCGCCGTAGATGCCGCTCCCCCCGCCGCCCGTCGAGCGGCTGCGCGACGGCCTGTGGTCGGTGCCCGTCGTCATCCCCGACAACCCGCTCGGGTACACGCTCGTCTACCTGTTCGAGACGGCGTCGGGCCCCGTCCTCGTGGACACGGGGTGGGACGACCCGCGCGCGTGGGCGGCGCTCGAGGACGGCGTAGCGGAGACGGGGCACGACGTCGCGGACGTCTACGGCGTCCTCGTCACGCACGTCCACCCCGACCACCACGGCCTGTCGGGCAAGGTGCGCGAGGCGTCGGGCGCGTGGCTCGCGATGCACCCGGAGGACGCGTGGGTCGTCTCGCGCTGGCGGGACACGGCCGAGACGTGGCTGCTGGAGACGGCGGCGGTGATGCTCTCGGCCGGCGCGCCCGAGGAGGTGCTGGCGGAGCTGCCGGACTTCACCGGCATCGCGCCGCACCGCCGCGAGCTGCCGGCACTGCCGACGCGGCTGTTCGCCGACGGCGACTGGGTGGACGTGCCCGGCTGGGAGGTCCGCGCGATCTGGACGCCGGGCCACTCGCCGGGCCACACGTGCTTCGCGGTCGACGGGCTGCTGCTCGCCGGCGACCACGTGATGCCGAGGATCAGCCCGCACATCGGCCTGTACGACGAGGAGTCGGGCAACGACCCGCTCGGCGACTACCTGGCGTCGTTGCGGAAGGTGGCGACGGAGAACGTCACCGAGGTGCTGCCCGCGCACGTCGGGCGGTTCACGGCGATGGCCGAACGCCTCGACGAGCTCGCCGCGCACCACGAGGAGCGCCTCGCGGAGATCCGCGCGTCGCTGGCAGCCGGGCCGCTGACGACGTGGGACATCGCGGCGTCCATGGCGTGGAACCGTCGCTGGGACGACATCGCGCCGTTCATGAAGAGGGTCGCGCTCGGCGAGGCGCTGGCGCACCTGCGGCACCTGGAGACGCGGGGCCTGGCCGAACGCGTCCCCGGGGCGTGGCCGGCGTCGTACCGGCTCGTCAGCCCTGCTGGCTGAGCCGGTGCGCGAGGTCCTGGCGGGCCTTGAGGTACTTGGTGCGGCGGGCGAGGAGGCGGTCGCGCCAGGAGGCCATCGCGGCGCGCTGCTGGAGCAGCTCCTCGCGGCGGCGGCGGCGTTCCGCCATCTCTTGCTCGCTCATACGGGGGTCGCTGCCCCGGGCATTCGATACCTATGCGTCACAAAGTGCTTACGCCGCGTTGGCGGTGAGCGCGGCGACGGCCCTGGCGCGGTCGAGGGCGGCGCAGCCGAGGTCACTCGCGGCGACCGCGTCCAGGAGGTCGTACGTCCCGTCGTCGCCGAGCTCGTCGAGCAGCGGGGCGAGGTAGTCGGCCGCCTTGATGGCCAGCAGCAGCGCCGAGTCGCCCGAACGCCGGCCCCGCGCGATCTCCGAGAGACGCTCGTGGAGCAGGTAGTCCAGAGCGAGCGTCTCGCTGCGCGACAACGTCGCGAGCTCGTCGTCGCGGAGCACGATCGCGGTCAACATCGGGGGATCCCTTCCTGGTGCCGGGCTCCCTGCTAACGAGCGGCGTCACCGACGGTCACGCCGTCGGCGCCGGCGAGCGCCTCGCGCGACGGCCGCGGCTCGCGGCGGACCTGCACGGTGCGGCCGACGACGCGCACCTCGTACGCCGGCTGCGGCGCGGTGGCGGGGCCGCGTACGACGCCGCCGTCGGTGAGGTCGAACGTCGAGCCGTGCCACGGGCACGTCACGCAGTCCTCCGCGATCGTGCCCTCCTCCAGCGGGCCGCCCATGTGCGAGCAGGTCGCGGAGATGGCGCGGACCGTGGAGCCGATCCGGTAGAGCAGCACGTCGGCGTCGCCGACGCGGCGGCGTACGGCCTGGCGCATCGGCAGCTCGCGCAGGTTGCCGACGTCGGTCCACTCGCCGACCTGGCTCTCGCCGGCGGTGTGGTCGACGCCGACGGCGTTGCGGTACGCGAGGTGCCCGCCGAGGTACCCGCCGGCGTTGAGGAACGCCGCGCCCGCGAAGCCGAGCGCGCGCCCCTTCGCGTGGTCGCCCTTGCGGCGCGCGAGCCACGAGGCGGTGTAGAGGACGGTGGCGGTGCCGTTGGCGACGGCGTGCACCGCGCCGACGCGCCGCGGCCGCTCCAACGTGCCGAGGCTCGTCCAGTCGGTGGCGCCGGTGACGGCGGTCGGGACCGCCGCCAGCACGCCCGCGCCGACGAGCCGCCTGGCCGCGACCGCAGTACGGTCGCCGCCGAGGACGTCGAGCAGCAACGCGCTCCACCACGCGCCGATCGGCACGTCCGTGAGGACGGGGTGCAGCGGGTGGCCGAGCCACGTGCCGTGCAGCGCGTCGCGCGCCCTGCCCTTCGGCAGCACGCGGCCCCAGAACGCGTCGAGCAGCCCGACGAGCGGGTCGATCCTCGGCGACCGCTCCAGGCGGTCGACTTGGTAACGCAGCCTCATGGCGTTGTCGGTGCCCGCGCTCGGCCGCGCCACACGTCGGCGCGTCAGGCGGGCGGGGCGCCCATCCGCGGCGTGGTGCCCTGCACGACGTACAGGTACGTCTCCTGTGCCCCGAGGTCCAGGACGCTGACCAGCCCCCCCGACGTAGGAGCCCTCGCGCCGCCGTCACCGGGGTGCTGGCGCTGCCCGGCTCCTACAAGGAGCCGATCGACCCGTCCTCGCCGAGGACGAGGTCGGCGCGGCCAGACCTCCGAGGCGCAGCCGAGCGGTCGGCGACGTCCGGCGTCAGCGTGCCGCTCTGCCGGACCGTCAGCGCCTGGTCGGGATCCGTCGTCGCGTCGAGCAGGCTGACGGAGAGCTCGTACGTGGTCGTGCCGTCCATGGCTCCCCGGTTCGTTCGGCGTCACCGTACGCCCGGCACGACCTCACCCGGGAGGGGGAACCAGCGCAGGTGCTCGAAGTCCTCGCTGAGCCCCTCCGGCGCCGGGCAGTCGGGGTGCTCGGCGCCGGCCTCGTCCAGGATGCGGCGGGCCTCGGCGAGGTACCCGGCGAGCGCGGACTCGGGCTCGGTGCGGTGCCGCTTCGGGTAGGTGAACCGGCCGCCGTCGTACGACACGTCGTGCAGCGACATCGGCGCCTCGGCCGCGCCGGCGCGGTGCAGCCACGTCCCCGTGTGCGGCTCGAACGCGTAGTGCGGCAGCAGCTTCCACCCCTCGGACGCGACGAGGTGCACGGCGTCGAGGACGTACTCGAAGACGGTGTCGGTGATGAAGTAGTTGAAGTTCACGCGCACCCAGCCGGGCTTGATGCCCTCGCAGCCGCGCGTGATCTCGCGCTCGAACTCGTGCGAGCGCTCGAGGTCGATGCCGAGCAGCCGGTGGCCGTACGGGCCCGCGCACGAGCAGCCGCCGCGCGCCTGGATGCCGAACAGGTCGTTGAGCACCGCGACCACGAAGTTGTGGTGCAGGTAGCGCGAGCCCTCGTGCCGCACGACGAACGACACGATCGACAGCCGCTCCGCGTCGAGGTTGCCGAGGATCTCGATGTTCGGGTTCGCCCGCCACGACTCAACGGCGCGGCGGATGAACGACTCCTCCGCCTCGCGGATGCACTCGACGCCGACGGCCTCCTTGAGCTGGAACACCAGCCCCGCCCTGATCGAGTCCACGATCGCCGGCGTGCCGCCCTCCTCGCGCAGCTCGACGTCGTCGAGGTAGCGGTGCTCCAACGGGTTGACGTACGACACGGTCCCGCCGCCCGGCACGGCCGGCACGCGGTTGGTGAACAGCGACCGCCGCGCGACGAGCACGCCCGGCGTGCCGGGCCCGCCGATGAACTTGTGGGGCGACAGGAAGATCGCGTCGAGGCCGTCGCCGCCCATGTCGACGTCGACGTACGGGCCCGCGGCCGCGTAGTCCCAGAACGACAGCGCCCCGTGCTCGTGCAGCAGGGCGGCGACCGCGCGCGTGTCGGTGACGATGCCGGTGACGTTGGAGGCGGCGGAGAACGACCCGATCCTCAGCGCGCGGTCCGCGTGCTCCTCGAGCCGCGCGCGCAGGTCGTCCAGGTCGACGTGCCCGTCGCGCGTTTCGCGGATGACGACGACGTCGGCGATCGACTCGCGCCACGGCAGCTCGTTCGAGTGGTGCTCGAACGGCCCGATGAACACCACGGGCCGCTCGCTCACGGGGATCGCGTCGCGGAAGCCGTAGCGGTCGTCCAGGGCCGCGGGGATGCGCAGGCCGAGGACGTGCACGAGCTTGTCGATCGCCGCGGTCGAGCCTGCGCCGCAGAACAGCACGGCGTACTCGTCGCGCGGCGCCCCGACTGCCGACGCGATGATCGCGCGGGCCTCCTCGCGGAACCGCGTCGTCTGCCGCCCCGTGCCCGAGGTCTCGGTGTGCGTGTTCGCGTAGCGCGGCAGCACCTCGTCGCGGACGAAGTCCTCGACGAACGCGAGCGAGCGCCCGCTCGCGGTGTAGTCGGCGTACGTCACGCGGCGCGGCCCGTACGGGCCGTCCATCACCTCGTCGTCGCCGATGACGGCGCGGCGGATCTCGTCCAGCAGCGACAACGCGGCTCAGTCCTCGTCGTCGAGCCGGAAGCCGACCTTCATCGTGACCTGCGTGTGCGCCACTGTGCCGTCCACGACCTGGCCGCGGATCTCCGTGACCTCGAACCAGTCGACGTTGCGCAGCGTGCGCGAGGCGCGGGCGAGGCCGTTGCGGATCGCCTGGTCCACGCCCTGCGGCGACGTGCCGACGATCTCGACCTTCTTGTACGTGCGGTCGGCCATGGGCGAGGCTCCTCGGGTGACGACGTTCCGGCTGCCTCCGACCGTACTGCCCGGGGGCGAGGATCGGGACGTGTGGGTGGCGGGCGGCGCGTTCACGTCGTCGCCGGTCGACGGCGCGGAGCCGCTGCCGGGCCGCTACGCCCTGCCCGGCCTGGTCGACGCGCACGCGCACCTCACGATCGACATGAGCGGGACCGGCCTCGCCACGGCGAGCGACGCGCTCGTGTCCGCGAACCTGCGCGCCCAGCGCGACGCCGGCGTGCTGCTCGTACGCGACATCGGCCGCGTCCGCGACGAGCCGTTGCGGCCGGCCGGCGACGACCCCGACGTCGACCAGGCGGGGCGCTTCCTCGGGCCCGAGAACGGCTGGGTCGAGGGGCTGCACGTCGCGACGCCGCCCGACCGGCTGCTGGGCACGGTCGCCGCGCAGCTCGCGAGCGGCGTGCGGTGGGTCAAGGTCGTCGGCGACTGGCGCCACGGCGACGGCATGCGCGTCAACTACGACGCCGCGCTGCTCCGCGAGGTCGCGGAGCTCGCGCACGCCGGCGGCGCGCGCCTCGCCGTGCACGCCACCACCGCCGAGGCCTGCCGCGACGCCGTCGCGTGCGGCGCCGACTCCGTGGAGCACGGCTGCATGCTCGACGAGCCGCTGCTCGCCACGATGGCCGCGACCGGCGTCGCGTGGACGCCCACCCTGTCCGCCGTCACGGCGCCGCCCGCGCCCGACGCGCCCGAGCGCTCCCGCGAGCGGCACGCCGCGTGGGTCGCGAACATGCGCGAGGCGGTGCCGCACGCCGCACGCCTCGGCGTCACGGTGCTCGCCGGCACCGACACCGCGCCGCACGGCTCGATCGCGGGCGAGGTGGCGCTGCTCGCGGCGTACGGCCTCGACCCGCTCGACGCGCTGCGCGCCGCGACGACGGCGGCGAGGGCGTTCCTCGGCGCGCCCGGGATCGAGGACGGGGCGCCTGCCGACGTGGTGACGTACGACGCCGACCCGCGCGAGGACCCCGAGGTGCTGCGGTCGCCGGCGGCCGTCGTGCGCCGGGGCGTACGGGTGCGCTAGTCCCGGATGCGGTAGACGACGCGCGCCGCGATCCAGCCGAGGAGGACGGCGAGCAACGGCAGCACGACCTTCTTGAGCACCCACGTCGCCAGCGCGCCGGTGAGGTACACGGCCGCGGCGACGACGACGAACGTCACCACCGCGGGCAGGAAGCGGGACTTCTTGGCGGGTGCGGCTTCGTCGGACATCGGGGCCTCCCCTACTCGCCCGGCGGGCAGATCTCGTCGATCGCCACCAGGTCCTCGGCGGAAGGCTCCCACGTCCCGGCGTCGGCGTTCGCGTGCACCTGCTCGGGGCGCGTCGCGCCCGCGATGACCGACGACACCGACGGCTGCGCGGCGAGGCCGCCGATGGCGAGGTGCAGCAACGTCACGCCGCGCGACTCGGCGAGCTTCTCCAGAGCCTCGACGCGGTCGTACGTCCGCTCGGTGAGGAGCTGCTCGGCGCGCGTGGCGTTGCCGCCGAGGCGCGAGCCCTCGGGCAGCGGCTCGCCGCGGCGGTACTTGCCGGTGAGGACGCCGTTGGCGAGCGGGAAGTACGGGAGCTGCCCGACGCCGTACTGCTCGCACGCGGGGACGACCTCGCGCTCGATGCCGCGTTCGAGCAGGGAGTAGTGGTTCTGCGCGGAGACGAACGGCTCGTAGCGCCGGTCGCGCGCGGTCCACGACGCGTCGGCGATCTGCCAGCCGGCGAAGTTCGACGAGCCGACGTAGCGGACGAGCCCCTCCTGCACGAGCTCGTGCAGCGCGGCGAGCGTCTCCTCGATCGGCGTCACGCCGTCGGGCTCGTGGTACTGGTACAGGTCGATCCAGTCCGTACGCAGCCGCGTCAGCGAGTCGCGCACGGCCTTGCGGACGTAGCGCCGCGAGCCGCGCGCCTCCGGCCCCGCGCCGGGCATCTCCATGCCGAACTTCGTCGCGAGCACGACCTGGTCGCGGCGCGAGCCGAGCGCCTCGCCGATGAGCTCCTCGCTGCCGCCGCCCCCGCCGTAGATGTCGGCGGTGTCGAACAACGTGATCCCGCGCTCGATCGCGGCGTCGATGACGGCGTGCGCGTTCTCGTCGGAGGTGCGGGCGCGGAAGTTGTTGCAGCCGAGGCCCACGACGCTGACGGTGAGGCCGGAGTCGCCGAGCTGGCGGTAGCGCATGTCGGTCATCGCACGACCGTAGCGAACCCGACGACGCGCACGCGGCTCTCCCTGGCATGACCCGTCTCGTAGCCCCGCTGGTCGCCGCCACGCTGCTGCTCGCGCCGACCGCGCACGCCGCCTCACGACCGCAGCTCAACGACCCCAAGGGCGACTGGAGGGACGCCGCGCAGGACGTCCTGTGGGGGCGCCTGTCCAGCGTCCGCGGCGACGACGGGCCCGAGGTGCAGGGCGAGCTGAAGCTCGCCGCGCCGCCGTCGGTCGGCGGGACGATCTACCGGTTCGCGTTCACGATCGGCGGCTGCCACGAGTACTCGTTCGCCTACGAGGTCCCGGCGTCCGAGGACAGCCAGCTCGGCGCCCCGAACCAGCCCGCGATGAACTACTACGACCGCTGCTCGGGCCTGCCCGGCTCCGAGGCCGACTACCGCGCGCACATCGAGGTCAAGGGCGACCTGCTCGTGTGGCGGGCGCCGTACGTCGGGCACCTCGCGCGCGGCGCCATCGTGCGGAAGTTCGAGGGCCTCGCGTGCCTCACGCTCACCTGCGGCCTGGGCGTGACCCAGACCGGCGACACCGCGGAGGCCGCGGGCTACTACGTGCTCGGGAGCGACCTGCCGCGGCGGTAGTGCTCGGCGAGCGCTCGTTGCGCCTCGGAGGGGAGCGCAACGGCGCCGCCGAGCGCCGCCGCGCCCCAGATCGCGTGGGCGCCCTGCTCGACGACGGTCGCGACGTGCAGCGCGTCGCGCGGTGACGTACCGACGGCGACGAGTCCGTGGGAGGCGAGCAGGACGGCGGCCCGATCGGCGAGGTGGCGCACCGCCTCCCGCGCCAGCGCGGCCGACCCGCTCGGCTCGTACGCCGCGCACGGCACGTCGCCGCCGACGTAGAGCGCGAACTCGTCCACGGCCGCGGGGATGGCCCTGCGCGCGCAGGCGAACATCGTCGCGTGCACGGGGTGGGCGTGGACGACGCCGCGGACGTCGGGGAACGCCGCGTAGACCGCGAGGTGCAGCGCCCGCTCGCTGCTCGGGGCGCGCTCGCCGTCGAGCACCTCGCCGTCCGGCGAGAGCACGACGAGGTCGGCCCCGGTCATCTCGCGGTAGTCGAGCGACGCCGGCGTGACGACCACCGTGCCGTCGGCGGCGCGGCCGGAGACGTTGCCCGCGGTCCCCGCCGTGAGGCCGAGCGCGAGCATCTCGCGCGCCGCCGCGAGCACCTCGTCCCGCACGGTCGCCTCCCCTCGGACGCGCGACAGCCCCCGGCCGGGAGTGGCCGGGGGCTGCTTACGCTAGTGCGTGCTAGCCGATCTTCTCGGACGCCTTGTCGACGGCCTTCGCGGTCGCCTTGACGGCCTTGGTGGCCGACGTGGTGGCGGCCTTCGCCTGCGAGCGCGCGACCTTGATCTGCGCCTCGGCCTGCTGCGTGGCGGACGAGCGGCGGATCGAGGTGACGAGCTTCTGGCCGCGCTCGACGAGCTCGCCGTAGGTCTCGGTCATCTTCGACGGGAGCGTCGTGACGAGGGACGTCGCCGAGGCGACGACCTGCGTCGGGAGCTCCTTGATGTTCTCGACGGCGAGGTCGCCCACGCCCGCCAGGGCGTAGAACGGCTTGCGCGCCTCGGTCTTGAGCGCCATGTCGTGCATCTCCTTCAGTGGGTGACAGCGGGAACGTTGGTACGGCGGGGAGAGGGGAGTAGCCGGGTGAGGGCTGCTGACGCGTGCACCCTCCCCCCACCGGTCTAGGGGGTGGCGGCCTCGGTCTTCGCGGCCTTCGCCGGTGCCTTGCGCGGCTTCGCCGGCGCCTTCTTCGCGGCGGGCTTCGCCGGCGCAGGCTCGGCCTCGACGGCCTCCTCGACGTCCGGCGACTGGCGCTGCCCGTCGTTCTCCTTGCGGAACGAGTCGTAGATCTCGAGCAGCACCTGCTTCTGCCGCTCGTTGATCCACTCGTCGCGCAGGATCGCGCCGGGAACGTCCGTGTCGGCGTCGCGCTCCTCGAGGATGCCGGCCTGGACGTAGAGCGCCTCGGCCGAGATCCGCAGCGCCTTCGCGATCTGCTGGAGGATCTCGGCGCTGGGCTTGCGGAGCCCGCGCTCGATCTGGCTGAGGTACGGGTTGCTGACCCCGGCGAGGCGGGCGAGCTGGCGGAGCGAGATCGAGGACGACTGCCGCTGCTCGCGGATGTAGTCCCCGAGGTCCCGGACCTTCAGCGTGGCCATGAGGGCATGCTAACGGCTTGTGCTAGCAATTGCAAGCACGCGGCTAGCAGCCCGGCCCACCGTCGTTCCGCCGCCCGCCGATCCGCTCTACGATCGGCCGATGCGTCCCAGCCGCGTGCTCGCCACCGCCCTGCTCCCCCTCGCCCTCGTCGCCTGCGGCCAGTCCGCGAAGAAGGCGGCGCCGCAGGTCGTCCAGCGCCCCGCCGACGTCCTGCGCCTCGCGGCCGAGAAGACCGTCGCCGCGCGCACCGCGCGCATGGAGATGCACATCTCCGGCGGCGGCCTCGAGATGACCGGCAGCGGCGTCACGTCGCTGACCGAGATGAAGGCCGTGATGACCACCAAGACCTCGATCGGCGACCGGACGGTCGACTCCGAGGTGCGCGTCCTCGGCGACGTGATGTGGATGACGACGCCGCCCGGCGTCGCCGTCCAGAAGCCGTGGCTGAAGATCGACGTCGCCGCGCTCGGCAAGCGCCTGGACGTCGACATCAAGGCGCTGCGGGAGATGCAGCAGCAGAACGACCCGTCGCAGTCGCTCGCGTACCTCCAGGGCGCGTCCGACGACTTCGCGGAGACCGGCACCGCGGACCTGCGCGGCACCCCGACGACGATCTACAAGGGCACGCTGAACCTCGCCAAGGCTCGCGACGGGCAGCGCAGCGAGCGGACGCGCAAGGCGATCGAGTCGCTGATCACCAAGCTCAAGAGCGAGACGCTGCCTATCACGGTCTGGATCGACGGCGACGGCCGGATGCGCAAGATGATCCAGACGATCGACCTCGCCAAGGTCACCGACGGCCAGGCGTCGGGCACGATGACGACGACCATCGAGATGTACGACTTCGGCGCGCCCGTCGTCGTGACGCCGCCCCCCGCCGCGCAGGTCGGCGACGGCGGCGTGCTGTTCAGGCGGTAGGCAGCACCGCGCGCACCACGCCCACGGGCTCGCCGCCGCCGAGCACGACCGCGGGCGCGAGGTCGGCGTCGACGCCGAGCGCGCGCAGGGCCGCGACCATCACCGGGGGACGCGCGCGCTGGCTGCCGTCCTCGATCTTCAACGCGACCGCCGTGCCGTCGGGCATGGCCGCGGCGTAGACGCCCTCGGCGCCGTCCTTCGCGACGAGCCCCGGCACGCCCTCCACGAGGCGGGTGACGTCGCGGCCCGTGCCGCCGAGCAGGAACGGCTGGGCGCGGATCGCGCGCGCCACCACGGCCTCGGGCCCCTCGGTCGCCGTCGCGATGCGCGCGAACGCGCGCGCGAGGGCGGTCAGCGACAGCGCGAAGATCGGCGCGCCGCAGCCGTCGACTCCGGTCGCGGCGACGTCCTCGCCGGCGAGGTCCGTGACCACCGCGCGCAGGTGGCGTTGGAGCGGGTGGTCCGCGTCGCGGTAGCCCTCCAGCGGCCACCCCCGCGCGGCGCACGCGGCGAGGAACGACGCGTGCTTGCCGGAGCAGTTGTGCAGCACGCGCGACGGCTCGGCGGCGGCGCGGGCGGCGGCCGCGTCGAGCGGCCAGTCGACCGGCGTGCGCAGCGCGTCCTCGCCCACGCCGGCCCGCGCGAGGAGGTCGCGGACGACCTCGACGTGCGCGGGCTCGCCGGAGTGCGAGGCGGTCGCGAGCGCGACGTGGCGGTCGTCGAGGCCGTACCTCTCGACGATGCCGAGCCCGACGACGCCGGCGGCCTGCATGGGCTTGTTGGACGACCGCGGGAACACCGGCGTCGTCACGTCGCCGACGGCGAGGGCGACCGTTCCGTCCGGGCGCAGGGCGACGACGGACCCGTGGTGACGGCTCTCGACGAACCCCGAGCGGACGACCTCGGCGACGACGGTCAACCCGCCGCCAGCCCGGCGGTGCCGTCCCTGAGCTGCGCGCACATGCGGACGAACGAGTCCACGACGTCCGGGTCGAACTGCGTGCCCCCGCAGCGCTCGATCTCGCTCACCGCGTCGTCGAACGGCAGCGCGCGGCGGTACGGCCGGTCGCTCGTCATGGCGTCGAACGTGTCGCACACCGAGAAGATCCGCGCGCCGAGCGGGATGTCCTCGCCGGCGAGGCCGTCGGGGTAGCCGCGGCCGTCCCACCGCTCGTGGTGGCAGCGGATGACGTCCACGGCGCCGCCGAGGAACGTGATCGGGGCGACGATCTGCACGCCGATGAGCGGGTGCGTCTTCATCACCTCGTACTCCTCGTCGGTGAGCGGCCCCGGCTTGCAGAGGATCGACTCCGGGATGCCGACCTTGCCGACGTCGTGGAGCAGGAAGCCGTACGACAGGTCGGGGCCGATCTCGGTGTCGGGCATCACGACGCGGGCGAGGGCGCGCGCGTAGTCGTGGGTGCGTTCGAGGTGCTCGCGGGTCGAGGAGTCCTTCGCCTCGACGATGAACGCGAGCGTCCGCACGGTGGCGAGGTAGGACTCCTCGAGCGCGTCGAGCGCGCTCTCCAGCTCGCGGGCGCGGGCGCGCTCGGCCTGGTACATCGCGTTGACGTCGCGGGCGAGGACGAGGAGCTGCTCCTTCGCGCGCTCGAGCTCGGCGGCCTCCTCGGGCTTCACGCCGCCCCCTCCACGACGCGGAACAGGTCGATCGCGCTGAACGGCTTCACGAGGTACGCCTCCGCGCCCGCCTCGGCGGCGACGCGGCGCGACTCCTCGTCGGACTTCGCGGTCAGCATCACGACGCGCGGGCGGTGCCCCGTCGCGGCCGGGTCGCGCAGCCGCCGGCAGACCTCGAAGCCGTCGATGCCCGGCATCATCACGTCGAGCAGCACGAGGTCGGGGCGCACGTCGCGCGCCAGTTCCAGTGCCTGCTCGCCGTCGTGCGCGGCGTGCACCTCGACGCCCTCGATGCCGAGCATCACGGTCACGACCTCACGCGTGATCGCCTCGTCGTCCACGACGAGCACGACGCGGCGCGCGGCGTCCATCAGGCCGGCGGGCTGCCGGTGAGCAGGTCGGAGACGTCGGCCTCGCCGTCGCGGTAGCGGCGGGTGATCTCGGCCGAGCAGGCGTCGAGAACGGCGAAGATGCGCCGGCGCTTGTCCGACAGGTCGCTCTCCTCGCGCTCGAACACCGACATGGCGTTGCGCAGCTCCTCGTCGGTGCGCGCGGCGACGTCGGAGAGGTCCACGTCGGCGACGAGCGCCTCGACGTAGCGGCGGTGCTCGTCGGCTCGCGAGGGCTCGATGGTGCTGTGCCTGCCGAGGCCGCGCGGGGCGTTGCGCGGGTGCACCTCGCCGAGGATCTGCGGCAGGTCCGCGAGCAGCGAGCCGCTGCCCTCGCCGCCGCGCCTGCCGAGCTCGGCGCGCAGGATGTCGATGCGGCCCTGGACGAGGCGGCGCAGGTACGAGACGTCGGTCTCCTCCTGCTCGGCGTCGTCCCGCTTCGCGCGCAGCTCGCCCAGCGACAGCGTCGCGACGTCGGCGAGGTAGTCGTCGCGCAGGACGCGGTCGATCCGCCGGTTCCCCCCGGTCGTCTCTCCCACTACGCCTCCATTCCTACGCGCTGATACCCAGGAGCGCTCTGGCCTCCCGGGTCGACAACGGTGGCCGTTGCGCCAGGTTCGCCAGCGTAGCCGCTCGCTCCACGAGCATGCGGTTGTCCGTGACCGGCTGCCCCTTCGCGAACGTCAGCGTGTCCTCCATGCCGACGCGCAGGTGCCCGCCGTGGGCGAGTGCCGCGAGCATCACCGGCAGCGCCGTACGGCCGACGCCCGTGGCGCTGAACGTCGCGCCCTCGGGCAGCATCGCCACGCACGCGGCGAGCATCTGCGCGGTCCCCGGCATGCCGCCGGGCACGCCCATGACGAGGTCGACGTGGACGTGGCCGCCGTGCGGCGGGCCGTGCTTGGCCACGAGGCGCTCGACGGTGGCGAGGTGGCCCGGCTCGAAGCACTCGAACTCGGGGACGACGCCGTTGTCCTGCATGCGGGTGTAGAGCGCCTCGACGAACGCCGGGCGGTTGAGGAACACGTCGTCGCCGAAGTTCACGGTGCCGCACGTGAGGCTCGCCGCGTCGGGCCCCGCGTCGACCACCGCGAGGCGCGCCCCCTCGGGGTCGGTGACGGCGCCGCCTGTCGAGAGCTGCACGACGAGGTCGGTGCTCTCGCGCAGCGCCTGGACGGCCTCGCGCAGCGCGCCGGGGTCGAGGCTGCTGTTGCCGTCGGCGTCGCGCAGGTGGACGTGGACCACGGCCGCGCCCGCCGCCTCGCAGTCCTTGGCCGTCGCGACGAGCTCGTCGAGCGTGACGGGCAGCCCGGGGGCCTTGTCCTTGGGCGTCTCCGCGCCCGTGGGGGCGACGGAGACGAGCGTGCCGGTCATGGGCCTGATCGTCGCACTCCGGCGCGGGGGCGCACTAGCCGCGTCCTGGCGGCCAGGGGCCGCGGTGCTCCTGGTGGATGCATCGCAAGGCGGAGGGTCACGCCGATAGGGGTGCTATCGGCGTGGCCCGACAACGCCGCGAGGCGCCGCCAGGGGCGCCGCGGGGCGTCAGCCGCAGAAGCGGCGGACGTAGGGATACGGGTTCACGGGGTAGCCGCCGCCCGGGTGCACCTCGAAGTGCACGTGCGGCGCGCCGCCGCGGGCGTTGCCGGTGTCGCCGACCCGCGCGATCAGGTCGCCGGCGGACACGCGCTGGCCCTGGTGCGCGACGTAGGACGACATGTGCGCGTAGAAGTACTCGTTGCCGTCGTTGCCGCGCAGGTAGACCTGCTTGCCGCCGTTGCTGCTCCACGACATGCGCGTGATGACGCCGTCGGTGACGGCGTAGCTCGGCGAGCCCATGGGCGCGAACACGTCGGTGCCCTTGTGCGTGCGGCCGCCGGAGCGCGGCGCGCCCCACGTGTCGCGGAACGCGTGGTTGGGGCCGACGAGGCAGGCGTAGCGGCCGTTGAGGCGCGCGGCGCGGCTGGCGCGGGCCGGCATCGCGCGGCTGGTGCGCGCGGCCTTCGCCTCGCGGGCGTCGTCCTCGCGCTGGAGCCGGTCGAGCAGGCCGCGCATGCTGCGTACGTCCTGCGCCAGCTCGCGCTGCACCCGGTCGAGCTCGCGGCGTGCGGCCTCGAGGTCGGCGCGCTGCGTCCGCAACGTGCGGCGCAGCGCCGTGCCCTTGCGCAGCAGCGCGTCGTCGGCGCGGGTGGCGGCGGAGTAGAGGCTGAGGCGGTCGACGACGGCGTTCGGGTCGGAGGCGCTGAGCATCAGGACGACCGGGTCGGCGCCCACGCCGCCGGTGAACGCGGCACGCGCGCGGGCGGCGTAGCGGGCCCTGATGCCCGTCATCTCGCGCTCGGTCGCGGCGAGGCGGCGGTCGAGCGCGGTCACCTTGTCCTTGATCGTGCCCTCGCGCGCCTCGGCGTCCTGGACGCGCTGCGCCAGCGCCGCGAGCTGCGCCTTGGCGCGGGCCTCGGGGTCGGCGGCGGCCGTTCCGGAGACGGCTCCGAGCGTGAGTACGCACGCGAGGAGCACGGCGGCACGGCGGACGAACACGCGCAGAACACCCCCAAAGGGACGCGACAGGGATCCGGGAGACGGTACCAGCGGCCCAGCGTGGACGGTCAACGCGCGGAAGCGGACGATGGGCGGAATCGTTGCGCCATCTGGCTCAATGATCGGGGCCCCGCTGCCGATGCCAACTGAGCAGCGGAGGCGGCTGCGTTGGGACTTTCGGGAGGCGCGGTGCTGAAGGGCGACTTGGGCGCCACGCCGCTCTCCGACGTGCTCACGTCGCTCGCCGCCGAGGACGTCACCGGCTGCCTCCACATCGACGACGAGGCCGGCGACGAGGCCCTCGTCTACTTCAAGGACGGCCGCGTCTACGCGGCGTACGTCCCGGGCCGCCGCCCGCAGCTCGGCGCGCGGCTGATCTCCTCCGGCGCGCTGGCGCCCGAGGCGCTGGCCGAGGCGCTCGACGCGCAGGAGAACGAGCTCCAGGGCTGGCGGCTCGGCGAGCTGCTCGTGCACCTGGGGTACGTCGAGCGGCCGGTCGTCGAGGCGTTCACCCTCGAGCAGCTCCGCGAGTCGTGCTTCGACCTCTCGCGCTGGCCGTCGGGGCGCTTCCGCTTCCGCAAGAACGAGAAGACGCGCGCCGACGTCGCCTCGCACGCGGTCGTGTCGGACCTGCTGGACGAGGTCGCGCGGCGTACGTCGCAGTGGGCGCTGATGTCGGGCGTCGTGCACGGCCCGACGGCCGTTCCCGTGCTGTCGGCGGGCGGTCTCGCGGCGGCCGAGATGACGCTCGACCAGGACCAGTGGGCGTTGCTGTGCAAGGTCGACGGCGAGCGCACGATCGCGCAGCTCGCTCGCGACTGCGGCTTCACGACGTTCGAGGCCGGCCAGATCGTGTACTCGCTCGTCGGCGCGGGGCTGCTCGACGTCGAGGAGACGGTCGACGCGGCCGACGACCCCGAGCCGGCGCCCGACCTGCGCTCCGCCGTGTCGGCGATCGCGTCGGTGCTGGGCGGGTCGGACGGCGCGGACCACTCCGACGACCCGGACTCGTCGCTGCGGCGGATCACGGACGCGTTCGCGCTGCCCGAGCAGGCCGAGCCGACCGAGGACGAGGCGCCGAGCGAGCTGGCGCGGCTGCTGGGGGCGGCGCCCGTCGCCGAGCCGGTCCTGGATGTCGTTGCGGAGCCCGAGGTCGTCGCGGACGTCGCGGAGCCGGAGGTCGTCGCCGAGTCCACCGCGCCCGACGCCGAGGTGACGGAGCTCGACTCGCTGACCACGGAGCTCGCGTCGCTGTCGGCGGCGCTCGCGGACCTTCCGTCGTTGGGCGACCTGCCGTCGATGGGGCTGCCGCCGACGTTCGAGCCCGAGCTCCCCGTGCTACCGGAGGCGGAGCTCCCCGTGCTGCCCGAGGCGGCGCTGCCCGGGCCGGTGGTCGAGGAGCCTGTCGCGGAGGCGGCCGAGGCGCCCGCGGGCGAGGACCCGTTCGGGGACTCGCTGGCGCTGGTGTCCGAGGCGTTGCGCGCGGTGCTGGGCGACGCGCTGCCGACCGTCGCGATGCCGGAGCCGACGCGCCCGCCGGAGCCGACGGCCGAGGAGATCGAGGCCGCGCGCCTCGAAGCGGAACGGGTCGAGCGCATGCGTGCCGCCGCGGCCGCCGAGCTCGCGGAGGCGCACGCGCTGGCCGAGGCCGCGCGGGCGCAGCGGGGCGGGCTGCGGTTCGGGCGGCGTCGCGACCGCGCCGAGGAAGCCGCGCGCGCGGAGGCCGAGGAGGCCGCCCGCCGGGAGGCGGAACGCGTTGCCGAGGAGGCTCGCCAGGAGGCCGAGCGGGTCGAGGCCGAACGCCTCGAAGCCGAGCGCGTCGCCGCCGAGGAAGCCGCCGAGACCGCCCGCGTCGAGGCCGAACGCGTCGAGGCCGAACGCCTCGAAGCCGAGCGGATCGCCGCCGAGGAAGCCGCCGAGGCCGCCCGCGTCGAGGCGGAGCGGGTCGAGGCCGAGCGCCTGGAAGCCGAGCGCGCCGCGGCCGAGGAGGCCGCGCGCCTCGAGGCCGAGCGCTGGGAGGCCGAGCGGGTCGCCGCCGAGGAGGCCGAGGCAGCCCGCGTCGAGGCGGAGCGGGCCGAGGCCGAGCGCCTGGAGGCCGAGCGCCTGGAGGCCGAACGACTCGCCGCCGAGGCGCTCGCGGAGGTCGCCCGCGCTGAGCTGGCGGCGTTCTCGGAGCCGGAGCCGGTGCCGACGTTCGAGGTCGCGTCGATCCTGCGCGACATCAACGACGCCGAGCCTGTCGAGCCCGAGCCGGCGCCCGAGCCGGAGCCCGCGCCGCCGGTGCCCGTCGCCAACGGCGGCGGGCGCGGGGGCCTGTCGGAGACCGCCGCGCTGATGCGCGAGCTGACCTCGCTCGGCCTGGACGACGAGGAGCCGGCGCGCGCGACCCGCGCCCCCTCGAACAAGCCCACGCCGCCCAAGGAGCAGCCGAAGAAGCGCAAGGGCCTGTTCGGGCGCGGCTAGAGGGCTGTCAGCCCTGCGCGAGGGGCAACGTCCGCGCGACCAGCTCGGCCATCACCTCGCGCGCGCCGCCGCCGATCGGCCCGAGCCGCGCGTCGCGTAGCGCCCGCTCCGACGCGGCATCGCCGAGGCGCTCGTAGCGCAGCAACGCCGTCTCCACGTCGAGGTCGCACGCGAGCCACTTCGCCGCGGACACCTGCCGCAACGTGTCCTCGTCCGCGAGGTGCCGGGCCAGCGCGTCGTACGTCAGCGCCCGCACCGCGACGAGCCGCCGCACCAGCGGCTCGGGGGGCGGGCCGCACGCGGAGAGGTTCGCGGCCGCCGCCGACACCGACGCGACGGCCAGCGCCAGGCGCTCCCACTGGAACGACCTCATGATCTGCACGAAGCCCTCCCCCGGCGCGCCGAGCAGCGCGTCGTCGGGCACGAGCACGTCGGCGAACGACAGCGCCCCCGTCTGCGACGTACGCCACCCGAGCGTCGGGATCCGCGACGCCGAGAACCCCGGCGCCGACGTCGGCACGACGAACAGCGAGATCCCCGCGTGCCCGGGCTCGTCCGACGTGCGCGCGGCGACGAGCAGCCAGTCGGCGCGCGAGCCGTTGGTGCAGAACACCTTGGCGCCGTCGATGACCCACCCGTCGGAGACCCGGCGCGCCCGCGTCGTCAACGCCGCCACGTCCGACCCCGCGCCCGGCTCCGTCACCGCAAGCCCGGCGACGGCGTGACCCGAGACGCACGGCGCGAGCCAGCGTTGCCGCTGGGCGTCGGTGCCGAAGCGGAAGACGTACAACGGCGCCAGGTCCTTGGTGGCGCCGAGCCCCGCGGCGACGCCGCCCGAGCCGCAGCGCGCGAGCTCCTCGGTCACGACGACGTCCGCGAGCCAGTCGGGCCCGCGGCCGCCCCAGTCGGGGCCGTACTTCCAGCCGAGCAGCCCGGCCGCGCCCGCCGACGCGTAGAGCGACGAGGGGAACTCCCGCGCCTCCTCCCACGCGGAGACGTGCGGCCGCACCTGCGACGCGACCCACGAGCGCACCTCGGAACGCAGCGACGTGTGCGACGCCGAGAACGGCGGCGCGGCGGGGTCGGGGTCGAGGCTCAGACGCCCAGCTCCTTGCGGAGCCTCTCGACGTGGCCGGTCGCCTTGACGCCGTACATCGCCTGCTCGACCCTGCCGTCCGCCCCGATGACGAACGTCGAGCGGATGACGCCCGTCACCTCCTTGCCGTACATCGTCTTGGTGCCGTACGCGCCGTACGCCGTCAGCACCTCTCGCGTCGGGTCGGACAGGAGCGGGAACGTCAGCCCCTCGGCCTCGCGGAACTTCGCGAGCTTCGCGGGCTTGTCCGGGCTGATGCCGACGACCGAGTAGCCCGCGTCGGACCACGCGGACAGCGAGTCGCGGAAGCCGCACGCCTGCTTCGTGCACCCGGGGGTCGACGCCGCCGGGTAGAAGTAGACGACGACGCGGTTGCCGCCGGCGCGAAGGGAGTCCAGCGTGACGACGTTGCCGTCGGCGTCGGGCAGCGAGAACGAGGGAGCGAGGTCACCGGGAGTGAGGCGCACGCGTCGGAGACTAGCCCGTGGGTACCGCGCCCTCGTGAGGTCCCCCGCCCCGCTCGCGCTGGTGCTCGCGCTGGCCTGCTCGTCGACGTCGCCGCCGGCCGAGCCGACGGCCGCGCCGAGCGCCACCCCGACGACGACCACGACGACGGCTACGGCGCCGACGACGCCGCCGCCCGCCACGAGCGCGGCGCCGACGGCGCTGCCGTCGACGTTCGGCGGCGAGGGCGTCGCCTGGCCCCGCAGCCGCGAGTCCCTGCCGGCCCCGCCCGCGCTCGGCGCGGTCGTGACGGTGCGGCAGGCGCGGACCGCCGACGGTCGCCTCCTCGCCGGAGGGCTCACGCTGCCGCGCGTCGGAGGCAGCGCGGCCTCGCCCGCGGTCCTCACGCCGTGCGGGCACCGCGTGGTGCTGCGCGCCGCCGACGTCACCGCGATCCCGCCGTCGAGCGGCGCCCGCCTCCCCAAGCCCGCGAACGACGTCGTCGTCCTCGTCGACCCGGGCCACGGCGGTCCGTACCAGCTCGGCGCGCTCGCCCCGAACGGCGACCGCGAGAAGGACCGCAACCTCCAGATCTCCCTGGAGCTGCGCCGCCTGCTGGCCGGGCGCGTCGGCCGCGTGGTGCTCACGCGCGAGCGGGACTTCGAGGCGACGCTGGAGTTCCGTACGGCGCTCGCGGACGCGCTGCGCGTCGACGCCGCGCTGTCGGTGCACCTCAACTCCTCGCCCGACGGGCCGCGGAGCACGCCGGGAACGGACACGTTCGGGTCGACGGCGGACGGCGTCGGGCGGCGCTTCGCGGGGCTCGTCTACGAGCACCTGCGCCGCTACACGCAGACGCTGCCGGGACCGTTCGTGGGCGACCGCGACGCGGGCGCGAAGTACCGCGTGGGGCGCGACGGCCGCGACTACTACGGCCTGCTGCGCCGCGCGCACCGGCCGTTCGTCATCGCGGAGTCCCTCTACATCTCGAACCCGAACGAGGCCGCGCTCGTCGCGCGACAGGACGTGCGTACGGGTCTCGCGCGGGCGCTCGCGGACGCGCTGGTGGAGTTCACGACGGGCCGCGCGCCGGGGTCGGGGTGGGTGCGGCCGTACGCGCGCCCGGCCGACCCGTCCACGGCCGACGGCCACGTCTGCTCCGACCCGACGCGCTGACGCCTGCCGCACGGCAGGGGCGCACGGCAGGGACGCGCGCGGCGACGGCGAACTCCCACACCCTGGAACGAGTCCGTGGGGGGCTCGGCCGACCCGAGGGACTCACCGTGCGCCTGAAGCTCCTGCCGCCCGTGCTCGCCATCTCGATGGTCGCGGGCGGGCTCGCGTTGATGACCGCCGGGCCCTCGGGCGCCGCGCCGGTGAAGCTCTACTTCCACTCGGCCAACGGCGGCTACGCGATGGACGTCGCGGCCGACCCGGCCGCCGGTCCCGTCGACGACGCCGCGCCCGCGGGCGCGACGCTCGACGCCAAGGCCCCGACCGGCACCACGGACGCGACCGCGCGCGGCGGCCTCCCGGTGATGCCCGGCACGGTGCTGCTGCCGACGTTCTCGTTCCCGTTCACGGGCGACCTCACGTCGATCTGCCTGGACGGGTGGTTCACCTCGATGCTGGCGGTGCCGACGATCGGCCTGACCGTCGACGTCTCGATCAACACGCCGACCGCGGTCCTGAACATGACGACCGCCGACGTCGTGGACTACGCGAACGGCGACGAGGTGCGCGTCACCGCGCTGCTGAAGCCGGACGAGGACGCGAAGAAGCACGTGGTCCCGAAGGACAGCGAGATCACGGTCTCGGGCTACGTCGACACCTCGAACGACACGACGATGATCTACGACTCGGTGACGCACCCGACGTCGATCACGGTCAACGCGACCGAGTGCAAGGCCGCCCCGGTCCCGACCGCCGCGCCGAGCGCGACGGCCACGCCGAGCGCCACCGCCACCGCGGCCCCGAGCGCGACGGCCACCCCGACGGCCAGCGCCACCGCGACCCCGAGCGGGTCCGCGACCCCGAGCGGCACCGCGACGCCGACCGCGAGCGAGTCGCCGACGCCCGTGCCGACCACGCCGCCGCCCCCGGCGCGCGAGACCGGCCTCGACTACACCGGCGCGACCGCGGGCCGCTACAGCGACTCCGCGCCCGTCTCCGCCAAGGCCACGCTGCCCGACGGCAGCCCCGTCCCGACCGGCAGCGTGGAGTTCGCCGTCGGCACCGACAAGGTGACGCTGCCCGTCAACGCCGACGGCGTCGCGTCGGGCCGCCTGCCGCTGCGCACGACGCGGCCTGGCGAGTACGTCATGACGGTCCGCTACGTCGCCAACTCGGCCTACCTCGGCAGCGCCGAGCAGGTGGCGTTCGAGGTCCAGCGGATGGGGACGCGCTGCGCGATCGCGCGGAGCACGAGCGGGAGCAGCTACGTCGTCACGGGCACGCTGCGCGACGCGCTCGGCCGCGCGCTGGCGAGCCAGATGCTGACGTTCTCGTACAACGGCAAGGCGTTCCGCTCGCTGCGCACCGACCGCAACGGCCGGGCGCAGGTGAGCGTCGCGGCGAAGCGCGGGACGTACACGGTCTCGCTGCCGACGACGACGCACTACGCCGGCTGCTCGGCCTCGTTCCGGGCCTGATCGACCGACGCCGCGACGCCGTCCGCCTCGAGGACGGCGTCGTCGGGCGTGTTCCGCTTCACGAGCGCGAGCGCGATCGGGCCGAGCTCGTGGTGGCGCGCGGCGGTGCCGGCGAAGCCGACCTGGGCGCCCTGCCACGTCACCGGTGACCCCTGCGCGGGCAGCCGGTCGGCCGACCCGTCGAGGTGCAGCAGGACGAGGCGGCGCGGCGGGCGGCCGAGGTTGTGCACCCGCGCGACGGTCTCCTGGCCGCGGTAGCAGCCCTTGTCGAGGTGCACGGCGGTGGCGAGCCAGCCGACCTCGTGCGGGATCGTCCTGTGGTCGGTCTCGAACCCGAGCCTGGGCCGCCGCGCCGCGACCCGCAACGCCTCGTAGCCCCACATGCCGAGCGGCGTCGCGCCGTCGGCGACCTGCGCGTCCCACGCCTCCTCCAGCGACGCGCGCGGCACGAGCAGGTCGGCGTGGCCGACGGTGAGCACGGCGAGGTCGTCGGCCCGCGCCGGCTCGACCCGCAGCATGAACCGCATCGAGTCGAGGAACGCGAGCAGCGCGTCCGCCGTGCCGGGCTCGACGTGCGCCCACGTCACGGACCCGTCGTCGACGAGCGTGAGGTGGTGCTCGACGTGGCCGTGCGGCGAGAGGACGAGGGCCTCGGCCGGCTGGCCGGCCGGCAGCGCGGAGAGGTGCTGCGTGGTGAGGCTGTGCAGCCACGTCAGCCGGTCCTCGCCTCCGACCCTGACCACCTCGCGGTGGGAGCGGTCGGTGATGCCCCGCCCCTCCTCGGCGAGGCGCTGCTCGCGCAGCGGGTCGCCGTAGTGGGCGGCGACGCCGGCGTCGGCGCCGTCGGCCTCGACGGCGCCGGGACGCGAGAGCAGGGGGGAGGTCACGTCCGTATCATCCCCTTCATGCGGAAGACGGGGTGGCGCACCGTAGCGCTGATGATGGCGTTGCTGGTCGCTCTCACGGGCTGCGGCAAGGACAAGCCGAAGGCCAAGAAGGTCGAGGACGAGCTCCAGCGCGGGCTCAACGCGCACGTCGCCGGCGACACGAACGGCGCGATCCAGCACTACGAGGAAGTGCTGAAGATCGACCCGACGAACAAGTTCGCGATCTACAACATCGGCCTCATCAAGCAGAACGCCGGCGACAAGGGCGAGGCCGAGCGCCGCTACCGGGCCGTGCTCACGATCGACCCCAACTACGGCCCCGCGCTGTTCAACCTCGGGATCATCCGCTTCGAGGCAGGGTCCAACGACGAGGCGATCCAGCTCTACCAGCGCACGATCGCCGTCGAGCCCCGCAACGCCAACGCGTACCTGAACCTCGGCTTCGCGTACAAGGCGGGCGGCAAGCAGCGGGAGGCCGACCAGGCGTTCGCCACGGCGGTGCGGCTAGACCCGTCGCTGCGCGCCCGCATCCCGGCCCGTACGGCCTCGCCCTCGCCGACGCCGCACACCACGGTCAGCCCCACCCCCTGACGCCGTGAGCGGGGGCGTCGAGGTCACGGTCCTGATGCCGTGCCTCAACGAGGCCGAGACGGTCGCGGAGTGCGTGCGCATCGCCCTGCTCGGCCTCGAACGCGCCGGCGCGACCGGCGAGGTCGTGGTCGCCGACAACGGCAGCACCGACGGCTCGCAGGCGCTCGCCGAGCGGGCGGGCGCGCGCGTCGTGCCGGTGGCCGACAAGGGCTACGGCGCCGCGCTGCTCGGCGGCATCGCCGCGGCCAGGGGCCGCTACGTCGTGATGGCCGACGCCGACCTGTCGTACGACTTCGGCGAGATCGCGCCGATCGTCGAGCGGCTGCGCGGCGGCGACCACCTCGTGATGGGCAACAGGTTCAAGGGCGGGATCGCGAAGGACGCGATGCCCGCGCTGCACCGCTACCTCGGCAACCCCGTGCTGTCGTTCCTCGGCAGGGTGTTCTTCCGCAGCCCGGTCCGCGACTTCCACTGCGGGATGCGCGGGTTCGACCGCGACGCGATCCTCGCGCTCGACCTGCGGACGACGGGCATGGAGTTCGCCAGCGAGATGGTCGTCAAGGCCACGCTCCACGGGCTGCGTACCAGCGAGGTCCCGGTCACGCTGCGGCCCGACGGCCGCACGCGCGCCCCGCACCTGCGGTCGTGGCGGGACGGGTGGCGGCACCTGCGCTTCCTGCTGCTGTACAGCCCGCGCTGGCTGTTCCTCTACCCGGGCGTCGTGCTCTGCGTCCTCGGCACGGCCCTAGGGCTCTGGCTCATCCCAGGCGGACGGACGATCGGCAGGTTCGGCCTCGACGTACAGACGCTCCTCTACGCCGCCTTCGCCGTCGTGATCGGCTTCCAGTCGATCGTGTTCGGGCTGTTCACGAAGGCGTTCGCCATCAGCGAGGGGCTGCTGCCCGCCGACCCACGCCTCGCGCGGCTGCTCCGGCGCGCCCCACTCGAGGGCGGGCTGCTCGCCGGCGGGCTGCTCACCCTCGCCGGGATCGGCGGGTCGGTCTACGGCTTCTACCAGTGGGGCACGCAGGAGTTCGGCCCACTGAACGCCAGCGAGAGCCTGCGCATCGTCATCCCGTCGCTGACCTGCCTGGTCCTCGGGATCCAGACGGTGCTCGGGTCGTTCTTCCTGTCGGTGCTGATGCTGCGCCGGCGCTGACAGGCGCGACGCGGCGAGCAGCGCGAGCAGGCCGAGCAGCAGGTACAGCCACGTCGGGGTGGTCGACCTGAACACGAACGCCACCACGTGCTCGCCCGGCGGCACCATGACCCCGACGAGCCCCGGCGAGGCGATGAACGTCTCCGCGTCCCGCCCGTCGATCGTGACGCGCCAGGACGGGTCGTAGGCGACCTTGAGGTACGCCGCGCCCTGCCGCGCCATCCGCACCCGCGCGGTGAACGTGCCGTCGGCGAGGACGGCGGCCTGCGACACGACCTCGCCCGGCCTGCCGGAGGTCACGCCCGCGACGGCGGTGACGGGGGCGGGCTCGCGGCCGCCGTACGCGACGCTCGGCAGCTCGGGCCGCTCCCGGAACAGCGTCGGGAGGACGCGCACGCGGTACGACTCGCGGTCGGGCACGGTGATCGGGGCGGCGGTGTCGGTGACGCCGACGTAGCCGGAGGTCTGGACGTACCAGAGCGTGTGCCGCCCGGCGCGGCGGATGAGCGTCGCGGGGACGCTCGGCTGCCGGTCCGACGGCAGCAGGAGGTAGCGCACGTTGAACAGGTCGTAGTTGTCGGGCCGCGTCTCGTTGAAGTACGCCTCGACGTCGGCCATGAGGCTCGGCGTGCGGTACGTGAAGCCGACCGCGTCGGCGTCGTAGCCCGCGAGGAACGCGTAGACGGGGACGGCGCCGACCTTGTAGTCGGGCCCCCAGTTGGAGCGCAGGCCCGCGTACGCGCGGCCGTCGGAGTAGCCGCGCACCTCCTCGACGAGGCTGCGCACCGCCGCGCCGTCGCTCTCCTCCGCGGTCTGCTGGTACGCGACGTACTCGCGGCTGTTGGCCGCGACCTCCGCGACGCGCGGCCACCCGTTGAGCAGCGCGACCGCGACGAGCCCCGTGACGACGATCGCGCGGGCGGGGACGTTGCGGACGACCTGCACGATCGCGCCGACCCCGACGCCGGCGAGCAGGATGCCGCCGAGGTGCACGCCGATGATCATGCGGTGGTAGAGCAGGCTGCTCGCGCCGGGGAGGACGTAGAGCCACTTCCCGAAGAACGCCGGCCCGAAGAACAGGAACAGGCTCAGCGCCCAGAACGCCACGAGCAGTCGGCCGCGCGGCTCCTTGCGCCAGCGCAGGACGCACGCGACGAGCCCGGCGGCGGCGAGCAGCGAGACGATCGGCAGGCGGCCGGCGTCGTAGAGCTCGCCCTTGACCAGCCAGGTGAGGACCTTGGGCGCGCCGTGGGACTCGACGTAGAAGCGGCTCTCGGGCCCGAGCTCGCCCGCGGCGGTCCAGACCTGGCCGCGGATGAGCGGCACGATCTCGAAGCTCGCGAGCAGGACCGCGACGGCGACGACGCCTGCCGCGCGGGCGACGCGGGAGAGGAAGCGGCCGCGCACGACGAGCGCGCCGACGCCGACGGCGAGGACGGCGAGGTACCCGGTAAGGAAGTGGAACGCCATCGTCAGGCCGAGCAGCGCGGCCGCGCGGGCGTAGCCGCGACCCGTGATGACCGCGCGCCAGGACAGCGCGAGGGCGAGCGGCAGCGTGACCATCGCCCAGAGCTGGCCCCAGACGCCCCATCCCGCCCAGACGTAGGAGCCGTACTCGTAGCCGTAGCCAGGCGCGCTGATGACCAGCGGCGTGACGCTCGCGGCGGCGACGCCGGCCCAGCGGCCGAGGCCGAGGATGCGCGTGGCGGCGTAGACGGCGAGCGGCCAGAGCGCGAGGAGCAGGTAGACGCTCCAGGCGTAGACGCGGTCCTCGCCGACGGCGTAGCCGAGGACGGCGGTCAGCACGTGTCCGAGGCTCGGGTAGTGCTGCAGGTGCGGCGAGCCGAGCTGGAGGTAGGGGTACCAGGCGTTCCACGGGATGCGGCCGGAGTCCATGGTGGCCCGCGCGAAGCGGACCATCTGCGCGTGCATCGCGCCGTCGTTGATGTTCTGGACGGGGACGCGCTCGGCCCGCAGGTGCCAGAGGTTGAGGGCGAGGGTCGGCAGCACGGCAAGCGTCGCGTCCCACCGGCGTCCCCGCATGCGCTCGTAGTATGGCCGACGTGGACCCGGCCGGGAGCGCGCGGCTCGCCAGGCTCGGGACGGTGCCTCGCGGCAGCGGCGCGACGCTCGCGGGAATCGTGGTCTCGGGGCTCTCGGGGTTCGGCGCGCTGGCGCTCGCGACGCGGGGCGTCGAGGTCGGGTCGCGAGGCGCGCTGGCGGCCGCGTGGACGCTGGTCTTCCTCGTCGGGCCCGCCGTGTTCTTCCCGCTGGAGCAGGCGCTCGCGGGGCGCCTCCTCGGGTCCTCCGCCGTCGCGGGGCGGCACGTGGCGTCCGTCGCGGGCGCGTGGGTCGCCGGGCTCGCGGTGGTGGCGGCGGTGTCGGCGCCGCTGTACGTCGACGACCTGCTCGACGGGCGTACCGGCCTGCTGCTCGCGGTGGTGGCGTCGCTCGCGGGCTACGCGGCGCAGCACGTCCTCCGCGCGGTGCTCGTGGCGCGGCGGTCGTTCGGGCGCTACGCGCTCGTCCTCGGCGTCGACGGCCTGGTGCGGCTGGTGGGGTGCGGCGTGGCGTACGCGGCGGGGGCACGCTCGCCGGAGCCGTACGCGTGGGTGGCCGGCCTCGCGCCGCTCGTCGCGACGGCCGTGTGCCTGCCGGGTCTCGGGCGCTCGGCGGGCGGCGGGGCCGGCGGCGGGCGGGTCGGGGCGGACGTCGGGCGGCTGGTCGCGGCGTCGCTGTGCGCGAACGTCGTCGTCGGCGCCGGCCCCGCCGTCCTCAAGCTGCTTTCGGACGACCCGGCGCTCGTCTCGTCCTACCTCGTCACGGTGTCGCTGACCCGCATCCCGCTGCTGCTCGGCCAGGCCCTCCTGGCGCCGTTGCTGGCCGGGCTCGCGGGGGCGGACGACGCGGCGTTCCGGCGCACGCTGCGCGGCGCGGTGCTCGCGGTGCTGGCGGCGGGGGTGGTGACGACGGCGGCGTTCGCGCTGCTCGCGCCGCCGCTGGTGCCGGTGCTGTTCGGGCGGGACAACGACCGGCTCGGCGCGGGGCCGGCGGCGGTGCTGGCGGCGTGCGCGGTGACGTTCCTCGTGGGGCAGCTCCTGACCCAGGCGCTCGTCGCCCGCGGGCGCGCCGGGGCGGCGGCGGCGGGGTGGGCGGTCTCGCTCGCGGTCGCGGCGGTGACGCTGGCGGTGTGGCCCGGGTCGTTGGGCCAGGTGCTCGGGGCGACCCTGGTGGGCTGCGTCGGGGCGGCGGTGCTGCTGGCCGGCTACACCAGGTCGAGGAAGAGCGTCACGACCGTCAGCGACGACGCGCCGCCGACTCCGGTGAGGTAGTGACCCACGGTCCACGTGCCGGGGAGGAGCATGATGTCCGCGCCGAACGCGAGGCCCTCGAAACGAAGCGTCGGGTAACCCACCATGTCCACCGATTCGCCTACCGAGTTCGGGCAGCCCGGGTGGTAACGGCCGGTGGGCGGCGCGGCATCGCGGTAGTAGCAGATTCCCGAAATGCTGCGGACGTGCGGCTCGTACTCCTGGAACAGGACGTGAAAGGTGAGGCCGGGAACGCGACCGAAGCGATACGACGCCGCGACGTTGCGGAGCGGGTCGACGCGGGCGGGGCCAGGCGGTGACGCGTCAGTCCTCAGCGTCACGCGGTGCGCCCGGGTCACGCGGACCGTGGTGGCCCCCGCGAGACCGCCCAGCCGCAACGTGAGCCGCACAGGGGCGCCGTCGGTGACCGCGCGCAGCGCGTAGTCTCCCGCGGGCAGGGTCACTCTCCGCGCGTTCTCGGAGAGCCTCCGGACGGCGAAGCCCTCCCCCGCGACCGCGTACTCGTACGCCTGGCGCGGCGCGGTGGCCTCGCACCGTGGTGCGGTGCAGCCGCCGACACGCAGCATGATCAACGTGCGCGGCCCCTGCGCGTCGGACGGGTCGAGCGCCGTCAGCACGAACCCCGCCAGCCTCCCCGTGCCCTCGATCGTCACGGACGGGCTGTCGGCGGTCGCGTCGTCGAGGTCGATCGTCGCCGCGCGCGGGAGGACCACGGTCTCCGCCGCGGGCCGGTCGGCGACCAGCACGCTCCGCCCGGCGAGGATCTGTCGCACGGGCGCCGCACCCGCCTCGGGAACGGCCGGCAACGCCACGAGAACGGCTGCGACGACGGCCGCGCGCGCTCTCGCGCGTCGCGAGAGCGCGGTCGCGGTCACGGTTGGTCTCGGCTCACGGCGCGACGGCCAGGAGCGTCAGCGCCTGGCACCTCGCCGGGGTGCTCATCGCGAGCGGTCCTACGGACCCCTCGGCGAACGTCGCGTGGCCCTGCACGCACGCCACCGGGCGGGTACCGTCCGGCACCCACACGAGGCCCGCGGCCGCCGACGCGGGACCGGGCACGTTGTTGGGCGAGCCGACGGCCTCCTGACCGGCCACGCTGCACGTGTCGAGGCCGGTCGACGCCGGGTCGACCCACGCGACGACCTTGCAGTTGAACTCGACGAACGCTCCGCCGGGGAAGGGTGTCGCGTCGTAAGACAGCGTCGCGGCGACGTTGTGGGTGGCGACCGGCGTTATCGCCACCACCGCACCGCCGCCGACCAGGCTCGCGTCGGCCCGGCCCGCGGTGAGCGCCGCGAGCAGAGCGGGCGCCGCCGTGAGCAGCCCGAGCCGTACGGTGATCCTTCGCGGGTCCATCTGCGCTCCTTCCGCGGACGAACGCGTCCGCACACGGGGCGACAGAGGTGCCGGAACGTGCGTCGTCGGCGTCCCCCGTTATCGACGCCACCGATTTCCGGCATCGCGAAGTCTAGCGAGCGAATAGGCGAGGGACAAGGGTGAAGCCTCACCGTGGAATTGCCGATACGCGCAATCAGGCGCGGGCGAGCGCCCAGACGTTGCGGCGGGCGAGCCTGGTGCGGGCGAGCAGCCGGTAGGGCCACGGGCGGCGGTGCCACGGGCTCCACCGCGACACGATGCCGACGCCGGCCATGACCGACTCGTGGCCGAGGCGTTCGACGGTCAGTCCCTCGTCGGTCAGCAGCCGGCGCAGCGCGCGGCGCGGGTACGGGCGCACGTGCGTGTAGTCCTCCCAGACCCACCGCTGCGCGTCGGGGACGGAGACGTAGACGCGCCCGCCGGGGCGAAGGACGCGCCGCACCTCGCGGATGACGAGGCGCGGGTCGGCGACGTGCTCGAGGACGTCCTTGCAGACGACGGCGTCGAACGTCGCGTCGGCGAGCGGCAGCCGCGCGACGTCACCGCGCACGACGCGGGCGCGGCTCCCGGCCAGCGCCTCGGGGTGGTCGTCGACGCCGACGTAGCGCGGGAAGTGCCCGCCGAGCCACGCGGAGCCGCAGCCGAGGTCGAGCAGCAGGTCGCCGGGGTCGAAGTGGCGCACGACGTCGTTCCAGTAGCCGGGCTCGGCATGCCAGTCGTGGTAGCGCACGGGCGCATTGTGCCTGGCAGACTCGCGCCGGTGAGGGTGCTGCACACGCCGGTCCGCTACCCGCCGCACGTCGGCGGCATCGAGGCGGTCGCCGCCGACATCTGCGAACGCCTCGTGGCGCGCGGCGACGAGGCGTACGTGATCTGCGCCGCCTCCCCCGCCGCCGGGCCGGGGCGCGAGGTCCGCAACGGCGTGCGGGTGCTGCGGCTCAGGGCGGCGTTCCGCGTCGCGAACACCGACGTCACGCCAGGGCTGCCGGCCGCGCTGTGGCGCGCGCCGGTCGACGTCGTGCACACGCACCTGCCGACGCCGTGGTCGGCGGACTGGTCGGTGCTCGTCGCGCGGCTGCGTCGCAAGCCTGTCGTGGTGACGTTCTACAACCGGATCGTGGGCACCGGGCTCGCGTCGGTGGCGGCGCGGGTCTACGAGCGCACGCTGCAGCGGGTGACGCTGCGGCTCGCGACGCTGATCACGGTCAACTCCGACTCCTGGCGCGACCGGCTCGTGCGGGAGCAGCCGGCGTTGCGCGGCAAGGTCGTGACGCTGCTCAACGGCGTCGACACGGACGCGTTCGCGCCCGGCGAGGGGCCGCGCAGCCCGGAGCTGCTGTTCGTGTCGGTGCTGGACGAGTTCCACGACTACAAGGGCCTCGACGTCCTGCTGGACGCGATGCCGCTGATGCCCGAGGCGACGTGCACGGTCGTCGGGGACGGGTCGCGGCGGGCCCGCTACGAGGCCCGCGCGCGCTCGCTGGGGGTGGCGGACCGGGTGACGTTCGCCGGGCGGGTGGACGACGAGGCGCTGGCGGGGCTGTACCGGACGTGCGGGGTGTTCGTGCTGCCGTCGCAGTACGTCGAGCACGAGGGCGGCTCGTCGCTCGTCGCCCTCGAGGCGATGGCGTCGGGGATGCCTGTCGTGATCGCGGAGGGCGCGGGCGACATCGCGAAGCGCGCGCAGGACGTCGGCGCGGGGCGCGCGGTGCCCGCGGGCGACGCGGCCGCGCTGGCGGCGGCGGTGGGCGAGCTGCTCGCCGACGACGCGCTGCGCGCGCGGTGCGGCGAGGCGGCGCGGGCGCACGTCGTCGCCGAGGTGTCGTGGGAGTCGTTCGTGGACGAGCTCCGCGCGCTCTACGCGTCGCTGCTCTGATGCGCGTCGCGCTCGTCTACGACTGCCTGTACCCGCACACGATCGGCGGCGCCGAGCGGTGGCTGCGCGCGCTCGCGCTCGGTGCCGTCGACGCCGGCCACGACGTGACGTACCTGACCCGCCACCAGTGGGGCGACGGCGAGCCCGACCTGCCGGGCGCGGAGGTCGTCGCGGTCAGCGGGGCGTCCGCGCTGTACGGCCCGTCGGGGGAGCGGCTCGTGGGGCCGGGCGTGCGGTTCGGGCGGGGGGTCGCACGGCACCTCGCGGCGCACCGGAGGGCGTACGACCTCGTGCACGTCGCGAACTTCCCGTACTTCGGCGTCCTCGGCGCCCGCGCGGCCCTGGCGGGCTCGGGCGTGCCGTTGCTGGTCGAGTGGCACGAGGTGCTGTCGGCGGGGTACCTGCGCGGCTTCCTCGGCGGCCCGCGCGGCCGGGCGGCGCTCGGGGTGCAGGCGGCGTGCGTACGGGCGGGGACGCGGTCGCTGTGCTTCTCCGAGATGACCGAGGAACGCCTCCGCGCGGCCGGCGCGCGCGACGTGCTGCGGCTGCCCGGGCTGTTCCCGTCCGGGGACGCGGCGCCGAGCCCCGCGCCGGAGCGGCCGCACGTCGTCTACGCGGGCCGCCACGTCGCCGACAAGCGGGTGCTGCTCGTGCCCGACGTCGTGGCGGCGTTGCGGCCGCTGCTGCCCGGCCTGCACGCGACCGTCCTCGGCGACGGCCCGCTGCACGCCGCCCTGCGTGCGCGGGTCGCCGAGCTCGGCCTCGCCGACGTCGTGTCGCTGCCGGGGGCCGTGGTGCCCGAGGAGGTGCCGCGCGTGCTCGCGTCGGCGTCGTGCCTGCTGCTGCCGTCGATGCGCGAGGGCTACGGGCTCGTGGTCGTCGAGGCGGCGGCGTACGGCACGCCGAGCGTCGTCGTCGCGGGCCCCGACAACGCCGCCGTGGACCTGGTCGAGGCGGGCGTCAACGGCGCCGTCGTCGCCTCGCCCGCCCCGAACGACGTCGCGGGGGCCGTGGCGGCCGTCGTACGGGCCGGAGAGCCCCTGCGGGAGTCCACGGCGGCCTGGTACGCCGCCGAGTCCCCGCGCCGGAGCGTCGCCGCCTCGGTCGCGGCCGTGCTCGACCTCTACGCGCGTCTCTGAGGCGCCGAGGCAGCCGCCGTTCTCGGCGGCCGGCGGGGGCGGGAAAGGCGGAAGGCCGCCCCCCGAGGGGAGCGGCCTTCCGTCGACGTGCGGGGTGTTACGGGTTGCCGCAGATCGCGTACGCGGTGACCTGGCCGGTGTAGATCGGAACCTGGCCGGGCTCGTCGTTGTACGCCTCCACGGTCCAGCCGGTGGCCGGCGAGCCGTCCACCTGCGGGGTCGGGTAGCTGCTCTTGAGCACCGAGTCACCCGTGGTGTTGGTGATGAAGCCGCCACCGCCGTACGCCACCTTGCCCGCCGGGCAGGTCACGGTCGCGGTGGTGATCTCGTCGTCGGCCGGTTCGAGCGGCACGGGCTCGCCCGCCTCGACGACCGCCTGCGAGGACGGGCCGGTCGGGCCGGTCGGGCCGGTCAGACCACGCGGGCCGGTCGGGCCGGCGGGGCCGGTCGGGCCAGCGGGGCCCACCGGGCCGGTCGGGCCGACAGGGCCGGTCGGGCCGGCGGGGCCGGTCGGGCCCTGCGGGCCGGTGTTGCCGCGCGGACCCTGCGGGCCGATCGGGCCAGCCGGACCCTGCGGGCCGGTCGGGCCGGCCGGGCCGGTCGCGCCCGTGGCACCCGCGGGGCCGGTGGCACCCGTGGCGCCGGTCGGACCAGCCGGACCCTGCGGGCCGGTGGCACCCGTGGCGCCGGTGGCGCCGGTG
>DASZER010000060.1:0-4321 GCA_035940575.1 Frankiaceae bacterium | reverse complement strand
CTCCGGCGTCAGCTCGGTCTCGCCCTTCGGCGTGACCTTGCCGACGAGGACGTCGCCCGGCGTGACCTCGGCGCCGATGCGGATGATGCCGCGCTCGTCGAGGTCCGCGAGGACCTCCTCGGAGACGTTCGGGATGTCCCGGGTGATCTCCTCGGCGCCGAGCTTGGTGTCGCGGGCGTCGACCTCGTGCTCCTCGATGTGGATCGAGGTCATCACGTCGTCCTGCACGAGGCGCTGCGACAGGATGATCGCGTCCTCGTAGTTGTGGCCCTCCCACGGCATGAACGCGACGAGCAGGTTCTTGCCGAGCGCCATCTCGCCGTTGTCCGTGCACGGGCCGTCGGCGATCACGTCGCCGGCCTCGATCCGGTCGCCCTCGTTGACGATGGGCTTCTGGTTGATGCACGTGCCCTGGTTGGAGCGGCGGAACTTGTGCAGGCGGTACGTCTGCCGCGTGCCGTCGTCGGCCATCACCTGGATGTAGTCGGCGGACAGCTCCTCGACCACGCCGCCCTTCTCCGCCACGACGACGTCTCCGGCGTCCTTGGCGGCGCGGGCCTCCATGCCGGTGCCGATGAGCGGCGCCTCGCTGCGCAGCAGCGGGACCGACTGCTTCTGCATGTTCGAGCCCATGAGCGCGCGGTTGGCGTCGTCGTGCTCGAGGAACGGGATCATGGCCGTGCCGACCGACACCATCTGGCGCGGCGAGACGTCCATGTAGTCGACGTCGGCGGGGACGATGTAGTCGACCTCGCCGCCCTTGCGGCGGACGAGCACCTTGTCGTTGAGGAAGTTGCCCTTGGCGTCGATCGGCTCGTTCGCCTGGGCGATGACGTGCTTGTCCTCCTCGTCGGCGGTGAGGTAGTCGACGGCGTCGGTGACCTTGCCCTTGACGACCTTGCGGTACGGCGTCTCGACGAAGCCGTACGGGTTGACCCGCGCGTACGTCGACAGGGAGCCGATCAGGCCGATGTTCGGGCCTTCCGGCGTCTCGATCGGGCACATGCGGCCGTAGTGGCTCGGGTGGACGTCGCGGACCTCGAAGCCCGCGCGCTCGCGGCTCAGGCCGCCGGGGCCGAGCGCCGACAGGCGGCGCTTGTGGGTCAGGCCCGCGAGCGGGTTCGTCTGGTCCATGAACTGCGAGAGCTGGGACGTTCCGAAGAACTCCTTGATGCTCGCCACGACCGGACGGATGTTGATGAGCGTCTGCGGCGTGATCGCCTCGACGTCCTGCGTCGTCATCCGCTCGCGGACGACGCGCTCCATGCGGGCGAGGCCGAGACGGACCTGGTTCTGGATCAGCTCGCCGACCGTGCGCAGGCGGCGGTTGCCGAAGTGGTCGATGTCGTCGGTCTCGTAGCCGTTCTCGCCGGCGTGCAGGCGGACGATGTAGTCGATCGTCGCGATGATGTCGTCCTCGGTGAGGACGCCCTGCGTCAGCGGCAGGTCGAGCTGCAGCTTCTTGTTCACCTTGTAGCGGCCGACCTTCGCGAGGTCGTAGCGCTTCGGGTTGAAGAAGAGGTTGTCGAGCAGCGTCTGCGCCGACTCGCGCGTCGGCGGCTCGCCCGGGCGCAGCTTGCGGTAGATGTCCAGAAGCGCGTCCTCCTGGCCGGTCGTGTGGTCCTTCTCCAGCGTGACGCGCATCGACTCGTACTCGCCGAAGCGCTCGAGGATCTTCGCGTCGTCCCAGCCGAGGGCCTTGAGCAGCACCGTGACCGACTGGCGGCGCTTGCGGTCGATGCGGACGCCGACCGTGTCGCGCTTGTCGACCTCGAACTCCAGCCACGCGCCGCGGCCGGGGATGACCTTGCAGCCGTAGACGTCCTTGTCGGACGTCTTGTCGATCGTCTTGTCGAAGTACACGCCCGGCGAGCGGACGAGCTGCGACACGACGACGCGCTCGGTGCCGTTGATGACGAACGTGCCCTTGGGCGTCATCAGCGGGAAGTCGCCCATGAACACGGTCTGGCTCTTGATCTCGCCGGTGCCGTGGTTGGTGAACTCGGCCGTGACGAACATCGGCGCCGAGTACGTCATGTCCTTGTCCTTGCACTCCTCGACGGAGTACTTGGGCGGCTCGAAGCGCGGATCGCGGAACTCGAGCGACATGGAGTCGCTGAAGTCCTTGATCGGGGAGATCTCGGCGAGGATCTCCTCCAGGCCGCACTCCGTGGGAGTCGGCTCACCGCGCTCCTGCGCGGCGGCTACCCGCGCGCGCCAGGCGTCGTTGCCGACGAGCCAGTCGAACGACTCGACCTGGAGAGCGAGCAGGTTGGGAACCTCAAGAGGTTCCTTGATCTTGGCGAAGGAGATACGACCGGAGTTGCGGGAGGGAGCCAACGAACGTCCTTCCGAGCCTGGATGAAGCTGTCACGAGCCAAGGGCACACGAGTTGCCCTCCAGGTCGGCTACCGCCATATGAAGCGACCAGAGGGTGGGCAGCGCAAAAGGGCAGTCTAGCGAGGTGCTAGACCGCTGTCGAAACGAACCCCTTGTCGCTGCCCACAGTCACCACTGATCTTCGCCGCGCGAGGCCCTCTCGTCAAGGGGCGGCCGGGCGTTCACGTCAGGCCTGCCGGCTCAGACGAACGGGCTCGCGGGACCGACGTAGAAGACGGCGTACAGGTCCGGGTAGTCGAGGTAGGGCTGCCAGACCAGGATGTCGCCGCTCGATAGCAGGACGGTCATCCGGCCGGGTCGCGCGCGGGACTCGGACATCGGGAGTCTGTTCCAGCAGTCGCTGTCCCCGGAGTTGAGACAGTCCAGGACCCACGCGAGCTCGTCGACAGCGGCGTCCGGCGCCGCGGCGAGGTACTGCTTGACCTGCTCGCTGACGCGACCGAGCTTCCGCGGCCGCGGCTCAACCGGCACGAAGCTCCGCGATGAGAGCCCGGTGGTCGATCGCCTCGGGAGGCGACTGCGTGTCGAGCTCCTCCACTTCCTTCACGGCGCGCTTGAACTCGTCGTTCGTCGCCAGCCGCTCGTCGCAGACCATCCCGAGCGCGAGCTGGACGAAGGGCATCGCGTCTTTCCGCGACTGCGTCTGCCGAAGCGCCTCGGCGAGCTGCCGGTGGAAGTTCTCCACCTCGGCCAGTGGGAGCTTGGACAGTGCCTGCGCGAATGCATCGGCGAAGTCGGCAGGGTCGCTGAAGAGCCCAGGGATGCCGGCTTGCGGCGTCGACTCGTTCATCGCGTCTCCTTGACCGGGAAGGCGGTCCTCACCGTACGGATCGGCTGCTACCGGGTCGACCTGTACGTCGGGTCGGGCGGCGACTCTTCCCGCCGCGATGGCAAGGTTCTCGCGCTGACATCTTGACGGTACTCCGTCGACCAAGGTCTGACGACCGATCTTCAGGCGTCGTTTGTGCGGCCCGGGCTCGTGATTAGAGGACGGCGACCTCGCTGATCAGCCACCTGCCGTTCTGGCGTACGAGCGTGAGGGCGACACGGTTGCGGTCGACGCGCGGGGTGGGGCGGAGCTTGTTCTTCGACTCCTGGTCGTGGAACACGAGCACCGTCGCGGTCTCTCCCCTGTCGCACGCCTTGTCGTCGGTGCCGCACGGCTGCAGGCCGATGCGGATGATCGTCGTCTTGAGGACGGCCTGGTTGTCGACGACCAGCTTCTTGTAGGCGTCGTTCTCGAGGATCTTCTCGTCGAACTCCGTGCGCGCCTTGCCGGTCGTGCTCTCGGAGATGCGCCGGAGGTCGGCGTCGAGGCGCTGGTAGTCGATCGAGCCGATGTTGAGCGCGAGCTGGCGCGCCTCGGCGAGCGCGTCGGCGCGCAGGTCGTTGACCCGGGCCTCCTGGCGCCACTCCCGGACCGGGCCGAGCCAGGTGGCGACCGCGCCGGCGAGCAGCAGCAGGAGCAGCGCGAGCGGGAGGTACGTCAGCAGGCGGCCGCCGCGCGGGGGTGGCGCGTCGGCGTGCGGGGTGTACGTGTCGGCGGTCGCGGGCGCGGCGGACGCGAGCTCGGGGATCGCCGGGACCGTCAGGGGCTCGGGCCGGTCGGCCGGGGCGGCGGGCTCGGCGTCGGGCGCGGCGAACGCGGCCTCGGCGGGCTGCGGCGGGGCGGCCTGCGGCGTGGCCGGGGCAGCGGGCGCGGGCTCCGCGGGAGCGGGGGGTGCTGCGGCCTGCGCGGCGGCGGGCTCGGGCGGCGCGGCCGGAGGCGCGACGGGGGCGGCGGGCGGCGCGGCAGGGGCGGCAGGCGGCGCGGCCGGAGGCGCGGCAGGGGCGGGCGGCGCGGCAGGGGCGGGCGGCGCGGCCGGCGGGTCCGGGGCGGCCGGCTCCGCGGGGGCGGGGGCGACGGGGGCGGGCGCGGCGG
>DASZER010000059.1:0-26991 GCA_035940575.1 Frankiaceae bacterium | reverse complement strand
CCGCCGCGGCCGGGTCGGTCGACGACCTGCCGCAAGCCATCACCGACGAGCGACGACGCCTGGTGAGCCTCGGCGCGCCGGACGTAGACGACGCGGCCCTGTTGGACTCGATCCGCCTCGTGCTTCGCGAAGCGACGTTCTGGCTCGTGAACTCCGTCAGTGCGTTGAACCGCGTCGACTGGACGGTCGCGCCGATCCACATCCTGGTCGGCGGCAACAAGCTCGACCGCGGCTACACGGTCGAAGGCCTCACCGTGACGTACATGAACCGACCTCCGTCGATCCAGGTCGACACGCTCGAGCAGCGCGCGAGGGCGTTCGGCTATCGCCGGGACCAACTGCCGTACTGCCAGTTCTTCGCGACGCGACGAACGGTCAGGGCACTGCGAGACATCGTCTTCACCGAGTACGACCTCCGCGCCCAGCTCCGAGACCACGTCGAGGCGGGAGGATCCATCGCGACGTGGGCGCGTGAGATCGGCCTGCTCCTGCCGGCGGGGATGAAACCGACCCGGGACGCGGTCGTGCGCGCGCTCTCGACCCAGCTCTCGGGCTGGTACAGCGTCCATCAGCCGTCACTCGACGCGGGCGCCCGGTCGGACAACGAGCGCCTGGTTGCCGCTACAGGCCTGTTCGACGCGCCGTACGTGGACTACGGCCGCTTGCCGTTCCGCACGACGGTGATGCCGTTCGAGGCGGCTGTCGACGGTCTGCTGAGCTCGTGGCGCGTGGACGGCTACAGCCCGGGGTGGCGCCACGAGGACATCCTGCACGCGCTACGACGTCACCCGACGCAGGGCCCGGTCGATGTCCTTCTGATGGAGGACGACGGTGGGCCACGCACCCGCAAGTGGGACGACGAGACCGGATTCGTCAACCTCTTCCAAGGCAAGGACGTCCGTCAGGTCGCGGGAAGGCCGTTCTATCCGGGCGATCGCGCCGTCCCGCACCTCGACACCGATCCCGACAAGGTAGCCATTCAGATCCACCGCGTGGTGAGACGCGACCGGAACGACGGCTTCGAGTTGCTGGCACCTGCCGTGTACCTCGGATCTCGCCCCATCGTGCGAAAGGTGTGAACGTGCCAGCACATACGCTGGGTGAACCGCGAATGGTTCGCCTCGACGCGCTGAGGCTCGACCCGCAGAACCCTCGCCTACCGGAGAGCCTGCGGGGCGGGGCCCAGGAGGAGCTCGCGGTCGTACTGGAGCTCGGCTTCGAGGCGTTCGCCGTCGCCCAGTCCATCGCCGACAACGGGTTCTTCATGAGCGAGCCCCTGCTCGTGATCGCCGGCGACGAGCCGGAGACCTGGGTTGTCGTCGAAGGCAACCGGCGACTGACCGCGCTGCTCGGCCTCAGCAGGCCGGAGATCCGCGCGCAGTTCGCCGAGCCGGACCGGTGGGAGGACGTATCGGCGCGCTCCTCGATCGACGGCGTCACGCCGGTGCCCGTGGTGGTACACCCCGACCGGGCCTCGACTCACGTGGAGGTCGCGAAAGCGCACGTCGTCGGAAAGCTGCCGTGGCGCCCATTCATGCAGGCTCGCTTCATCGCGGCGCGCGTCCACGAGGGCCTCTCCATCCAGCAGGTCGCCGACCTGATCGGCATCACCAAGAGCAAGGCCGCCGACCTGTACCGCGACCAAGCGGTAGTGGCCCAGGCACAACGGCTCGGCCTCGACACCGGCGAGGTGGAGAAGGCGTTCTCGCTGCTCACGGTCGCCATGGGCAACACCAAGCTGCGCGATCACGTAGGGGCTCCTCTGGGATCTCGTCTGGAGGTCGGAGCCGACCCGGTGCCGGAGTCGAGGACGGACGAGCTCGAGGAACTCCTCGGCTGGATCTTCGGGGACGCCGAGGACGAGCCGAAGATCACTGACTCTCGCCAGATGAGCCAGCTCGGAAGCGTCGTGGCGAGCGACGTCGGGCTAGCCGCGCTCCGGGACGGCTTCAGCCTGGACGAGGCGAAGCAACGAGTCGCCGCCGCGGGGCTCGACCCGAGGGAACGCCTCCTCCAACGACTCACCGCAGGAAAGAACGCGCTCCTCTACGCAGCGGACGACATCGCCGCGTACGCGGACGACCCTCAGGTGCTCGCAACGCTCTTCGACGTCGAGTCGGCCTTGGAGTCGCTCCGCAACGTCGTCGCCGAGGTGGGCACAGCCGACGATGCGGGTCCCGACGCGGCATGACCGACCTTCGCGCGAGCGGACGCGAGCAGGTGGCCGACTGGATCGAGACGTCTCTCCTCGTGCGCGGCACGCGACAACTCGGCCTCGACCGCCTGCATCGAATCGCCCTCGACGAGGTAGGCGCTGGCCCCGCGGCGGTGAGCCTCGCGATCCGCGTGATGAGTCGCCGCGGTGCGGTCCTCGGTGACCACTACCCCTTCGAGGTGTCCGACGTGGCGGTGCGGGCACGTCCCACCGCGCCCGAGGCAACGTACTCCGGCCTCCTCCTCATGACGCCGGACTCGCCCGCACGCCAGGTCGCGGGTGCGGACCCTCCCACCGGCACGATCCTCCTGTTCGAACGCATCGCGGTCGCAGCCGCGATCGCGATGCTCGGCCCGTCAGGTCGGGCGGTGCGGTTCGGCTGGCCGTCCGACGAGGGTCGCCCGCCCGAGTTCGCGTACGCGATCGAATGGCTGGCGGGCCTGATGGGGATCAAGCCGGGGAGCGCCTATCGGCCGCCACGCCGTCGCGACGGAGGAGTCGACGTCGTGGCGTGGCGGCCCTTTCCGGACGGCCGCTCCGGCTTCCCCGTCATGCTGGTGCAGTGCACGCTCCAGCACGACATCCTGCCGAAGGCCGGTGACATCGACGTGCGGTACTGGGCAGGGTGGCTGACACTGGACGCTGACCCGATGGTCGCTCTCGCCGTCCCCCAGACCATTCCGCAGGGCGTCGTGTGGGACGAGTTGGCGTTGAGAAGCCTCGTTCTCGAGCGCGTACGCCTGGCCGGGCTCGCTCCGGTCGCGCCGGGCGTGACAGCGTTCGTCAGCGACATGATCGGCACACTGTCTCGGCACCTCACGGCGGCCGAGGCATGAGCGACCTGGAGACGAAGGCCGACGTCGTCGCCGCCATCGCGGCATGCCTCCACGTGGCGCCACCGCGGATGTCCACGGGCTCCACCGAGCCGAAAGAGATCTTCCAGATCGTCAACGAGCAGTTGGGGCTCGGGTTGGACCCGAAGTTGACGAAGCCCGATCTCGCTCGCGCGATCGTGGAGGCGGCGGGGTTCAACTGGGCGCCTACGCACGAGTCTCGTGGCGGAACCGTGACGATCAGCGGCCTCAGGGCAGTGCTGCGAGCGGTCGAGCTGTTCACCGGTTGACGCGCGACCAGTAGTCGTGGACCGGCGACGTGGTGACTGATCCGCTCGAGGAGGGCCGATGACCGAGCCGGGCTTGTTCGGGGCGCCGCGCCCGCCTCGCGCCGCCTCGTGGGCGTCCAGTGCCGCGGCACGCAGTGTGATGCGTGGTAACCGCCGCCGCGACACGTCGCCGGAGATGGCAGTCCGGAAGCGCTTGCACGCACTGGGACTCCGCTACCGCGTCGACGCGCAGCCCCTGCCCACCGTGCGCCGCCGAGCGGACATCGTGTTCAGTCGCCGGCGGATCGCTGTGTTCATCGACGGCTGCTACTGGCACGGATGTCCCACTCACTTCGTGCTGCCGCGGACCAATGCCGACTACTGGCGTTCGAAGGTAGCCGCCAACATCGCCCGCGACCGTGACACGGACGCCAACCTTGCCGCAGCAGGATGGCACGTGCTTCGCTTCTGGGAGCACCTGCCGCCAGACGAGACCGCCGCCACTATCGCGGAGGTGGTTCGGCGCCACTCGTGAGTCGAATCCGATCGCCACGTGACCTTCGCAGGGTTTCTCGTGAGACCGCCGAAACATGGCTCTCAGGAACCAGGCGAGGAAGGCACGCGTGAACCTGAGTGATGTATTCGAGCTAACAGAGGACGCTCGCGGCCCGGCTCTCGCGGCGTGGGCCGAGGAAATGCTTCGCGCCGCACGATTGACGTTCAGGCCGCCGTTCGACGCCCCTCACGGTGCCGTCAACGGCTGGTTCACGGACGGTCCGGACACGTACTTCCTCTTGACGTCGTGGACAGCGGCCGCGGCCGACGTGGCGCAGGTGCGTCCCATGGTCGAGAAGATCACCCGTGCGCAGCAGCCCGTGATGGGCGTCATCCTGTCCATGTCGGGATTCACCGTGGCAGCACGTCGGCTCGTCGACGCGGAAGGTGGTGGCCGAGTCCTGCTCTTCACCGACGAGGACGCGACCTCGATCGAGCAGGACGGCATCCGTACGGTTCTCGAGCAGCACCGCACGGCCCCCGCGCCAGACGCGGACCCGCGCTCCAAGGATGTCCGACGCCCTGGCGCGCTGCGATCGATCTGGACGGCGCTCCGAGCGGTGGCTCCGAACGCGAGCCCGGCTTTCATCGCCACGCTGACGTTGATCAGCATCGGAGTCACCGTCCTGGGCATTGTGGTGGGGCTTCGAACGCTGAGGACTGACAACGCCGCGTCAGCGCCACCGCCGACGTCACCACCGGGTCAGCCGACATTCGTATTCGACCTGGCGCCTGTGTCGGATCGCACTCGCATCGTCGAACTTCGCTGGACCGACACTCCTGGCTACACCTACGTGGTCGAATGGTGGCGGCCGGGGCACCCGACGAATCCTGATCACCTGCCTACGACGGACGCATGGGCCCGACTGCCCGTCGACGCTTCGGAGAAGTACTGCTTCCAGGTGAAAGCAGTCAGCGGTGACCGGACGTACGGCGTCAGCAACCTCGAGCCGATCCGAGGTGCCCTGTGCAGGGCACCCGCAGCGTCCGCGGCCTAGCGGCGCCGCCTGAGCGACCTCGTTGAGAGGGCGCCCCTGACCCGCCTGGGCAGCCGCTGTGTCCCTGCTACCAGCCGATGCACGCGTGCCGCGTGATCCCAGGCTTCGTCCACCGCCGCGGCCGACTGTTGCCGCAGCGACCACAGGGCCTCGTCAGCGCGCTCGGCCAGCAGCAGCATCGACGGCGCCGCGTCGGGCACGTCGCGCGCGATGTCGTCGGCAGCCTCGCGTGGCGTCGCGGAGTCGTCGAGAGGATGGCCGCTGTCGAGCAGGCGGTCCGCGAGCTCGTGCCAAGCGCCGATCACTGCGGCGCGCCCACCGCGGCGCCTGCGACGCCGGCGTCGCAGCAACTTGGCGGTCGGCGGCACCAGCGGAAGGACGATGGCTGTCGACGGCCCTGCCACCAGCAGAAGCCGCGCCCAGGGCACCCTCAGAGGCGGTTTCGTGCAGCACCGTCGTGTCGATGTCGGGGTCGGGGTGGGCGAAGGGGTCACGGTCAGTGTCACTGAGGGCTGCACGACCGGGTGTGAGGCCGACGGGGACGCGGTTGGCGAGGGCGTCCCCGAGACCCGCGCCCCCTTCTGCGGCGTCGGATCGAGTGGATGCCATCCGGCTCCCGATACGTGAATCTCCGGCCACGCGAAGACATCACGGTTGCGCACGCGGAAGACGCCGTCCGCGTCCGGCTTGACGGGTTGACGAAACCCAACGACGACACGCACAGGGATCCCGACTGCTAAGGCCAGGTTCGCGTACGCCACCGCGAACTGCTCGTACGAGCCTTTGCGCGACCGCGTCAGGAAACTCAGGATCTGCGCCGGCCCATGCCCGGCCACCTTGCCACTCGTGTCGAGCGTGAAGCCCTCCCGGAGGAATGCCTCGATCGCAAGGGCCCCCGCCACGGACGAACCGGCAGAGCCGACAACCTCCCGCGCGATCTCGGAGACGCGAGGGTCCAGGACAGGCGGTGGGGCGGCGCGCGGGCCGGCGAAGAGCGCCCTGTCGAGGAGGTCGTCGACCGGAGGCTGCTGGGCCCAGGTGACCACGTAGCCGCCGATGCCGCCCACAGGCTCTCTGAGCGTTCCCGTCGTCGGCTCGACGAGCACGGGCACTGACGCTTCCACCGAGCGCGGCCTGTGGGGAGACGGCAGCCACCCGTGGAGGTCCGGCCCCGGCTGCGGCGAGGTCGCCTGCGGGATGGCCACGAGCGCGCGCGCGTCCTTTCGGGAGCCGGCGTCGCCGAGCTCGTCCGCCAGCACGCCACGCAGAGGGACGAAGCGCGCCCCGTAACTCCACCCGACCCCGTCGAACCTGTCGAGCACCGCGATGCGCCATCGGTCCACCCGAACCGTTGCGCTGTTCTCGAACACGACCGTCGCGGGGCTACGCAACCGCTGCGCGATGACGTCGAGCGGGTTCGGGATGACGACGAGCGGCACCGGAAGCTCGCGTTCGTACTCCACGGGATCGCGCCGGTGCGGCGCTCCCGCGGCAGCGGCGGAGGCGACCACGCTCAGCACGAGCACGGTGAGCGCTCCTGTCGATGCGCCTCCGCCACGGCGGCGCGCCCCGTAACGAGGCCGGGCGAGGAGCACGCTTGCGACCAGCGCAACGAGAAGTCCCGCGACGGCTACCGCGGACGCGCCCTGCAGGGGCCGCAAGAACTGGATCGCGCAGAGGAACAGGAGGCCGGCGGCAACGGGTGCGACGCCGGGTCCATAACGTCGTCGAATGATCAGCACGACGATCGTCACCAAGAGCGTCGCCACCGGGAGCCACGTCGCCAGCACGAGCGTTGCCCGCGCGGGATGTGGCCCTTGTGTTGTCGTAGCGACACCTGAGAGCAGGCCGGCCGCAGCATCCGCGGCCACGTCTCTCGCGGGCCGAGACAGCAGCGCCCACGACACAGCAGCCGCAGTCCAGAGCGAGACCGCGACCGCCACCCAGGCGGCACGTACGAATCGGAGTTGTCTCGCTGCCAGGAGCACGACCGCCGGTACAGCGGCGGCGGTGAGGACCGCCAGATGGATCACCCAGCCCGAGTACAACGTGGCGCCGAGCTCTCCGACAGCCGCGGTGAGCGCCGCCAATGCGGCGGTCTCACCGATTCGCGGAGGAGATCCGGGCTCCCGCTTCACGTGGCAGCCGTCGTGAGCTCGAGTGCCGAGGCGACGCGGATCGTCGGGGTGGCGCTCGGTACCGAAGGGCCCCCTCCAACCTCGACGCAGAGCGCGGCGAACGGCCATGCCCGCGCATGCGTCGGTGTCACCACGATCGTGCGCGCGCCAGACCGCGCGCGTGTGCCGGCGTCGGTCTTGTCACCCCGCGCGACTTCGGCGAGGAAGCGCAGCGCCGACTCGCGTCCACCCGACGTGGGGGGCACGCGGAGAACCCCGCCCGCAGTCGTGCGCAAGGTCACCGGCACGTGCGCGGCCAGCAACGCGTCGACGATCGATGCCGCTACGTCGACGCAGTCCTCGAACGCGCGCTCGTCGCCGTCCGATGTGACGTCGAGAAGCACCTGAATTTGATTCGCCGTGGACTCCACGTCGTCGCGGCACATCGGCTTGCCCACCCGGACGCTCGTCCGTGGGTGGATCGCGCGAACGTTGTCGCCCACCACGTACTCCCGGAGCCCGTAGAACAGGTCGGCACGCCGCCGGAGGCGCCTCGTGGCTTCGCCGGCGTCCCGTTCGCCGAGCCCGAGCAGCGACACCGACACTGGGCGGACGACGGGGTACACGAGCGCGATCGCCGGCGGGCCGGCCGAATACGTTCGCGTGATCAACCCGAGCGGGTCCTCGTACGTGGCAACCACGGACCCGAAGTCAACGCGGCCACGGCGGGACGCCACGACCTCGTAGTCGAACGACTCGGCGCGTCCGGCGCCGACCCGCGGGATCGCTATGGGAGTCAATGCGTGAGGTGCGCTCAGCGTGGTCGGACGGGTCGCTCTCGCCGTTGGGTTCTCCGCGCGAACGGCCATGGGGACGATGGAGCCGCGCTCGATCCTCGTGAGAGGCAACTCGACCGCGAACACACCGCGTCCGCTTCGTACGACGACGACGGCGGCGGCCACGACCCAACCCGCGAGGACGCCGCCCACGATCCTCGTCAGATCGTGTCCAGCGATGATGCCGACGAGGCACAGCGCCGCGCCGGTCACACCGATCCCGATGCCGGCCGGGGCCGGCCGCGTCAGGTCCCCGCCGATGGCTGGGCTCCCGACGGGACGCTCTTCAGGAGGCGGTCGATCGCCTCGCCAGCGGCTGATCTGGACGAGCCGACGGCGGCGATGACGCGATGGGCGAGGCTCGGCCGGGCGAACGCCTTCACGTCGTCGACCGATACGTGCGTTCGTCCTTGTATCGCCGCGTGGACACGTGAGACCGCCAGCAGACCCTTCCCCGCGCGGGGGCTGGCGCCATGGGTGAGGCCGTTGGCGCGGTCACGCGTCGCTTGGACCAACCGGACGATGTAGGCGCACACCTCGTCCGTCGCTTCGATCAGCCCGACCGACTCGTGTACGGCCACGACTTGGTCGCGCGAGACGACTGCACTGTGGGCGTTGTCCCGCAGGTCCTCCGTGCGCAGCACCTGAGCCTCGGTCCGCGCGTCGGGATACCCCATCTCGACCCGCATGAGGAACCGGTCCAGCAGCGCCTCCGGTAGCGGGAACGCGCCCTCGTGCTCGATCGGGTTCTCGGTGGCGACGACGAAGAAGGGAGGACTCAAGGGAAACGGAGCGCGTTGACTGACGACGGTGACCTGCTTCTCCTCCATGGCCTCCAGGAACGCCGACTGCGTCTTCGGCATCCCGCGATTGATCTCGTCGGCGTGGACGACGTTCGCGAAGATTGGCCCAGGAAGGAACGCGAACCCACCGTCCTGCGGTACCTCTGCGCCGAGCAGGTCGCTGGGCAGCAGGTCGGGGGTGAACTGGATGCGACGGACCTCGCCGCCGAAGGCCGCGGCGATGCTCTTCGCGAGCCGCGTCTTCGCGACGCCTGGCACCCCTTCGAGGAGAAGGTGACCACCGGCGAGAAGGCAGACCAGCGACTGCTCGATGACGCGGTCCTGGCCCAGGATCGACGTGGTCACACGCGCCGCAAGAGCCGAGTACACGTCGTGGATCAACGTCGCCGCGTCAGCACGCGCCTGATCGCTCACCATCGAAGATGGTTGCTCTCGACACCCGAGGCGATGACCCACACGTCCATTCCGGAGAAACCGTAGTAGCACCCGGTCGACGTGCCCGAGTCCGCGTTGCCGTTGGCATCGGTGCGCAACTGGTAGGTGTACCAGCCGCTCGAATCCGTCGTGGAATAGCACCGCACGCTCAACGACGTGTTCGGCGTGAAGCCCGAGGCTTGTACGCGTACCCATGCGCACGCGGATGCGGTGCACGTGGACGAGTTCACGGCATCGCCCTTGGACACGGTGACCACCCGCGGCCGATCGTTCGTCCTCACCGTGACGTGACCGATGTCGGCACTCGCGCCGTACCCGTTCGCCGCGTTCGCCGCGACGTCGTAGTCCGCCGAGTACGAGAGCCCGCCGATGTCGACGCTGACCGAGCCGGAGCAGTCACCGCGCCACGACTCGCTCCCGTTCAGCAGGATGCGGCACGTGGCGGGGCCGCTGTCATTCTCGTCGACGTTGAACGTGACGTGGATGGTGCGGTCGCCAGCGGGCCGAGCGTTGAACGACCCCGGGATCGGCGGCCCGCCCGGGACCGCCTGGACCGTCGCGGGCCGCCCCACGATCGTGCCCACGTCGGTATCGGTCACGGCGGAGATGCGGAAGGTGTACGACCTCCCGTTGTCGAGCCCGCTCATGGTCGTCTCGGTCCCCGACACCGAGCTGATGCTGCCGTCGTCGCGCCGGATCTCGTAGCCCCGGATCGTCCCGCCGTTACGGCTCGTCGGGGGAGACCACGACAGCCGCAGCGCGCGATCTCCAGCGGGGTCTGCCCGAACGGCGGTCGGCGCGTCGGCAGGGCCGGCGAGAGTGATCTCGCGCGTGGGTGCCGACGGCCGGCTCGACACGCCGCCGGCGCCGACGGCCGTGACGAGGAACTGGTACGGAGTTCCCAAGGCGAGGCCGTCGGACGTGCCCATGCGGACCGCGGTAGCAGCGACGCGACGGCGTGCGACGACCGCGCCCGCAGACGTCACGGCGACGTCGTACGTGACGCTTGCGGAGTCGCCAGGTCCCCACGCCACGTCGGCGGTACCGTCCGCCCTGGGGACGGCTGTGAGGTTGACCGGCGTCGCGGGGAGAACCGCGCTCGGCGTCACGGCATCGCTCACCGCCGGAGGGCCAGCACCCACTCGGTTGCGAGCGCGCACGTGGAACACGTACGTCGCGTCGTTTCGAAGCCCGCTGACTCGAATCGCCGTGGCGTCGCCGGCCACGTCCGCGGATCCGGTCTCGCCCGACCCGATCCTGGACCAGGTGACCTCGTAGGCGAGCACGCGGGCGCCGTTGGCGTCCGACGAGAGCCACGCGAGCGCAACCTCCGCATCCCCCGCTGCTGCCGACAGACTCCGCGGTCGACCCGGCACGGACAACTTGGGTGCGACCCCGGCCGGCTTGGTTTTGGGATCCTTGCGGGGAGGGGCGACCTTCGGGCCCCTCGGAGGCGGTGGTGCCGGAACGTCGATCGGGAGAGCCGTCACCACACCCGACGGCTCCACGACGTTCATCGTGGGCCCGTCACCCAGGACGTAGACGAGCCCGTCGCTGCTGTACGTCGCCTGCGGGCGAGCGCCCACCGGCTTCCCGTCTCGGCGGTGGTGAGGCGCGGACTTCGCGACGCTGGCGACGGAGCCCGTGTCCCGTCCGACCAGTACGACGGAATCACGCGTGGGCAGCGGGGGCAGGAGCCTCTGCGTCGGGCCGATGTCCGTCATGCGAACGTTCGCAAGCGAGTCACGGCGGACTTCGGCGATGAAGAGCCTTCCGTTCGACGGAATGGTCGCGACGAGCTCTCGGCTCGAGTTCCACGCGTTCACCTGGGCGGACAGGTCGAGCTCGGGCGGCAGCTCGATGCGGTCGTCGAGGCCGTCGGGAGTCGCCCAGTACGCGCCGTGGCCACGGAGGTCGACGTACAGCGGCGCGTTCCCGGTGAGGATGAGGGCCCCGAGCTCGCCGTTCGGCCCACGCGGGACGGACGTGGGACACACCGCCGCCCGAGCGCCCGCCTTCAGGTAGCACAGCCAGGCGTCGTCACGGACGTACCAGACGGTGTTGTCGGCCAGTCGGACCGCCGAGTGGACGGGACGCGTCGTCTCGGTCACGACCGGATCACGCTCCCGGTCGAGCACTCGGATCAGGCGTCCGACGGGCTGCACGATCACCGGATCGCCCGGGCCGGGAAGGCCATACGAGCCCGCTGCGGCCTCGACGGAGGCGATCACCTCGACCTGCATCGTCGTCTCCGGTACGCGCGCGACGAAGTCGGGCGTCATCAGGACGACCTCGCGCCGGCCCGCCATGACGACGCCCGCGGTGACGAGCTTGCCGTTCACGACAACCGGCTCCGACGTCACGTCAATGCCGGCCGGTCCGGCGATGTGCACCAGGCGGTGGTTGCGGAGTACCCACTGCCCGTATGCGGGCGTCTCGATGGACTGGCCGTCCGGCGGGTCCGCGAACGCGGTGAAGCCAAGCACGGTGATGCCAGACGCGAGGAGCGCTGCCACCGTGCCGAAGATCGAGTCGCGAATCCGCCGCACCGAAAGTTCCCCCGTTCCTTTCTGTCGAAGTGTGGGGTCTCCCTGTGATGTACGTCCAGTCGAATCACCTTGCATTCGTCACGTCGAAGGCGCGGATGCGTGCGGGCGGGCGGGTCAGGCGGCAGGCGGCAGGCGGACCGCGATGAGACGATGGGGCGGTGCCACGCACGCCACGAGGAGATGGGGCTCGCGAGCCCGAGAGGCCGCGTATGGCGATCTTGAGCGAGATGCTCCAGTTCCGCCATCACACGTGCGCGCGGGGTCGGACGGTCGAGAAGTCCTTCCTCGTTGACCTGGCTACGGCGCTGGGGATCGCGAACCCGTCGCGGCGCACCAAGGACGCCCTGTTGGGCGCGATCTTCACTGCGGCCACCGGCGAGGTCAGCCCGCCGCTCGGGCACCCCGGCAGCATCTACTCGCGAGGCTCGACCGTCACCGACGACGCCCTTCAGCGGATCATCGATGGGGTGCGAGAGCGTGACCTGGCGAAGGTCTCATTGGTCGACGGAGCGCCCGCGACCCGCATCGCCATGGCAGCCGCGCGCACCGAGGAGCCGGATCCGTTCCAGCGCCTCGCCGTCTCGGACGTTCGCAAGGACGAGTTGCGCGCCGCGGCCGCGCAACTCGAGGAGCTCGAGTTCCGCGATCTGGTGTTGGCGGCATACGGCACGCGGTGCGCCATCACGCGGTGTGACGTCCAGGAGGCGCTCGAGGCAGCCGTGATCGATCCTGCGTATGAGCCGCGCTACGCCGTCACGAACGGGATCTGCCTTCGCGCCGACCTCCGCCGCCTTTGGGACGCAGGTCGACTTGCTGTCCACGAGGCGACGCACACCGTCATGCTCAACGAGAACATGATCGGGACCGAGTACGGGCTCGACGTGGGAATGCAGATCCGCGCGCCGGAGAACGCGCGTGACGTCCCGTCGAGCGTCGCGTTGCAGCGGCACCGGGAGTGGTGCGACCTGTAGGACCGGCGAGACCTGTGCCGGTCAGGCGGGGACGAGGTCGCGGATGCGCTTGTCCGACTGGGTGCGCGAGTGGTTAGCACGCGCTCCAGCGCCGGGCACGACGATCCGCGGCGCGGGTGGAGCGCTCAGGATGGGATCGGCGATGTACGCCGGGATGAGGGCACGATCACGCTCGACGTGTCGGCGCAGGACGTAGTAGGCGGCCCCGACGTGGACACCGTTGCCGAGTTGCCGGTAGGTCGCAGCGTCGCTCTGCTCCCCGAAGCCGAAATCGTCGGGCAGCCCCTGCAGGCGCGCCGCTTCGCGGGGGGTCAACCGCCGCCGCCGTGGCCCGATGATCGAGGTCTGCGTTATCGCCACGAGCGCCGGCACGTACGTGGCGCGCTTCACCCTGATGCCCGATGGCCGGAAGTGGATCACGCAGTCCCACAGCCGGGCTTCGTCCTGCGCTTGCCACTCCAGCTTCCGCCGCGACGCCGGCAGGCTTCGCAAGCTTTCGTGCCGGTCGATCCAGGCGTCGACTACGGCCGCGTTGTCGCAGTAGAAGTCACGGTTCTTCGTGATGAACTCGATCTTCCAGTCCGGCGCGTCATCCGGCACGGAGGCGTAGCCGCGCTCGCGGCACTCCAACCAGACATCGGCCCACAGGGGGAATCCGGGCAACCTGCGCCCACCCCTGTGGTGGCGCATCGTCGTGACGAAGTCGTCCCAGACGTCGAGCCACCGCGTCTCCCCCACCGTCAGCGCGTAGCCCGCCGTCCTCGGACCTTCCGGTTCCAGGAGTGGGACACCGGCCAACGGCAGCACCGTCGTCTCAATCTCCCACCGCGCCGGGTCCCAGGGCACGCCGTGGATGTCGGACACCGGTTCCCGTGGTACCACGGGTTGGTCGTCCGAGAGCTCGTGCGCGAGGCGTGGGCCCACGTACGTGCCGAGGATGAACACGCGGTCGCGCACCTGCGGGGTTCCACCCCGGTCAGGTGGCAAGAGGTGCGGTGAGAAGACGGTCGGCGCGCTGGAGACCTTGTACCCGAGCTGCCGCAACTGACGGACGATCATCTGCCAGGTATCCGCGTGTCGTGGTCCAGCGAGATTGCGGACGTTCTCGAGGATGACCACTGACGGCCGGCGCTCTTCTAGCACCCGCAGGATGTTGAAGAACAGCGTTCCGCGCGTCTCGTTGATGCCGCGCTGGAAGCCCGACTTCGAGAACGGCTGGCAGGGGAACCCCGCGGCGAGGACGTCGATCTTCGGCACGTCCATGACGGACTCGGTGAGGGGGACGATGTCTCCGTCGAGTCCCCGGCGGCCGTCGCCAGGGGTCGGGACGTCACCGCCCCAGTTGCGCGCGTACACCGCTTGGGCCTCGCCATCGAGCTCGGAGACGAACCGGCACTCGCCGCCCAGCGCTGACAGCGCAGCGTGGAAGCCCCCGATCCCTGCGAAGAGATCGGCGAAGGTGAAGCGCATGCGGCAGACACTAGAGGCAACTCCCACGCGATCGTGGACGACACACCGAACGCACGTTCGACGCCTCTCCGGGCAGTTTCGGAGACGTGGGGCGAACGAGCCGGCCTGTAAGCCGGGTCCTGTCTTCGCCGGGGGCGAAGGACGGTCATCCATCTCGGGCCGGCGTTGCCGACGGCCTCTAGCGGTCCACCCGCAGGCTCGGGCGGGCAGCCCTCGAACGCCTGCGCAGGCCGGTGCCGTAGCGCCGGGCCCTTTCGACCTTGCTCCGGGTGGGGTTTGCCGAGCCGCCCCGGTCACCCGGGGCGCTGGTGGTCTCTTACACCACCGTTTCACCCTTACGCCGCCGCGGCCGGAGCCGTTGCGACGCGGTCTGTTCTCTGTGGCACTGTCCCGCGGGTCACCCCGGGTCGGTGTTACCGACCACCCTGCCCTGTGGAGCCCGGACTTTCCTCGGCGGGGCGAGCCCCGACGCGACCGTCCGGCCGACTCGTTCGCGGTCAGTCTACGGCCGCGCGCAGCGCCTCGACCACCTCGGTCCACCCGGCCGTGTACCCGGCCCGCGTCTCCTCGTCGATGTCGCCGAACGCCCGGTGCACCAGCGCGAGCACGGTCGAGGACCCCGACGGCGACAACGTCATCGACCACACCGCCGACACGGGGCCCGGCATGCCCATCGGGCCGCTGACGTCGAGCCGCGACGGCCGCTCGAGCCGGACGACGGTCCCGTAGAGGGCGCCGGTGTCGTCACCCCAGGCCTCGTAAAACCGCCCCCCGACGAACGGCTCGAGGACGACGTCGGCGCCGGCGCGGAAGCGGTGCGGCCACCACTCCCCGATCCGCAGCAGCGCGTCGTACACCCGCTCCGGCGGGGCGTCGATCGTGACCTCGTTCGCCACGTCCAGCGTGCCGTTCATCGCATCCCCTTCGACGAAGTCCTTGAGCCGCAACGACGTCACGGCGGCCCGCTCGGCGAACGGCGCCATCCAGCGCTCGTACGCACGCCGCAACGGCACGGCGTTGAGGTGGTTCCACCGCTCGCGGCCGCGCCGCCGGACGACGACGAGACCCGCGTCGGTCAGCACCGCCAGGTGCTTCATGACCGCGAACCTCGTCACCTCGGGGAACGCCGCCGCGAGCTCCCCCGTCGTCCGCGGCGCGTCGCGCAGCAGGTCCAGCAGCGCGCGGCGCGTCGGGTCGGCGAGGGCTCGCCAGACGTCGTCGTTCATGTGACTCGATGGTCACACGTCACGACGGCGGCGTCAACGTCTCCAGGTGCGCGACGTCGTTGACGCGGCGGACGACGGCGTTGCCGTCGGGGTACCAGTCGGCCTGCGAGATCGAGCACAGGTCCAGGTGCAGCCGGTACAGCACCTGCGGCGCGTCGAGCGCGAGCCGCAGCAGCACCTTGATCGGCGTGACGTGCGAGACGACCGCGACCGCCTCGCCGGGGTGCGCGGCGAGGATCGCGTCGCGCGCCTGGCGGACGCGGCGGGTGACCTGCTCGAACGACTCCCCGCCCGGCGCGGGCACGGACGGGTCGGCGAGCCACGCCTTGAGCTCGGCGGGCTGACGCTCCTGGACCTCGCCGAACGTCAGCCCCTCCCACTCGCCGAAGTCGGTCTCGCGCAGCCGTTCGTCCACGCGCACGTCGAGGCCGAGGCGCGCAGCGACAGCGGCCGCGGTCGCCGACGCGCGCTGGAGCGGCGACGCCCACACGGCCACGACGGGAGCGGCCGCCGCGGCCATGCGCTCGGCGAGCGCGGCGGCCTGCGCGACCCCAAGCTCGGTGAGGGGCGGGTCGCCGTGGCCGCTGAAGCGGCGTTCGACCGACATCGCGGTCTGGCCGTGGCGCAGCAGCAGCAGCGACGTCGGGTCGCCGGTCAGCGCCTGCCAGCCGTACGCCTTCTCCCCCCGCGGCTCCTCGGCGGCCGCGGCGGGCACGGCGGGCGCGGGCGTCCACGTCGAGCCGCGCGCGGCGGCGTCCATGGCCTCGTTGGCGAGGCGGTCGGCGTGACCGTTCAGCTCGCGGCGGATGTGCGTGAACGACACCCGCGGCAGCAGCGCGACGACGTCCGCGGCCTCGCGCCGCAGCGTGCGCATGTCGGGGTGCTTGACCTGCCAGCGCCCGGCCATCTGCTCGACGACGAGCTTGGAGTCCATGCGCACGTCGACCGACTCGACGTCGCCGAGCGCGACGGCGGCGCGCAGGCCGGCGATGAGGCCGCGGTACTCGGCGACGTTGTTGCTCGCGCGGCCGATGCCCTCGGCGACCTCGGCGAGCACCTCGCCGGTCTCTGCGTCGCGGACGACGGCGCCGTAGCCGGCAGGCCCGGGGTTGCCCCGGGAGCCGCCGTCGGCCTCGACGACGAGCCTGCGGCCCACCTACAGGCCGCTGTCGGGCCGGCGCACGAGGATGCGGCGGCACTCCTCGCAGCGCAGCACCTCGTCCTCGGCGGCGGCCCGGAACTTCGCGAGGTCGTTGGGGGGCAACGACAGCCGGCACCCCTGGCACTGCCCGCGCAGCAACGGCGCCGCGCCCGTCCCGCCGACGGACTCGCGGACCTTCTCGTACAGCGCGAGCAGGTCGGCCGGGATCTCCGCGGCGACCGACGCGCGCGACGCCCGGTGGTCGGCGGCGTCGGCGTCGATCGAGGCGAACGCCTCGTCCCGCCGCGCCTGCGCCGCCGCGAGCTCGGACTCCACCGACGAGCGCTCCGCCGTCAGGCCCGCGAGCGTCGACTCGATGCCGTCGCGGCGTTCCATCCACTCGAGGACGAGGTCCTCGAGGTCGGACTGGCGCTTCGCGAGCGAGTCGAGCTCGTGCCGCAACGACTCGAGCTCCTTGGCGTGCGAGACGTTGCCGGCGTCGAGCCGCTGCTGGTCGCGGGTCATGCGAGTGCGTACGACGTCGACGTCGTTCTCGATCTTGCGCTGCTCGCGGTCGACGTCGGACAGCTCGGTCTCGGCGCCGACGATCAGGTCGCGCAGCTCGGCGAGGCGGCTCTCGTGCTTCTCGATGTCGGCCAGCTCGGGCAGCGTGCGCCGCCGGTGCGCGAGCCGGTCGAGCGCGGTGTCGATCTCCTGGAGGTCGAGCAGGCGCAGCTGGGACGCGGCGGCGGCTTTCACGCGAGCAGGCTCCACGGGTCGGTGACGATGGTCGAGACGTGCGCTCGCCCCACCCTACCCACGCGTTCGGCGGCGTCGGCGAGCCACGGCCACTCGCTCGCCCAGTGGCCGGCGTCGACGAGGGCGAGGCCGCGCTCGGCGGCCTCGGAGGCGGGGTGGTGGCGCAGGTCGGCGGTGACGTAGACGTCGGCTCCGGCCCGCCGCGCGGTGTCGATGAGGTCGTCGCCCGCGCCGCCGCAGACGGCCACGCGCTCGATCCTGCGCGAGGGGTCGCCGCTGGCGCGGATGGCGTTGAGCGTCGTCGGCAGCGCGTCCGCGACGCGCCCCACGAAGTCCCCCAACGTCACCGGCTCGCGCAGCGTCCCGACCCTGCCGACGCCGCGGTCGTTCGGGAGCAGGACGGGCAGCACGTCGTAGGCCGGCTCCTCGTACGGGTGCGCCGCGAGCAGCGCGCGGACGCACTCGGCGAGGCGGGCCAGCGGCACGACCATCTCGACGCGCCGCTCGGCCGTCTCGGTCCGCTCCCCCGGCTTGCCCACGGCGGGGTCCGTGCCGGGTCCGGGCTCGAACGTCCCCGTCCCCTCCGACCACCAGGCGCAGCGGTCGTAGTCCCCGATGCGCCCCGCGCCCGCGGACGCGAGCGCGTCCACCACCTGCTCGGTCGCGTCGGGCGGGACGAACACCGCGAGCTTCACGGCGTCGTCGGGCGGCCCCGGCGACAGCGGCGCGACGTCCTCGACGCCGAGCGCCTTCGCGAGCGCGTCGGAGACGCCGGGGCTGGCGTTGTCGGCGTTGGTGTGCGCGACGTAGAGCGCGATGCCGTGCTCGACCAGCCGCGTGACGAGCAGCCCCTTGTAGTCGGTGACGGGGATGCCGTGCACGCCCCTGAGCAGCAACGGGTGGTGCGTCACGAGCAGCCCGACGCCGCGCCCGATCGCCTCGTCCACGGTCGCCGCGACCGGGTCGATCGCGAAGAGCGCGTCCTCGCACTCCGCGTCCGGGTCGCCGCACACGAGGCCGACGGCGTCCCAGTCCTCGGCCCAGCGCGGGTCGTACAGCGCCTCCAGCGCGCCGACCCAGCCGCCCACTCGCGCGGTCACGGAAGCGACCTTACGGTTTCGGACCCGCCGCGCGCCGCCCGCGAGGACACTCGCCGCCATGACAGGGGAAGCGCTCGGGCCCTCGGCGTACGCCTACCGCGTCGAGCGCGACGGAGCCTCCGCGCGGCTCGTGGTGGAGGCGTCGTTCGACCCCTCGCGCTACGCCGGCGCCACCCGCCGCGCCGTGACCGACGCGGACGCGAAGGCGTTCGAGGAGGCGCACGCGCGGCTCGCGGGCGGCGCGCCGCTGGTCGTCGGCTGCACGCTCGACGGCGACGTCGCCGCCACCGCGGCCGAGCACGAGGCGGCGGTCGAGTACCTGGCCACCGCCGCCGGCTACCTCGGATGGGTCCTCGGCAGCGGCGCCGACCCGGGCCCCGCGCCGACCGGCGTGACGCTCTCGCGCCCGCTGACAGTGCCGGAGGGCACGTACGCCCGCCGCGTCGCGGCGTCGGTCGCCGCGGGCACCGTCGTCACGGCGCTGCCGCCGCCGGCCGACGTCGCGGGCGCGCTGCGCGCGGCGTTCGACGGCACCCTCGCCGCGACGGGTCCCGACGGCGCGCCGTGGTCGCTGCGGCTCGGCGCGCCGTACGCGCTGTCGGACGCGCGCGTCTACGCCCTCGCTCCGCTCGCCGCGTCGCGGCTGGGCGTCACGGTCCCGACGTACGCGTACGACCCCGCGCACGGCCTGCCGCCGGAGCCGACGGGGACGATGGCGTTCGCCGAAGTGGACCCCGGCGAGTGGGCGACCGTCGTGCTCGACGCGCTCGAGGCCGTGGACTCGCCGGCGCTCGCGCGGACGCGTACGCGCCTCGCGGCGGCGATCGCGTCGGGGCTGCGGCAGGTGTGCGGCGACGAGGCGGACGAGGCGGCGTTCGCCGCGGCGCGCGACGTCCTGACGCAACGCCTCCTCGTCCGCGTCGGCGACAGGCCAGCCGCGGTGACGCAGCACGTGCTCGCGCAGCCACCGCCGTTCGCCGTCGTGGTCGAGGGCCCGCGAACGCACAGGCTCGCGGCCGGCACGACGCTGCTGACGTACGCGGGCGACCCGCGCCCGCGCCTCGTGTCGCGGCTCGCGTACGTCGAGCACGCCGACGGGCCGCTCGCGGTGGTCGACCCGCCCGTGGCCGTCGCCGACGTGCCGGGACCGCTGCCGCTGCCAGGGCTGCCGTCGGGGCCGTCGCCCGGCCGCGCGGAGTGCCTGCCGCGCGAGCCCTCGGGCGACGCGGCCGAGACGCTGCGGCGGGCGGCGCAGTGGGCGTACCGCCTCACCTACACCGGGAACGGCACGCGTCCCGAGGACACGGTCGAGGTGGCGTTCTCGGCGGGGCCGGAGGCGGCGGCGTTCGCCCCGGTGGAGCCCGCGACCGCGACGGTCGAGCTCGTCCGGCGGCTCGGCACGATCGCGCACGCCGTGACCCAGGTGCTGCCGCACGCCGACGGCGACGCGCTCACGCGGCTCGCCGACGGGCTCGACGCCGCGTGGGCCGCGGCCGCGGCCGTCCCGCCCGCCCTGCCCGACGGCGCCGTCGCGCTGCGGCTGCGCGAGGACGAGGTCGACGGCGCGCTGCGCGTCACCGTCTCCTACGGCCTCCCCGACGGCCTCGTGCCGACGGTGCTCGTCGACGGCTGCGACGCCGTCGAGGCCGAGCCCGCGCCGAGCGCCGACAACCACCCGGCCCGGGCGTGGACCTACCGCCGCGCCGACGGGACGCCGCTCCCGTACGACGGCGCGCCTCCGTCGCGGACGGTCGAGGTGGCGTGGCTCGACGTGCTGCGCCACCCCGTCGTCACGGCGTCGCTGCGGCTCGTCCGCAACGCCGGCGCTCCGGCGGCGTTCGTGCACTCGACGGCGCCGACGCCGTACCTGCCGGTCACGCCGTCGCTCGACCGCGACGTGACCGCCGACGTCGCGGCGCTGTCGGGCGGCGGCGTGAGGCCGCTGCGCGACCACCTCGCCGCGCTCGTGGCGGCGCTGCCCGGCGACGGGCTCACGGCGGGGGTCGCGGTGACGTTCGTCCGCGACGTCGGCGGCGTGCCCGTGTCGGTGCCCGTGACGCTCCTGACGCCGGTGCCGTGGGACGCCGGCGTCGTCGGCCCGCTCGCCGAGGCGGTCGAGGCGTGGCACGCCGACGTCGCTCCCGACGACGAGGGGGCGTCGTACGCGTTCGACATCACGCTCTCTGGCGCGGAGCCGGTGCTGCGGGTCCGCGGCCCGGCGCTGCGGCTGGCCGACGTGGGCCGATGAGTTCCGGCGCCCGGCGTCGTCTGGTTGGGTGACAGCGGCACCCCAACACGACGGAGGACACGATGGCGTCGAGGCTCAACCCGTACCTGGCGTTCCCCGGCACCGCCCGCGAGGCGATGACGTTCTACGAGAGCGCCCTCGGCGGCACGCTCGAGATCGTGACGTTCGAGGACGCGGGCGCGCAGGACGCTCCCGACCCGAAGCAGGTCATGCACGCCAGGCTCGAGACGGCCAAGGGCTTCACGCTCATGGCGTCCGACCTGCCGCCGGGCGCGGACCACGTCGCCGGCACCAACGTCGCCGTCAGCCTGAGCGGCGACGACGAGGCCGAGCTGCGCGGCTACTGGGACGCGCTGTCCGCCGACAGCACGATCACCATGCCGCTGGAGAAGCAGATGTGGGGCGACGTGTTCGGCTCGTGCACCGACAGGTTCGGCATCCACTGGATGGTGAACATCTCGCAGCCCGCCGGCTGACGCACCGCCGCGGCATCGAGACCCGCGCACGACACTCCCCTACCGTCGAGCGACGGACGGAGAACGTCCTGTTGCGGGGATCGACACAGGTCCGGGGTGGCACGTCGCGCGCCACCCCGGACCCGTTGCGGTCAGATCACCGCTTCCGTCGTGCTGCCGTGCTACGACGGCTGCCGGACGTCGTCGTGACCGCCCCGCTGCCATCGCCGCCGCCGCGCGGCGTACGCCGCGCCGATTCCCGATGGGCGAGTGATCGGTGACGGACGCTCCGGACCTACCGATCCGACGAGCGATGCCAACGGGTGCGACGGCGAGATGCCGTCATCACATCCGCTTCCTGCGTGCCACGAACCGTCGACAACGTCCTCGGTGGACGCCTAGCGACGAGCGGATGGTCTACCGGTCGGCCAGGACGAGGCGGACTAGCAGGCGACGAGCACGGCGTAGGAGTTCATGCCGTACTGCTCGTCGGGGTTGATGAAGCCGGGCTGGCCGTCGTCCCACCAGGCCCACGCGTTCGAGTACAGCCAGACCTGGCCCGTGCTGGCGAACCCTCCCGCGTAGCAGGACGGGGTCCCCGTGTAGTGGGTGTAGCCCGTGCTGAGCCCCATGCGGCTGCTGAAGCCGGTGTCCGCAAGCTTGTAGCCGTCGTTGTCGCGGTACAGCCGCGTCTGCGCCCACCAGTAGGTGCTCGGACCGCTGGCGCTGTTGTAGGCGCGGGCCACGTGGTTGACGGTGTCGGTGTTGAACCAGGCCTTGTGGGTGTGCGACTTGCCCTCGTTGTCGACGAACGTCTTCTGCATGAGCCCCACGTTCTGGGCGGAGGCGGAGGCAGGGGGCGCCGTCAGAACCAGGCCGGCGACCGTGGTCGCGGCGATCGTCAGGGCAGCGAATCTCTTCTTCATGCACGCTCCTTGTCGGTGTACGTGTCGCGTGCGCGTCACCCGCGGGGGTCCGAAGGGCGCTACGGAGCGAGGGCGACGCTATACACCGAGCAGGCGCCGTGTGCCGTTTCCCGGAAGTCACTCGAGCGGGTACTGCCTCCGGGCGGTCTCGCGTCCGGCCGCGTCCTTGGTGACGAACTCGCTCGGGCCCGCGCCCACGTCGTAGTGGACCAGGAAGGCGGCAGCGTGGTCGAGGTAGGGACCTGAGTCCGTGAGGTCGAACGTCGTCGTCCTCCCTCCCCGGGTGACGTACAGCGTGGTGCTTCCCGCCGGGGCCATGCCCCAGACCACGCCTTGATCGGAGTCGCCCGGCGTGGTCACCGCCTGGATCACCATCACTCCCTCCAGCTCCTTGCTGGAGTGGAAGCAGAACTGGCCGCTGCTTCCCCCCGAGAGCCGGACGAGGCACTTGCGTCCCTCGGAGGGGTACAGGACCAGCGCGTGCTCGGCCGTCCCGACGCGAAGGATGGGCGCGACCAGGTCGGCCCGCCCCTCCGCCGGAGGCGCGTTCTCGCCCGCGATCACCGACGCGTCGAGCCGCAACCTCAGCGCGCTGCCCGGAGACCCCGAGGGGACGGGCGCCGGCGAGAAGTGGAGGGTCCGTTCCCTGACCTCCGGAGCCTTGGGGGCCGCCCCGCACCCCGACAAGGCGGCCGCTGCCAACGCGGTCAGCACCAGGAGGGCCGGTCGAGAGGCGGGCACAGATGCGTCGAGGCGCGGGGTCATGGCGCTACAGTGCCGAACCTCGCGCTCCTTGCACAGTTCGGCCACCCCGTTCCGGGGCGGCGACTCCCGCGACCGTCGTGGTGGGCGCGGCAGGGATCGAACCTGCGACCGCTCGGGTGTAAGCCGAGTGCTCGTTCCGCTGAGCTACGCGCCCCTGCGTCGCAGGGTACGGCACCCGTTGACCCCGCAGGGGCGTACTCCTAGCGTCCGCCCCATGACGCGATCGCTGGTGCTGAAGAGGGAAGCCGCCACCGAGCTGACGCCGTACGAGCTCGGGGCCGTGGCGGGAGGGACGCAGGTCAGCCGCACCTGCGCGCTCCTCACGTTCGCCCCGTGCTACGTGCTGCTGTCCGTCGTCGAGGGCTGCCTGCCGTAGCGGCGGCGGCGGGAATCTCGGAAACCCCGTCGTTCTTGTCACAGGGGTGCGCTACACACGACCCATGTCCCGGTTGCTGCCGCGCCGCATGCGAGACCTGCCGAGTGCCGTCTGGATCCTCCTTGCCGGCACGCTGATCACGCGCGCGGGAAGCTTCGCGGTGCCGTTCCTCACGATCTACCTGCACAACGAGCGCGGCCTCTCGCTGCGCGCCGCCGGCGTGGCCATGGCCGCGTGGGGCGCGGGCGGCATGGTCGCGTCGGTCACCGGCGGCTCGCTCGCCGACCGCCTCGGCCGCAAGCCGGTCGTCGTCGGCTCGCCGCTGCTCGGCGGCCTCGCGATCGCCGCGCTGCTCCTCACGCAGCACCCGGCGATGGTCGTCGCGGTCGCGCTGGTCGCGGGCGCGGTCTCGGAGTCCGGGCGCCCCGCCGTGTCGGCGATGCTCACCGACCTCACGCCGGCCGAACGGCGCATCGACGCGTTCGCGCTGTTCCGCCTCGTCGTCAACCTCGGCTTCGCCGTCGGCACCGGCCTCGGCGGCCTGCTCATCACCCATATCGGCTTCGTACGGCTGTTCCTCGCCGACGCCGCGACGTCGTGGATCTACGCGGTCGTGGCGCTCGCGTTCCTGCGCGAGACCAAGCCGGTAGGCCTCGCGGCGCGGTACGAGAGCGGCACGGTGCCCGGCGGGCGTGGCTTCCGCGCGGTGGTCGAGGACCGGCTGTTCCGCCGGTTCTGGGTGGGGTCGTTCGTCAACGCGCTCGTGTTCGCGCAGACGATGGTGACGCTGCCCCTGGTGCTGACCGAGCGCGGGTTCAGCCCGGCCGTCTACGGCGGGCTGATCAGCGTCAACGGCCTCGTCATCATCGCCACCGAGTTCTGGATCAGCGGACGTACGCGCCGCTTCGCGGCACCCCGCGTGATGGCGCTCGGGTCCCTGGTGCTCGGCGGCGGCTACGCGCTCGTCGGCGCGGTGGGCCAGTCGATCCCGCTGCTGCTCGCCGCCGTCCTGGTGTGGACGGTCGGCGAGATGCTCGGATCGCCGACCGGGTGGGCGTACATGTCCGCGCTCGCCCCGCCCGACCTGCGCGGCCGCTACGCCGGCGGCCTCGGGCTCGCGTGGTCGCTCGCGTTCACCATCGGCCCGATCCTCGGCAGCGCGGCGCTCGAGGCCGGGCACGGCACCCTCTGGCTCGGAACGCTCGCGCTCGCGGTGGCGTCGGCGGCGCTGTTCGCGACGCTGCCCGCGCGCGCGCCCGTCGCCGAGGACGTGACGAGCGCGGCGGCGCCGGCCGACCCCTCGCCGGTGGCGCCGGTCGCCGTCGCGGTGCCCGACCAGGCACCGGCGGGACGGGGCCGGCTGCTCCCCCGCTTCGCCAAGCCCCGGTCCTAGCGGCGGGCTACGGCATCTGCCGGAACATCCGTTCCAGCGCCGCCGAGACGTCGTCCGACAACGCGCCCGACGCGGCCGCGGGCGGCGGCACGCCCTCCGCGGCGACGCCGTCGCCCGAGTGGCCGCAGGCCCGGCACACGGTCTCGCCGAGGCGGCGCAGCAACGCAGTGGACCCGCACGCCGCGCACGCGTCGAGCACCGCCGCCCACGCGCCCGACGCCTGGCAGGCGGGGCAGCCGAGCACCTGCACGCCGCGCACCACGCCCCGCTGCCACGGCGACGCGCCGCGCGCCGGGTCGCCCTGGCGCGTGCCGCAGACGTAGCAGCCCATTAGGGGGTGTCTCGCAGGTCTCGATCGTCGCGAGCGGGCGCCGCGCAGCACATCGATGACGTGGGAGACATGCCTAGAGGTCCGCGAGCGCGCGCCGCCACGCGTCGAGGTCGCGGTGGTCCGGGATCGCGAACACCTCGCGCCACCGCACGACCCCCGACCGGTCGATCGCGTACGTCCCCCTGGTCGAGCAGCCGCGCTCCTCGTTGAAGCACCCGTACGCCTGCGCCACCGCGCCGTGCGGCCAGAAGTCCGACAGCAGCGGGAACGTGAACCCCTCCTGCTCGGCCCACACCCGGTGCGCGTACGGCGTGTCGACGCTGACCGTGAGGACCTGCACGGAGTCGTTCTGGAAGTCGTCCGCCGCGTCGCGCAACGCCGCCAGCTCCGACCCGCACACGCGGGTGAACGCGTACGGGTAGAAGACGAGCAGCACGTTCCTGGCGCCGCGGAACGACGCGAGCGAGACGACCTGGTTGTTCTGGTCCTTGAGCGCGAACTCCGGCGCCGGCTGCCCCACGTCCACCATGCGGCCAGGGTACGGCCCTCTAGCGGCGCGGCGCCCGCTGGCCCTTCGGCACGGTGAGCTTCGCGGCGGCCCAGTCCTTCGACGCCGACACCGTCGCGGTCTGGGTGAGGCCGGCCGTCGGCGCGGCGTCCATGATGTCGCTCGGCTCGACGTGGCCGTCGCGGCCCGCCTTCGGCGTGAGGACCCAGATGGCTCCGTTGTTGTCGAGCCTCGTCCGCGCGTCCATCAGCGCGTCGACGAGGTCGCCGTCCTCCTCGCGGAACCACAGCAGCACGACGTCCACGACGTCGTCGGTGTCCTCCACGATCGGCTCGACGCCCGTGCGCTCGACGATCGCGTCGAGCAGCTCCCGATCGACGTCGTCGTCGCGCCCGATCTCCTGCACGACCATCCCGGCGGTGATGCCGAGGCGGTCCGCCGCCGTGCGCTGGCCCTCAGCGGAGCCCGCGGTCGTCACGTCGACGCCTCCCGTTCGCCGCGCGGGCCGGCGGCCCGCTCTAGATTGAACAGTCCACACGGGCCGGACGGGAGTGCGCAAGTGTCCTCGCCGCACGATCACGAGCACCACCACCACAAATCCGGGCCGATCGCCGCGGTCAGGGAGCTCTTCGCGCCCCACAGCCACGACTCGTCGGACAAGGTCGACGACGCGCTGGAGTCCAGCGACAAGGGCATCCGGGCGCTCAAGATCTCCCTCGCCGTGCTCGGCGTGACGGCCGTGGCGCAGGCGTTCGTGGTCGTGCTGACCGGCAGCGTCGCCCTCCTCGGCGACACGCTGCACAACGTCGCCGACGCCTTGACGGCGCTGCCGCTGTGGCTCGCGTTCACCGTCGGCCGCCGCAGGCCGACGCGGCGCTACACGTACGGCTACGGCCGCGCCGAGGACCTGGCGGGCATCGCGATCGTCCTCACGATCGCCGCGTCGGCGGCGCTCGCGGGCTACGAGGCGTTCCGGCGGCTGCTCGACCCGCACGACGTACGCCACCTCGGCGCGGTCGCCGCCGCCGCCGTCGTCGGCTTCGCCGGCAACGAGGTCGTGGCGCGCTACCGCATCCGCGTCGGCCGCGAGATCGGCTCCGCCGCGCTCGTGGCGGACGGGCTGCACGCGCGCACCGACGGCTTCACGAGCCTCGCGGTGCTGCTCGGCGCCATCGGCGTCTGGCTCGGCTGGCCGCAGGCGGACCCCGTGGTCGGCCTGCTGATCACGCTCGCGATCCTGCTGGTCCTCAAGAATGCCGCCCGCGACGTCTACCTGCGCCTCATGGACGCCGTCGACGAGTCGCTGGTCGACGCGGCCGAGGCGGCGTTGCGCGGCGCCGAGGGCGTCGAGGACGTGACGGAGGTACGCATCCGCTGGATCGGCCACACGCTGCGCGCCGAGGCGCGCGTGACGGTCGACCCGACGCTGTCCGTCGTGGAGGCGCACACGGTCACCGAGCACGCGGAGCACGCGCTGCTCCACGACGTCCCGAAGCTCTCCGACGCGCTCGTCCACGCCGACCCGCGCGGCGACGGCCACCACGAGCACACCGCCGACCACAGGCGCTAGCTGTACTGACCAGGCACGTTGGTCGAGGTCGTGTGACGACACGATCTGAGTGATCTTGAAAGCGAAGACCTCCCGTCGTGGAGTGGAGCTGTTGAGGAACCGCTCCGCCGACAGGAGGTCTTCGTGTCTCACGCTAACGCTG
>DASZER010000058.1:0-2818 GCA_035940575.1 Frankiaceae bacterium | reverse complement strand
TCTGCGAAACCCGGCCCTGCTGCGCCGAGCCCGCGCGACGACCGGCTGCGTTCTCGGCCGCCTGCGGGCATGACCCAGCCCGCAGGCGCCCTGCGGCCTTGCCGGATCGCCACGCGGCCCTCGGCTCGCGACGGGCCGAGTCCCGCAGAACCCTCCTAGCAGGCGACAACGAAAGCGGCGGGCCCCCTTCCGGGGACCCGCCGCTTCGTCGTTCGGGTCTTACGGCGCGCAGAGGTTCGCCACGGGGATGAGGGTGATCGGGTTCAGCGTGATCTGGACGCCGACCTCGTAGCTGCAGTTGATCGGGGTGCCCGACACGCAGACGACGACGACGCCGGTCGCGCCGACGAGCGGGTTGTCGATCGAGATGTGCTCGCCGCCGACGGTGACGATCGGGATCTCGCACAGGTGCGAGGCGTTCGCCGGGGCGGCGCCGAACGCGAACGACGACGCGACGGCTGCCGCGCCGGTGAGGAGAGCGAGGGACTTGCGCATGACTGGGGTTTCCTCCCGTAGGACCGCGTACCGGAGGCCCGGTACGAGGGGGACGGTAGGACAAGCCCGAGATGTCCGAAAGGGGGGTTGGACGCCGAGAAGGCCGGTCCCTGAGGACCGGCCTTCTCGGAGTGCGGCAGGCGGGCTAGCCGACGCGGCGGGCGTCGCCGGCGGTCACGTGACCGTTGTTCCCCGGCGTCGGCTGCGCGGGGACCGACGGCGCGGGCGGGGTGTCGGGGAGCGGGCGGACGACGCCCGCGGCGATGACCTCGTTGGCGAGCTTGGCCCGGCGGTTGGTGCCCTCCGGGATGCGGAACTTCTGGTACAGCCGCAGCAGGTGCTGCTTCACGGCGGCCTCGGTGACGACCAGCTCCTCCGCGATCTCGCGCGCGGAGGCCGGGGCCACGAACGCGTCCTGGCGCAACGCCGGCCGGCACAGCGCCGTGAGGACCTCCAGCTCGCGCCTGGTGAGGTCGGGCGCGGAGACGCGGCGCAGCTCCATCGTGTCGGCGGTCGGCTCGGACACGCGGTCGTCCATGTCCTCGATGCCGCCGACGCGGGCGCGCGCGGTGCCGAACGACACGCCGTCGCCGTCGCGCAGCGTGCGGCGGCCGACGGGGCGGCCGTTGACCCGGGTGCCGTTGGTCGACAGGCCGAGGTCGGCGATGTAGACGTGCGGCCCGCGGCGGTACAACTCCGCGTGCAGCCGCGAGACGGTCGGGTCGTCGAGGGACACGTCGACCCCTGGGCCCCGACCGACCGTGGTGACGTCCTCGTTCAGGTCGAACTGGGCACCGGAGTCCTCGATGCGCAGGAACGGCGTGGGCACTGGGAACGACCTCCACGATCTTGGCGTCACCCGCGGGATACGGACGTCTCCCAACGGCGATACCCCACGGGAGGCCGCCCGACACACCCCATTTCGCCGCTCCCGAGGCCGTCGGTAGACTCTCGCGGACCGGAAGGGGCGAGAAGAGAGATGGGTGACAAGCCCGCGAAGGGCCTGGCGGACGTCGTAGCGGCGTCCACGGCGATCTCGGACATCGACGGGCGGGCCGGGCGGCTGTTCTACCGCGGCTACGACATCCACGACCTCGCCGGGCGCACGTCGTTCGAGGAGTGCGTCCACCTCCTGCTGCGCGGGACGCTCCCGACGCGCGACGAGCTGACCGCGCTCGAGGGTGAGCTCGCCGCGGCCCGGTCGCTCCCCGCGCTCGTCGACGACGTCGCGCCGCGGCTCGTGGACGCCACGCCCATGGAGGCGTTGCGCACACTGCTCTCGCTCGTCGGGCACAGCGACCCGGACCGCGACGCCAACGACGCCGCCGCGAACGAGCGCAAGGCGATCCGCCTCGTCGCGCAGATGCCGCTGCTCGTCGCGCGGTTCGAGAACGCGCGGCGCGGCACGGCGATGCCCGAGGCGGACCCCTCGCTCGGCACCGCGGGCAACTTCCTGCTCCAGATCACCGGCGAGGCGCCCGACGCGCGCGCCGTCGAGATCCTCGACGAGTGCCTCGTGCTGCATGCCGACCACACGATGAACGCCTCGACGTTCGCCGCCCGCGTCTGCGCGGCGACGCTGTCGGACATGCACTCCGCGGTCGTCGCGGCGATCGGCACGCTCAAGGGCCCGCTGCACGGCGGCGCCACCGAGGCCGTCATGAAGTCGCTGGTAGAGATCGGCGACCCGGCCAAGGTGACCGACTTCGTGCGCGCCGAGCTCGACCGCGGCAAGAAGCTCATGGGCTTCGGCCACCGCGTCTACAAGACCGAGGACCCGCGCGCCACGCACCTGCGCCGCCTCTCCAAGGAGCTCGGCGAGCTGACGGGCGACACGACGTACTACGAGATGTCCTCGGACATGGAGAAGGTCGTGCTGGAGGTCAAGGGCCTCTACCCGAACGTCGACTTCTTCGCCGCCTCCGTCTACCACGCGCTCGGCATCCCGACGGACCTGTTCACGCCGGTCTTCTCCGTCTCGCGGATGGCCGGCTGGACGGCGCACGTCATCGAGCAGCACGCCGACAACCGCCTGATCCGCCCGGACAGCGAGTACGTCGGCCCGCGGGACCAGAAGTGGGTCCCGATCGACGAGCGCACCCCGGCGTGACCTCGCCCGACGACGCCGTGCGCGGGGGCGACGCCGTTCCGTTCGGCGACAGCGTCGACGTCGCCGTCGAGTCGACCCCGCTGGCCCCCGAGGCGGCGTCCGTGTACGTCGTCGACTGGGTGTCCGCGCCCGACCTCCAGCCGATCCTCGACCCGACGCACCTCGCCGTCTCGCAGTACCCGGCCGGCTGGCGCCCCCCGACGGCGCTGCCCG